>NZ_JAKZKT010000002.1 GCF_022808645.1 Bacillus litorisediminis
GTGGGCTTGACGCTGTAGTGACATCACTTATAATGCCAAGAGGTGAAGAAGGTTGACTTAAAACAAGAAACTAAGAAAACTCGAGAAAACGAAAGCTCGTGTCCAAAATTAGGGGGCCAACCCGAATTCATTGATAAAAGCGTGTGAATTGTTGATTTATAATGAATTCGTTGATAAAAGCCAGAATTTATTGATAAGTGGAGCAAATCCGTTGATAAATCACATGAATCGTTGATATTTGCGTGAAATTCGTTGATGAAAGGTAAATATCGGTTGATAAATGCGTTCGAGGGAGGCTTTTAAAAAGAAGGGAGGGGGTTTTAGCCGGTAGGGAGGACGTTATGACCAGTAGGAAGGAGATTGTTACCCGTAGCGAGGGGGTTATTTCCAGTAGAGAAGGATTTACTACCGGTAGAAATGGATTTACTCTCGGTAGAAATGGATTTACTCTCGGTAGCGGGTGATTTACTCTCGGTAGTGCGGGATTTACTCTCGGTAGCGGGTGATTTACTCTCGGTAACGGGGATTTACTCTCGGTAGCGGGTGATTTACTCACGGTAGCGGGTGATTTACTCTCGGTAGCGGGTGATTTACTCTCGGTAACGGAATTTACTCTCGGTAGCGGGTGATTTACTCTCGGTAGTGCGGGATTTACTCACGGTAGCGGGTGATTTACTCTCGGTAGTGCGGGATTTACTCTCGGTAGCGGGTGATTTACTCTCGGTAGCGCAGAATTTAGTCTCGGTAGCGGGTGATTTACTCACGGTAGCGGGTGATTTACTCACGGTAGCGGGTGATTTACTCTCGGTAGCGCACCAGAAACTCTCGGCAGCACACCCCGTACCCCCCCGCCCCCCGTCAACCTTGACAATCCCCTATTCCTCCAGTATTCTTAATGTAAAGTCTTTTCACTTAACAAGGGGGCGCTTATATGCTTGAAAAGACAACTAGAATGAATTATTTATATGATTTTTATCAGGCGCTATTAACCCCAAAGCAACGAAACTATATGTCTCTTTACTACCTAGATGATTTTTCTCTTGGTGAAATCGCAGAGGAGTATCAAATCAGTCGTCAGGCTGTTTATGATAATATAAAGAGGACTGAGGCGATGCTTGAGGAGTATGAAGAAAAATTGTTGCTGCTGCAGAAATTTCAAGAGCGTTCGAAGCTTCTGAAAGAGTTAAGGGAGCTGATTGAAGCAGGTGAAGGCAACAAGGAAGCATTGTTAAAGCCAATACAAGCTCTTGAAAATTTAGAGTAAGGGGGCACTTTGTATGGCCTTTGAAGGACTATCGGAACGTCTGCAGAACACCATCCAGAAGATTAGAGGAAAGGGTAAGGTATCAGAAGCGGACGTTAAAGAAATGATGAGGGATGTCCGTCTTGCTTTACTAGAAGCAGACGTTAATTTTAAAGTTGTAAAAGACTTTGTCAAGCGTGTCAGTGAACGGGCGGTTGGACAAGAAGTTATGAAAAGTCTGTCGCCTGGTCAGCAGGTTATTAAAGTGGTTAAAGAAGAATTAACCAGCTTAATGGGTGGAGAGCAGAGTAAAATCGCGGTGAGCTCAAGACCTCCAACTGTCATTATGATGGTAGGTCTCCAGGGTGCCGGTAAAACAACGACAACAGGTAAGCTAGCCAACCTTTTAAGAAAAAAATATAACCGTAAACCGCTTATGGCCGCTGCTGATATTTACCGTCCGGCTGCCATTAAACAGCTAGAGACGCTCGGAAAGCAGCTATCAATGCCTGTTTTTTCATTAGGTGACCAAGTAAGTCCTGTTGAAATCGCGAAGCAAGCGATTGAGAAGGCTAAAGAAGAGCACCATGACTATGTCTTAATAGATACAGCAGGACGCTTGCACATTGATGAAACGCTAATGGATGAGCTGAAGCAAATTAAGGAAGTGGCGAAGCCTGACGAAATTCTGCTGGTTGTCGATGCGATGACAGGGCAGGATGCCGTTAACGTTGCGCAAAGCTTTAATGAGCAGCTCGGCATTACAGGAGTGGTACTAACCAAGCTTGACGGAGACACACGCGGCGGTGCTGCATTATCGATTCGAGCCGTGACGGAAAAACCGATTAAGTTTGCCGGATTGGGAGAAAAATTAGACGCCCTAGAACCGTTCCATCCAGAGCGGATGGCGTCAAGAATCCTAGGGATGGGAGACGTTCTTTCCTTAATTGAAAAAGCTCAGGAAACAGTCGACGCCGAAAAGGCAAAGGAACTGCAAGAAAAAATTAAAACCCAATCGATTACGCTTGATGATTTTCTTGAGCAGCTTGGACAAGTTCGAAAAATGGGACCGTTGGATGATCTTCTCAATATGATTCCAGGTGCCAATAAAATGAAGGGCATGAAAAACCTTCAAGTCGATGAAAAGCAGATTGGTAAGGTAGAAGCGATTATCCGGTCTATGACAAAAAAGGAAAAAGAAGATCCTTCTATCATTAACGCGAGCCGCCGTAAACGGATTGCGGCAGGAAGCGGTACAACCGTCCCTGAGGTAAACCGTCTTCTGAAACAATTCGATGAAATGAAAAAAATGATGAAACAAATGACAAGCATGACCAAAGGCAAGAAAAAAGGCGGATTTAAATTTC
Organism: Bacillus litorisediminis; assembly: GCF_022808645.1. Classification (GTDB taxonomy): domain Bacteria; phylum Bacillota; class Bacilli; order Bacillales; family JC228; genus Bacillus_BF; species Bacillus_BF litorisediminis. Next base: position 2,611 of record NZ_JAKZKT010000002.1, read on the forward strand.
CGTTTATGTAAAAAACAAAGGGAATTTCCGCCAAAAATACGATGTAAAGAAAAAACACTTTACAACCTAAAATCTATTTGATATTATACTATCTTGTGTGAAACTATTCGGAGGTGCTATTAATTATGGCAGTTAAAATTCGTTTAAAGCGTATGGGAGCTAAAAAATCTCCTTTCTATCGTATTGTTGTAGCAGATTCTCGTTCTCCTCGTGATGGACGTTCTATTGAAACAATTGGAACTTACAATCCTGTCAGCCAGCCTGCAGAAGTAAAAATTAACGAAGAGCTTGCTCTTAAATGGCTGCAAACAGGTGCGAAGCCATCTGATACAGTTCGTAATCTATTCTCACAACAAGGTATCTTGGAAAAATTCCACAACCTGAAATACGGTAAATAAGAGGGCCTATGAAAGAGCTCATTGAAACGATTGTCAAGCCCCTTGTCGAATTTCCGGAAGATGTTCGTGTTGATGTTGTGGAAGAAAAGAATAGCGTTACCTACAAGCTTTCTGTCAACAAGAATGACATCGGGAAAGTAATAGGAAAGCAAGGGCGCGTAGCTAAAGCGATTCGTACGGTTGTTTATGCTGCCGCTGCAGCGAAGCAAGACGAATCCAAAAAAGTCTATGTTGATATCGTCGATTAAAAGGAGGGAGGGGACACTACCCTCCTTTTTTGTACATAATAGAGTTATTGCACCTTGCTGCTTTCTTTTTGGAATAAAAAGCTCCTTGTCCAATTTCAAAATGAAGAGGAGTCATTTAAATGAAAATTATTAGAAAGATATCTGTAAAGCAAGTGCTGACGGAAGAAAGTAAAAAGAACATATCGCACAAACTACAAATGGAAGGTGCTCAGCTGAAAAAGGAGTGCGAGCAGCTTTTATTTGAACTGAAAAAAGCAGAACGTTCGGCAAAATCACAAACGAATGCTTTACGCACCAGTTTTCAAAAGGAAATTGAACGAAGAGAAGCTAAACTAAAAACCATCGAGTTTCAATTGGAGCAGCTCGAAATCGTACCGCTGGGGACGGAGATTAAAGAGTCGGAGGTTGAAGCGGTTCTCGAAATTAATGAAGGCGATCACTGGGATGAGGTCGTTAAGGAAATTATTGTGGAAAATGGAATCGTAAAAGAAATACGTAAAGGGTGACCGATTTATGGATAGATGGTTTAATGTTGGAAAAATCGTAAATACTCATGGTTTGCGCGGAGAAGTGAGGGTTATGTCCCGCACCGACTTTGCAGATGAAAGATACCGATCAGGTAATACTTTATATTTTTTCTCTGAAAAGGAAGCAAATCGACCAATTCCTCTTACAGTAAAAAGCCATCGATCTCATAAGGGCTTCGATTTATTAACGTTTGAGGGATACGATTCAATCGAAGCTGCAGAACCGTTGAAAGGCGGTCTTCTAAAAATCAAGGAGGAGCAGCTTTTAAGCTTGGATGAGGGTGAATTTTACTTCCATGAAATCATAGGGTGTGAAGTATTTACGGATAGCGGCGAAAAAATTGGAAAAATTAAAGAGATCCTAACACCTGGTGCCAACGATGTTTGGGTTGTCAAAGGAAATCGAAAGGAATATTATATTCCATATATTGAGGATGTCGTTCAATCAATTGATATAAAAGAAAAGAAAATTACCATAACTCCAATGGAAGGGCTGCTAGATTAATGAGAATTGATGTTCTTTCTCTCTTCCCTGAAATGTTTACAGGCGTATTTGAGTCTTCTATCTTAAAAAAAGCGAGCGAACAAAAGGCCGTATCCTACCATGTTACGAATTTTAGAGAATTTGCGGACAACAAGCATAAAACGGTCGATGATTATCCCTATGGCGGGGGGGCAGGAATGGTATTGAAGCCGCAGCCTATTTTTGATGCGGTAGAAGCATTGACGAGAGAGACCAAGCCCCGCATCATTTTGCTATGTCCTCAGGGAGAGGTCTATACCCAAAGCAAAGCAGAGGAATTAGCAAAAGAGAAGCATCTTCTTTTTATTTGCGGGCATTATGAAGGGTATGATGAAAGAATTCGAGAACACTTGGTTACTGATGAAATTTCGATTGGAGACTATGTTCTGACGGGCGGAGAGCTGGCTGCGATGGTGATTATTGATAGTGTAGTCAGACTTCTGCCCGGTGTCCTAGGCAATGAGCAATCTCCGTTAGAGGATTCTTTTTCAAAATGTGGTTTGCTTGAGCATCCCCATTATACACGGCCGGCGGATTTTAGAGGTATGAAGGTTCCAGAAGTACTAACGTCTGGCCATCATGAAAAAATAGAGGAATGGCGGGAAAAGGAGTCTCTGCTTCGAACCTATAAGCGCCGTCCTGAGTTACTTGAGAAAGCAAGCCTTTCAGAAAAACAGAAAAAGTGGTTAGAAGAATTGAAAAGACAATAGATTGTATTGAAATCGATAGTTGAATATGGTAAGATAGCAGTTGTGACTTAGACAGAAATCGTCTGTTGGGTCAGCGAATACGATGTTCCGCTGCGATCAATGAGAATTGTAAGAGCATCTGTAGAAGGAGTTGAAGATCATGCATCCAATTATTCACGAAATTACGAAGGATCAGCTTCGTACCGATCTTCCAGATTTCCGTCCTGGTGATACTGTACGTGTACACGTAAAAGTTATCGAGGGAACACGTGAACGTATTCAGGTGTTTGAAGGCGTCGTCATTAAACGCCGCGGTGGCGGAATTAGTGAAACTTTTACAGTACGTAAAGTTTCTTATGGTGTTGGTGTTGAACGTACTTTCCCAGTACACACACCAAAAATTGCGAAGCTTGAAGTGGTTCGTCGCGGTAAAGTTCGTCGTGCAAAACTTTACTATCTGCGTAACCTTCGCGGTAAAGCTGCAAGAATTAAAGAGATTAGATAATAAAAGCTTTAACAGGCGAGGAATGTTTTGCATTCCTCGCCTGTTGCTTTTTAAGCAGATGTCCCAAGTAGTTGATTTTTCCCTACTTTCCATCTTCTATTGTAGAGATATGTGGAATTGTTTAGTACAATAAAAAAGGAAGCTGGAATAGGGCGAGGTATCGGGATGGAACAATCAAAAAGGAAAAAAAATGAAATATGGGAATGGATAAAGGCATTTTTAATAGCTATTGGTCTAGCTATCATTATCCGTCAATTTTTCTTTGCTCCAATCATTGTGGATGGTTTTTCTATGAAGCCTACACTAGAAGATCATGATCGGATGATAGTGAATAAGTTCAGTTATAAATTCGGCAGTCCTGAACGCTTCGATATTATCGTGTTTCAGGCACCGGAAGGAAGAGATTACATAAAACGTGTAATTGGTCTGCCAGGGGACAGGATTGAGTATAAAAATGATGTTCTATATATTAATGGAAAACCGTACGATGAACCCTATTTAGAGGAGTTTAAAAAAGCCGAATTATCGGGCCCTTTAACGTTCTCCTTTACGTTAGAGGATGTGATTGGCCGCGAAACTGTTCCAGAAGGACATGTGTTTGTCATGGGGGATAATCGAAGATTCAGTAAGGATAGCCGTCATATTGGAGCAGTTCCTTTTGATAAAATTCTTGGAAAAACGAGTTTCGTATTTTGGCCGTTTGAAGATATAGGATTTGTCAAATAATAAAGGCAAACTTTGAAGTAAGACGAGAGTGAGTGTACATAGAAAATGACCATTCAATGGTATCCGGGCCATATGGCTAAGGCAAAAAGACAAATTTTAGAAAAAATAAAACTAGTGGATATTGTGATTGAAATTGTGGATGCAAGAATCCCATTATCATCACGAAATCCGATGGTAAATGAAATTGCTCATCAAAAGCGGCGACTCATTCTTTTAAATAAGAGTGATTTAGCGGATTCAGCTGTAACGAAAGAATGGATTGAGTATTTTGAAGAAAAGGATATAAGTGTGCTTGCTATCAACGCTCATAAATCCGCGGATGTGAAAAAAGTGATTCAGCAGGCAAAACATTTGATGAAGGATAAACACGAGGCTCTTCGTGAAAAGGGGGTCACGCCCCGAGCCATCCGTGCACTGATTATAGGCATCCCGAACGTAGGGAAATCGTCATTCATTAATCAGCTTGCCGGGAAAAATATCGCGAAAACAGGAAACACCCCAGGGGTTACGAAAGCTCAAAGCTGGATTAAATCTGGAAAAGATTTTGAATTGCTAGATACGCCAGGGATTCTTTGGCCAAAATTCGAGGACCAACTGGTAGGATACCGCCTGGCTGTAACTGGAGCGATTAAAGATACGATTCTGCCGCTGCAAGACATAGCGGCGTATGCCTTAAAATATTTAGGGGAACATTATCCTGATCGACTTAAGGAGAGATATAAGCTTCCTGCGATTTCAGAGGATATGGCCGAACTGTTTGATCAGATTGGCAGAAAGCGGGGCTGTATTGTTTCTGGCGGCGATGTTGATTGGGATCGCGTAGCTGAAATTGTTCTTCAAGAAATAAGAAATGGAAAACTAGGACCCTTATCATTTGAGATACCTGAATAGATTAGGACTTAAGGCCCTTCGCACGGGTCTTTACTTTTTTATCTGAAGGTCGATATAGGCAGTATAAAAGGATAGTAGGTGCTAAATATGCAACGTACCATAAAGGAGATAAAAAGACAGTTAGACCAAACTTCAAGTCTCGATGATCCATTCATAAAAGAACTTCAAAACGATTCTAGAAAAGGAGTTCAAAACCTTTTAGAAGGGTTTATAAAACGAATTGAAAAAGAAAAACAGGAGAAGGCTCATTTTAAAAAGCTATCATCCTATGAAAGGTATTATAGAAAGCAAGGGTATCACATGATTGCCGGAATTGACGAAGCTGGCCGCGGACCTATTGCAGGTCCAGTGGTTGCAGCTGCTGTTATCTTAAAAGAAAAAGTGTACATACCAGGATTAAATGATTCTAAGCAGTTAACGGAGGCAAAAAGAGAAGAGCTGTTTGATTTGATTTACAAATCCTCAATCGCGATTGGAGTAGGGATAATCCATTCCTATGAAATTGATCAGATTAATATTTATCGGGCTTCTCAGAAAGCGATGCTAGAAGCCGTTCGCAGTCTGGGGCTGCAGCCAGATTTTTTATTAATAGATGCGATGCCTTTAACGACACCGTATCCATCTGAGTCTATTATTAAAGGGGATGCGAAAAGTATTTCAATTGCCGCCGCTTCGATTGTGGCAAAGGTAACGAGAGATCGGTATATGACTGAAATGGAGCAAAAATTTCCAGGCTATGGTTTTGATAAACATAAAGGCTATGGAACTGCAGAACATATCGAGGCAATTCGGCGGCACGGTGTTATTTCAGAGCACCGGAGAAGCTTTGCGCCTGTAAAGGAGTTTCTGTAAATCGAAAGATACAAAACAGCATCAATTCTCTAACGTACGTTCTTAAAGTTTCTAGTGGAGGTGAAAATAGTGAGCGCTATTTCGAGACTAGGTACAGCTTTAATTTCAAATCAGTTACCTCTCAAAGCAGGAGATTTGATTCATGCGAAGCTTTTACAGATCGAAAATAATGGAAGAGCAGTGATTGTCATAAATGGCGAAAAAATGGAAGCTAAACTCCTCTCTCCATTAGAAGCAGGGAAATCTTATCTATTTCAAATTCAATTAGCAAATAGTGAGATTCTCTTAAAACATGTTCAGACAACTACAGGAAATGAAGAAACAATAAAAGCTACATTGATTAGCCAGTTAACCAGGCAATTTGGCATTCAAAAGGACAGCTGGGAGCATAGACTCATAAACCTGGCAGTTCATGATGAATGGCTAGAGCTCGGCAGTAACAAGCTTAGAACAGCTCTAGAGTGGTTAGGGCAGTCTTCTATGAAAAAACAGGATTTTCAGATTATTGAATTTATGTCCCGGGCCAACCTTCCCTTTTCAAAAACAATTTTTCAAAGTCTTTCTGCTTTATATTCCGGTAAAGATGTATCCACTTTGCTTCAGACTTTATCCATAAGCCCGCAACATGAAACGATTCAAAATTTAATGAGACCTCTAGAGACTAAGATTGGTTACAGGATAGCTGAGCTGGCTTTTTCATCTCTGACGAAATATCACGAAATGGCAAAGCAGCTGTTGAATCAATTCCAGCAATTGTTAATGGGGTCTGACCCTCAGTCAGGAAAACTTCTTGTTGAAATCAACGCAACGGAAGCAAGGCTCCTGCAAACAGGATCTAATATACCTTTAACACTGGAAAAAATCGAGAACATGCTGAAACACGAAATGAAACTGCAATCTGATACTCCTATTCTTTCGGGACTTGGAAAATATGCTTTGTCAGTCATCAGCAATAGCAGAGAACAACAGATTCATCAGTTTCAAACCATTGAGGAGGATTTTCTCCAATTAATCAGAACAGAAATAGCTTCTGAAATAAAAAAAGGAATCAAAGCTTTAGGCATCAATTTTGAGGCTGAATTAGCGGGGCAAAGGTCTGAAGGGTTGGAATCTCTTAAATCAATTCTATTACAGTTCCAAGAGCAGGGGAAATCCGCGCAAAAGCAATCGGTGCAAGAATTAATTTCGCATTTGCATGGGCAGAAGCTTATTAGTTCCGATATCGGAAATATGATTCATTTACTAATCAAACTGCCGCTCCCTCTATTGCATCAATTAAAAGATGCAGAGATTAGCTGGAGCGGGAATAAAACGAAGAATGGCAAAATAGATTCGTCTCACTGCCGGATTCTTTTTCATCTTCATTTAGAAAAGCTTGGCGAAACAATTCTGGATTTGCAGGTGCAAAATCGAATATCGTCTCTTCATGTTTTTCATACAATCGAAAACTTTGAGGCACCAAGCGGTGAGATCATAGATGCATTTAAGCTTGGGATGAAGCAGCTTGGGTTTCATGTATCATCGATTCAGTTTCAAAATGTGTCTGAGGAGGAGAAAAATAAGTTAACTCCTCTCTATCAATTGCTGCAGCCAAAATCGAAAGTGGATATCCGGATATGACGAAGGAAAAAAGAGTAGAGGCTGTGGCACTAAAATATGACCAGAACCGGCATGCATCACCAATCGTAGTGGCAAAAGGGAAGGGGAAGATCGCAGAAAATATCTTGGCAGCCGCCAAAGAGCACCAAGTACCTGTACAAGAAGATCCAATCTTGCTCAGTTTATTAGGACAATTAGATATTAATACGGCGATTCCAGAGGAATTATATGAAGCGGTGGCCGAGGTTTTTGCATTCATATATCGGGTCGACCAGCAGCAAAAAAAGAAGGAATAAAAGGGATGTCACACCTAAAAAATTGTTTGGGATCCGGAATAAAAGTTCCATTTCAAACTTTATAGGTAGACATCCATTCTATCATTTTATAAAATGAAAACGGCAGTCATTACACGTAAGACGTTAGGAGGACTGGATATGAATATCCATGAATACCAAGGTAAGGAAATCCTTAGAAAATATGGGGTATCTGTACCAAATGGCCGTGTAGCGTTTACAGCTGAGGAAGCTGTTGAAGCTGCAAAAGAATTAGGTACCAATATAACCGTTGTCAAGGCTCAAATCCATGCAGGCGGCCGTGGTAAAGCAGGCGGCGTAAAAATCGCTAAAAGTCTTGATGAGGTCCGTACATATGCTGAGGAGCTCCTAGGTAAAACATTAGTAACTCATCAAACCGGGCCAGAAGGTAAGGAAGTTAAACGCTTGCTTATTGAAGAAGGCTGCGATATTCAAAAAGAATTTTATGTAGGATTGGTATTGGACCGTGATTCTTCAAGAGTCGTATTAATGGCATCTGAAGAAGGCGGAACCGAAATTGAAGAAGTTGCTGAAAAAACGCCAGAAAAAATCTTTAAAGAGTACATCGATCCCGTGGTCGGGCTTACACCTTTCCAAGCACGTCGAATTGCCTTTAACATTAACATTCCTAAAGAGCTAGTGAACCAGGCAGTTAAATTTATGCTTGGACTATATCAAGTATTTGTTGAAAAGGATTGCTCAATTGCTGAAATTAATCCGTTAGTCACAACAGGTGACGGAAAAGTAATGGCGCTGGATGCAAAGTTAAACTTTGATTCTAATGCCTTATACCGTCATAAGGATATCGTAGAATATCGTGATCTTGATGAAGAAGATCCAAAAGAAATCGAAGCATCTAAATATGACCTAAGCTACATTTCTTTAAACGGAAATATTGGCTGTATGGTAAACGGAGCCGGACTAGCAATGGCAACTATGGATATCATTAAGCACTATGGCGGCGATCCTGCTAACTTCCTTGATGTGGGAGGCGGTGCGACAGCTGAGAAAGTTACAGAAGCTTTCAAAATTATCCTTTCCGATAAAAATGTAAAAGGAATTTTCGTTAACATTTTTGGAGGCATCATGAAGTGTGACGTTATTGCTACAGGTGTAGTGGAAGCAGCTAAGCAAGTTGGGTTGCAGGTACCGCTTGTTGTTCGTTTAGAAGGTACCAATGTAAATGAAGGCAAAAAGATCTTAAACGAAAGCGGTTTAAACATTATCGCTGCTGAATCAATGGCAGACGGCGCACAAAAAATCGTGGCACAGGTGCAATAAAGAAAACCCGTCGAGTGGCAAGCCGAGAGGCGAAGACAGAGACGCGGTTGCACTTATGCGATAGATGAAACCTAAATCTTGAGTTTTTATCCAGCATAAGTGGGAACTGAAAATTCTTTGAGATTTCACACGAAGCTAAGAAAGGCGGGAGTAAAGTGAGCGTATTTATAAATAAAGACACGAAAGTAATCGTTCAAGGGATTACGGGATCAACAGCCCTTTTCCATACAAAGCAAATGCTTGAATATGGCACGAAAATCGTTGGTGGAGTTACACCTGGCAAAGGCGGTACTGAAGTAGAAGGTGTTCCTGTATTTAATACAGTTGAAGAAGCTGTTAAAGCAACAGGTGCAACTGCTTCCGTTATTTATGTTCCAGCCCCATTTGCTGCTGATGCAATCATGGAAGCAGTCGATGCTGAATTAGATCTTACCATTTGTATTACAGAGCATATTCCAGTTCTGGATATGGTGAAAGTTAAGCGTTACATGGAAGGGAAGAAAACCCGTTTAGTCGGGCCAAACTGTCCGGGAGTCATCACACCTGAAGAATGTAAAATTGGTATCATGCCAGGATATATTCACAGAAAAGGCCATGTAGGTGTTGTTTCCCGTTCTGGTACATTAACGTATGAAGCGGTTCACCAATTAACTCAAGCAGGAATTGGTCAATCTACAGCTGTTGGGATTGGTGGAGACCCTGTGAATGGGACAAACTTTATTGATGTTTTAAAAGCATTTAATGAAGATCCTGAAACAGAAGCTGTCATCATGATTGGTGAAATTGGCGGAAATGCCGAAGAAGAAGCAGCTCGTTGGGTAAAAGCTAATATGAAGAAGCCTGTTGTTGGCTTTATCGGCGGTCGTACAGCACCTCCAGGAAAGCGTATGGGACACGCTGGAGCCATTATTTCGGGAGGTAAAGGTACAGCTGACGAAAAAATTAAAGTCATGAATGAGTGCGGAATCGAAGTAGCTGACACGCCATCTGTGATGGGTGAAACACTGATTAAAGTGTTAAAAGAAAAAGGCTTATACGAAAAGTGTAAAAATCTTTGATTTGTCAAAATAGGGGGGGCAATAAGTCTGTCGCCCCTATTTAAATAAAATTTGAGGTGATACTTGTTTTGAATTCAATGAAAGAACAATTAATTGCCCTTCACCACTCCAGGCATATGACCTCTAGCGACCTGCACAAAGTAATCCTCCTGCATCAGAGATATTTTCCAAACCATGATCTCCTATCTATCGTTCCAAAAATTAAACCATCTCCTTTTATTACCAAGGAAATTGAAAAAGATTACCATCTTTATTTTGAAAAAAAGATAAGACAAAGCTATAGTCAGCAAAACATAAAAGCCATTACTCTTTTTGATGAAGAGTACCCAGAAGCCTTGAAAGAACTATCAGACTCTCCTCCTGTTTTATATATTAGAGGCACCCCTTCTCTATTAAAATCATCCTCTAAAAGACTCGCAGTAGTAGGTTCCCGAACCCCAACTGAGTATGGGGTAAAAGTCCTTCATTACTTGCTTCCGCCGCTCATTGAGGCAGGGTTTATAATTGTGAGCGGCCTTGCTAAAGGCATAGACCGATTTGCCCATGAAACAGCGATTCAATCTGGCGGGCAGACGATTGCAGTATTAGGGAATGGGTTTGATCACACATATCCGGCAGAGAATAAAAAATTATCTGAGTATATCAGCATGCACCATTTGCTGGTTTCCGAATACACGCCGCCAGAATCACCGCAAAAATGGCATTTTCCCGCCCGAAATCGAATCATAAGCGGATTATCTGTGGGTACACTTATAATAGAAGGGAAATACAAAAGCGGCTCTCTCATAACTGCGTATAGTGCTCTAGAGCAAGGAAGAGAAGTATTTGCAGTCCCCGGTCAGATTCTCCACCCTAATTCAGAAGGTCCACATCGTTTAATTAAAGAAGGAGCAAAACTGGTTGCTCATCCTGACGATGTATTAGAAGAATTAACCCCCTTTTTATAAGAAAACTTGGCCAGCAATTTTTCAGCTTGACGCAGGCAATATCTAGCTGGACTTTTCGCTCGAAACGCATCTTCCACTGGCCATACTTGGCTCGTGTCTCTTGCCAGTCGTATTTTATAACTAAAAATTTTTACGAAGTCAATTTACTTGTTTGCTAAAATTTTATATCAAAGTTTTAAAAATTTTTTTAGCAAATTTCAACAACTTGTCTAGTATAAATGATAGCCTACAGAAATTAATATTCTTCATTATGAAAAGCCGATAAATAAAGGAATTCCAGTAAAAAATAACCTTTTGAAATTGTATAAAAAATTCGCAAGATTCGAGCTGGGGAGCTTGCAATTTTCGAGGATTTCGATTAAATTTGGCATCAGTCAAAATCGGTTTCCCATTGACAAATAAAAAAACGGTCTATAATATGTATGGAAGATTTAACAAACACGAAAGTATAAAGGTTTTAGGGGAAGACCTCTCCTTAAGGAGGATGTTCATGTCAGATTTTCTCGTCATCGTAGAATCGCCTGCAAAGGCAAAAACGATTGAACGTTATTTAGGAAAAAAATATAAAGTAAAAGCTTCGATGGGCCATGTCCGTGACTTCCCAAGAAGTCAAATGGGTGTGGACACTAAAAATAATTACGAACTAAAATATATTACCATTAGAGGAAAAGGGCCAGTATTAAAAGAATTGAAGGCAGCAGCTAAAAAAGCTAAGAAAGTATACCTAGCAGCCGACCCTGACCGTGAAGGGGAAGCCATTGCCTGGCATTTGGCCCAAAGCCTGGATGTTGATATAGACTCGGACTGCCGTGTTGTATTTAATGAAATCACTAAGGATGCCATCAAGGAATCATTTAAGCATCCTAGACCAATAAATATGGACCTGGTCGATGCTCAGCAAGCGCGCAGAGCATTGGATCGGTTAGTAGGCTATAACATTAGTCCCTTATTATGGAAAAAGGTTAAAAAGGGCCTTAGCGCGGGCAGGGTGCAATCTGTAGCGGTTCGTTTAATACTTGACCGTGAGAGGGAAATACAGAAATTTGAGCCTGAAGAATATTGGACAATTGATGCCGAGTTTAAAAAGGAAAAGGACTTATTTCAGGCAAGCTTTTATGGACTTGCGAATGAAAAAAAGAATCTCGGTTCGAAGGAAGAAGTAGAAGAGATTCTGAACCAATTAAAGGGAAATAGCTTTACAGTTGAAAGTGTGACCAAGAAAGAGAGAAAGAGAAATCCGGCTCCACCATTTACAACATCTTCCCTTCAGCAAGAGGCTGCGAGAAAGCTTAATTTCAGAGCAAAAAAGACAATGATGCTGGCTCAGCAATTGTATGAGGGAATTGAACTTGGCAAAGAAGGAATCGTTGGTTTAATTACCTATATGAGAACAGATTCGACCCGTATTTCTGAAACTGCTAAGAGTGAGGCAAATTCTTATATCGTTTCAACTTTTGGAAAAGAGTATGCATCACCAGGGACAAACGAGCCAAAAAAGAATGCCCAAGCACAAGATGCACATGAAGCGATTAGGCCAACCAGTGCGAGAAAAACGCCTAATGATTTGAAGCCTTATTTATCAAGAGATCAATTACGGTTGTATAAATTAATCTGGGAGCGTTTTATAGCAAGCCAAATGGCTCCTGCGATTATGGATACTATGAGTGTGGATTTAAAGAACGGTGATGTAATATTCCGGGCAACGGGTTCCAAAATTAAGTTTCCAGGTTTCATGAAGCTCTATGTAGAAGGAACCGATGACGGAGTTGAAGAAAAAGAAAACTTTCTTCCGGATTTAAAAGAAGGAGATGTGGTTCAGTACAAGGATATTGATCCGAAGCAGCATTTTACTCAGCCTCCTCCAAGATATACCGAGGCACGGCTTGTTAAAACTTTGGAAGAGCTCGGAATCGGACGTCCATCGACATATGCACCCACGCTGGATACAATTCAAAAACGGGGTTATGTAACTCTAGAAAATAAAAGATTTGTCCCGACCGAGCTTGGGGAAATCGTATCTGATTTGATTACTGAATTCTTTCCTGATATTATAAATGTTGAATTTACAGCTAACATGGAAAACAGTTTAGATGCGATTGAAGAGGGCAAAGTCAACTGGGTTCAAATTATTGATGATTTTTACAAGGACTTCGAGAAGGACTTGCAAAAGGCTGAGAAAGAAATGGAAGAAGTCGAAATCAAAGATGAGCCCGCTGGTGAAGATTGTGAAGTATGCGGACATCCGATGGTTTTCAAAATGGGACGATATGGAAAATTTATGGCATGCAGCAACTTCCCGGATTGCCGCAATACAAAACCTATCGTAAAAGAAATTGGAATTAAATGTCCTAAGTGTCATGAAGGAAATATAGTTGAAAGAAAGAGTAAAAAGCGCAGAATTTTTTACGGCTGCGACAGCTTTCCAAATTGTGATTTTGTATCTTGGGATAAACCTGTTAGCCGGCCATGTCCGAAATGTGAAGGTCTTCTAGTAGAAAAGAAATTAAAAAAGGGTATGCAGGTTCAGTGCACCCAATGTGATTATAAAGAGGAACCGCAACAGTAATGGAGTGAGCATTTGGGGCTCACTCTCTTATTTCACTTTCAGTCTGGAAATTTTAGCAAGGTTGCATATTCGGCGAAGTGAAAATTTCCGGAAGAGAGTATAAGTGCAGCTACGCCTCTGTCTTCGCCTTTTCAAAGGCTCGCCAATCGGCGAGTTTTCTTTTTGCAGTAAAGTTGTGAATGCGTGAAACTTTTATATTTTTCAAACGTATTGTAAAATGCAGGATGGTAGTCCACCATTGGCAGTTTTTCTACCATAAGTGCTGCTTTTCGCTAAAGGAGGAAGTTTTTTGACAGTTGTAAATGTAGTAGGTGCAGGTTTGGCTGGAAGTGAAGCTGCCTGGCAGCTCGCTAATAGAGGCATTCAAGTCAAATTATATGAGATGAGACCCAAAGTTCAAACGCCAGCTCACCATACTGATAAATTTGCAGAGCTTGTTTGCAGTAACTCATTGCGTGCGAATAGTCTTACGAATGCAGTTGGAGTTATAAAAGAAGAAATGAGAATATTGAATTCACTGATTGTATCTGCTGCAGATCGTTGTTCCGTTCCCGCAGGGGGAGCATTGGCTGTAGACCGGCATGAATTTGCTCACCATGTCACAACATCATTAAAGGAACATCCGAATATCGAAGTCATATCTGAAGAAGTGACAGATATCCCGGAAGGAATAACGGTTATTTCAACAGGGCCATTAACAAGTCCAAGTCTGTCTCAACGTTTAAAAGAGCTGACAGGCGAGGAGTATTTGTATTTTTATGATGCGGCCGCTCCAATTATTGAAAAAGACAGTATCGATTTAAACAAGGTTTATCTGAAATCCAGATATGATAAAGGAGAGGCAGCTTATTTAAACTGTCCGATGACAGAAGAAGAATTTGACCGTTTTTATGAAGCCCTCGTGTCAGCAGAAGTGGTGCCATTAAAAGAATTTGAAAAAGAAATTTACTTTGAGGGCTGTATGCCGATAGAAGTAATGGCAGCCCGAGGTAAAAAAACGTTGCTTTTCGGCCCAATGAAACCAGTTGGACTTGAGCACCCTGAAACTGGAAAACGTCCATACGCAGTTGTTCAGCTTAGACAAGATGATGCAGCAGGAACGTTATATAATATTGTAGGATTCCAAACCCATCTAAAATGGGGTCCGCAAAAAGAAGTAATCCGGATGATTCCTGGATTAGAAAACGCTGAGATTGTCCGTTATGGCGTGATGCACCGCAATACGTTCATTAATTCACCTAAGGTTTTAAAGCCAACCTATCAGTTTAAAGAACGAGAAACCTTATTTTTTGCCGGACAAATGACGGGTGTTGAAGGCTATGTGGAATCAGCGGCAAGCGGATTAGTAGCTGGCATTAATGCAGCAAGACTGGCCCAAGGCCAAGAGCCGCTCGTATTCCCTGAGGAAACAGCAATGGGCAGTATGGCTCATTATATTACGAGCACAAACGCAAAAACCTTCCAGCCGATGAATGTCAATTTTGGATTGTTTAAGCCTCTAGAGCAAACAATCAAAAATAAGCAAGAACGAAATGAACAATTAGCTAACAGGGCATTGGAAACAATTCAAAATTTTGTGAAAAAAATGTAAAATTAATTGCAAGGGCTGCGTAGAATATGATACTATTTAGTAGCCCTTGTGAGGTGATTTTATGGATGCTGTTCAAGCTCTATCTGAATTTAAAGAGTATATGCAAATTGAAAAAAATTACTCATCCCTGACCATTCAGCATTATACAAAGGATATTGATACTTTTTTTCAATTCATGAAACAACAGGGTATCACAAAACTCTCTGATGTTTCGTATTTTGATGCCCGGCTTTTTATTTCAAAGCTGTTTGATGAGGCTTACAAGAGATCGAGTATTTCCAGAAAAATTTCTTCACTCAGAAGCTTTTATGCCTTCTTGATGAGGGAAGGAAAAATCGAACAAAATCCTTTCCAGATGCTATCTTTGCCAAAAAAGGAAAAGCGGCTGCCTTCCTTTTTTTATGAAGAGGAAATGGAAAAGCTGTTAAACAGTCCATTTGATAACGGTCCGATTGGGCAAAGGGATCAGCTCCTGCTGGAACTGCTATATTCGACGGGAATCCGGGTTAGTGAAGCAGAAGGCTTGAAGCTTGAAAATATCGATTTTTCCGTTGGCACTATACTTGTATATGGAAAAGGCAAAAAAGAGCGATATATCCCATTTGGCAGTTATGCAAGAGACCTGCTTCGTATATACATAAATGACGGGAGACAACAGCTTATTCAAAAAGGGAAGCAGAATCACTCCTTTTTGTTTGTGAATTTTCGGGGTGGTCCTCTAACTGCCCGCGGAATGCGTGACATCTTGAATAAAATTATGAATCAGGCTGCCATGCACGCAAATATTCATCCCCATATGCTGCGGCACACGTTTGCTACGCATTTGCTGAACAATGGGGCAGATTTACGCTCGGTCCAAGAGCTGCTGGGCCATAGTAACCTTTCTTCTACCCAAGTCTATACACATGTAACGAAAGAACATTTGCGTAAGACCTATCAGACATTTCATCCGCGTGCATAGTGTTCTCTCGAAGAAGGAGGAAATCAAATGTCAAACTTTCATGCTACAACCATATTTGCCGTTCAGCACAATGGAAAATGTGCAATGGCAGGCGATGGACAGGTTACCTTCGGAAATGCAGTGGTGATGAAGCATACTGCCCGCAAGGTAAGAAGATTGTTTGGAGGAAAGGTATTGGCGGGTTTTGCCGGTTCTGTTGCAGATGCATTTACCCTCTTCGAGATGTTTGAAGGAAAGCTTGAAGAATTTAACGGAAACTTACCTAGAGCAGCAGTTGAACTAGCAAAACAATGGCGGAGTGACAAAGTCTTAAGAAGGCTTGAAGCCATGCTAATTGTTATGAATGAGACGCATATGCTATTAATTTCAGGTACAGGTGAAGTAATCGAGCCGGATGATGGAATTTTAGCAATTGGTTCAGGTGGAAATTATGCTCTTGCTGCCGGCAGAGCCTTAAAGCGAAATGCGGGTGAGTATTTAGATGCCCGCGCTATTGCCAAAGCGGCATTAGAAACGGCAGCAGAAATTTGCGTTTATACGAATCATGAAATAATCATAGAGGAGCTGTAAATATGGTGAATCTAGCAAAAGGAAACGCAACTTATTTAACACCTAGACAAATTGTAGAACGTTTAGACCAATATATTATTGGCCAAAAAGATGCCAAGAGGGCAGTAGCCGTTGCATTGAGGAATCGTTTTCGCCGAAGTCAGCTCCCGGAAAAGCTAAGGGATGAAATAAGTCCAAAAAATATTTTGATGATTGGACCAACTGGAGTCGGGAAAACAGAAATTGCACGGAGAATGGCGAAATTGGTAGGTGCTCCATTTGTCAAAGTGGAAGCAACGAAGTTCACAGAGGTAGGTTATGTGGGCCGGGATGTTGAATCAATGGTCCGTGATCTGGTCGAAACGTCTGTACGGCTTGTAAAAGAAGAGAAGCTGCTCAGTGTTCGAGAAAAAGCTGAAAAAAATGCCAATAATCGATTAGTTGAATTGCTCGTACCAAGCAAAAAGAAACAAAACACCATGAAAAACCCATTTGAAATGCTGTTCGGCGGGGGCGATCAAAATGATGATCAGCCATCGAACAATGAGGATTATAATCTGATTGAACGGCGAAAGATTGTCAAAGAAAAGTTAGATTTAGGTGAGCTTGAGAACGAAATCGTAACGGTCGAAGTCGAAGAACAGCAGCCATCTATGTTTGACCTGCTTCAGGGTTCTGGAATGGAGCAAATGGGCATGAATATGCAGGATGCACTGAGCAGCCTGATGCCGAAAAAGAAAAAGCGCCGCAAGTTGACAGTGCGTGAAGCGAGAAAAGTTATTGCAAATGAAGAAGCCAATAAGCTGATTGATATGGATGAAGTGACATCCGAGGCAATCTTCAGGGCCGAACAAACGGGCATCATTTTTATCGATGAAATTGATAAAATTGCGAGCCGGGGTAATCAGTCATCAAACGCAGACGTATCCAGAGAGGGTGTACAAAGAGATATCCTCCCGATTGTGGAAGGTTCAACAGTCGTAACAAAATATGGTTCTGTAAAAACTGATCACATTTTATTTATGGCTGCTGGTGCATTTCATATAGCAAAGCCGTCTGATCTGATTCCGGAGCTGCAAGGAAGATTCCCGATCCGGGTAGAGCTTGGAAAGCTATCAGTTGAAGACTTTGTCAGAATACTGGTTGAACCGGATAATGCTTTAATTAAACAATATAAAGCATTATTAGAAACAGAAGGTATACAAATTGAATTTTCTGACGATGCTATTCGTAGAATTGCCGAAATCGCTTTTGATGTAAATCAAAACACGGATAATATCGGGGCAAGAAGATTACATACGATTTTAGAGAAGCTTCTGGAGGATCTTTCTTTTGAGGCACCTGATATTAACTTAGAAACCGTTAAAATTACAAAAGAGTATGTAGACGATAAGCTAAGTGCAATATCAAAGGACAAAGATTTAAGTCAATTCATACTTTAAAAGGTGTGAATGATTCAAAATTAAAAAAAAGCAACACTTGCAGTAATAATCTAAGCAAAAAATAAAAAATAAATAGGATGCAGTAAGCAATGTAGTAGGAGGAAGAATAATGGATTTATTATCAAAAACAAGAAAAATCAATGCCATGCTTCAAAAGGCGGCAGGAAAGCCTGTAAATTTCATGGATATGGCAAACACATTAAGTGAAGTCATTGAATCAAATGTGTATGTGTTAAGCCGCAGAGGGAAATTATTAGGTTTTGCTATTAATCAGCAAATTGAAAATGAGAGAATGAAGCAAATGCTCGCAGAACGCCAGTTTCCTGAAGAGTATACGAAAAATTTATTCAGTATCCAGGAAACGTCTCCGAATCTGGACGTATATAGTGAGCATACCGCATTTCCGGTAGAAAATAGAGATCTATTTAAAAATGGGTTAACCACAATTGTACCGATTAATGGCGGAGGAGAAAGATTAGGTACGCTGATCCTGGCTCGGGTTAACGCAGAATTCTCAGATGATGATTTAATCTTAGCTGAGTATGGGGCTACAGTTGTCGGAATGGAAATTCTTCGTGAAAAATCTGAGGAAATTGAAGAAGAAGCCCGCAGCAAAGCCGTTGTTCAAATGGCAATCAGTTCTCTTTCTTATAGCGAATTAGAAGCCATTGAGCATATATTTGAAGAATTAAATGGAAAAGAGGGGCTTTTAGTTGCTTCTAAGATTGCAGACAGAGTTGGCATTACCCGTTCTGTAATCGTAAATGCCCTTAGAAAACTAGAGAGTGCTGGTGTCATTGAGTCACGTTCGCTAGGAATGAAAGGTACCTATATCAAAGTGTTAAATGATAAATTTTTAGATGAGCTTGAAAAACTGAAAACTTCTTGATGGAATAGAACCACCAGTTCTATTTGGAATAAGGTAAATAATGAAAAGCACGTGCTAATTCCTTGAAATGGCACGTGCTTTTTCTGTGGAGATCCTGAATTTGTATAATTATTTTCTTCAAGAAATAATCACTAAAAATGTATATTTTATATTAAAAAAATGTTTTTTACGTAAAAAAGGAAGGATTATGTTACAGATGAAATATTACTGAAAATTCAAAAATAAAGGGGGATTACTGGAAATAGTAAAATTTCCCTAATGCAGAAAAAGCCAATATTCATGGGGTTTCGACAAACTTTATTCGACAAACTTCTATTTTTGAAATTTCTTGATACTGGTAAAATGCCAAAAATCGACTAAAGGATAATCCATTTTACCTCAAGTGAAAATAGGAAAATAGGCATAGTAAAATGTCGTTATACTTCATAGACATATGGGGCGTTTATCATTAGAATAGTTATTATATTAGGTTTATCTTCCAGTATTTTTTCAACTGTTACATTTCAATTACGTGAGGTGATCTTTGTGAAATTATTTTCTGATATCTTTACTTCGCTAGAGCAAGGGCTACAATATTCGACAATGAAACAAAAAGCTATTTCAGACAATATTGCAAATGTCGACACTCCTAACTATAAAGCGAAGACGGTAACCTTCCAAGATACACTTCAGAAAGCGACATTAGAGATTAATGCCTTTAGAACTGACGAAAGACATTATTCCTTCACAGCAAGTGCTACTAACCGCCCTATTATTGAAGCCAAATCCACTCTTGTTTATAACAACAATGGAAATAGTGTTGATATGGATAAGGAAATGGCTGATTTGGCAAAAAACCAAATCTATTACAATGCATTAATTGATCGGCTAAGCAGCAAGTTTTCATCTTTGCAAAATGTCTTAAAGGGAGGACAGTAGGATGAATGCATTTCACAGTTTTAATATCACCTCATCAGCACTGTCCGCACAAAGGCTGAGAATGGATGTTATTTCATCCAATATGGCAAACGCCGATACAACTCGCGCTCAGTTCGTTAATGGCGAATGGCAGCCATACCGGAGAAAAATGGTTGTGTTAGAATCTCAAGGCAGTTTCTCAAGTCTTTTAAATCGGGCAATGAATAATGAAAAGGCGAGCGGTGGAGTGGCTGCAACAAATGTAGTGGAAGATCAGACTCCTTTTAATCTGGTCTATGATCCAAGCCACCCTGATGCCAATGAACAGGGATATGTTGCAATGCCGAATGTCGACCCATTAAGGGAAATGGTAGATTTGATCAGTTCAACAAGATCATATGAAGCCAACGTAACGGTTTTAAATGCAACGAAAGCAATGATGATGAAAGCATTAGAAATCGGGAAATAAAGGAGGGGGAATCATTGATAAATCCAATATCCAACAGCCTTTCCTTACCAGTGTCAGCAGCTGGGAATACTGAGCGTACAAGTCCATTTGAAGCGCAAAAGTCATTTTCTTCTTGGTTGAAAGATTCAATTGAACAGGTTAATAAAACACAAATTGAATCTGATCAGATGACCCAGAAATTAATAAAGGGAGAAGATGTGGAATTACATGAAGTAATGATTGCAGCTTCAAAAGCAAGTGTTACCTTACAGGCTACAATTGAAGTAAGAAATAAAGTAGTTGAAGCTTATAAAGAAGTTATGAGAATGCAACTATAAGTTTTTTTCATTTGTAGAGGATCTCCACGCACGAATGGCGTGAATGTACTCGGGGGATAAGAATGAATGAATCGCTTCTAAGACAACTAAAGGGAATACAAACATTTTGGAAAGAACGGACCAGAAAGCAAAAACTAGCGTTCGTGTCAGCCGTATTAATCACCTTTGTAAGTCTGACTGTTATTATTTTACTAGCTTCAAAGAGTAATATGGTTCCTTTATACAGTAATTTATCGCCTTCCGAAACAGGTGTCATTAAGGAAACATTAGATGCCAGAGGAATTGATTCCGTCATTTCAGATGGAGGAACGACCATTTCGGTACCGGAACAATTTGTTGATACGCTTAAAGTCGAATTAGCTGCAGAGGGGATCCCTGATTCCGGTCAGATTGATTATTCCTTCTTTAGTGATAACGCTGGAATTGGAACAACTGAACAGGAATTTAATGTTATGAAACTTGATGCGATGCAGACAGAGCTCGCGAACCTCATTAAAGGAATTGATGGTGTTCAGGATGCTCAAGTGATGCTCAGTTTGCCTGAGGAAGGAATCTTTGTCAGTGATGCAACTGGTGAGGCATCCGCATCCATTGTTTTACATACTAAACCGGGTTATTCATTTACCCAGGAACAGATTTTTTCCTTATACCATTTAGTATCTAAAAGTGTCCCGAATCTTCCTACTGATAATATCGTCATTATGAATCAAAATTTTGAGTATTACGACTTAAATAATAATGGCAATATACAAGGAAGTTCGATCTTCCAGGCTCAGTATGAAATGCAAAAGCAAATCGAGCGAGATATTCAACGCGAAGTTCAGCGAATGTTAGGCACGATTATGGGGCAGGACAAAGTGGTTGTTTCAGTTACTACAGACATTGATTTTACGCAAGAAAACAGAGAAGAGACCCTTGTTGAGCCAGTCGATGAAGAAAACATGGAAGGCATCACAATTAGTGCACAACGCCTGACAGAAACCTTTACAGGCAATGCCGATCAGGCAGCAGGTGTCCCTCAAGGAGAGGATCCTACTGATCCGCTCAATCAATATATGGGTGCTGGCGGAGCAAATGGGGATTACGAAAGAATCGAAGAAACGATCAACAATGAAGTCAATCGGATTCGAAAGGAAATTGTAGAAAGTCCTTATAAAATCAATGATGTCGGCATACAAGTCATGGTTGAGCCGCCAGACCCTGATGATCCAAACTCACTTCCAGAAGGAACAGTCGAAGATATTACTCAGATGCTAAGCACGATTATAAGAACTTCTATCCATAAAGATGTAGAATCTGAAGAAATCTCAGATCAAGTGCTTGAAGATAAAATAGTTGTTTCTGTCCAGCGCTTTAATGGAAAGACAGAAATGCCGTCTAGTTCTGATGGTCCTTTGCCATGGTGGATTTATGCGGTGGGCGGTGTACTCGTTCTATTAATCATTATTTTGCTCATCCTATTTATCAGATCGAGATCAAGCCAAGCTCAGCAAGATTATGGATTCGATGAGGAAGAAGCAGCACCGATTCAAGTCCCTGACTTAAATGAAGAGAAAGAAACGGAAGGAACGGTGAAGAGGAAACAATTAGAACAACTGGCTAAAAATCATCCAGAAGAATTTGTAAAACTTCTTCGTTCTTGGTTAACACAAGATTAGGGGGGATACGATGAAAAAAGATACGAAAGAATTAAGTGGCAGACAAAAAGCAGCCATATTGCTGATCTCCCTTGGCCCTGAAGTTTCAGCGTCCGTTTACAAGCATTTATCAGAAGAAGAAATCGAACAGCTTACTCTAGAAATCTCTGGGGTCAGAAAAGTTGATGCGATTGCAAAAGAAGAAGTACTAGATGAATTTCATAGCCTTGCCCTTGCGCAAGACTATATTTCTCAAGGCGGAATCGGGTATGCCAAAATGGTTCTGGAAAAAGCACTGGGACAAGAACAGGCTAATTTAATCATTAATCGTTTAACATCTTCCTTACAGGTAAAACCGTTTGATTTTGCGAGGAAAGCCGATCCAAGTCAAATTTTAAATTTTATTCAAAATGAACATCCGCAAACCATTGCACTTATTTTATCTTATTTAGATCCGGCCCAGGCTGGACAAATTTTGTCGGAACTGCCGCAGGAAATGCAGGCAGATATAGCCAAGCGGATTGCATTAATGGATCGGACATCCCCTGAAGTAATAAATGAAGTGGAGGAAATTTTAGAGAGGAAGCTTTCCGCGACTGTGACCCAGGATTATACGCAGACGGGCGGAATTGAAGCCGTAGTGGAAGTGTTAAACGGGGTTGATCGTGCAACTGAAAAAACTATTTTAGATGCGTTAGAAATCCAGGACCCTGAGCTTGCTGAAGAAATCAAGAAACGGATGTTTGTCTTTGAGGATATCGTTACTCTAGACAACCGTTCGATTCAACGGGTTATTCGTGATTGTGAAAATGATGACCTTCTATTTGCTCTTAAAGTCGCAAGTGAGGAAGTAAAAGAAATTCTCTTTAAAAATATGTCTCAGCGTATGGCAGACACCTTTAGGGAGGAAATGGAGCTGATGGGACCAGTCCGCTTAAGGGATGTTGAGGAGGCTCAATCGAGAATTGTTGCCATCATCAGAAGACTTGAAGATGCAGGAGAGATTATTATAGCCAGAGGCGGAGGAGATGATATCATTGTCTAAAATTTTAAAAAGGGCAACTCCGCTGTCCAATCTGCAGCAGCAAAAAATCATTGGAGTCCAATCCTTCTATACCCAGCAAATTGAACAGAAAATCGAAGAAGATCCAAGAAAAATCGCACAGAAAATGATAGCCGATGCAAAATTAGAGGCTGACCAAATCATCCAAAATGCTATTCTACAGCGAGAAACAGCTCAAAAAGAACTGGAGCAGGCTAAAGCTGATTGGGCCGTTGAAAGAGAACAGCTTAAATCCCTGGCGAAAACCGCAGGCTATGAAGCCGGATATCAGGAAGGGTTAAATAAGGGATATGAGCAAGTTCAAACTCTTATTCAACAGGCTAATTCGATTGTAAATCAAGCAAAGCAAGACTATCACACACATTTGGTCGCTTCAGAAAGAACGATTGTAGAGCTGGCGGTGCAAATTGCTGAAAAAATAATCGGTGAACAACTAAATGACGATGAAGCCTATATTAGCTATATAAAACAGGCGATTGAGCAAGTGAAAAACCAAAAAACAGTGTATGTATATGTTCATCCGGATCATTATGAAACTCTCATGCAAATCAAACAAGAATTAAAGCTGATTCTTCCCGCCGAAGCCGATATTTACATATATGCAAATCCAGAACTGACAAGTTCAGGCTGCTACATTGAAACAGAGGGCGGCAAGCTTGATGCCAGTGTTGAAGTACAGCTGACACAAATCAAGTCTCATTTGCTTGAGTGGCTCGAGGGGGATGAGCATTGAAGGCGCATGATCTCATCCCGCTGATTGATCAAATAGATCCATACAAGCGGTACGGGAAAATCAAAAGGGTAATCGGCCTCTTGCTTGAATCACAGGGACCGGCAACTTCAATCGGCGATGTTTGTTACATTTACACAGGCAGTGGAAAAAAGAAAATTCTCGCCGAGGTAATTGGATTTCGCGAAGAATATTGTGTATTAATGCCCTATAGTCCGATTCAAGAAGTCTCCCCTGGAAGCTTAGTTGAAGCATTGGGGAAGCCACTTGAAATAAAAGCGGGCGATGGACTGATTGGACAAGCAGTTGATGCACTGGGGTTCCCTTTGGATGGTTCTCCTTTACCAAAAGGTTTAGTTCCTGTCCAAACAGAAAAGCTGCCTCCGAATCCGTTGAAACGGCCAACGATTAATGAAGTAATGCCTGTCGGTGTTAGAGCCATTGATTCTTTGCTGACAGTTGGCAAAGGGCAAAGAATAGGCATTTTTGCCGGAAGCGGTGTTGGAAAAAGCACTCTGCTTGGAATGATGGCCAAAGAAACACAGGCAGATGTTAATGTGATTGGTCTGATTGGTGAACGTGGCCGGGAAGTCAAAGAATTTATTGAAAGAGACCTCGGTGAAGATGGCCTGAAAAAATCAGTTGTCGTTGCAGCCACATCAGATCAGCCGGCATTAATGAGGATTAAGGGTGCCTTAACCGCAACCGCTATAGCCGAGCATTTTCGCGACCAAGGACTAAGTGTCCTTCTCATGATGGATTCTGTTACAAGGGTTGCAATGGCCCAAAGGGAAATTGGCTTAGCCATTGGTGAGCCTCCCACCACAAAGGGGTACACTCCCTCTGTTTTCGCTTTATTGCCTCGACTGCTTGAGCGGACTGGAACCAGTGAAAAAGGTTCGATTACTGCATTCTATACAGTCCTTGTTGACGGCGATGATATGAATGAACCAATTGCCGATACGGTCCGGGGAATACTAGACGGACATTTTGTGTTAGATCGCTCACTTGCCAACCAAGGTCATTTTCCAGCGATCAACATTTTAAACAGTGTGAGCCGCTTAATGAATCAGCTCGTAAGTCAGGAGCATCTCAAAGCAGCTGAGAGACTTCGCGAAATGTATAGCAAATATCTTCAATCGGAAGATTTAATTCAAATCGGTGCCTATAAAAAAGGAGCTTCCCGAGAAATTGATGAAGCGATTCGGCTTTATCCTAAAATAAAAGATTTTTTGAAACAAAAAACAAACGAAAGAAGCAGCTTTGAAGAAAGTATTCAGCTTCTCAAACTAGTAATGGAGGAGGGCATGTAAAATGAATTACACATTTCGTTATGAGTCCCTGCTCTCGATTAAGGAAAAAGAAAAAGATCAGGCAATAAACGACTATCAAGCTTCTATTACCCAGTTTGAACAAGTTGCAAACCAGCTTTATGAATTATTAAAGAAAAAAGAAGAACTTGAAGCAAATCAAGAGCTTGCCTTATCCACAACCGGGTTAAGTGTACTCGAGATCAAGCAGCTGCAGCAGTATCGAAAGAACCTTGAAGAAACCATTTCAATGGTGCAGAAAAAGGTGTCTCAAGCAAGGCAAACGATGCAAATTAAGCAATTCGAATTACAAAAAAGTGATATTGAAGTAAAAAAATTCTCTAAATTAAGAGAACGGGATTTTTTACAGTTTCAGCTTCTTGCAAAGCAAGAAGAAGCAAAGGGAATGGATGAGGCAGCCATCAGACAATATACGAATCTAAAATTTAGGTGAGGCTAATGGAAAAAGCAATTGAAAAAAATCATAATGAAAAAACTAGCTCCATAGGAAAACGATTCGTATTATGGGTTGCCCTGCCACTGTTGCTCGTTCTGATTATTGTACTGGCAGTCTTAAGTTTTTCAGGTATTAATGTTTTTGAAAAGGCAGAAGAATTTGGTCTTAAGATTCCATTTATATCAGGACAAACGGAAGAAACCGAAAATAGGATTGATTCAAGCGAGCTTGTCGCCTTGCAGGGTCAAATAAAGGATCGGGAATCGCAAATTGAACAACTCGAAAACACCATTATTGAAAAAGATCAATCAATCGCCGAGCTACAGCAAGAAATTGACCAGCAGTCCCTTATAATCGAGGAACTTAGGGAAGTTCAAGCAGACAATAAACGCGAATTTAATGAAGTAGTAGCAACCTTTGAATCGATGTCATCGAAAAATGCGGCTCCTATTTTAATCGAAATGGATGAGTTTGTAGCCCTGCAAATTTTAGCGCGGGTCGATGAAGAAACACTCGCTTCTATCCTGGAAAATATGCCGCCAGCAGATGCAGCACGTTTTGCGCAAAGCTTAACGGTATTTATTCCAAATGAATAAAAGTAATACTCTTTGAAAGGAGGTGAAAAATAGTTGAATGTAGCGAGTATCCAAACATCGGTTCAGCTGTCCCAACCTGCATCTCATCCAAGTAAGCCGGGAAAAACAAAGGAATTCGCGGCGTTCCTGCAAGCAGCGACAAAAGAAAGCACGAACCTACATAGCGAAACTGCAAATGACGAGCCAATCTCACAACAAGACATAAAGGATTTACTTGTCTTGTTATCACTTGAGCCCGGTACAGACAATAAAAGCATCTTAGACTGGTTGAATGGCAGTCAGGATGCAGCATTACAGCTAGAATCCTTCCTGTTTGCAAAGGAAGAAGATATTCCATTTGAGTTGTTTGCTTTTTTGCAGAATGTGACATCCATGAGCCGTGATGATTTATTAAGCTTTTTATCCGCACAAACCAGACAAATGGACATGGAACAAGTAACATCCTTTGAAAATTGGGCAAATATTGCAGGTTTAATAGAAACAAGTCTATCAAAGAGTGAAGTACCAAATCAGGCTACTTTAAAATTACTAGAAATACTGAAAGCTGTTGAACTAGCCGGAAGCCGTTTATCTCTCCCAGCAAATGAAGCTGCTGCGCTAGAACAATTGCAGCAATCATTAGGCAAAATCAGGGTAAATCTAAATCATTTTTTGAATCAGTCCCAAAAGCAACCATTTTATGATCGAATTCTAGAAACTTTCCGGACCATAAATAAAACGGGCAATGAGCAAATGAGTGAAAAACTTTCACTATCCCTGACTGAAAAACAAGCTGTAATTTCGGGAATGAATGAAACTTCTACTAAAACATTCGAAGGCAACTTGTCTTTTATGACGCAAATTAAACAACCAATTGTTACTAATAGTCAAATTAATGCAAAGCCAGTTACTTTTGAGCAATTTACAGAAATACTCTCAAAGCTGATGCAAAAAGGCAGTTTCTCTGATCTAAACGGAACGCAAAAGCTATTAGTGAAATTACATCCGGAACATCTCGGCTCTCTCAGAATTGAACTGATCAGACAGGATGGAGTTTTAACCGCTAAGCTTTTAACCTCAACTCAAGCTGCGAAGGAACTGATAGAATCTCAGCTTCATGGATTTAGAAATGCTCTCGGAACATCCGTACAAATCGATAAGATCGAGGTAATAGAAAACTATACACAACAACAGGAACGTTCTTTCTATAACAAGGAACAACAACACCAGCAATCCCAACACCAACAGAACCAACAAAAAAATAACAGTCAGTCAGAAACTGAACAGATACAGTTTCACGATGTGTTATTTGAATTAATAGTATAGGCAGGTGACAAGATGACAAACACAATCCATCCCTCATTGCTTTTATCTTCGGTGCAGTCAGAAAGAGAAGTAAAAGATGGAGGCAGTCTTGGCAAAGACGAATTTTTACAGATACTAATCACACAACTGCAAAACCAAGATCCTACGAACCCGATGGAAGACAAGGACTTCATCGCTCAAATGGCAACCTTTTCAAGTCTTGAACAAATGATGAACCTTTCCAATTCATTTGACAAATTTGTGCAGCAAGAACTGTCTTCATCTCTATTAAACTATCAGCAGTTGATTGGAAAGGATGTTTCTTATGTGCAAATCGTAGAAGGTGATGAAGGCCCCCAAGTTGTAGAGGGAACGGGAAAGGTAAAAGGCATCGAATTTCTTGAAGGACAAATTTTTTTGAACTTGGAAGATGGAACGACTATTACACCAGGTGATTTAATCGAGATTAACCAATTTACAAGTACACAATCCATTGTTGATGCAAGTCATATGATTGGTTTAACTGTAACTTGGCAAGATGAAGCGGGTACTGAAAAGACATCATTGATTGAAGCAGTTTCCTATAAAAATGGTGAAGTTTTGTTTTTGACGGCTGACGAGAATAGTATCAAACAAGAACAAATTGTCAAAGTACAGCAAGGAGAATAAGGATCAATGAAACCATTCTATATCTCCAATTTGCATAAGCTGCCAATCGTTCAACCAAATCAAACAAAAATACAGCCAAGCCAAGCCCAAGGAAGCTCCTTTTCAAGTCATTTACAGGATGCAATCCAACAGAAATCATGCTTAAAGATGAGTAAACATGCGATGGATCGAATGAATGAAAGAGGAATCAGGCTCGATGAATCAAGCTGGTCTAAACTACAAAGCAAAGTGCTAGAGGCAAAACAACTTGGGTTAAGAGAGTCTCTCGTTTTGATGAAAGATTCAGCTTTTATAGTGAGTGCCAATAACCAAACGATTATAACAGCGATGTCACGAAAAGAAGCCAATGAACAAATCTTTACCAATATCACAGGAACTATTGTCTTGGAATAAGCCTGGACCGATTAGCGGAGGGCTTGATGCTGCTGACTGACAGACGCAGCTATTAATAAAAGAGAGGAGAATGAAGCATGCTTCGTTCGATGTATTCAGGAATTAGCGGATTAAAGAATTTTCAAACCAAGCTAGATGTAATCGGAAATAACATTGCTAACGTAAACACATACGGCTTCAAAAAAGGAAGAGTTACCTTTAAAGACACAATGAACCAAACGATGGCAGGTGCCACAGCTGCCCAAGGAAATATGGGCGGAAAAAACCCAATGCAGGTTGGTTTAGGTGCAACCTTAAGCTCAATCGATACGATTGATACACAAGGAAGCTTACAAACAACAGGCAGATCACTCGATTTAGCAATAAACGGAGACGGGTACTTTGTCGTCGCTCAAGGAGAATCGTTATTCTACACCCGTGCCGGTAATTTCTATCTGGATGATGAAGGAACCCTTGTGACGGCTGATGGATATAAAGTGCAATCGTATCAAAACGGTGTGCTTAATGACATTATGATCAACGTCAATGCAGCGGTTCCGGCTAGAGAAACAACTGAGGTGGTATTAACTGGTAACTTGCCAAATGATGCTGTAGGAACGCAAAGTATTACTCAACAAATTAAAGTCGTCGATCAAAATGGTGTTGCACATACACTAGATGTAGAAATCTCACCAATTGATTCAGATAGCTGGAAGGTCACACTTGTTAATAATAATGCCACTCCGGCTGATTCCACAGCTATCCAAATAAATTTTGCTGCAAATGGAACAGCATCTGCTTCCTATCTCGAAGGTGGTGTTGCTAGTTTAGATCAAGCATTTAATGCGATTGGAATTACAATTAGTGGTTCCACCCTTGATTTAGGTAATCTTACCAACGACCCAGGCGCGATCACTGCAATGGCAACGGCAGATGGTAACTCAGCTGGGTCTCTGGAGAGCTTTAACATCGGCGGTTACGGTGAAATCAATGGAGTTTACTCCAATGGACTTGTTGTAAACCTTGGTCAATTAGCTTTAGCAAAATTTAGTAATCCATCAGGTCTTGAGAAGGCTGGAAACAATCTCTTCCGTGAAAGTGTAAACTCAGGCCGTCCTAATAATGGGGTGCCTGGTGAAGGTTTCGGAACGATTGCTTCAAGCAATTTAGAAATGTCCAACGTTGATCTTTCAGAAGAGTTTACGGAAATGATTGTGGCGCAACGCGGATTCCAAGCCAATACAAGAATTATTACCACATCTGATGAGATCCTCCAAGAACTCGTAAACTTAAAACGGTAGTGAAAGGGGGAGGAGGTCGGCACCTTTTTAAACCGGCCTCCGCTATTTCGTGATTACACTGACAAAATTAAATGGAAAAGAATTTTCTCTGCATGCTGTGTATATTGAGACGATTGAAGCCTTTCCGGATTGCACCATTACTCTTACGAATGGAAATAAATTTGTAGTGAAAGAGTCTGTCGAGGAAGTGGTGAAGCGGGTGGAGGCCTTTTATAGACGGATCGGTTTATTCCGTGGCATGGGACAGGGAGGGGAAGTTCATGAATAATAAATTATTAACCACATTGTTTGCGCTCTTATTAGCAATTGTTTTGGTAGGGGCTGGCGCTTTATTAGTCCTTTTGAAGTTTGATCGGGAAGGAGAGGCCTCTACCCCTGCCACGATTGATGAGGTTTTGGAGGCATCTGTTGATATCCCTGAAATTACTACGAATTTGTTAAGCGGGGATTTCATCCGAATTGCTTTTAAAATTCAAACAGACAGTACCGACACTAGAGAAGAATTGGAAAAACGATCTTTCCAGGTTAATAACTTAATCATTAAAAAGCTATCCAATATGGAGGCTTCCGACTTTCAAGGAAGCCAAGGAAAAACAGACTTAGAAAATTCTCTTAAATCAGAAATCAATGACCTTCTAACAAATGGTGAAATTGTGCAGGTGTATATAACCTCTAGTGTTCTCCAATAGAAGTGGCAAGGCCGTATGGGGGTGAAAAGATGTCAAGTGAAATACTTTCCCAAAGTGAAATAGACGCCCTCCTCTCAGCATTATCTACAGGTGAAATGGATGCAGATGAGCTGAAAAAGGAGCAAGCCGAGAAAAAGGTAAGGGTTTATGACTTTAAAAGAGCGTTACGATTTTCAAAAGACCAAATCAGAAGTCTCACGCGAGTCCATGAAAACTTTGCACGCCTGCTAACAACCTTTTTTTCGGCACAACTTAGAACCTACGTCCAAATTTCGGTGGCTTCTGCGGACCAAATTCCCTATGAGGAATTTATACGATCCATCCCCAAAATGACGATTCTGAATGTGTACGAAGTTCCGCCTCTTGAAGGGCGAATCATTATGGAAATCAATCCAAATGTAGCGTATGCCATGGTAGATCGTGTGCTTGGCGGAAAAGGAGTAAGTTTAAACAAGGTTGACACCTTAACTGAAATTGAAACAAGAATTATGAAAAATTTGTTTGAAAGAGCGATTGAAAACCTGGCAGAAGCTTGGTCAACGATTACTGAGATTGATCCGATTCTGACAGACTTTGAGGTAAACCCACAGTTTTTACAGATGGTTTCTCCGAATGAGACTGTTGTTGTGATTTCGCTTAACACGGTGATTGGAGAATCAAGCGGCATGATCAATATTTGTATACCGCATGTAGTGCTGGAGCCAATTATCCCAAAGCTTTCCGTGCACTACTGGATGCAAACGGCCAAAAAAGCAATATTGCCTGAGGATATGGAATCGCTGGAAAAGAACATTAAAAAAACAGAAGTCCCGATTTCAGCGATATTAGGTTCTGCTGAAATATCGATTGAGGATTTTCTTTCTCTTGATAAAGGCGATGTCATTCAACTAAATCAGAAGATCGATGAACCTTTGCTTGTAAAAGTAGAAGGAATTCCGAAATTTATCGCACAGCCTGGTAATTATCATCAAAAAATTGCAGTTCAAATTTTAGACACCTACAAAGGGGGAGATGAAGATGATGAGTGATGGCATGCTCTCTCAAGACGAAATCGATGCTCTGCTCAGGGGATCGAGCATAAATGACACAAATGATGACACAACAGATCCAGTTCTTGATGTAAAGGATTATTTTAGCGAGATGGAACTAGATGCCTTAGGAGAAATAGGAAATATATCCTTTGGAAGCTCTGCTACTGCGCTATCGACTCTCTTAAATCAGAAGGTAGAAATTACAACTCCGTCTGTCAGTTTAGTAGAGAAAAGGAGGTTATCTGAAGAGTTTCCTCATCCCTATGTGGCGATTGAAGTGCAATACACAGATGGTTTTACAGGATCGAACCTGCTTGTGATTAAGCAACAAGATGCGGCTGTAATTGCTGACCTTATGCTTGGGGGAGAGGGCAAACCGGAAAATACTGATTTAGGTGAAATTCAGATTAGTGCCGTCCAGGAAGCGATGAATCAAATGATGGGATCCGCTGCAACATCGATGTCAACTGTTTTTAGCAAACGAATTGATATTTCTCCTCCTGTTGTTGAATTGTTAGATGTTCCGCAAGGAGAAGGAACAGAGAAAATTCCAATTGATAACTATATTATAAAGGTCTCCTTCCGTTTAACTGTCGGTACTTTAATTGATTCCAATATTATGCAGTTACTTCCTATTGAGTTTGCTCAATCAATGGTGGAGGAGCTTTTGAGTCCAGCTGCGGGTATGGGGGCGCAGCCTGAACCGGCACAAGAGCAAAGTGACGAATTATTGCAGGAGGTGGTCCAGCCGGTGGAACCGCAATCTCTACCTAATCAGGACTCCTTATCTAGAAATCAAGGAAATCAGAATAGTCATCAAGGCGCGCTTGAGAAAAATGTTCAGCCAGCTCTATTTTCTAGTTTTGAAGAGTTTAAGCCCGCACAAGCTGAAACGAAAAATTTAAATATGCTGCTCGATATCCCTTTACAAGTTACGGTTGAATTGGGCCGGACGAAAAGATCTGTTAAGGAAATATTGGAGCTGTCTTCAGGTTCAATTTTAGAATTGGACAAGCTTGCAGGAGAACCAATCGATATTCTAATTAATAACCGCTTAATTGCACAGGGAGAAGTTGTTGTCATTGATGAAAATTTTGGAGTTCGCGTAACAGATATCCTTAGTCAAAGCGACCGATTAAAGAAATTACGATAATACTATTCCACTAAAGCCTAGGAGGTTACGAATATGGGACAAAAAATTTTAGTTGTGGATGATGCAGCGTTTATGCGAATGATGATTAAAGATATTTTAACGAAAAACGGCTTCGAGGTAATAGCAGAGGCTGAAAATGGCGCACAAGCAGTTGAAAAATATAAAGAACTTCATCCGGATTTAGTGACAATGGATATTACAATGCCTGAAATGGATGGAATATCTGCTTTAAAAGAAATTAAAAAGCTGAATAGTGATGCAAAAGTCATTATGTGTTCAGCGATGGGTCAGCAAGCCATGGTCATTGACGCAATTCAGGCAGGGGCTAAAGACTTTATTGTTAAACCGTTCCAAGCTGACCGTGTCATTGAAGCGATCAAAAAAACCCTGGGATAATAAATGTCTTTAAGGTTTAAAGGTAATGAAAGGAAGGTGCGCAGCAATGAAAAAACGGAGACAGGTCATTTTCTTATTTTTTATATTATTCTTTTTGGGTGGCCTTCCTTTCCAAACAGTTTCATCCGTTCACGCTGAAACAACAAGTGTAAAAGAGTGGCTTGAGAATCCGGACCAAGGCGATTCAACTTCCCAAACGTCAGCAGAAGAGAAGACTCCTCCCTCCAGTCAGGTAGGCATTTCGATTTGGGATGTTGTAAAGATGATTGTTTCTACTATTTTCGTTATTGGCCTTCTCTTGTTTGTCCTCAAATGGGTGCAAAAAAAAGGAAGAAACTTTGCAAACGATGGGGTCATCGAGAATATTGGGGGAACAACCATAGGGAATCAAAAGAGCATTCAGCTCGTAAAAATCGGAAACAGAGTGTACATAGTTGGGGTTGGAGAGTCAGTTACTCTATTAAAAGAAATTGATAATGAAGAAGAAATAAAGCATCTGTTGGAATTCCGACATAACAAGTTGAACGAATCTGTTAAGGGATTTAACGGGCTGTTTTTATGGAAAAAGGAAGAAAAACAAGAAAGCGGCTTTATGGATTCTTTAAAAAATGAGCTTTTAAAAGTAAAACAGGATCGAAAAAAAATAATCGATGAGTGGAAAGGAAAAAGGGGTCAGGACCAACATGAATGAATTTATCGAATTTTTTAATGCAAGTGATCCCGCAAACGTTTCTACATCAGTAAAGCTCTTGCTGCTGCTGACTGTTTTATCTTTGGCTCCCAGTATATTAATTTTAATGACTTGCTTTACTAGAATTGTGATTGTTCTGGGGTTTGTTCGGACTGGACTTGCTACACAGCAGATGCCGCCAACTCAAGTCATTATTGGGCTCGCATTATTCTTAACTTTTTTCATTATGGCGCCTACCTTTCAAGAGGTAAACAAGGAGGCCTTAATACCTTTATTTAATGAAGAAATAAATTTGGAGGAGGCTTATGAACGTGCCTCGCTTCCGCTGAAGGAATTTATGAGTGCTCATACAAGACAAAAAGATTTAGCGCTGTTTATGGACTATGGCGGGTATCCAACTCCTGAATCAATTGCGGATATACCATTAACAGCTTTAGTCCCAGCCTTTGCCATTAGTGAAATAAAAACAGCTTTTCAGATTGGATTTATGATATTTATTCCGTTTTTAGTCATCGATATGATTGTGGCAAGTGTACTGATGTCGATGGGGATGATGATGCTTCCGCCCGTTATGATTTCCTTGCCATTTAAAATATTGCTGTTTGTATTGGTAGATGGCTGGTATTTGGTGGTTGAGTCTTTACTTCAAAGTTTTTAAAGAAGGTGAACAGATATGTCCCAAGAACAAGTCATATACATCGCCGAACAAGGGATCTGGGCCGTTCTTTTAGTTTCAGGACCTTTACTTGTGTTGGCCCTCGTGGTGGGGTTAGTTGTCAGTATCTTTCAGGCAACCACACAAATTCAAGAGCAAACCTTAGCCTTTATCCCAAAGATTGTTGCCGTGCTTTTAGGAATCGTTTTTTTTGGTCCCTGGATGCTCGGGCAAATGCTGACGTATGCACAAAGTGTTTGGTCCAATTTATTGAGATTTGTAGGATAAGAGGATGATAGAATTTATTCCTGGTTTTCCGGCTTTTTTACTTATATTTGTCAGAGTCACAACGTTTTTTCTAGTTGTTCCTCTTTATTCTTATCGGACCATACCAAGTCCACATAAAGTGGGGTTTTCACTTTTTTTAGCTTGGATTATGTATTATACCATCGATAAGCCTGCAGACGTCATTACTGAGCATTTTTTTCTGCTGCTCATCAAAGAAGTGCTTTTTGGTTTGCTGCTGGGTTTGATTGCCTTTATTATGCTATCCGCTGTTCAGGTGGCAGGGGGCTTTATTGATTTTCAGATGGGTTTTGCGATAGCTAATGTCATCGATCCGCAGACAGGTGCGCAAAGTCCGCTTATGGGTCAATATTTTTATATCATTGCTCTTTTATTTTTATTAGCAGTGGATGGTCACCATTTATTATTAGATGCCATTTTTTACAGTTATGAGTTTGTACCCATCGATCAGCTTTGGCTCCCTTTAGGAAGTCAGGATTTGGCGCTATTTGTGACAAAAGCCTTCGCTGCGATGTTTCTGATTGCATTTCAAATGTCCCTGCCGGTCGTTGCCTGTCTGTTTTTAATCGATGTAGCTCTCGGAGTGACAGCCAGAACAGTCCCGCAATTGAATGTTTTTGTGGTGGGGCTTCCATTAAAAATTGCAGTCAGCTTTATATTTATCGTCATTACCTTTGGCGGTCTCATGACAGTAGTCAGCTCTTTGTTTGATCACATGTTTTATACAATGAGGGGATTAATGGAGCTGTTAACGAGATAAAGGGTGTGAGTCAGTGGCTTATGTAAAGTTGGACCTGCAATATTTCGCAGGGGAAAAAACAGAAAAAGCAACTCCGAAAAAACGGCAGGATACGAGAAAAAAGGGACAGGTAGCGAAAAGTCAGGATGTAGGAACATCCCTAATCATGCTGGCTGTGTTTTTCGGAATGTTAATGCTAGGTTCATATTTTCTGGATTTATGTCTGGATTTATATAAACAATCATTTACTGACTTTATGCTGGTAGAAGTGACCCCTTCTAATATAGAAAGAATAATGGTCGATGTGTTTATGATTATGGTCCAATTTCTCGCTCCTGTTATGATAGCGGCTATCGTCGCGGCGTTTTTTTCGAACTATATTCAAATCGGATTTTTATTTACGACGGAAACGATTGCTTTTAAGCTAGAAAAAATCGACCCGATCAAAGGATTTAAACGGATATTTTCGATGAGAGCGATTGTAGAGCTCTTGAAATCGATTTTAAAGATTACGTTAATAGGCATCATTACTTTCGCCGTGTTATGGATTCATCTTGAGGATATTATGATGCTGGCACAATATAGTGTCGGCCAATCCATGGCCGTAGTAGGAGATTTGACGGTTCAAATGGGGCTTTATGCATCTTTTGCTCTGCTTGCCCTTTCCGGTCTTGACTATTTATACCAAAAATATGATTACGAGAAAAATATTCGGATGTCCAAACAAGATATCAAAGATGAGTATAAAAATATCGAGGGAGATCCGCTTATTAAATCAAAAATTAAACAAAGACAACGTGAAATGGCAATGCGTAGAATGATGCAGGAGGTACCGCATGCAGATGTTGTGATTACGAACCCAACGCATTATGCGATCGCTCTAAAATATGATGAAACAAAGGCAGACGCCCCCTATGTAATTGCCAAAGGTGTAGATTTTGTCGCACAAAAAATTAAGTTTATCGCGAAAGAAAATGACGTAAGCCTGGTTGAAAATCGGCCATTGGCCCGTGCCCTCTATGATCAGACTGATATTGGCCAGGCGATACCAGAAGAGTTTTTTCAGGCAGTAGCTGAAATTTTGGCCGTTGTTTATCAAACGAAAGGAAGCATACCTGTTTCCTACAAGTAATTCTGATTCCCTTGGAACTTGATTGATTTGTAAATGTAAGGAGATTTGTCATGCGAGCTAAAGATATTTCTGTATTCATCGGTGTCATACTCATAGTTGCTATGCTGATCATTCCCCTGCCAGGGTGGCTGTTAAGCATCCTCATCATCCTCAATATAACGCTTGCTTTGGTTGTACTTTTAACGGCGATGAATAACAAAGAGCCATTGGAATTAGCCATTTTTCCATCGCTTTTATTAATTCTGACTCTTTATAGATTAGCGTTAAACGTTTCAACTACTCGTTCGATTTTAGCCCATGGCGATGCGGGGCAGGTTGTTGAAACATTCGGAACTTTCGTTGTTGGCAGCAATGTGTTAGTTGGTCTTGTCGTATTTTTAATATTGATTATTATCCAGTTTGTAGTCATCACCAAAGGTTCTGAACGTGTATCAGAAGTTGCCGCCAGATTTACATTAGATGCAATGCCGGGCAAGCAAATGAGTATTGACGCCGACCTTAATGCAGGAATTATCTCGGAGAAAGAAGCTAGAGAGCGAAGAGATAAAATTTCGCGGGAAGCGGACTTTTACGGAGCAATGGATGGGGCCAGTAAATTTGTAAAAGGAGACGCGATTGCTGGAATTATTATCGTTTTAATCAATTTAATTTTCGGGATCATTATTGGGATTGTTCAAATGGGGCTGCCATTCGGTGAAGCTGCCAGAACCTTTTCTCTATTAACTGTAGGGGATGGGATTGTCAGCCAAATTCCGGCACTCCTCATTTCTACAGCAACTGGAATCGTCGTTACAAGAGCGACATCAGAAGGAAATCTCGGAAGTGACATTACCTCTCAGCTGTTCAGGTATCCTTTGATGTTATACATTGCAGGCGGAGCTATTTTGGTACTTGGCTTACTGACGCCCATTTCGGATATATATACGATTCCAATCGCCGGCATGCTCCTGGCTGGCGGCTATATGATAAATCGCCCGCAGAATATCGGCAAAGAGGATTTAATGGAACTGGAAGAAGTGATAGAAACCGATGAAATGAAACGGCCAGAAGCGGTTGTGAGCTTATTGAGTGTCGATCCGATTGAATTTGAATTCGGCTATGGACTCATACCGCTAGCTGATACACAGCAAGGGGGAGATTTATTAGATCGGATCGTAATGATTCGCAGACAGCTGGCAATCGAAATGGGCATGGTAATCCCTGTTGTTAGGATTCGCGATAATATTCAATTAAAGCCTAATGAGTATTCCTTGAAGATTAAAGGCAATGAACTGGCAAGAGGCGAAATCTATATGGATCACTACTTAGCAATGAGTCCTTCCGATGAGGAGGATCTCATTGATGGTATAAAAACGGTCGAACCTTCATTTGGTTTGCCTGCGAAGTGGATCAGTGAAGAAGTAAAAGATCAAGCAGAATTGATGGGCTATACCGTTGTCGATCCCCCTTCAGTTGTTTCGACTCATATAACTGAAGTTCTAAAGAAGCATGCTCATGAACTATTAGGCAGACAGGAAACCAAGCAATTGATTGATCATTTGAAGGAAAGCTATCCGATTTTAGTAGAAGAAGTAACCCCAAACCCGCTTTCGATTGGAGAAGTTCAAAAGGTACTGGCCAAGCTTCTCAAAGAAGGTGTGTCCATCCGCAACCTGCCTGTAATCTTTGAGACATTAGCGGATTATGGAAAAATGACTTCCAATACGGATTTATTAACTGAATACGTCCGACAAGCTTTAGCCAGACAAATTTCTGCCCAATATGTCAATGGTGATTTATTAAAGGTTATAACGATTTCCGGACAGGTAGAAAAAATAATTGCAGACAGTATTCAACAAACAGAACATGGAAATTATTTATCGATTGATCCGGGGATTGCGCAGAAAATAGTAGAAATGCTGGCAAAGGAAGTAGAGAAGCTATCCTTAACAGAACAGACGCCTATCGTGCTTTGTTCTCCTGCGGTCAGGATGTATGTCCGACAGCTTGCGGAAAGGTATTTTCCGGCTGTTCCGATTCTTTCTTACAATGAGCTGGAAACGAATATTGAAATTCAGAGTGTAGGGGTCGTGAAATTAGATGAAATTTAAAAAATATATCGGTCCGAGTTTACCGGAGGTTATGAAAAAGGTTAGGGCAGAACTGGGGCAAAATGCCGTCATTATTAATTCAAAGACCGTTTACAAAGGCGGTGTTATGGGGCTGTTTAGAAAAAAGCTGATTGAAGTCGTGGCAGCGATTGATCCGGCAGCTGTTGAACCTATTAAACGGCTCAGCCAGCAGAGTGAGAAACCCGCATCTGAAATAACTTCAGCAGTACCTTATTCAAAGGGAAAAGAGAATAATCAGGACATAAGCATGCTTTTAAAAGAAATTCAGAATTTAAAAGAAAGTATGAACCTCACCCCAGTTGATTATGTCGTCCCTGAACCATTCAAACCGATGATGATGAAATTAGCGGATCAGGGGGTTGCTCCTTTTCTGCTGCGCGAGTGGGCACAGGTTCTAACAGAACTCTATTATAAGGAGAACAGACCGGATAACAGTGACCTTTTAAAGAGTTTGCTAAAGCAAACGATTTTTGCCGGGAAAGATTCTTTGCTGGATCAGGAAGGGCTGCTTCAAAAAAAATTTATTGCTTTGGTCGGACCTACTGGAGTAGGGAAAACAACAACCTTAGCAAAACTTGCAGCAAAAACGATATTGAAAGATAAGAAAAAAGTGGCTTTTATCACGACCGATACATATAGAATTGCGGCAATTGAACAATTAAAAACGTACGCCAATATTGTGGGGGCGCCGGTCGAAGTCTGTTACAATCTCGAAGATTTTAAACGGGCCAAAATTCGCTTCTCTAATTATGATACGATTTTTATCGATACAGCCGGGAGAAATTTCAGAAATGGCCAATATGTTGATGATTTAAAAGATGTGATTGATTTTAAAGAGGATGTTCAAACATTCCTGACTATCGCTCTCACCGCAAAAGAAACAGATATCAAGCAGATTATTGAACAATTTTCCGGTCTCCATATTGACCGTTTCATTTTTACAAAGCTAGATGAAACAGGACAGACAGGAATGATTTTGAATCTTCTCTGGGATACGGGGATCGGAGTGGGCTATTTAACGGATGGACAAAATGTACCCGATGACTTGAAAACAGCGGGAAAAGATCAGATTTTATCCTATTTATTAGGAGATGTGGTACCTCATGGACCAAGCAGCGAGTCTTAGACAAAGGTTTCAGTCACGTTCCTCTAGTTACAAAGACCAAGAAAAACGAAAAGAGGCAAAGGCTGTAGCGGTGGTGAGCGGAAAGGGAGGAGTGGGAAAATCGAATTTTTCTCTAAATTTCTCAATATCACTCTCGCAAAAAGGCTATCGGGTTTTACTCGTAGATATGGACTTAGGGATGGGGAATATTGACATTCTGATGGGGGATTCCCCCAACATCACCCTTTATGATTTTCTTAATTCTAAAGCAGAGATTCATGAGCTCATCTTCAAAGGACCGGCCAATATATCCTATTTGGCAGCAGGAAGTGCCTTTCAATCTATCAAAAAATTAGAAGGGGAAAAATTAGGGCAGTTTATCCGTACAATGGAGCAGCTTTCCGCTTATTATGACTATCTGATCTTTGATATGGGAGCTGGCGCAACGGAAGAAAGCATTTCCTTTTTATTCTCGGTTGATGACTGTTTTGTCATCACAACGCCAGAACCCACGGCCATCACCGATGCCTACAGTATGACTAAACATTTAATTATAAATCAGGCACCTGCTTCACTTTATTTATTATGCAATCGGGCTAAGAGCAGTCAAGTTGGACAGGGTACACTTCTAAAACTGCAAAGAACAATAGAGAAGTTTCTGCATAAACAAGTTCAATTGCTTGGGATTATTCCAGAAGATGAAAGTGTTCAAAATGCTGTCATTTCCCAAACTCCTTTCATTCTTTACCGTCCGGCTGCCAAAAGCTCGATTGCCATTGGTCAAATTTCGGAAAGGTACGTAAGCGCACAGTATTCTAACATCGGTGCAGAATATCTCCAAAAACAGCCGGGATTTTTACATAAACTGAGGAGCTTTTTCTCCGAAAGGAAAGGTCATACATGAAGAAAGTTCGGGTACTAATTGTAGACGATTCAGCATTTATGAGAAAGCTTATTACAGATTTTCTTAGTAATCATCCTCAAATCGAGGTTGTCGGTACAGCCAGAAATGGAGAAGATGCCATTAAGAAAATTCAGGAGGTAATGCCCGATTGCCTGACTTTAGATATAGAAATGCCTGTTTTAAACGGACTTGATGCATTACAAATGATCATGGAGCAGCATCCCATTCCTGTTGTGATGTTATCCAGCAGTACAAAAACAGGAGCATCCAGCACATTGCAGGCTCTCCAGCTAGGGGCTGTAGATTTTGTTGCCAAGCCGTCTGGACCCATTTCACTAGACCTGCACAAGATTAAGGATGAATTGGTTGAAAAAGTACTGCATGCCAGTACAGTCAATATCCGTCGGTTTATTGGAAGCAAAAAGACTTCCTCCAAAAATACAAAAAAGGCCAGCACCAAGATTCATTCGCTAAAGACTGCGAATCAGTCATTAAACGGAACACCAAAGCTTGTTTTAATCGGTACTTCAACCGGAGGGCCCAAAGCATTGCAAACGGTGCTGACACAGCTGCCCGATACGATTGATGCACCAATAGTGGTGGTTCAGCATATGCCTCCTAAATTTACAGAAAGCTTAAGTTTACGGTTGGATGCACTTTGTTCTCTCCGTGTAAAAGAAGCAGAGTGTTTTGAAGTATTGGAAAATGGAGTTGTTTATATTGCACCGGGAGGCGTTCATCTGGAAATTAAAAAGAGCGGTTCGACTCTCATTTTTGAAATGAATGATAAGGATCCGGTCCACGGAGTACGTCCTTCGGTTGATTTATTATTTGAGTCGGCTGCTGAGCTTACAGAGTATGAAAAAATTGCTGTGATTATGACAGGGATGGGATCAGACGGTACCAAAGGTCTTGAGCGTCTCAAACAAAACGGACAAACAATTGCAATCGCAGAGTCTGAACAAACATGTATGGTATATGGAATGCCAAAATCAGCTGTGACAGCAGGTGTAGTTGACATCATTGCAAATGTGGAAGACATTCCTGGCACCATTCTTTCTCTACTATAAAAGGAGTGGAACAGATGGAAATGAATCAATATTTAGAAATGTTTATTGAAGAGAGTAAAGAGCATCTTCAAGCTTGTAACGATTATTTGCTGGAACTGGAAAAGAATCCTGGAAACCTGGAATTTATCAATGAAATTTTCCGCTCAGCCCATACGCTTAAAGGGATGTCAGCTACAATGGGATTTGAAGATTTGGCAAATCTTACCCACCAAATGGAAAATGTGTTAGATGCAATCCGAAATCAAAAGGTTACAGTGACAAGTAATGTGTTAGATGTTGTTTTTATGGCTGTAGATGATCTGGAAGCAATGGTGTATTCAATCGCAGATGGAGGAGACGGGAAAAAAAACGTTTCAGAAGTGGTGCGGCTATTAAAGCAAATTGAAACGGGACAGCCTGTTTCCCAAGAAAAGACGACTACGTCTGATCCGTCCGCACATACTGGCCAAAATGAACGGACGCAATCATTTAATGATTATGAGCAAAACATTATTGCGCAATCATTGGAGCAAGGATATTCATGTATCGAATGTAAGATATCACTTCGTTCCGATTGTTTATTAAAGGCCGCGAGAGTGTTTATGGTTTTTGATGTTCTGGAAAAATCAGGTGAGGTTATAAAAAGTAATCCAACTACTGAGATTCTGGAACAGGAAGCGTTTGATCAGACTTTCACCGTAACGGTTATTACGACTGAATCAGCTGAAGCAGTGGCTGCAAAAATTATGAAGGTATCTGAGATTGAAAAGGTTGAAACCAAACTGATTGACTTAGGCAATTTACGAAGTGCTCAGGCTGAAACAGCTGCAGCTGTAGCAGAAGAAGCAAAAGGAACTGCAGAATCTGAGCAAGTCAGCCTAAAAGAAAAGAAAGTATCCAAATCAATCCGCGTGAATATTGACCGGCTTGACCGGCTCATGAATCTATTTGAGGAGCTAATCATTGATAAGGGACGTTTGGAACAAATAGCGAAGGAATTAAAACATGCTCCTCTAACACAAACCGTTGAGCATATGTCCCGCTTATCCGGAGATCTGCAAGACATAATTTTAAAAATGCGGATGGTCCCAATCGACACAGTCTTTAATCGCTTTCCGCGGATGGTCAGACAACTCGCAAAAGATTTACGGAAAGAGATAGATTTTAAGATTGAAGGGGCCGAGACAGAACTGGACAGAACGGTTATCGATGAAATAGGAGATCCTCTTGTTCATCTAATACGCAATGGGCTTGATCATGGCATCGAATCGCCAGAAGTACGGATTGCGAAAGGAAAAAATCCGGCAGGAACATTAGAATTGAAAGCCTACACAAGTGGAAACCATGTATTTATTGAAATTAAGGATGATGGAGCGGGAATTAATCGGGAAAAGGTTTTACAAAAGGCAATCTCCAAAGGAATTTTGTCAGAAGAGGACGGAAATAGTTTAACAGATTCTCAGGTTTATCAGCTTATCTTTTCGAGCGGTTTTTCTACAGCCGATCAAATTTCAGATATATCAGGGCGCGGTGTTGGGTTAGATGTTGTTAAACACACAATTGAATCACTGGGAGGAGTGATTACAATTGAATCCGAGCCTGACAAAGGATCTTTATTTTCAATCCAATTGCCAATGACCTTATCGATTATGACTGTATTATTGGTAGAGCTTGAAAATGAAAAATATGCAATTCCACTCTCTTCTATTATTGAAACACTGATTATCAATGAAACGGATATTTTAGAAGCCCATCATCAAAAGGTAA
The DNA here is from genome assembly GCF_022808645.1 of Bacillus litorisediminis. Classification (GTDB taxonomy): domain Bacteria; phylum Bacillota; class Bacilli; order Bacillales; family JC228; genus Bacillus_BF; species Bacillus_BF litorisediminis. Next base: position 45,997 of record NZ_JAKZKT010000002.1, read on the forward strand.
TGGAATACCGAGGGAAGGTTGTTCCTCTCGTATTCTTAAAGGAATTGTTTAAAGTACCTCTCCAAGAAAAATCGGAGGAAGAGGCCTTATATCCGGTAGTCGTTGTTAAAAAAGGCGAGAAGCAAATAGGATTAGTGGTTGATTCTTTTATCGGACAGCAAGAGGTCGTATTAAAACCATTAAGCCGTTATTTAGGAGATATACAGGCAATCTCTGGAGCTACGATTTTAGGGGATGGACAAGTTGCTCTAATTATCGATTCAAATGCTTTCTTTCTATAAAAGTGAAGAGAGGGATGTTATATGTCAGAAATACTGGAACAAAAACTGATCGTATTTCAATTAAAGGAAAAAGAGTATGTAATCCCAGTGGAACAAGTTATATCGATTGAAAAACTGCTTCCGATTACTCGGGTTCCATTAACAGAACATTTCATTAAAGGAGTAATAAATTTAAGGGGAGTCGTGATTCCAGTTGTTGATCTTAAATTAAGGCTGGGTTTGAAGGAAGAAGCTTATACCGAAAAAACCAGAATTATCATTATTTCAAATGACGAATCCGAAGTGGGCTTAATTGTAGACGGCGCACATGATGTAATTGATATTGACACTCGAATGATCGAGTCACCCAAAACGGTTACTGCCGATAGCGATACAGAATGTATTGATGGTGTACTCCACTATAACAAACGGATTATGATTCTATTAAATCTCAGAAAAGTATTAGGAGCTCAAACAGCTGATGTTTAGTAAGGGGTCTTGGTAAGGATGGATCTGTATTCCATAACTCATTTTCATTTAGATATTTTGAAAGAAGTCGGAAATATTGGCGCTGGCCATGCTGCGACTGCTTTATCCGCTTTGCTGGGGGAAAAGGTTGACATGGAAGTGCCTTCTGTCCGCCTAGCTTCCTATGATGAAATGGTGGAGCTCTCTGGGGGAAGCGAGACAACCGTAACCGCTGCTTATTTAACGATTCATGGAGATATAAATGGGCAAATGTTTTTTGTTTTACCAGTAAAACATGGAGAACGTTTTGTAGAAGTTTTATTGAATGAACCGGTTTCCTTCCTTAAACCGCCATTTTCAAGTCTATCTATATCAGTGTTAGAGGAAATTGGGAACATTGTTTCGGGTTCATATCTTTCAGCGCTCTCAGATTTTTCAGGCTTAAAGCTGCAGCCATCAGTTCCCGCAGTGAGTATTGATATGTTTGGTGCAATCATAACCCATGGAATGCTAGAAATGTGTACATACACTGATTCTGTGATTGTAATTGAAACCTATTTACATTCAGAAAATTGGAAAGAAGAAAAAGTCAACGGCTATTTCCTTTTACTTCCGGATCCTGAATCGATCCCGGTCCTATTTCGCTCTCTCGGAGTTGAACAGGACGATGAATAATGCAGAATTGCTTGTTAAAGTAGGGATCGCGGATATGAAACTCGGACAGGCTCCGCAAATATTAAGGACAACAGGCTTAGGATCCTGTGTCGGGCTTGTTTTATATGACGAAAGATTAAAAATAGCAGGTATGGCACATGTCATGCTTCCAGATTCTTCATTAGCCAAAGCTGGAACAAGCCATATTGCCAAATACGCCGATACAGCAGTTCCGAGCCTTTTAGCGGGACTATTGGAAAAGGGAGCAAGACAGCTTTCTATCAAAGCAAAGCTTGCTGGCGGAGCGCAGATGTTCGAGTATGCAGGGGCAAATGAGCTTATGAGAATTGGTGCAAGGAATATTGAAGCAGTTAAAAATCAGCTAAATTCACTCAAATTGCCGATTGTGGCTGAGGATACTGGCGGTACAAATGGGAGAACAATCGATTTTGTAATTGAGACAGGGGTTTTACTTGTGAAAACCGTCAATAAAGGAGTTCATGAAATATAGTGAGTGGTCATTGGTTTTGGAATTTTTCATTTGGTTTGTTAGGTTTTCTTCTATACTTCTTGCTATCAATTGAAAAAAAAGAACCGGCTGAACTAATCATTCATTCGTTTTTGGTCTTTATACTTTTATTTTTTGTTATGTATTTGATCAGATATTTGGTATCAATCGGCATCCAAACACAAGAAGAACTAAATGAAGAAAAACAAATAGACAGTGAAAATGAATTATTGACATTAACGAAGCAATTAGAAAAAGAAGATATCGCAAAAGTAGTTTCATATATACGAAATCAAATTCAAAAGGATCGCAATGGATAAACAAGCTTTTAAGATTTAAAGGACAAGGAGGTTCAACATGGTACACGCATTAACAGATGATGAAAAGTTGTTATGGCAAAAATGGTCGGAGGCCCGTGACCAGGAAGCGGGCAATACTTTAATTCATAGATATATGCCACTTGTCCATTTCCATGTTCAGCGAATTTCAGCTGGTCTGCCTAAAAATGTCGGAAAGGACGATCTCATAAGTTTGGGTATGATGGGGTTGTTTGACGCGGTAGAACGGTTTGATCCTAACCGTGATTTAAAATTTGATACATATGCATCCTTTCGTATAAGAGGTGCTATTATAGATGGACTGAGAAAAGAAGATTGGCTCCCGAGAAGTACAAGAGACCGGGCCAAGAAAGTAGAAGCGGCATCAGAAAAGCTGATGCAAAAATACTTTAGACAGGCAACAGCGGCTGAAATTGCGCAAGAATTGGAAACAACAGAAGAAGACGTATATAAAACAATGACTGAATATTTTTATGCATCTGTACTTTCAATTGATGATCATTCCTATGATAGCGAACAATCTGATCACCCATTGTTTGTAAAAGATGAACACACGCCGACTCCAGAAGAATCTGTCACATTTGAAGAAAAAATCAGTGAGCTGGCAAAAGGAATTAAGGAATTGTCAGAAAAAGAACAACTGGTTTTATCTCTCTTTTACCAAGAGGAATTAACGTTAACCGAAATAGGTCAAGTCATGAAGCTTTCTACATCGAGAATTTCACAAATACATGCAAAAGCACTGTATAAATTGAAAGAATACTTAAAGATGTGGATGTGATTCTTTGTGGATATGAAGTCCATTGATTTACAAATTGCGATTCCAAGAACACAAGATTTAGGGAAGCTGCAAAGTGAAACGATGCAGCGCAATCTGGTACAGCATGATGTGAATAATGAACTTATTCTTAAGGAAGAGAGACAAAAACAACAGTCTGTCGTAAAGCAAGAACAAAAGGGAAGCGTTCAAAATAACCAAAAGGAATCATCTACACATCATCAACAGCATCAGTCAAACCAACAAAAACAGAAGAATCCATCCCAAAAAGCTGAGATGAAGCATCCCTTTAAGGGAAAGATCATCGATTATAGCTCGTAAAAAGGAATGTAAAAAATGATTGCTTTCTTTTTAACAATTAGCATCTTCTTAAATATATTATGCCTGCTTGCTATCGTCATTTTGTTTCAAAAGCAACACAGATTGCAAGACCTTGAAATGAAACAGCAGCACGCCTTACAGGAAATGGAGGATATACTGACCTCTTTTCTCTATGAAATAAAGGAAGAAAATGAACAGCTGCAAGTATTGCTTGAAAATAATCAGCAGCCCTTGAAGCGAAATGAGGAGGTTTCAAGCCCGAAGCCAACTGCACCAGTTATTGTGAAGGAACAAGCAGGAGTTGACGTTCCTGGACCAACTTTATCTAAGAATAGTATTCAGCTTGGACAAGTCCGGAAAGCCTATAATGAACAGGAAGTCTCCTGGGAAAAGTATGAAGAGCTTCCTCCGTGGCTAAAGCTCGAGGATGAGCTGGATCAAAGTGAAACTGCTGCTCCTAAAGATCAGATCATTTCCCTTTGGAACGAGGGGCATACAATTGAAGCAATTGCCAAGAAAATAAATAAAGGTAAGACAGAGGTTGAACTTACGTTAAAATTTTATGGGATTCTCTGAATCAAGCTTGAATGTAATCTTTTATTGTGCTATAGTATCTTTTGGTGTGATTACACACGCTCTTTGATTTAAGAAATGGTGCTATTTTCACTTTTGTAAAATAGTTTTTCTTAAAAATGATAGGAGCGGAGGAAAAAAACCAAATTAGGAGGAAAAACACATGTCTGTTATTTCTATGAAGCAACTTCTAGAAGCTGGTGTACATTTCGGACACCAAACTCGCCGTTGGAATCCAAAAATGAAGAAATACATCTTCACTGAGCGCAACGGCATTTACATCATCGACCTTCAAAAAACTGTCAAAAAGGTTGAAGATGCATATAACTATGTTAAGGAATTAGCTGCTAACGGCGGTAACATTCTTTTCGTAGGGACTAAAAAACAAGCCCAGGAATCTGTTAAGGAAGAAGCAGAACGTTCTGGCATGTACTATGTGAACCAACGCTGGTTAGGTGGTACTCTAACAAACTTTGAAACCATTCAAAAGCGTATTGCGCGTCTAAAAGCTATTGAAAAAATGGCTGAGGATGGAACTTTTGATGTTCTTCCTAAAAAAGAAGTGGTTCAATTAAGAAAAGAACAAGAACGTCTTGAAAAGTTCTTAGGCGGTATTAAAGAAATGAAAACATTGCCAGATGCTCTTTTCGTAATTGATCCTCGTAAAGAAAGAATCGCTGTGGCTGAAGCACATAAATTAAATATTCCGATTATCGGTATTGTTGACACAAACTGTGATCCGGATGAAATTGATGTTGTTATTCCAGCAAATGATGACGCAATTCGTGCTGTAAAGCTTCTTACTGCTAAAATTGCAGATGCTATTTTAGAAGCAAAGCAAGGCGAAGAAACAACAGCCGCAACAGTCGCTGCTACTGAGTAATAGCGCTTGAGACCAATAAATATGAAAGGTGATAAGATAACATTCCTTATCACCTTTTTTTAAGAATCATTTCCTAAAAAGTACAAATACTTTAAGAAAAACTGCAAAGTACATATTTTGTATAAGGAGGACAACTCGTAATGGCAATTACTGCGCAAATGGTTAAGGAATTACGTGAAAAAACTGGTGCCGGCATGATGGATTGCAAAAAGGCACTTCAAGAAACTGATGGGGACATGGACAAAGCAATTGATTATCTTCGTGAAAAAGGAATTGCAAAAGCTGCTAAAAAAGCAGACCGTATTGCTGCTGAAGGTACAACTTACATTTTAGCACAAGGAAACGAAGCTGTTATTTTAGAAGTAAACTCTGAAACAGACTTCGTTGCTAAAAATGAAGCATTCCAAGCCCTAGTTAAAGATTTAGCTGAATTTCTTCTGCAAAAGAAGCCTGCTACTGTTGAAGAGGCCCTCGCACAAGAAATGGCAAATGAAACAAAAGTAGAAGAGTATATCAATTCTGCGATTGCAAAAATTGGGGAGAAATTAACTCTACGCCGCTTTGAAATCAAAACTAAGAGCGATAACGATGCGTTTGGAGCATACCTACACATGGGTGGACGTATTGGTGTGTTAACTGTAGTAACAGGATCTACAGATGAAGAGGCTGCTAAAGATGTAGCTATGCACATTGCTGCCCTAAATCCAAAATATGTATCACGTGATCAAGTTTCGGCGGAAGAAGTGGAACGTGAGCGTGAAGTATTAAAGCAACAAGCCCTTAACGAAGGCAAACCAGAAAACATTGTTGAGAAAATGGTTGAAGGACGTCTTAGCAAATTCTTCGAAGACATTTGTGCACTAGATCAAGCTTTCGTTAAAAACCCAGACCAAAAAGTACGTCAATTCTTAGAGTCTAAAGGGGCTACACTTGAAAGCTTCGTTCGTTATGAAGTTGGGGAAGGCATTGAAAAACGCCAAGATAACTTTGCTGAAGAAGTAATGAGCCAAGTTAAAAAATAAACAATCCTATAATCCTAAAGGGGCAAACCTGCAAAAGTGTCTGCCCCTCTCTCTTAAGAATAGAATGAATATGATTCTATTTTTAAGAGAGGGGAAAAGGCCATTATGGGATTGCCCCTATTTTTTACACTTTAAGAAAGATTAATTGGCAGCAATGAAGATAAGCCGACCGGCTTGTCGCTAGCCAAGTATTCTTTACCAGGTTACGAAATGCGTGAACCCAGTGTGCATTTCTATTAACTACATAATCGGAGGTTCTTATGAGCAATCCAAAATATAAGCGCATCGTCTTAAAGTTAAGCGGGGAAGCTCTTGCAGGTGAACAAGGATTCGGTATTAACCCGACTGTCATTAAATCTATTGCAGATCAAGTCAAAGAAATAGCTATTCTTGGTGTAGAGGTAGCAGTAGTGGTGGGCGGCGGCAATATCTGGCGAGGCAAAGTCGGCAGTGAAATGGGAATGGACCGTGCAACCGCTGACTACATGGGGATGCTTGCCACTGTTATGAATTCGCTTGCTCTCCAAGATAGCCTTGAACAAATTGGAGTCGAAACAAGAGTTCAAACCTCTATTGATATGAGACAAGTAGCAGAACCATATATTAGAAGACGTGCAATCCGCCATTTAGAAAAGAAAAGGGTAGTGATTTTTGCAGCAGGTACTGGTAACCCTTATTTTTCAACAGATACTACAGCAGCCTTGCGAGCGGCTGAAATTGAAGCTGATGTTATTTTAATGGCAAAGAACAACGTCGATGGTGTTTATTCCGCAGACCCAAAAGTGAACAAAGATGCGAAAAAGTATGATGAATTATCCTATTTAGATGTGCTTAAAGAAGGATTAGCAGTTATGGATTCCACAGCATCATCGCTCTGTATGGATAATGATATCCCACTCATTGTCTTCTCCATCATGGAAAGTGGAAATATTAAACGTGCCGTTATGGGTGAATCTATTGGAACAATTGTAAGGGGGAAATAACATGGCAAAACAAGTAATCGATTCAACGAAAGATCGGATGAGTAAAGCAATCCAGGCTTTTTCAAAGGAATTAGCCAGTATCAGGGCTGGCCGTGCGAGTGCATCTCTGCTTGACAGAGTGACAGTTGACTATTATGGAGCTCCAACGCCTGTCAACCAATTGGCATCGGTCAGTGTACCAGAAGCCCGTTTATTAGTGATTCAGCCTTATGACAAATCCATATTAGGCGATATTGAAAAAGCAATCCTTAAGTCCGATATCGGATTAACACCTTCCAATGACGGAAGCATTATTCGCCTCACTGTACCTCCTCTAACAGAGGAACGCAGAAAAGAATTGGTCAAAGTGGTAAAGAAAGAGGCGGAAGAAGCCAAAGTAGCAGTACGAAATATCCGTCGTGATGCCAATGATGAGTTGAAAAAGCTTCAAAAAAATGGGGAATTAACGGAAGATGAACTTCGCGGCTACAGTGATGATGTGCAAAAACTCACTGATGAGCAAATTGCCAAAATTGACTCCCTCGCGAAGGATAAAGAAAAACAAATTATGGAAGTGTAAAAAGGGAGGTTTGTCCTCTCTTTTTTCTTTCAATCAGTTTCAGTGTTATTCCGTTGCAAAGCTCGCCATTTCGGGCGAGTTTTCTTTATACATTTAAGAATGTATAAAATTTTAGCGAAGAAGTATATTCGACGTAGTTACAATTTTTGGGAATAAAGTATAAGTGCAACTACGCCTCTGTCTTCGCCTAACGGCTTGCCACTCGGCGAGTTTTCTTTATATAAGACCAATGATATGATGGGAACGAAAGTTTATTTTTATACAAATCATAAATGTGAAGAAAAATATGTCAATTTTTGATATAATCATGCAAGAAATCAATTTGATTCCTTGATCCAGTTGGATATGGGGGGACTCTTACAGGGGGACAAAGGAGGACTTTTTATGCTTCACAAGCTAGGCTTTAAGAAGCAATCCAAAAAAATGGATGCGAAAGAAGAAAGAGAACAAGAGGCAATGAAACATCCTATTCCCAAACATGTAGCGATTATCATGGACGGAAACGGGAGATGGGCGAAAAAACGAGCATTGCCTAGAGTGGCCGGACATCACGAAGGAATGAAAGTAGTTAAAAAAATAACGAGACTGGCCAATCGACTAGGTGTTCAAGCCCTTACAGTATATGCCTTCTCCACAGAAAACTGGAAACGTCCCAAAAGTGAAGTTGATTATTTGATGAAGCTTCCAGAGGAATTTTTAGATACTTATCTGCCTGAGCTGGTTGAAGAAAATGTCCAAGTGCGGATGATAGGATATATAGATTCAATTCCTGAGCATACAAAACGTGCTGTCCAAAAAGCAATCGAAGATACAAAAGGAAACACAGGAATGATTTTAAACTTTGCTTTAAACTATGGAGGAAGAGCCGAAATCCTCGATGCAGTAAAGCAAGTCTTAAATGATACGAAAAGTGGTATACTGAGGGAAGATGATTTAACTGAAGAAACGTTTTCAAAATATTTAATGACAGGAACACTGGATGACCCTGACCTATTAATCCGGACAAGTGGAGAAATTCGATTAAGTAATTTCATGCTTTGGCAGCTGGCCTATACAGAATTTTGGTTTACGGATGTATTGTGGCCAGATTTTTCCGAAGATCATTTCATGGAGGCTGTTGAAGCTTATCAGAAACGCTCCCGCCGTTTCGGGGGAGTATAATGTGAGGAAGATTTCATGAAGCAAAGAATTATAACAGCAGTCATTGCAGGAGCTATCTTTTTAGCCATTGTTTTTTATGGGAATGAACTATTAACCATTGCTACATACATACTCGCAACGATTGGTTTGCATGAATTATTAAAAATGAGAAAGCAGTCTCTGCTATCTGTTCAGGGGCTGCTCTCAGTCTTGATGTTATGGGTTTTTTTATTGCCGGACGAACAAACAAGGTGGCTTGAGGATACGTTATTTTCAAAAATAGAACTAATGTTTCTCATTGTTCTTCTATTTTTAACTTATACGGTTTTAACCAAAAATAAAGTGACATTTGATGATGTTTCCTTTTGCATATTGTCTACATTATACGTAGGAATCGGGTTTTTTTATTTAATTCAGACCAGAGAAGCAGGACTTGACTTTATTTTGTATTCACTGTTTATTATTTGGACCACGGATTCAGGGGCTTATTTTATTGGAAAAGCATTTGGAAAAAGAAAATTATGGCCAGAAATCAGTCCAAATAAAACGGTCGAAGGATCTATCGGCGGGGTGATCTGTGCCGTCGTCACCGCTGTCGTCTTTTATTTTGTATACCCGGAAATTACAGATAATCTTTTAGTTTTTATAATTGGAACGATTGTATTGTCAGTATTTGGCCAAATTGGCGATTTAGTAGAGTCTGCCTTTAAACGCTATTACAATGTAAAAGATTCAGGTGATATTCTTCCAGGCCATGGCGGAATATTAGATCGGTTTGACAGCTTATTATTTGTATGGCCTTTACTTTATTTTTTCCTGATCTAGGGAATGTAATTTTCAAGCAGGGAGTTGACCGTTTGTTTTGAAATCCATTAACTTGTTAGGTGCCAGCGGTTCCATAGGAACACAAACATTAGATGTCATTCGGGAGCATCCATCCGAATTTACTTTAAATGCTTTTGCTGTCGGGCAAAATATTGAGGCAGCCCATCAGATTATTCAGGAATTTCACCCAAAAGCGGTGTCTGTTTCGAAAAAAAATGATGCAGAGCAGTTAAAATGGGAATATCCAAGCATAAAATGTACATATGGGGACGAAGGGTTAATTGAGATAGCGACTTACCCAGGCGGAGATCTTGTTTTAAATGCTGTAACAGGAAGCTTAGGGCTAAAGCCGACTCTAGAAGCGATTAAATTAGGAAAGACAATTGCAATCGCCAATAAGGAAACTCTTGTTACAGCTGGACATATCGTGATAGAAGAGGCAAAAAAATATGGGGTTATGCTTCTTCCGGTGGACAGTGAACATTCTGCTATTTTCCAGTGTCTCCAGGGAGAACATAAGAAAAATATAGACAAACTTATTATCACTGCCTCGGGAGGAAGCTTCCGCGACCGTTCGCGAAATGAATTAAAAGGGGTTTCGGTGGAACAAGCCCTAAACCATCCGAACTGGTCGATGGGGGCAAAAGTAACCATTGATTCGGCAACCATGATGAATAAAGGCTTAGAGGTTATTGAGGCACATTGGCTCTTTGGGATTCCTTACGAGAAAATTGAAGTACTGTTACATAAGGAAAGTATTATTCACTCGATGATTGAGTTCCATGACTCCAGTGTTATGGCTCAGTTAGGGACACCAGACATGAGAGTTCCGATTCAGTATGCTTTATCGTATCCGGATCGCCTTCCGTTAACAAAAGCAAAGAGATTAAATCTCTCAGAAATAGGCAAACTCCATTTTCAGCCTATGGATCTAGAGAGATTTAAAGCTTTAAAATTTGCTTTTGAGGCTGGGAAGATGGGAGGATCGATGACGACAGTTTTAAATGCAGCCAATGAAATTGCGGTGCAGGCCTTTTTAGATAAGCAAATTACATTCTTAGAAATTGATGAGCTAGTTGAAAGAGCGTTATTGAATCATACTCCTGTCTCTCATCCGGATTTAGATACAATTCTGCAGATTGACAAAGAAACAAGAGAATGGGTCAGGTCTTTATTACCCCGCTAATAGATTCGACACTTAAAAAAAGGTGGTTTTTTTATTGGATACTGTGATAGCCTTTATTCTTATATTTGGTTCACTCGTATTTTTCCATGAATTAGGGCATTTTGTATTTGCCAAACGAGCCGGAATCTTATGTAGAGAATTCGCAATCGGATTTGGTCCGAAAATTTTATCCTTCAGAAAAGGAGAAACCCTCTATACAATCCGTTTATTACCGATTGGCGGTTATGTAAGAATGGCTGGAGAAGACCCGGAGGTTGTCGAAATAAAAGCTGGCTATCGCGTTGGATTGCAATTGAATGAAAAAGAAGAAGTTATCAAAATTATTCTGAATAAAAAAGATCAATACGAAAATATCCGGTTAATGGAAGTAGAAAATGTAGATCTTGAACATGACCTCTTTATTGCAGGGTATGTGGAGGATGGGGAAGAAGATGTCAGAGTAAGATATCCGATTCATCCAAGTGCAACTATTGTGGAGGATGATCAGGAAACCATTATCGCTCCATATAACCGCCAGTTTGCTTCTAAATCACTCGGCCAGCGGGCGATGACGATTTTTGCAGGCCCTTTAATGAACTTTATTTTGGCCTTCCTTATCTTTATTATAATCGGTTTCCTTCAGGGGGTTCCGATTGAGGATCCGGTTTTGGGCGAAATCACCAATGATGGAGCAGCCAAAGAGGCAGGTTTGAGAGAAGGGGACGTTGTCCAATCGATTAACGGTGCTGAAGTAACCAATTGGACCGATATTATTGAAATTGTCAGGGATCACCCTGGTGAGGAAGTGACCTTTTCGATTGTCCGTGACGGAGAACTAATTGAACTGCCTGTGGTTCCTCATGTTTTTGAAGAAAATAATCAGGAATATGGTCAGATTGGCGTTTATCGCCCATTTGAAAAAAATCCTTTGGCAGTTGCCGAATATGGTGTCACTGAAACGTATTTTTGGACAAAGCAAATCATTTATATTTTAGGAAAAATGGTGACCGGAAACTTTTCAATAGAAATGCTGTCAGGACCTGTAGGAATTTATAAGAGTACAGAGGAAGTAGCAAATGCTGGCATTTACAATTTAATGAAATGGACGGCCCTCTTAAGCATCAATCTAGGAATTATGAATCTTTTGCCGATACCTGCACTGGATGGGGGTAGACTCTTATTCTTTGCTGTAGAATTAGTTCGAGGCAAGCCGATCGACCGGCAAAAAGAGGGAATTGTTCACTTTATTGGGTTTGCCTTATTGATGCTTCTAATGCTAGTCGTAACATGGAATGATATACAGCGATTCTTCTTGTAAGAAGGTGAACTTTCGCGTTCGTATGAAACAGGGAATTGTTAAAGGTCATAGATTCTCTTATCTGTGACAAAATTGCAGAATTTCAAAATTTACGGATCGTATGCCCGCAATGAAGATCATTAAGACAAATCTCATTGATCCCGCAGGTCATTCCTGCCGTATTTACTACGCGAAAGTTTAATAAGAAATCTAAAAATGCATGATAAATGGGAAGTTGGAGAGGTGCAATGAAATGAAGCAAAGTATGTCGCTTTTGCCTACACTAAAAGAAACACCAGCAGATGCCGAAATAAAAAGTCATATTTATCTGTTAAGAGCAGGCTTCATGAGACAAAATGCCAGCGGAGTTTATAGCTTTCTTCCGCTTGGAAAAAGAGTTCTGGCGAAAATTGAAAATATTGTTCGTGAAGAAATGGATCGTGCAGGTGCTGCCGAAGTCTTAATGCCTGCCTTACAGCCTGCTGAACTTTGGCAAGAATCCGGAAGATGGTATTCCTACGGTCCAGAGCTAATGCGGCTCAAGGATCGTCATGATCGTGATTTTGCCTTAGGTGCTACTCATGAGGAAATGATTACGACGCTTGTTCGCGATGAAATTAAATCGTATAAGCGTTTGCCGCTAACCGTTTATCAAATTCAAACGAAATTTCGTGATGAAAAACGCCCTCGCTTTGGATTGCTGCGCGGAAGAGAGTTTATAATGAAGGATGCCTACTCCTTCCATGCGGAAGCGTCTAGCTTAGATGAAACGTATGAAAGAATGAAGGACGCCTATTCAGCGATTTTTAGCCGCTGCGGATTAAATTTCCGTGCTGTTTTGGCAGATAGCGGTGCGATTGGAGGAAAAGACAACCATGAATTTATGGTTCTTTCCGAAATTGGAGAGGATACAATTGCCTATTCTGATGCTAGTGACTTTGCAGCTAATATTGAAATGGCACCTGTCTTAGACCAATATGAAAAAAGCGCAGAGGCACCTCTTGTACTTGAGAAAAAGGAAACTCCTAATCAAAAAACGATAGAAGAAGTCAGTCAGTTCTTACAGGTCAATGCCTCGAAATGTATTAAATCCTTGTTATTTAAAGCGGAGGAAGAGTATATATTAGTCCTGGTTCGCGGAGACCATGAAGTCAATGAAGTAAAACTAAAACATATATTCAACGGCAAAGAGGCTGAATTGGCAACACCAGAAGAAGTGAAGGAACTGTTAGGAACTTCAATTGGTTCATTAGGTCCGATTGGAATCAACCAGGTAAAAATCATCGCTGACCATGCTGTGAAATATATCGTCAATGGTGTTTGCGGTGCTAATGAGGATGGCTACCACTTTATCAATGTGAATCCTGAACGTGATTTTTCCGGAACTCAATATGAAGATATTCGCCTGATTCAAGAGGGTGATCCTTCCCCTGATGGAAAGGGAACCATTAAGTTTGCCAAAGGGATTGAAGTAGGACATGTCTTTAAGCTTGGTACGATTTACAGTGAAAAATTAAATGCATCCTTCTTAGACGAAAACGGCAAAGCGAATCCAATGATTATGGGATGCTATGGAATTGGCGTATCAAGATTGGTAGCAGCGATTGCGGAACAATTTTCTGATGAAAAAGGACTTATGTGGCCTGATACTGTAGCACCGTATCAAATTCATTTAATTGCCGTTAATCCAAAGGATGAAGCACAAAGCCGTTTAGCAGAGGAGCTATACAGTCAATTGCAATCCTTGGGATATGAGGTTTTGTATGATGACAGACAGGAGAGACCAGGAGTCAAATTTGCCGAATCCGATTTATTCGGAATACCGGTTCGTTTAACAGTCGGTAAACAAGCAAGCGAAGGAATTATCGAATGGAAAGAACGCAAAAACGGAGAAATGAAAGAAGTAAAGGTTAACGAACTTCCACAAGAACTTGAGAGCCGATTTAAAAAATAAGCAAAGATAAAGTCAGCACCCCTGTTGCTGGCTTTATCTTTTTACTTTATAAGTAAAAAATTTATGTAAAAGGTGAACCCTTTTGCATCGCGTGATGCCCGTTCATTAAACCGATTTTCAGTAAGATTGATAGAAGAACAGACACGAATCGTGTGATATAATGTCGAAAGAAACAAAGAAATAAGAGGTGGAAAGAAATGAGTGATCACCTTCCAGAACAAAAGCAGCGTTTTCAAATTCTATTAGATCAGCTCAAAATGGTTGATGATGCTACTGTATTAGCATTCAAGGATGCGAGAATCTTAAAACTGGAAATCGAACGATCCAAAAAAACATGGCATTTTTCGTTTCATTTTACGAACATTATACCCAGTACACTCTTCCAGCTATTTATTTCAAAGCTAAGAGATACTTTTTCCCATATAGCAAAAATATCATTTATCATTTCCACTGATGAAAAGTCCATTACCCGAGAGCAAATTATTGATTACTGGAAACCAGTCTTACAAGAATTGGATGGAATTGCCCCGCCAATCCTGCATCGTTTAACAGAACAGGTCCCTGAATTAAAAGGAAATAAGGTTCTCGTTTCAGTTGCAAATGAAACAGAAATGTTAGCGTTAAAGCGAAAATATGGTGACATGATTAAGACGGTTTACGAGAGCTTCGGGTTCCCAAGCTTTGTCCTAGAGTTCCAGCTTAAAGAAGAAGCGAATTCGATGGAAGAATATGAAAAGTTTCTGCTTGAAAAGCAAAAGGAAGATGAACAGCGGGCATTACTTGCAGTGCAGGAACAACAAAAACAAGCTGACCAGGCAAGTGATGAAAAGCCTCAAGGTCCGATTATAATCGGCTACACGATTAAAAATGATGAAGAATTTAAGAAGATGATTGATATTGTAGATGAGGAAAGAAGAGTTGCAATCGAAGGCTACATATTTGATGCAGAAACAAAAGAGCTTAGAAGCGGACGGACGCTGTTAACCTTTAAAATTACCGATTATACAAGCTCATTAATGGTTAAAATGTTCTCCCGCGATAAAGAAGATGCGAGAATCTTAGAAATGGTTCAAAAAGGGATGTGGGTCCGGGTTCGTGGCAGCATTCAGAACGATACGTTTGTTAGAGATTTAGTGATGATTGCGAATGATATTAATGAGATACCGACACCTACTAGAGAAGACACGGCTCCAGAAGGGGAAAAGCGTGTAGAACTGCATGCTCATTCGCCTATGAGTCAAATGGATGCTGTTTCAAGCATATCATCTCTCATTGCCCAGGCAAAAAAATGGGGTCATAAAGCGATTGCCATTACAGACCATGGTGTTGCCCAATCGTTTCCAGAAGCTTTCAGTGCATCAAAAAAACATGGAATTAAGGTCCTTTATGGGATTGAGGCGAACTTAATCGACGATGGAGTTCCGATTGCCTATAATCCGAGTCATCGCTTGCTGCAAGATGACACGTATGTTGTTTTCGACGTTGAAACGACAGGTTTATCAGCGGTCTATGATACGGTTATAGAATTAGCCGCTGTTAAAATGAAGGATGGGGAAATTATCGATCGGTTTGAATCATTTGCAAATCCTCATCATCCATTATCCGCGACAACAATTGATCTGACAGGAATTACGGATGACATGGTGAATGATGCGCCTGACCCAGAGGAAGTGATTGCGAGATTCAGAGAATGGGTAGGAGATGATATATTAGTTGCTCACAACGCCTCATTTGACATGGGTTTTTTAAATGTTGGCTATGAAAAAATCGGCTATCCTAAAGCAAACAATCCGGTTATTGATACATTAGAGCTGGCCCGTTTTCTATATCCTGACCTCAAAAATCACCGTTTAAATACCTTGGCAAAAAAGTTTGACGTCGAATTGACACAGCACCATCGGGCGATTTATGACGCAGAAGCGACCGGATATCTGCTGGCAAAAATGTTAAAGGACGCTCTCAATAAGGGAATAGAATATCATGATCAGCTCAATGATTTTATGGGAGAAGGCACAGCATGGCAGCGATCACGGCCATCCCATTGTATATTACTTGCAAAGAATGATACCGGGTTAAAGAATTTATTTAAGCTAATCTCTATCTCACATATTGACTATTTCTACCGGGTTCCAAGAATCCCGAGATCTGTTCTCGTTAACCTTAGAGAAGGAATTTTAGTTGGGTCCGGGTGTGATAAGGGTGAGGTTTTTGAGAGTTTAATGCAAAAATCTCCAGAAGAGGCAGAGGAAATCGCAAAATTTTATGATTATATCGAAGTTCATCCAAAAGAAGTGTATGAACACTTAATTGAGCTAGAACTCGTCAGGGACTGGGATGCACTAGAGGATATTATTCAAAAATTGGTGGCTCTCGGAGATAAGCTGGGAATTCCTGTATGTGCCACTGGTAATGTTCATTATTTAAATCCGGAAGATCATATTTACCGTGAGATTTTAGTACGCTCTCAAGGCGGCGCCAATCCGCTAAACCGTCATAAGCTGCCAAAAGTTCATTTTAGAACAACCCAGGAAATGCTTGATTCCTTTGCATTTCTAGGTGCGGAAAAGGCCAAAGAAATTGTGGTTCATAATCCGAATCAGATTGCTGACTTGATTGAAGAAATAAAGCCCATTAAAGACGACCTGTATACACCAAAAATTGAAGGGGCAGAAGAAGAGATTCGGCAAAAGAGCTATGAGATGGCACGAAGTATTTATGGAGAGGAGCTTCCCGAAATTGTCGAAGCCCGCTTAGAAAAAGAATTGAAGAGTATCATCGGTCACGGCTTTGCCGTTATTTATCTGATTTCTCATAAACTCGTTAAAAAGTCGCTGAATGACGGATACCTTGTTGGTTCACGGGGATCTGTCGGTTCCTCTTTAGTAGCAACTATGACAGAAATTACGGAAGTTAATCCTCTTCCGCCGCATTATGTCTGTCCTAAATGCAAGCATTCCGAATTCTTTAATGACGGTAGTGTCGGATCAGGTTTTGACTTGCCAGATAAAAATTGTCCTGAGTGCGGAGCCTCCTATAAAAAAGATGGACATGATATACCATTTGAAACATTTTTAGGCTTTAAAGGAGATAAAGTTCCCGATATTGATTTGAATTTCTCAGGCGAATATCAGCCCCGGGCCCATAACTATACAAAAGAGTTATTCGGCAAGGATTACGTCTATCGGGCAGGAACAATCGGTACCGTTGCGGATAAGACAGCCTACGGCTATGTCAAAGGCTATATGAATGACAATAACTTAATGCTACGTAATGCAGAAATAGACCGGTTAGCTAGAGGCTGCACGGGAGTTAAGAGAACGACAGGCCAGCACCCTGGCGGAATTATCGTTGTTCCGGATTATATGGACATTTATGATTTTTCGCCAATCCAATATCCGGCGGATGATAGAAACTCCGAATGGAGAACGACTCATTTTGATTTCCATTCCATCCATGATAATCTGTTAAAACTCGATATTCTCGGACACGATGATCCGACAGTAATCCGGATGCTTCAGGACTTAAGCGGAATTGATCCGAAGACGATTCCGACCGATGATCCGGAAGTGATGAAGATTTTCAGCGGAACTGAATCATTAGGAGTAACAGAAGAACAGATTATGTGTAAAACCGGGACACTCGGAATCCCAGAATTCGGGACCCGTTTCGTGCGTCAAATGTTAGAGGATACGAAACCGACGACATTTTCCGAACTCGTTCAAATTTCAGGTCTTTCCCATGGAACAGATGTATGGCTTGGAAATGCACAGGAGCTAATCCATAACGGGACATGTACATTAAGTGAAGTAATCGGTTGTCGTGATGATATAATGGTGTATTTAATTTATCAAGGGTTAGAGCCATCCTTAGCATTTAAAATCATGGAATCCGTCCGTAAAGGGAAAGGATTAACCCCTGACATGGAAGAGGAAATGAAAAAGAATGGCGTACCTGATTGGTACATTGATTCTTGTAAAAAAATTAAATACATGTTCCCGAAAGCTCACGCGGCGGCGTATGTATTAATGGCTGTCCGGATTGCATACTTTAAAGTGCATCATCCGCTTTTGTATTACGCGACTTACTTTACTGTGAGGGCCGAAGATTTCGATATAGAGGCAATGGCAAGAGGTTCGAACGCAATACGCGCGAGAATTGAAGAAATTCAAGCGAAGGGACTTGATGCTTCTGCAAAAGAGAAGAATCTGTTAACAGTCCTCGAACTGGCATTGGAGATGTGTGAACGAGGTTTTTCCTTCCAAAGAGTCGATTTATACCGGTCTCATGCAAGTGAATTCGTAATTGATGGAAATACTCTAATTCCTCCGTTTAATTCAATCCCAGGTCTTGGGACTAATGCTGCATTAAATATTGTAAAGGCCCGTGAAGAAGGAGAGTTTCTTTCTAAAGAGGACTTGCAGCAAAGAGGAAAAGTATCTAAAACCATTATGGAATATCTTGAAAGCCAGGGCTGCTTAGAGTCTCTTCCAGAGCAAAATCAGCTGTCATTGTTTTAAGGAGCCAGCTGCCTTGCGTTAAATGCCTGTTTATGGTATATTTCAATTGGTAATACTATGATTAAACGATCGGACCAAGAGTGGGGCAACCCACTCTTTCGTATTGTTGCAAAACTTTTTGTGGAAAAATAACCTTACAAGATGTGTTTGATTTATCAAAAGATAAATGGAACAGCTGACATAAAAGTAAGGAGGGAACATGATGAGCAAGGTAACGGAAATAGTTGAAAGCTTAAGCTTACCCATTTTAGAACAATTACAGTTAGAGCTTGTTGATATTGAATACGTAAAGGAAGGTCCCAATTGGTTTCTTCGTCTTTATGTAGATAAAGATACAGGTGTCGACATCGAAGAATGTGGTATTGTTAGTGAAAGGCTTAGCGAGAAGCTGGATGAAGTTGATCCGATTACGCACCCTTATTTTCTGGAAGTTTCTTCACCAGGTGCGGAAAGACCATTGAAGAAGCCTGAACATTTTCAAAAGGCGATTGGTAAACATGTACATATCAAAACATATGAACCAATTGATAATGAAAAAGTGTTTGAAGGAAAACTTGTGTCCTTCGATGGCAATGAGTTAACTGTTGAATACAAGGTGAAAACAAAAGCGAAAACCGTAACCATTCCTCTTGAAAAAGTGGCCAAAGCAAGACTGGCGGTTACATTTTCGTAATAGGTCAGATGCTCTTTATCTGACCATCATGAACTTACGCTTTTCCAAATTGAAGGGGGATGTATGAGATGAGCAGTGAATTGTTAGACGCGTTAACGCTGCTTGAAAAAGAAAAAGGAATTTCAAGAGATGTTATTGTTGAAGCCATCGAAGCTGCTTTAGTATCAGCGTATCGAAGAAATTTCAACCAAGCTCAAAACGTCAGAGTGGATTTAAATCTTGAAAAAGGAACTATGCGTGTTTTTGCTAGAAAAGAAGTTGTAGAATCCGTAGAGGATCCGCGCCTTGAAATCTCATTAGATGATGCAAAAGAACTTAGTCCCAATTATGAAATTGGGGATGTTGTTGAATTAGAGGTTACGCCTCGAAATTTTGGAAGAATTGCAGCGCAAACAGCAAAACAAGTGGTGACACAAAGAGTACGAGAGGCGGAAAGAGGCATTATTTACTCTGAATTTGCTGACCGGGAAGAGGACATTATGACTGGGATTGTCCAGAGACAAGACGGAAAATTCACATATGTTGCTTTAGGTAAGATAGAAGCGTTACTTCCTTTCAGCGAACAAATGCCCAATGAAACATATGAACCTCATACTCGTATGAAAGTGTTCATAACAAAAGTAGAAAAGACCACGAAGGGTCCGCAAATTTTTGTATCTCGAACACATCCGGGTCTTCTAAAAAGACTGTTTGAAATTGAAGTTCCTGAGATTTTTGACGGGACAGTTGAGATTATGTCAGTCGCCCGTGAAGCAGGAGATCGCTCCAAGATTTCCGTTCATGCGGATAATCCTGAAGTTGATCCAGTAGGGGCTTGTGTAGGACCTAAAGGAGCTCGGGTTCAGGCCATAGTCAATGAATTAAAAGGCGAAAAAATCGATATTGTGAAATGGTCTGAAGATCCGGTTGAGTTTGTTGCCAATGCGTTAAGTCCTTCTAAAGTATTAGATGTTATTGTCGATGAAGATGAAAAGGCGACGACTGTTATCGTTCCGGATTACCAGCTTTCGCTCGCAATCGGAAAACGCGGTCAAAATGCTAGATTAGCTGCAAAGCTGACAGGCTGGAAGATCGATATTAAAAGTGAAACTGATGCTAGAGAGTTAGGTATTTATCCGCGGGCACATGCTGAAAATTTTGACTCATCTTTTGAAGATGATGAATACGATGATTACGATGATTTTGATGATGTAATAGAAGAAGAATAATCACATAAAGAGGTGAATGGTGATGGCTGTCAAAAAAAAGATCCCTCTCAGAAAATGTGTTGCGACAGGTGAAATGAAACCAAAGAAAGAGATGATCCGTGTCGTCCGGTCTAAGGAAGGATTGGTTGAAGTCGATCCAACCGGGAAAAAGTCTGGCAGAGGTGCTTATCTTTCAAAAACAAAAGAAGCAGTGGAAACTGCAAAAAAGAAAAACATTCTTGCCCATCACCTAGAAGCAACCGTGCCAGATGAAGTGTACGATGAACTCTTGAAATTTGTTGAAAAGGAGAGCTAGTCTCTTCATGACTCAGAACAATTGGATGTCTTTATTGGGACTTGCAAACCGTGCAAGAAAAGTAGTCTCAGGCGAAGAAAGTGTGATACAGGAAGTTAGGAGAGGTAAGGCAAAGCTAGTCCTATTAGCAAAAGATGCTTCCGACAATACAATGAAAAAAGTGCTCGATAAATGCAAATATTATCAGGTCCCTGTTTGTATTGTGGAAAGCCGTGAACAATTAGGCCACTCCATCGGTAAGCCTGCACGGGTTATAGTATGTGTCACGGATGGGGGGTTTGCAAATAGTGTAAGGGGACTGCTTGAGGAAATTTAGCGGGGGTGAAGTATTATGACGAAATTGCGTGTTTATGAATACGCTAAAAAACATAAACTTTCAAGTAAGGTTATAATCGAAAAATTAAAAGAGATAAATATTGAGGTATCTAACCATATGTCAACAATAGATGAAGCAGCCATTCAAAAGTTAGAGGCCGCCTTAAAGCCAAACACGGGTGGGGAAACGAAAAAGCCAAATCATGGAGCACCAAAACCAAAGCAAAATCCAGAACCAGTAAAACAACAAAAGATAGAGCCAGCTCCAGTTTCAAAAAAAGGTATTATTGAAGACGAAGATGATGATTTAACTCCACGCAAAGTGAAGGTTAAAACAGTTCCAAAACCTCGAGAAGGAAAGAAACACGAAAACGAAAACATAAAGAAGGAATCGAAGGTTTTGTCAAAAGGGAAGCCAAATAACAAAAAACAGGTAGGCGGCAAGAATTCCGGAAAAGGAGGCAACCAATTCCGTGAACAGCAAGCCCAGCAGCCGGTTAAGAAAAAAGAAAAAGAACTCCCAAGCAAAATTACTTTCAAAGAATCTTT
The DNA here is from genome assembly GCF_022808645.1 of Bacillus litorisediminis. GTDB lineage: Bacteria > Bacillota > Bacilli > Bacillales > JC228 > Bacillus_BF > Bacillus_BF litorisediminis. Next base: position 67,282 of record NZ_JAKZKT010000002.1, read on the forward strand.
AACGGTTGCAGAGCTTGCGAAAAAGCTGCACCGTGAACCTTCTGAAATTATTAAGAAGCTATTTATGCTAGGAGTTATGGCTACTATTAACCAATCACTTGACAAAGATGCGATTGAATTAGTTGCAGCTGAGTACAATGTCGAAGTGGAAGAAGAGTTTGATATCGATATTACTGATTTAACAGTCTATATGACGGAAGATTCACAAGAAGAATTACAGGAGCGTCCTCCAGTCGTAACAATTATGGGTCACGTAGACCATGGGAAGACAACCTTGCTTGATTCAATCCGTCATACAAAGGTAACGGCAGGAGAAGCTGGAGGAATAACCCAGCACATCGGTGCCTATCAAATTGAATTAAATGGGAAAAAGATTACATTCCTAGATACACCAGGACACGCTGCGTTTACAACCATGCGTGCACGCGGTGCCCAGGTAACTGATATTACCATTATCGTGGTAGCTGCAGATGATGGCGTGATGCCGCAAACGGTAGAAGCGATCAACCATGCAAAAGCAGCGAAGGTTCCCATTATCGTAGCTGTAAACAAAATGGATAAGCCTACTGCCAATCCTGACCGAGTCATGCAAGAATTAACCGAGCATGGACTGATTCCAGAGGATTGGGGCGGTGACACAATCTTTGTTCAATTGTCAGCTCTTTCTGGTGAGGGGATTGATAACCTGCTTGAAATGATTGTTCTGGTCAGCGAAATGGAAGAACTCAAAGCGAATCCAGACCGCAATGCATATGGAACGGTGATTGAAGCACAGCTAGATAAAGGAAGAGGGTCAGTTGCGACCTTACTTGTACAAAACGGTACCCTGCGCGTGGGAGATCCAATCGTAGTAGGAAACACGTATGGACGTGTGAGAGCCATGGTCAATGATCTCGGCCGCAGAGTAAAAGAAGCAGGTCCATCAACTCCAGTCGAAATTACAGGGTTAAATGATGTACCTCAAGCTGGTGACCGTTTTGTTGTATTTGATGATGAAAAAACGGCCCGTCAGGTAGGAGAAGCAAGAGCACAACAAGCGATACAGGCACAGCGCAGTGAAAAGTCAAAGATTACCCTTGAAAATCTTTTTGAACAAATGAAACAAGGGGAAGTAAAAGATCTAAATGTTGTAATTAAGGCGGATGTTCAAGGATCCGCTGAAGCCTTAGCCGCCTCACTGCAAAAAATTGATGTAGAAGGAGTAAATGTCAGAATCGTTCACTCTGGTGTAGGTGCGATTAATGAATCTGATATTATTTTAGCTTCCGCATCTAACGCAATTGTGGTGGGCTTCAATGTTCGCCCAGATGCAAACGCAAAACGAGCTGCAGAGGCAGAAAATGTGGAAATTCGTCTTCACCGCATTATCTATAAAGTGATTGAAGAAATTGAAGCCGCTATGAAGGGAATGCTTGACCCTGAATACGAGGAAAAAGTAATCGGTCAGGCTGAAGTACGGACTACGTTCAAAGTCTCCAAAATTGGAACAATTGCAGGAAGCTATGTGACAGACGGTAAAATTACAAGAGATTCTGGAGTCCGTTTAATTCGTAACGGAGTCGTCATCTTTGAAGGTGAAATCGATGCATTAAAACGATTCAAAGATGATGTAAAAGAAGTGTCTCAAGGTTATGAATGCGGAATAACAATCCGAAACTTTAACGATATTAAAGAAGGAGATGTTATTGAAGCATTTGTGATGGAAGAAGTGGAAAGAGCTTGATTGTAAGTGCTTCTGTCGAATGTTTGATTTATGACGCCCGCTCCCTGAAAGAGAAGCGGGCGGTTTTGCAAAGAATCATGACAAGGCTGAAGCAAACGTTTAACATTGCAGTGGCAGAAGTGGACCATCAAGATGTCTGGCAGCGGACTACCATTGCTATTGTTACAGTGAACTCATCAAATGTAACAGCTGAAAAAGAAATCCAGCGAGCCTTACAATTTATTGACTCTTTTCCCGAAATTGAACGGACTGTCACTCATATAGAACGGTTATAACCTCGAGGTGATTAGGATGAGTTTTAGAGCCAATAGAGTCGCAGAACAAATGAAGAAAGAGCTGGGGGATATTATTGGACGAAAAATAAAGGACCCGCGTATCGGATTTGTGACGGTAACTGATGTACGTGTAACCGGTGACCTTCAGCAGGCAAAAGTATATATTTCGATTCTGGGTGATGAAGAAAAGAAACAGGATTCTTTAAAAGCTCTGGCGAAAGCCAAAGGCTTTATCCGAACTGAAATCGGACAAAGAATTCGTCTTCGTAAAACGCCCGAGCTGCTATTTGAAGTGGATGAAGCAATGGAATATGGGAACCGGATTGAAAGTCTGCTTCATGAATTGAAAAAAGAAGATGAAAACGAGAAGGAAGACAATTAGGATTGGTTAGGCCCAATCCTTTTTGTTTGTGGCTATTTTCTAAAAGATTGTTGTTTATTACTGATACATTTTTGATGAGATAAGCATAATAGCAGTTGAAGTACACGAAGACTTCTGCAGGAAAAGCGGGCCAGGCGAAACCCCACTGCGAGGTACGAGCAACGAAACGTCAGTGGAGTTCGAGGAGGCTAAGCTGTCGCCCGCGGAAAGCGAAGAGTATTTTAACTGCAGTGCTTTCAGCGATAAACTATTGAAAACAGCCTTGATGTAAATATGTAATGTATATGAGGATATGGGTTTAAAGGAGCTGAGTAAAACTTGGACGGAGTGTTGCCTCTTTATAAACCAAAAGGAATGACTTCACACGATTGTGTGAATCGGCTGCGTAAAATTTTTCAGACCAAAAAAGTTGGACATACTGGTACATTAGATCCGGATGTAACAGGTGTGTTGCCGATATGTATAGGCGGTGCCACTAGAATAAGTGAATACCTGTTAAATAGTCCGAAAGGGTATGAAGGTGAAGTTACCCTTGGCAAAGCAACGACAACAGAAGATGCATCAGGAGAGGTTGTTGCAGAAAACATCATATCCTCCGTAACGAGGCAAGAGATTGAACATGCAATGAAGCAATTAACGGGAACCTTTATTCAAGTCCCTCCCATGTATTCTGCTGTTAAAGTGAATGGCAAAAAGCTGTATGAATATGCACGGGAAGGGAAAGAAGTGGAGCGGCCAAAGCGGGAAATTACCGTTTATAACTGGACGCTTGATAGTGAGGAAGAGATATTTGAAGGTCCCTATCCGAGTTTTCGCTTTACAGTCCACTGCAGTAAGGGGACCTATGTCCGAACTTTGGCAGTAATGATCGGTGAGGCATTAGGTGTTCCAGCGTTTATGTCTGACTTAAAAAGGACAAAATCTGCAATTTTTACGCTGGAAGATTGTAAAACCTTTGAAGAGATTGAAGCTGCGAAAGAAAGAGATGAACTCGCATCCCTTTTAGTTCCTATTTCTGAAGCCTTATCTGATTTGCCCAAATTTATAATCCATGATACATTAGCAAGTAAAGTGCAAAATGGATTGGTATTAGAAAAAGAACAGCTTTCCTTTTATAAAGGAGAAGAAACCTTTTTGTTCGTAGATGAATCCGGTAATGCCATAGCTATATATCGAGTCCATCCGACTAAGCCAAATCTGCTAAAGCCTGAAAAGGTATTTCATTTTTAAGAGAGATAAAGGAGTAGGAGACATTGGAAGTCATTGCTTTACATTATCCCCATACTATGAAAAAAGAAGATTTTCCAAAGCTAGCTCTAGCTCTTGGATATTTTGACGGGGTTCATCTAGGTCATCAAAAGGTGATTCAAACCGCTGTTAACTATGCAAAAGAACATCAAATCAAAAGTGCGGTTATGACATTTGATCCGCACCCAATCGTTGTTCTTAAAAAGTCGAGCCATATAGATATGATTACATCATTAGAACAGAAAATAGAATTGATCCGCTCTTTAGGCGTAGATCACGTATTCGTCGTAAGTTTTACAAAAGAGTTTGCCAATTTAGAACCTCAAGAATTTGTCGATCAATATCTGATTGGATTAAATGTTCAGCATGTTGTAGCCGGGTTTGATTACACATATGGCCGGCTCGGCAAGGGAACAATGGCAACTCTGCCGGTGCACTCAAGGGGACAATTTACCCAAACAACGGTAGAAAAGTTAGAAAAGGATGGAATAAAAGTAAGCTCATCCGCGATTCGCAGCTTCTTACTAAACGGTGAGTTGGAAAAGGTCAGGGAGTTTTTAGGCCGATATTTTTCCGTGCATGGCAAAGTTGTTCATGGCAAGAAGCGGGGAAGACAGCTTGGGTTCCCGACAGCGAACATCCGTCTTGACGATGAAACGTTAAAGCCTCCTGTAGGAGTATACGCAGTAAAGGTTTTGGTTCATAATAAATGGTATGTGGGTGCCTGTAATTTTGGCTATAATATCACATTCGAAGATGGTCCGTTAGAACCGCAGGCAGAAGTCTATATTATAGATTTTTCAGGGGATATTTACGGGGAAACCATCGTGGTTGAATGGCATAAACGGCTACGGAATGAGCTCAAATTCGCCAATCTCGATGACCTGATTACGCAAATCAGACAAGATGTGGAAGATGCAAAAGCCGTATTTCAAAACTAATCTATAAATTATTTATAGCCCTAAAGCAGCTATAATAGTAAGCATAGACTTGATTTTTTGCTGAGATAATAGTATGCTATGAAACGTAGTATTTTGAACCTTTGCTTGGCAATTCGACTCACCAACGATTGCTCGGTAATTGGGGATTTTTAGATTAGGAGGTGAAAAGGATGGCAATCACTCAAGAACGCAAACGCCAATTGATTGAAGAGTACAAAACTCACGAAAATGACACTGGTTCTCCAGAAGTTCAAATCGCTGTCCTAACGGAAGAGATCAACAACTTGAACGAACATTTACGTACGCATAAAAAAGATCACCATTCACGTCGTGGTCTTATGAAGATGGTTGGTAGACGCCGTAATCTATTAACATATCTTCGCAACAAGGATGTTCAACGTTACCGTGAGCTTATTAATAAGCTTGGTTTACGTAGATAAACAGCGAAAGCGGGATTATTCCCGCTTTTTCTTATACAATAATTTAGAAATTACTCAACTTTGACAGGTCGTCCCAACCATGGCAGATTGGCGGCAAATCGACATAGGTTCCGTTATCTCTGACAAAATTCATCATGCAAAAGTCGAGTTTAATTATTCGGTTAAAGTGCAATGTTGTTTAATAGAATCAATTAATAAAAACAGCAAGATTACATAATTCAGGTTTTATTTTACATATTCATTTTAAGGTTATAATCGAAAGTGTATACTTATAATAAGAGCAAACTAAAGGTTTAGAGAGAGCTAAACCTCTATAGTGAAAGCAAGAGAGGGGTTTATTTACGAATGGAACAAGAGAAACAAGTCTTTTCCATAGATTGGGCAGGTCGTAAATTGTCTGTTGAAATCGGACAGTTGGCGAAGCAAGCCAATGGCGCAGTTCTTGTCCGATATGGAGATACAGGAGTTTTAAGTACAGCAACGGCTTCAAAAGAACCAAAGAATATGGATTTCTTTCCGCTTACTGTGAATTATGAAGAGAGATTATATGCAGTCGGAAAAATTCCGGGAGGATTTATTAAACGGGAAGGCCGGCCAAGCGAGAAAGCGATCCTGGCAAGCCGATTAATCGACCGTCCGATTCGTCCTTTATTTGCGGATGGATTCCGAAATGAAGTGCAAATTGTTAGTATCGTAATGAGTGTAGACCAGGATTGTTCATCTGAAATGGCAGCTATGTTTGGCTCTTCCCTGGCTCTAACCATCTCCGATATTCCATTTGAAGGTCCGATTGCCGGTGTCGTTGTCGGTCGGGTCGATAATCAATTTATCATCAATCCTACGGTAGAGCAGATGGAAAAAAGTGATATTAACCTGACTGTAGCCGGAACAAAAGACGCGATTAACATGGTTGAAGCGGGTGCAGACGAAGTTCCGGAAGACGTTATGCTTGAAGCTATTATGTTCGGACATGAGGAAATCAAGCGTTTAATTGCCTTCCAAGAAGAGATTCAGGCCAAAGTCGGAAAAGAAAAAATGGAAGTTACACTTTATAAAGTGGATGAAGAGTTAGAGAAAAAAGTGCGTGCCATGTGTGAAACAGAAATGGTACAAGCCGTACAGGTTGTTGAAAAACATGCACGTGAAGATGCGATTCAAGCTGTTAAAAATCGTGTAGTAGAACAATTTGAGGCAGAAGAAGCGGAAGAGGAAATAATCAAGCAGGTAAAAGAAATTCTGCAAAAAATCGTGAAATCAGAAGTACGACGCCTCATTACAGAAGAAAAAGTTCGTCCTGATGGCAGAAAGCTGGACGAAATTCGCCCGCTGTATTCTGAAGTTGGCTTGCTGCCTAGAACACATGGCTCTGGATTGTTTACGAGGGGTCAAACTCAAGCTTTAAGTATCTGTACATTAGGTGCATTGGGCGATGTACAAGTCCTAGACGGTCTTGGCATCGAAGAATCGAAACGATTTATGCATCACTATAACTTCCCTCACTTCTCAGTTGGGGAAACAGGTCCAATCCGCGGTCCTGGCCGAAGAGAAATCGGTCATGGTGCACTTGGCGAGAGAGCGCTAGAGCCTGTTGTGCCGTCAGAAAAAGACTTCCCATATACGATCCGTCTTGTATCTGAAGTATTAGAGTCAAATGGATCTACATCTCAAGCTTCTATTTGTGCCAGTACATTAGCCATGATGGATGCGGGTGTGCCAATTAAAGCACCAGTAGCAGGGATTGCTATGGGACTTGTTAAATCAGGAGAACATTATTCGATATTAACGGATATTCAGGGAATGGAAGACCATCTCGGAGACATGGACTTTAAAGTAGCAGGAACAGAAAAAGGCATAACGGCCTTACAAATGGATATTAAAATCGAAGGTCTGTCCCGTGAAATACTAGAAGAAGCCCTTCAGCAAGCGAAAGCAGGCCGGATGCATATCTTGAAGTCTATGCTTGAAACCCTATCTGCACCAAGAGGGGAATTATCTCCGTACGCGCCAAAAATCTTGCAGATGTCGATTAATCCTGATAAAATCCGTGATGTCATTGGACCAAGCGGTAAACAAATTAACAAGATTATCGAAGAAACTGGCGTAAAAATTGATATTGAACAAGATGGTACAATCTTCATTGCGTCTGCGAACGAAGAAATGAACCAAAAAGCGAAAAAAATCATCGAAGATATTGTGAGAGAGGTAGAAGTTGGACAGCTTTATCTTGGTAAAGTAAAACGAATTGAAAAATTCGGTGCCTTTGTCGAAATCTTTAATGGTAAAGACGGATTGGTTCACATTTCAGAATTAGCTGAGGAAAGAGTGAAATCAGTTGAGGATGTCGTGAAGATTGGTGATGAAATCTTAGTGAAGGTTACGGAAATCGATAAACAAGGTAGAGTGAATCTATCTAGAAAAGCTGTGCTTCGTGACCAAAAGGCTCAAGCAGAAAATCAAGCATAAGTGAAGGTCAGGGCATGAACCCTGATCTTTTTTATACTCATTACATCATATAATAAAGTTTTACAACACTTGATGAGTGAAGATTTGCATCGATTGTTCTACCTTGTCCCTCGAATTCATACTTTAATGATAAGGGGGAAGGTAAGCATGAAACGATACGTTAAATGGCTTTTATGTTTGGTGATTGCTGCTTTATTGATCCAAAATCCATGGACTTCTCAATATGTCAGCAGCTTAAAGCAAGATTCTATTCCAGCCGGGAAAAACATGGAATTATATAATGAAATTCAAGATTATGCCCAATCTGTTTATATCCCGCCGAAAGATGCAAAGATTGATCGGGTTTGGAAAAAAACCCCCGGGTTAAACGGGCTTAAAGTCGATATTGATGCTTCCTACCGAAACATGAAAAAAGAAGGGAAGTTCATTGAAAATCAGCTAGTATATGAGCAAGTCCCGCCATCCGTGCATCTTCGTGATCTGCCGGCTGAGCCTATCTATAAGGGTCATCCTGAGAAGCCCATGATCTCATTTCTTATTAATGTAGCGTGGGGAGAAGAATACTTATTAGATATTTTAGCAACATTAAAAAAGCATAATGTAAAAGCTACCTTTTTTTTAGAGGGCAGATGGGTGCAAAAAAATCCGGACCTTGCTAAAATGATAGCCGAAGGTCATCATGACATTGGGAATCATTCCTACAGCCATCCAGATTTAAAAACCCTTTCATCGGCAAAGACATATGATGAATTAAAAAAGACGAATGAAATCATTGAGGCGACAACGGGGATTAAGCCTGTATGGTTTGCTCCGCCATCAGGTGCATTTCGCAAGGAAACGGTAGAAATTGCGCACCAGCTTAACATGGAGACTATCATGTGGAGCGTTGATTCGATTGACTGGCAAAAGCCAACGAAAGAGGTATGGCTAGGTCGGGTTTTGCCTAAGCTTCATAACGGGGCTATGATTCTGATGCACCCTACAGCATCGACAAGAGATTCAATTGAAACATTGATAATAGAAGCCAAAAAAAGAGGATATCAAATCGGTACCGTCTCAAAATTATTAAGCGAAGAGCGAATCCTTTCAACCAAAGAGGAGCAGCGGCTTTCTGATCACCAATAAGATACATATTCACAGCTAGAGGAGGACTTTATTTGCTAACGAAATATACTTGTAAAAATGGAGTAAGAGTTGTACTAGAAAACATTCCGTCGGTTCGAAGTGTAGCGATCGGTGTTTGGATCGGAACTGGTTCACGAAATGAGTCTGCTGAAAACAATGGAATTTCTCACTTTTTAGAGCACATGTTCTTTAAAGGAACAAAAACGAGAACTGCCAGAGAAATTGCTGAAAGCTTCGATTCAATCGGCGGACAAGTAAATGCCTTTACCTCAAAAGAGTATACTTGTTATTATGCTAAAGTACTGGATACACATGCCTCCTTTGCACTGGATGTGTTAGCCGATATGTTTTTTAACTCAACCTTTGAAGAGGGAGAGCTTCAAAAAGAGAAAAATGTCGTATATGAAGAAATTAAAATGTATGAGGATACACCGGATGATATTGTTCATGATCTATTAAGCCAAGCGATTTACGGCAATCATCCTCTCGGTTACCCAATTCTTGGAACAGAAGAAACATTAAAAACCTTCAACGGCGATTCATTAAGAAACTATATGCAAGAACGCTATACGCCTGAGAATGTAGTGATTTCAATCGCCGGAAATATTTCAGATAGCTTTATTAAAGAAGTAGAAAAATATTTCGGTGATTACCAAACTTCCATTTCCAGCAATGATAATGAAACACAGCCTTCCTTTCATCAGCAATTTTTTACAAGGAAAAAGGATGTAGAACAGGCTCATCTTTGCTTAGGATTTAACGGCTATCCGGTAGGTCATGAAAAAGTATACAGTTTAATTGTATTGAACAATATTTTAGGCGGAAGCATGAGCAGCCGTTTGTTCCAGGAAGTCCGGGAACAAAGAGGCTTAGCCTATTCAGTCTATTCCTATCACACCTCTTATAAGGACAGCGGCTCTGTTACGATTTATGGGGGTACCGGAGCTAAACAATTGGATTTATTATATGAAACCATTGATCAGACATTAAAACAATTAAAACAAGATGGTGTCACTGAAAAGGAATTGCACAACAGCAAGGAGCAACTCAAAGGAAATTTGATGCTAAGTTTAGAAAGCACCAATAGCCGCATGAGCCGAAACGGAAAAAATGAATTATTACTAAAACGACATCGGACTTTAGATGAAATAACGGAGGAAATTGATTCGGTTACATTAGAAGATGTAGCCAGAGTCGCTAATGAAATCTTCCAGGAAGGTCAGCTATCCGTATCTCTGATTAGTCCGGAGGGCAAACTGCCTGCAGTTTTACAGGAAAAGGTCGAAATATGAGTTGAATGAAAAGGCCCGGTCCCTTGCATGGTGTGAGGGGTCGGGTTTTTTGTTTTTGCGAAAGTATTAGTGCAAGTAGGCAATCGCCTGCGCACTAGCCCTAAGATTTAGCAAAAATAGAAGGCAATCGTGCAACTTTATAAAATGTGGGGAAAGCACTGTAAAACCATTTCCACGTAAAACTTTATTAAAATTCAAAAGTTTCATTCTAAAAGCTCGCCTTTATCTATACATATGAATAAGGACAAACTTCTGAAGGGAGCTTGAATGATGAGATTAAGTGAACTGAGTGGAAAAGAAATCGTCGACGTCAAGAAAGCGGAGAGATTAGGAGTCCTTGGTCAAACCGATTTAGAAATTAATGAAAAAGGCCAAATTTTAGCGTTGCTGATCCCTACAGGTAAATGGTTCGGATTTAAGCGTCAGGGGGGAGAAATCCGTGTTCCTTGGAAGCATATTAAAAAAATTGGAAGCGACATGATTATTATCGATATTCCGGATGAAACGGAAGAGGCATTCGAAGAAACTGTATAAAAACCGCAGCCATGCGGTTTTTTATTTTTTTACTTTCACACGCCTCATTAATATAATAGGGTTCTCCATAAGGATAGATGATTGCATGATTATTACAGCCATACGTTTCGCTATCTGTGACAAAATAGGGAAAATCCTGGTCTAAACGGACATACGTTCCGTTAATAGCGTAAATATATACGATTTTCCCATAATTTTCGGCAAATAACGAATCGTATGTCCGATTGGGTGTCATAAAAAGGAGTTTTGGCAAGAATAACGGATCATATGTCCGGAATGAACATCCATAAGCTTGAAATTCCTCCTCCCTCCCAAACCATCGCCTCCACCCAATCATCTTCATAATTCTTCTAGATTTCTTTCTCACCGAACAGGGCATCTGCTCATAAACTGATGAAGGAGTAAGGTTTTGGATGAATGAGAAATGCCCTGAAACCAAAAGAAGGTGATAGTGACATGCTGACAGGAATGCACGTAGCTGTCATTGGCGGAGATGCCAGACAGCTTGAAATCATTAAGATGCTGATTGAACAAGATGCAAAAATTACACTGATAGGCTTTGAACAATTAGATCATGCATTTACAGGTGCTGCAAAAGAGAAAATTACTGAAGCGGATTTTAGTGATCTGGATGCAATTATACTGCCTGTAGCAGGGACCAATAATGAAGGCCAGGTAGATACGATTTTTTCAAATGAAAAGGTAGTACTTACAGAGGAACTATTAAAACAAACTCCAGAACATTGCGCAATTTATTCTGGGATCAGCAATCCTTATTTAGACAAAATGACTTCAGGTGCAAAACGAAAACTGGTTAAATTATTTGCGCGTGATGATGTAGCCATCTACAATTCGATTCCAACCGTGGAGGGAACCATTATGATGGCAATCCAGCACACTGATTTTACGATTCATGGATCCAATGTGATTGTACTGGGTCTGGGAAGAGTCGGAATGAGTGTTGCGCGAGCATTTGCAAGTTTGGGCGCCAAGGTTAAAGTAGGAGCCCGTAAGTCAGAACATATTGCCCGAATTTCTGAGATGGGTCTGACGCCTTTTCACTTAGATGATTTTGATTCAGTTGTAAGAGATGTAGACATTTGCATTAATACGATTCCTGCTTTAATCGTAAAAGCGTCTGTTATCTCGAGAATGCCTTCTCACACACTAATTATTGATATAGCTTCCAAACCAGGAGGAACTGACTTCAGATACGCTGAAAAACGCGGGATAAAAGCTCTTCTGGCTCCAAGTTTACCAGGAATTGTCGCCCCCAAGACAGCAGGTCAAATATTAGCTGGGGTCCTTTCTCAGCTTTTAGAACAGGATTTAAAAAGTAGAAAGGGGTAGAACGGTTTATGAGTTTGAAAGGAAAAAGAATTGGATTCGGAATCACGGGTTCACATTGTACGTATGAGGAGGTTTTTCCTGAAATAGAAGGTCTGGTGAATGAGGGAGCTGAAGTCGTTCCCGTTGTCTCCTTCACCGTTAAAAGCACCAATACACGTTTTGGCGAAGGGGCTGAATGGATCCGCAAAATTGAAGAGGTGACGGGAAGAGAAGTGATTGATTCGATTGTCAAGGCAGAGCCGCTTGGACCGAAAGAACCGCTTGATTGTATGGTGATTGCCCCATTAACGGGTAACTCGATGAGTAAGCTGGCCAATGCATTAACCGATTCACCGCCGCTGATGGCTGCTAAAGCGACGCTGCGAAACTATCGCCCGGTTGTGCTAGGAATTTCAACAAACGATGCGTTAGGTTTAAATGGTGTAAATTTAATGAAGCTGATGGCTGCAAAGGATATATATTTTATTCCATTTGGCCAGGATGATCCATTTAATAAGCCGAAGTCGATGGTGGCAGATATGACATTATTAAAAGATACGGTCTTAGCAGCCCTTGAAGGCAAGCAATTCCAGCCTGTTTTAAGAGAAAGATATAAAAAGCAAGGAATATAAACAAAACCCCCTTTCTTTTCTTAAAAAATGGTGATATAGTATTTTAATTCAATCGATTGTATCAGTCATAGAATATGATAAAATAAGGATAATCACAAATGAAAGGGAGTCACCTATGGAGAGAAATACCGGATACCACGTTGCAGTAGTAGGAGCAACGGGTGCAGTTGGAGAACAAATGCTCAAAACGTTAGAAGCATTAGAATTTCCTATAAGTCAATTAACCTTACTTTCTTCTGCCCGTTCTGCCGGCAAGAAGATTACTTTTAAGGATCAAGAATATACGGTTCAAGAAGCAAAGCCTGAAAGCTTTGAAGGTATAGATATTGCCCTGTTTAGCGCAGGCGGGAGTGTCTCAAAACTATTAGCTCCTGAAGCCGTTAAGCGCGGGGCGGTAGTGGTTGATAACACAAGCGCATTCAGAATGGATCCGAATGTGCCGCTTGTTGTTCCCGAAGTAAATGAAAAAGACTTGCACGATCACCAAGGGATTATCGCTAATCCAAACTGTTCTACGATTCAAATGGTGGTAGCGCTTGAGCCTATCAGAAAAGCGTTTGGCTTGAAAAAAGTCGTAGTCTCGACGTACCAAGCTGTATCTGGTGCTGGTCATATGGCAATCGAAGAATTGAAGACTCAAGCAGAAGCAATGCTAAAGGGAGAAACGGCTGAACCAAAAATTCTCCCAGTAAAAGGGGATAAAAAGCATTATCCGATCGCCTTTAATGCGATTCCGCAAATTGATGTCTTCCAGGAAAATGGTTTTACCTATGAAGAAATGAAAATGATCAATGAAACGAAAAAGATTATGCATATGCCTGAATTAAAAGTAGCTGCTACATGTGTTCGATTGCCAGTAGTTGCCGGACACTCTGAATCTGTTTATATCGAAGTTGAAAAAGACGGGGTCACAACAGACGAAATCAGAACCTTACTAAGTCAAGCGGATGGTGTAACATTAGAGGACAATCCTGAAGAACAAATTTACCCAATGCCTTTATTCGCCGAAGGAAAACCGGATGTGTTTGTCGGAAGAATTAGAAAAGATTTGGATGAAGACCGCGGTTTCCACTTATGGGTTGTGTCTGATAACCTCCTCAAAGGGGCGGCATGGAATTCTGTTCAGATTGCATGGTCTCTAGTGAAACAAGATTTGTTAACAAGAAAAAACTAGAACAGTAAAATGTATAAAGTAAATAATATGTCTGCCAAGATAGACTGTTCACAACATAATTGGGGTGGAAGTATGAAAATCGTTGTACAAAAATTTGGTGGTACTTCGGTGAAAAATGAAGAAGGGCGTTCGTATGCGATCTCTCATATTAAAGATGCGATAAAAGATGGGTACAAAGTAGTCGCTGTTGTTTCCGCTATGGGAAGACAGGGAGATCCGTATTCGACTGATTCTTTATTATCGTTAATAAATGGCGCCAAAACTCATGTAAGCAAAAGAGAACAAGATTTGCTTTTATCCTGCGGAGAGCTGATTTCAAGCATTGTTTTTTCAAACGAATGTCAGAAAAGCGGGCTAAAGGCCATCAGTTTAACCGGTGCTCAGGCTGGATTTAGAACCAACGAAGAGCACACAGCTGCAAGAATTATAGAGATGAGATGTGATCGCTTATTATCAGAATTAGCGAAACATGATGTTGTAATTGTGGCCGGGTTCCAAGGTGCAACAAAAAGCGGTGAAATCACAACGATTGGCCGTGGCGGCAGCGATACATCGGCTGCAGCACTAGGGGCCGCTTTAAATGCAGAATGGATTGATATCTTTACAGATGTGGAAGGCGTCATGACAGCAGATCCAAGAATTGCTGAAAAAGCGCGCCCATTGTCTGTTGTGACTTATAATGAAATTTGCAATATGGCTTATCAGGGTGCCAAAGTGATTCACCCGAGAGCCGTAGAAATTGCCATGCAGGCAAAAATTCCAATTCGGATTCGTTCCACTTATTCGAAAGGACCGGGAACTCTTGTCACAACGATCAATCGCGGAAATCGCGGCAGTGATGTGAAGGAAAAGCCAGTTACCGGTATTGCTCATCTGGCTCCAGTGACACAAATTAAGGTTAGAGCCAAAAAGGCAGAATATGATCTTCAGGCTAAAGTCTTTAAAGCTATGGCAATGGAACAGATTAGTGTAGATTTAATCAATATCTCTCCAAACGGAGTCGTCTATACAGTTTTAGATAGTGTGACAGAAAAGGCACTTCATACCCTAAGATCTATTGGTCTTGATCCGCAATATGAAACTGGATGTGCCAAGGTCTCAGTTGTCGGAGCGGGAATGACAGGTGTGCCCGGGGTTACGGCTAAAATTGTTTCGGCACTTACGGATAAAGGGATTCGAATTCTCCAATCAGCTGACAGTCATACGACGATTTGGGTACTTGTTAAAGAAAGCGATCTAAAGACAGCTGTAAACGCACTGCACGATGCTTTTGAACTTGAAAAAGAAACAGCTGATATTCGGGCATTGCATTTTTTGCAAAAACCATAATGAGGAAGTGATTGGATGGCTTTATTTGGTAGGGTTTCTACTGCAATGGTAACGCCATTTGATAAAAGAGGAAACATCGATTTTGGAAAAACATCCCAATTGATAGAGTATTTAATAGCCAGCGGCACGGATTCTTTAGTAGTAGCTGGAACAACTGGAGAATCTGCTACTTTAACGACGGAAGAAAAGGTTGCCCTTTTTCGTCATGTCGTAAAAGTAGTGAATAAACGTATCCCTGTTATTGCGGGAACAGGTTCTAATAACACCTATGCATCTCTTGAGCTAACGAAAAGGGCAGAAGCTGAAGGTGTAGATGGATGCCTGTTAGTTGTTCCATACTACAACAAACCCAGTCAGCAAGGAATCTATCAGCATTTTAAAACAATTGCAGAAGGAACTTCCTTACCAGTCATGCTCTATAATGTTCCAAGCCGCACAGTAGCGAATATGGATCCGGAGACTGTCATCAGACTTGCCGAGATCCCAAATGTGGTTGCGCTTAAAGAAGCGGGCGGGAGCTTAGATGCCATGACAGAAGTAATTGCGAATACACCTGATGATTTCTATTTATATAGTGGTGAAGATGGGTTAACTCTTCCAGCTCTTGCAGTGGGCGGAGCAGGTGTTGTCTCTGTTGCCTCTCATGTGATAGGTAATGAAATGCAAGAGATGATTCAGCTTTTTGTATCAGGAAATACGCAAGGGGCTGCCAAACTCCATCAAAAGCTATTGCCTTTCATGAAAGAAATTTTTAAAGCTCCGAGTCCGGCTCCGATTAAAACGGCTTTACAGATTAGGGGATTAGATGTAGGTTCGGTTCGTTTACCTTTAGTCCCGTTATCAGAGAACGAGAGAGTTTCTTTAATGAAGGTTATGCAGGCGCTCTGAAACCACCATATTTTTGGTGGTTTTTTTGTACATATAATTTGGGTATATCGTTGTAGGAATCATTGTTCTCCTTTTATAATAAAAGGAATAAGGTAGTTATTACGACTTAGGAGGAGCAAAATTTGACATCGCAAACAGAAAATATTCGAATTATTCCACTTGGTGGAGTAGGAGAAGTCGGGAAAAATATGATGGTCGTTGAGGTCCAGGATCAGCTTTTCATCTTGGACGCCGGGATCATGCTGCCAGAAACGGAAATGTTCGGGATTGATATCGTCATCCCTGATATGAATTACATAATTGAAAATCAGGATCGGGTGAAAGCAATTCTACTATCACATGGGCACGAGGACCATATTGGGGCGCTTCCATACTTATTGAGATATGTAAAGGCTCCCGTCTATGGGACGAAACTGACTCTTGCTTACGTCAAAGCACTAATAAAAGAGATTGGCATAAAAGGAACCCATAAATTTTTTGAAATTAATCCTAAAAAAACCTTAAGATTTGATAGCGTTTCGGTTTCCTTTTTTAAAACCAATCATACGATTCCTGATTCTGTTGGAATCTGCATTTATACTTCGTTAGGAACAGTTGTGTATACAGGAGACTTTAAATTTGATCAATCCGCATCGAAAGCTTATCAAAGTGACTTAGGCAAAATGGCGCAAATCGGCGAAAAGGGAGTCCTTTGTCTGCTTTCGGACAGTATGCAGGCTGAAACTCCAGGGTATACCACGCCTGATTCCTTTTTATATAAAGAAATGTCACATACTTTTCAGACGGCAGATGGAAGAATCGTGGTGGGCTGTTATATTTCGGATTTAATTCGGATTCAGCAAGTTTTGGATGCAGCTGCTGAGAATAACCGCAAAGTTGTGATTTTAGGCAAGAATGTAAAATCCAAATTAGATCCGGCCATAAGTTTAGGGTATTTGGAATTAAATGACGAGTGTGTAATCGAACCATCCGAAATAAGTGAATATGCCGATTACGAGCTTGTGTTTTTAGTAACAGGCACTCATGGAGATCTATTTGAGACATTACAAAAAATCGCTTCCGGTCAAAATCGTACCCTGCAAATTCAAGCTGGTGATACTGTTCTGCTTTCAACCCATGTTCCTATGGGCGGTGAGGTTTTCTTATTTAAAACAATGGATGTTTTAAGCAGAGCTGGAGCGACGGTTCGTTCTTCGCACAAGCTTTTGCATGGGGACGGCCACGGCAGTCAGGAAGATTTAAAGCTAATGCTGAATCTGATGCAGCCTCAATATTTTATTCCGGTGCATGGAGAGTTCAAATCTCTTTTTGCTCATGCAAATTTGGCTAGAGAATTAGGAATTGCAAGTGAAAACATTGTGATTCCTGACCGCGGTGATGTGATAGAGATTAGTGAAAAAGGGATGGAACAAGTAGAAAAAGTAACAGCCGGAAATGTTTTAATTGACGGAAGCGGAGTTGGCGATATCGGCAATATTGTGTTAAGGGACCGCAAGCTTTTATCGCAGGATGGAATCTTTATTGTGGTGGTAACGATCAATAAAGTAAAAAGAACCATTGTATCAGGTCCTGAAATTATTTCCCGCGGCTTTGTATATGTAAGAGAATCTGAAAAACTGATGGAAGATTCATCAGCCAAAGTTCGGGAAATTGTAGAAAATATTTTACAGGACGCTGGGTCCATCGATTGGACATTATTAAAACAGAATATTCGTGACCAGCTCCATTCCTTTTTATTTGAGCAAACTAAAAGAAGACCTATGATCCTTCCTATTATTATGGAGATTTAATTTTATATTCCGGATTTTTCCCCTTTTCATGAAAGGTTGGCTTTGGAAGAATGAATTTTTCCAGTACGTCCATACTATTGTTAAAGCCTTTGATGAAAGGGGATTTTTTATGTACTCTAATGATCAGGAAGAGCGGGAGGATCAAAAGGACGATCAGAAGTCATCAGGATTAATTGATAAAATTCAGCAGCTTGGACAAACCAATGTTCCAACCATGGCGCAAGATACAAATATCCATTGCCTGACGATTGTCGGCCAAATTGAAGGACATATGCAGCTTCCGCCGCAAAATAAAACGACGAAATACGAACATATTATTCCGCAAATTGTTGCCATTGAACAAAATCCAAAAATTGAGGGATTGCTGGTCATTTTAAATACAGTAGGCGGAGATGTTGAAGCGGGTCTTGCGATTGCAGAAATGCTGGCTTCCCTTTCCAAACCAACCGTTTCCCTTGTATTGGGAGGCGGGCATTCTATTGGCGTTCCGATTGCAGTAGCCTGTAATTACAGTTTTATCGCTGAAACGGCTACGATGACAATCCATCCGGTCCGCTTAACTGGACTCGTCATCGGTGTACCGCAAACCTTTGAATATCTCGATAAAATGCAAGAGAGAGTCGTTAGTTTCGTTACACGGCACTCAAATATAACAGAAGAAAAATTTAAAGATTTAATGTTTGCCAAAGGCAACTTAACTCGTGATATCGGAACAAATGTAGTAGGGAGGGAAGCGGTTGAATATGGTTTGATTGATGCGGCTGGCGGTGTAGGTTCTGCATTAGAAAAATTAAATGAATTGATTGAGATGAAGAAGAATCAAAAGGAAGAAGGGCTCGTTCAATGATTTTATATACAATTGTGCCGCATGAACATATTTATCCGTCCAATGAAGCTGCATACAGCAAACAAAAATTAATCCAATATAATGGAATTCCTGTGTTAGTGGAGCAGGAAGAAGACTATTCATTTCGAATAGTTAAAATAGTCAGCAGTGACCCTAATCATTTTTTAAGAGAAGATTGCTGTCCTGGTACAAAAATATCGTTTTTTCCGCAAGCGAGTACAACTATGATATAATAAACATCTAAGAAGCAGCCAATAATTGGCTGCTTCTTTACCCATGACAGTTGGTAAGCTTTAAGGGAATAGGTGAAGAAAATGTCTAAAAAGAAAAAACGCAGAAGCTCTCAAAGAAAGGATATAAAACGAACGATACAATTTGAAATTGCAGCCCTTATTTTGTTGGCTTTAACGATCGTGGCCGCATTAGAATTGGGCGTCATCGGAAATGCGATTATTTTTGTTTTTCGCTTTTTCTTTGGTGAATGGTACATATTATTGTTATTAGCCTCCATATCATTAAGCTTTTATTTTATGTGGAAACGAGAA
This sequence comes from Bacillus litorisediminis, assembly GCF_022808645.1. GTDB lineage: Bacteria > Bacillota > Bacilli > Bacillales > JC228 > Bacillus_BF > Bacillus_BF litorisediminis. The sequence goes on from NZ_JAKZKT010000002.1 coordinate 86,239, forward strand.
TGGCCTTATCTTTTTGGGAGAAGGCTGCTTGGAGTCTATTTAATAACCTGTTCTCTGCTTTTATTAAGTCATGTTACTTTGTTTGAGTTACTTATTTCAGAAAACAATCTCGAACAACCAAGTGTCATTGCTAATACATGGGAGCTGTTCTGGCTTGATGTAAATGGCGAAACGTCTACCCATGATTTGGGCGGAGGAATGATTGGAGCCTTCCTCTTTGCTTTTTCCTATTTTCTCGTAGAGGACTTAGGGACTAAAATTGTAGCCTATATCGTCATTTTGATAGGACTAGCCTTATTAACCGGCAAAACTTTCGGTGATTTATTTGGAAAAGGTATCGAAAGAACCAGCCAGTTCTTCAAGAAGCAATGGTCTACATTTAGAAGTGACATCGCGCAATACAAAGAAAAAAGAAGAGAAAAGAAAGAACAGCGCCAAAGTATGCAAGAACAAATGGAGATAATTGATCCATTGGATGAACACGAAGATCATTTACAAGAAACGAGAGAAGAGCCGATTATTTCTAATTTTGCGGAAAGAGCCTATAAACATCATCAAAAAATTAATGCTGCCGCAGGAAACGAGAAGAAAACAAAACATCATGAGGCTGATTTAGCTGATGAACAAGAAGGTCCCGCGATTCAATTTACAGAAGTTGAAAATAAAGACTATCAGCTTCCGCCCCTGCATTTATTGCAAATGCCAAAACAGTCTGATCAAAGCGGAGAATATGAATTTGTTCATGCCAATGCTGCTAAGCTTGAAAGAACATTTCAAAGCTTTGGCGTTAAAGCTAAAGTCACCCAAGTACATATTGGTCCGGCTGTCACGAAATATGAAGTCCATCCTGATATCGGGGTAAAGGTAAGTAAAATTGTTAATTTATCTGATGATTTAGCGCTGGCACTCGCGGCAAAAGATATCCGAATTGAAGCTCCAATCCCAGGAAAGTCTGCGATTGGAATTGAAGTTCCTAATTCTGAAGTGGCGATGGTTAGTTTGAGGGAGGTCTTAGATGCGACGATTCATATCAAACCTGAATCGAAATTATTGATAGCACTGGGCCGGGATATTACAGGGGAAGCCGTATATGCAGAATTAAATAAAATGCCGCATCTGTTAGTGGCAGGCGCGACCGGGTCAGGAAAGAGTGTCTGTATTAACGGGATCATTACGAGTATATTAATGAGGGCGAAACCGCATGAAGTCAAGTTAATGATGATTGACCCAAAAATGGTCGAGCTAAATGTCTACAATGGAATCCCGCATCTATTGGCTCCGGTTGTTACTGATGCCAAAAAAGCATCGCAAGCCCTGAAAAAGGTCATAAGTGAAATGGAAAGACGCTACGAATTATTCTCACACACCGGTACAAGAAATATCGAAGGGTATAATGAGCTCGTCAAAAAGCAAAATGCTGACAGAGAAGAAAAACAGCCATTGCTTCCTTATATTGTCGTGCTTGTGGACGAGTTGGCGGACTTAATGATGGTTGCCTCCAATGATGTAGAGGATTCGATTACGAGACTGGCACAAATGGCCCGTGCTGCAGGAATTCATTTGATTATAGCGACTCAGCGGCCGTCTGTTGACGTTATCACAGGAGTCATCAAAGCCAATATCCCGTCAAGAATTGCTTTTGCTGTATCATCACAAACAGATTCTAGAACGATCTTAGATATGGGTGGAGCAGAAAAATTATTAGGACGCGGGGACATGCTTTTTCTTCCTGTTGGTGCAGCCAAACCGACCCGGATTCAAGGGGCATTTATGTCTGATGAGGAAGTAGAGGAAGTAGTTGATTTCGTCATTTCTCAACAAAAAGCGCAATACAATGAAGACATGATTCCAGAGGATATTGTCGAAGAGCACGAAGATGTTGATGATGAGCTTTATGAAGACGCGGTTGATTTAGTGGTTGAAATGCAAACAGCTTCTGTATCTATGCTGCAAAGACGGTTTCGGATAGGCTATACGCGGGCAGCCCGCTTAATTGATGAAATGGAAGTTCGTGGTATTGTCGGTCCTTACGAAGGGAGTAAACCGCGTGCTGTATTGGTATCAAAAACGAACGATGAGGCAACGCCTTCGTAAAATAGTTCGGCTGTCGGAATAATTGGCACTAGGCACCATTGTTTCTGGAAAGGGCAGAAATATGGCTTAATACCTAACTCAGACAGCCGATTCTTTTAATGCCAAAACCCCAATTTATTAATATTTTTTACTTTTGCTCATTTTCTTTTATTCGACAATTTTTTAAATATCCTATTTATTTATAGGTAATAAGTATGTTATATTATTTTCGATTAGTAGAACTTTGAATTTAAAAAATAGTTATAGCGGAGGGGCACTATGTCAGTAAAGCCCGATCAGCGGCACCTTCATTTACAGGTGATTGATAGGCTAAAAAAACGTATTGCAGAAGGTACATATCGAGAAAAGGAGCGCTTACCTTCCGAGTTTGACCTGGCAAAAGATTTAGGAGTCAGTCGTGCAACACTCAGGGAGGCTCTTCGTGTGTTAGAGGAAGAAAACTTCATTATCCGAAGACATGGAGTCGGTACATTCGTTGCTCCAAAGCCCTTGCTCAATTCAGGGATTGAAGAGCTGCATAGTGTTACTAGTATGATTAGAAATGCCGGTCTCCGTCCTGGAACTATTTTTTTAAATTCTAGTGAAATTGGCTCGACAGAAGAAGACAAAAATCGTTTTATGATCACAGATCAGGATGAACTGTTGCTAGTTGAAAGAGTGCTGACAGCAAATGGAGAACCCATTGTATATTGTCTGGATAAAATCCCAAAATACATCTTAAAGGAACCATTTGCTCTTAATCAGGATTCAATTTTTAATTTAATAGAGGAAAAAGCGAAATGCAGGATTGCCTATGCAGTGTCTGAAATTGAACCTGTGGGTTATCATGAAAAGATTTCTCCTCTCTTAAATTGTGAGCCTGAAATTGCATTGCTTTTATTAAAGCAGCTTCATTATGACGAAGAAGAGAGACCAGTCCTTTATTCTGTCAATTACTTTAGAGCCGATGCTTTTCGTTTCCAAGTTGTTCGCCGCCGTGATTTATATGGAGGCATAAACAACTTAAAGAAGCAGTAGATCATTGGAAATAAGACAATGGAAAAATTAAAGGGGGTTTTTAAACAATGAAAAAACTTAAGTTTGGTTTTATCCTTTCACTTGTTTTAGCCTTAGCAACATTCCTTTCTGCCTGCGGTAACGCTGGACAAGAAGGTGGAGAAGGTGCTGGCGGCAATAATGAAGGCGGCGGTGCTAATCATGCCGGCGATTTCACAGTAGCTATGGTAACTGATGTCGGTGGTGTTGATGACAAATCTTTTAACCAATCTGCTTGGGAAGGGCTTCAGGCATTCGGTGCAGAACATGGACTTGAACAGGGTACAAATGGTTACCACTATCTTCAATCTAAAGGCAATGCAGACTATGCAACGAACTTAAATACACTAGTTCGCGGTAAATTTGATTTAATTTACGGTATTGGCTTCCTTCTTGCAAATGACGTTGCAAAAGTAGCAGAACAAAATCCTGAAAGCCAATTTGCGATTGTGGACAGTGTTGTTGAAGCTGACAATGTCGCAAGTATCGTATTTAAAGAGCACCAAGGTTCATTCCTTGTTGGAGTTGTAGCAGGTTTAACTACAAAAACAAACAAAATCGGTTTTGTAGGCGGAGTTGAGAGTGATCTTATTAAAAAATTTGAATATGGTTTCCGTGCTGGGGTAAAAGCGGTTAACCCAGATGCAACAGTTGAAGTGAACTATGCTGGTGCATTTGACAAGCCTGACCAAGGTATTTCCATTGCTTCTGCGATGTACGGTTCTGGAATTGACATTATTTATCATGCTTCTGGGGCAACTGGAAACGGCGTATTTACAACTGCAAAAGACATTAAAATCAATGACCCTGAACGTGAAATTTGGGTAATTGGAGTCGATAAAGACCAAGCGCCTGAAGGTGAATTAACACTGGATAATGGTGAAACTGTTAACGTAACATTAACTTCAATGGTTAAACGTGTGGACGTAGCTGTGAAAGACGTTGCTGAAAGAACAATGAATGGTGAATTCCCTGGCGGAGAAATCGTAGAATACGGACTTGAGGAAAATGGTATTGGAATTTCTGAAACTCAAGACAATCTAACTGAAGATGTTCTTGCAGCTGTTAAGGAATGGGAACAAAAAATCCGTGATGGAGAAATCACGGTTCCAGCAACAGAAGAGGAATTCAATAACTTTGAATTGTAATTGGGAAAGGGCCGGATTACCGGCCTTTTCTTCTGAATAAAGACCTCTTATTACTTTGATCAAAGGCTTTTATTTAGAGGATAAAGACCTTTGATTTGAGTAATAAAAATTTCACAATCCAATAGATAGGAATGAACAATAATACGGAGGAGTGAAACTAAGTGGAGTATATTATTGAAATGCTCAATATTCGGAAAGAGTTTCCTGGCATTGTTGCAAATGATAATGTAACACTCCAAGTCAAACCAGGAGAGATCCATGCATTGCTAGGGGAAAATGGTGCGGGTAAATCCACATTAATGAATGTGTTATTCGGACTATATCAGCCGGAACAAGGCGAAATCCGTGTTCGGGGGCAAAAAGTGGATATAACAAGCCCAAATGTGGCAAACGATTTAGGAATCGGAATGGTTCATCAGCACTTTATGCTTGTTGAGGATTTTACGGTTACAGAAAATATTATTTTAGGAAATGAGCCGACTGTCGGCAAAGCTTTTAATAATAAAAAATATGCGAGAAAAAAGGTAAAAGAAATTTCGGAGCAGTACGGATTAAAGGTTGATCCAGATGCCAAGATTTCAGATATTTCAGTTGGGATGCAGCAAAGGGTAGAAATTCTAAAAACGTTATACCGAGGCGCAGAAATTCTCATTTTTGACGAACCGACAGCTGTTTTGACACCACAAGAAATTACGGATCTTATTCAAATCATGAAAAATCTGATTAAAGAAGGTAAGTCCATTATACTCATTACACACAAGCTCAAAGAAATTATGTCTGTATGTGATCGGGTTACGGTTATCCGAAAAGGAGTGGGTATTGGTACTTTAAATGTTTCCGAAACCAATCCTAATGAATTGGCGAGTTTAATGGTTGGCCGTGATATTGTCTTTAAAACGGAAAAGAAGGATGCACAGCCAAAAGATGTTGTTCTTTCGGTTGAAAAGTTAGTTGTAAAGGATTCCCGCGGTTTTAATGCAGTAAATCAGCTATCCCTTGATGTAAGAGCCGGGGAAATTGTGGGGATTGCGGGTGTAGACGGCAATGGACAAACGGAATTAATCGAAGCTATTACAGGTTTACGCAAGGTAGAATCAGGTACCATTACCTTGAACGGAAAACGAATCGATAATTTAAAGCCAAGAAAAATTACAGAGTCTGGTGTAGGACATATCCCGCAAGACCGTCACAAGCATGGACTAGTGTTAGACTACTCCATTGGAGAAAATATGGTTTTGCAAACCTATTACCAGCCCCCTTTTTCGAAAAAAGGCATTCTTGACTTTAAAGCGATTTATGAAAAAGCCAATCAGCTGATTGAAGAGTTTGATGTAAGAACTCCTTCTGCTTATACGCCTGCACGTGCTCTTTCCGGAGGAAATCAGCAAAAGGCGATTATTGGACGTGAAGTGGACCGAAATCCAGATCTGTTGATTGCTGCTCAGCCAACACGCGGGTTGGATGTAGGCGCGATTGAGTTCATCCATCAGCGTTTAATTGAGCAAAGAAATACAGATAAAGCGGTTCTTCTCATTTCTTTTGAATTAGATGAAATTATGAATGTTAGTGACCGAATCGCTGTAATTTATGAAGGCAGTATTATAGCAATTGTCGATCCTAAACAAACATCCGAACAAGAACTAGGATTGTTAATGGCAGGAAGCAAAAGTAAGGCAGGTGAACAATAGCATGAGTAATAAGGGCAAGACAAATAAAAAGAATTTCACGCTAATTGCGATTCCGGTAACGTCTGTTATCATTGGACTTATTGCCGGGGCGATCATAATGGTAGCGACTGGATATAATCCAATTTCTGCTTACTTGGCTCTTTGGTATGGATCATTTGGCGATCTGTATTACATTGGGGAAACGATTCGTCAAATGACTCCTTATGTATTTTCAGGATTAGCTGTTGCATTTGCATTCCGGACCGGACTCTTTAATATCGGGGTGGAAGGTCAGCTTTTAGTAGGATGGGTGGCAGCTATCTGGTGCGGTCTAACCTTTGATGGCCTGCCTAAATTAATTCATTTGCCATTAACGATTATCGTCGCAGCCTTGGCAGGGGCGATCTGGGCGTTTTTGCCGGGGATATTAAAGGCAAAATATCGGATATCCGAGGTTGTCGTAACGATCATGATGAACTATATTGCATTACATGCTACAAACGCTTTTATCCGGACTGTATTAGCAGATAATAGTGATTCAACCGAATATATCCCAGCATCAGCTTCATTAAGTTCTCCGTTTTTACAGGAATTAACGTATTATTCAAGATTGCACTGGGGAATTTTAATTGCATTAGCCGGAGCGTTTTTTGTGTGGTACCTTTTAGAGAAAACAGCAAAAGGGTACGAGCTTAAAGCAGTTGGTTTTAACCAGCATGCGTCCCAATATGCTGGGATGAATGTCAATCGCAATATTGTCCTATCCATGGTGATATCGGGAGGACTTGCGGGTCTCGCAGGAGCTATGGAGGGTCTTGGTACCTTTAACTATGCCTTTGTTCAATCAGCGTTTACGGGCATTGGTTTTGACGGGATTGCCGTAGCCTTGCTTGGCGGTAATACGGCCATCGGTGTTGTCATTGCCGCTCTCCTGTTTGGGGGCTTGAACAATGGTGCCTTAACGATGCAAATGAATGCAATGGTGCCAACTGAACTTGTTGATATAATCGTTGCGTTGATTATATTCTTTGTAGGATCCAGCTATTTAATTAAATGGTTATTTAATCGCCGTAAGAAGGAGGTGGAATAAGTGAGTTTCATGCAAGCCCTAGAAATTATCTTTCCAAGTATGATGGTTTTGGCTGCCCCACTTATTCTTACAGCAATTGGCGGTGTTTTATCAGAACGTGCAGGTGTTGTAAATATCGGGCTGGAAGGTCTGATGATTATCGGCGCTTTTGCAGCCATTGTATTTAATTTAACGTTTTATGATGTGTTTGGTGATCAAACAAAATGGATTGCTCTTTTAGTCGGGATGGCTGTTGGGGGAGTATTTTCTCTATTACATGCCCTTGCTTCCATCACATTCCGTGCAGACCAAGTCATCAGCGGGGTCGCAATTAACCTATTAGCACTTGGGATTGGTCTCTTTTATATTAAAAGTGTGTTTGGAAAAGGGCAAACGGATCGGATTAGTGATCCATTCTACTCAACGAACATACCATTTTTAAGTGATATTCCGATTATTGGAGATTTGTTCTTTACGAAAGTATATTGGACATCCTTCATTGCTATTGGACTAGCTATCTTGGTTTGGATTGTCGTATACTACACTCCATTTGGTCTTCGCCTGAGAGCTGTAGGAGAACACCCAATGGCAGCTGATACGATGGGAATTAATGTAACAAGAATGCGATATTTGGCGGTCTTTTTAAGCGGTCTTTTAGGAGGTCTTGGGGGAGCGGTTTTTGCGGAAACAATCTCTCATGACTTCAGTCACGCAACGATTACCGGACAAGGCTTTATGGCAATTGCCGCCATGATATTCGGAAAATGGCACCCAATCGGTGCAGCTGGGGCGGCAATTTTCTTTGGTTTTGCCCAGTCTTTAAGCAGAGTAGGGCCATCGCTCCCTTATATCGAAAATATTCCATCTGTCATCCTGCTGATTGCACCATATGTACTAACGATCATCGCCTTGGCCGGATTCATTGGCCGATACGAAGGTCCAAAAGCTTTAAATGTGCCTTATATTAAAGGAAAACGTTAAGGTTTGCTGAATGAAAAGGTTAACTCTTGATTTTTTGGGAGTTGGCCTTTTTTTATTGAGTTTGTTGAAGTGTATAAGTTCAGATAAAAAGATTGAGCCAAAGAGAGAACATTTCTTCTGGTGCAAACCTGAAAAATGTCCATCATCCCCCTTTATGAAGGACATTTCTGCTGGAGTAAACTTTAAAAATGTCCATCATCCTCTTTATGAAGAACATTTCTGTTGTTCAAAACTCAAAAAAAGTCTATCATCCCCTTTATGAAGGACACTTCTGCTGGAGCTAACTTTAAAAAAGTCCATCATCCTCTTTATGAAGAACATTTCTGTTGTTCAAAACTCAAAAAAAGTCCATCATCCCCTTTTATGAAGGACATTTCTGCTGGTCTAAACTTGAAAAAAGTCTATCATCCCCTTTATGAAGGACACTTCTGCTGGAGCTAACTTTAAAAAAGTCCATCATCCCCTTTATAAAGGACATTTCTGCTGGTCAAAACTCGAAAAAAGTCCATCATTGTCTTTATGACTGACTTTTTTGCTCATAAAAAGTGTCCGTCATCCCCCTTATGAAGGACATTGCTGGTTTAAACTTTGAAAAGGTGAACATCCAATCTTATCCTCCCATTCCAGATACTTGTTTCAGGTTTGGCCAAAGATGTATAGTATAGTTACAAATTTCTTACACTATTTTTGAATGATACGATGAGTGGAAGGACAGGAGGTTAATGAATGTCAGTCTTACATGAAGAGATCTTGGAAGGCAAAGGATTTCGCTTACATGTAGTGAAAGCGGACCAATTTAAAACGAATACATTAGTTTTTAAAATGAAAGCTCCTCTAAGACGGGAGGATATTACAATTCGGGCTCTTTTACCTTATGTTTTGCAGGCCAGTACTCAAAAATACCCGACGACCACTAAACTAAGATCCTATCTAGATGAGCTATACGGTACGAGTCTTTATGTCGATTTAGCCAAAAAGGGCGAGTACCATGTGATTACCTTTTCAATCGATATCGCCAATGAAAAGTTTTTAAAGGATCAAACCCCCCTTCTTGAGAAGGCATTTGAATTGCTTTCAGAAATTTTATTAAAACCGCTTGTTACAAATGATGCATTTGACAAGCAAACCGTTGAGCAGGAAAAACGGACTTTAAAGCAGCGGATTGAAGCCGTCTATGATGATAAAATGCGTTATGCCGGAGTCCGATTAGTCGAAGAAATGTGTAAGGATGAACCATATTCGCTTCCTTTAAACGGGTTTAAAGAAGATGTTGATGCAATTACCCCAAGTTCTTTATATCAGTATTATGTGAAGGCGTTTACGGAAGATGAACTAGATTTATTTGTTGTCGGAGATGTCGAGGTTGAACGGGTACAAGAATTTGCCGGGAAGTGGCTTCAGTTTTCAAATCGGGCACCTCAATTAATCAATAGACGGGATAGTACCGACCGCAAAGAAGTCAAAGAGGTCAAGGAGCCTCAAAATGTCAAACAGGGGAAACTCAATATTGGCTACCGGACTCATATATTTTATGGAGACGAGGATTACTACGCACTTCAGGTTATGAACGGGCTGCTAGGAGGCTTTTCTCATTCTAAGCTTTTCATTAATGTCCGTGAAAAAGCAAGCCTTGCTTACTATGCTGCGAGCCGGCTTGAAAGCCATAAGGGTTTATTATTAATCATGACAGGTATAGATATGAAAAACTATGATCAGACGGTTTCGATTGTCAAAGAACAAGTTAAAGCCATGCAAGACGGCGATTTTTCTGATCAGGAAATCGAGCAGACAAAAGCAGTGATCCGTAATCAAATGCTTGAGACGATTGATACACCGCGGGGAATGATCGAGGTACTTTATCACAATGTGGTCGCAAAACAAACCGTTTTATTAAATGATTGGTTAGAAAAAACAGATCAAGTATCAAAGGAACAAATTGTCAACACAGCGAAAAAGCTGGAACTTGATACGATCTATTTTTTAACCGGAAAGGAGCAAGCGTAGATGGAGAAAATACCGTTTCAACAGCTCCAAGAAGAGCTATATTATGAAAAGCTTGACAATGGGCTTGATGTCTACATTCTCCCAAAACCAGGGTTTAATAAAACCTATGCGACCTTTACAACGAACTATGGTTCAATTGATAATCATTTTGTCCCGCATGGAAAAGAAGAGTTCCGAAAGGTTCCTGATGGGATTGCCCATTTCTTAGAGCATAAAATGTTTGAAAAAGAAGATGGCGATGTCTTCCAGCAATTTAGCAAGCAAGGGGCATCTGCCAACGCGTTCACAACGTTTACTCGAACAGCCTATTTGTTTTCAAGCACAAGTAATGTGGAGCAAAATCTCGAAACGTTAATTGATTTTGTCCAGGAACCCTATTTTTCAGAAGAAACGGTTGAGAAAGAAAAGGGCATAATCGGGCAAGAGATTACGATGTACGATGATAATCCGGACTGGCGTTTATATTTTGGAGCAATTGAAAGCATGTATCACAATCATCCGGTGAAGCTCGATATTGCCGGAACAGTGGAGTCTATTGCTAAGATCACCAAGGATGATTTATATGAATGCTACGAAACCTTCTATCATCCTTCTAATATGCTGTTATTTGTAGTTGGCCCAGTTGACCCGAATCAGACACTTGAGCTGATTAAAAACAACCAGGCAAAAAAAGAATACAAGGAATTGCCGCCGATTCAAAGACAGTTTGACGAGGAGCCCGATTCGGTGGCAGAGGAAGTAAAGGTACTTCATATGAATGTCCAATCTGAAAAATGCATGGTTGGCATTAAGGATTTGAAGACTGAGATTACGGGAGAAGCGCTGCAAAAACACGAACAAACAGTCCAGGTTTTAATGGATATGCTGTTTGGAAAGAGCAGTGAAAATTACAAGAGCTTGTATGAGCAAGGATTGATTGATGATTCTTTTTCTTATGATTATTCACATGAACGGGGTTATGGCTTCGCGCTGGTTGGAAGCGATACAAAAGATGCCGAAGCATTGCGGAAGGCACTGACTGATATTCTGCTGCAAGCCAAATCCGGTGTTAACTTAACAGAGGAAGCCTTAAACCGATCGAAGAAAAAGAAAATCGGCGGTTTTTTACGGGCGATGAATTCACCAGAGTTTATTGCGAACCAATTTACCCGTTATCGGTTTAATGACATGGATCTGTTTACTGTACTGAATGTTCTGGAGTCGATTCAAATAAACGATATTAAGCAGGTCGCAGCTGAACTTTTTGAAGAATCGAGAATTTCCGCTTGCCATGTTCTGCCGATGCAAAACGCATAACAGAAGGTAAGCACCCTATCAAGAGAATCTCTCTTTTTAGGGTGCTTTTTTGGTTATAATAGGGAATAGGTTGAAAGCTGATTAAGAGTAGAAGATAAGTTCTGAAAATGCGTGCAGAGTCCGGAATAATGGATTGAGTCTGGAATAACAGGTGCTGAGTTCGGATGAGTGTGGAGTCCGTAATAATGCGTGCTGAGTTCCGAAAAAGGATGCAGAGTTATTAAAATCGGAGACTGAGTTTCGAAAAGCAAGTTCTGAGGATCGAAAAAGAACACTAAGTTCCGAAATGCAGGACCACAGATTCCGATTGACATTTATGTTTCGAGATTGAGGAGAGGAAAGTATGAATACGTGGGCATTAATTACAGGGGCAAGCGGGGAAATCGGACGGGCAATTGCAAAAAAGCTTGCTAAAGAGGGATATCATTTATATTTACATTATTTTCAAAACCAACAAGGAATGGACACTTTACTTCAGGAATTAGAAGAGTTTAATCAGGAATATATTCCGATTCAGGCTGATTTAAGTAAAGAGGAAGGAATTGACCTTATGGCTTCGTCGATCTTCCAGCTGGATGCCCTTGTTTTTTGTGCAGGGAAGGAATTAAACAAGCTTCTGATTGATACAAATAGAGTGGAAATAGATTTTTTAGTTGATTTGCATCTGAGCTCCCCCATTAAGTTAACACAGGCGCTCCTTCCAAAGCTTTATAACCAAAGTAAAGGCAGTATCGTTTTTATTGCTTCAACCTGGGGCGAAACCGGGGCTGCTTTAGAAACCGTATATTCTGCTGTGAAAGGCGGACAAATCGCTTTTGCGAAGGGCTTAAGTAAAGAGCTTGCCAGAAGCGGGATACGCGTGAATGTTGTTTCTCCTGGAGTGATTCAAACCCGGATGAACGAATTTTTATCAGAAGAGGAAAAGGCAGCGCTTGAAAATGAAATTGCGCTTGGACGGATGGGAACACCTGAAGAAGTTGGAGAGGCTGTTGCCTTTTTGCTTTCAGACAAAGCCTCTTATATTACTGGTGAGGTCTTAAAGGTAAACGGTGGTTGGTACACTTAAAATTTCCATAAATGGATGTATATTATTTGCGAAGCGATACAAAATAATCCTTGAAGATATGAAAAGGAGGATATCAACCATGTCTGTTTTAGAAAATTGGGACCAATGGAAAAATTTCCTTGGAGACCGTCTCAATCATGCAAAGCAAGAAGGTATGGATAATAATGTAATTTCAGATCTTGCCTATGAAATTGGAGAATATTTGGCAAAACAAGTTGACCCAAAGAATGAACAGGAAAGAGTGTTAGCGGACCTTTGGTCTGTTGCTTCTCCTGATGAAAGACATGCAATTGCAAATATGATGGTTAAGCTGGTGCAAAATAACGGAACGCAACATTAAGAAGAGAGGATTCCCCCTCTCTTCTTCAGTTTTTTACACTAAATTCGACAAAAATCTTGACAATCAGACAATGAATTTTCATTTTTCCTTTCATATTGAAATAAAATCATATATTATAGTCTTATAAAGTGGTTGTACCTTCCAAATAAACATTGGGAGAAGTGGGGGGTATAGATGGAAAAAACTGAATGGTACTTTGAATACGAAATCCAAAAAAACCGGCCAGGCTTACTTGGTGAAATTGCGTCTTTACTCGGGATGCTTTCTATAAACATTGTGACAATAAACGGTGTCGATGAGGGGAGACGGGGCCTGCTTTTATTAGCAGAAGACCGGGAGCAGATTGAGCGGTTAGAATCCATTCTGATGATGATGGATACAATCAAAGTAACGAAAATTCGCGAGCCAAAATTAAGAGACAGATTAGCTGTCAGACATGGCCGATACATACAAAGAGATGCAGATGATAAGAAAACGTTTAGGTTTGTTCGTGACGAGCTTGGTTTGCTCGTTGATTTTATGGCTGAGATATTCAAGCAAGAAGGACATAAATTAGTAGGAATCCGCGGAATGCCTCGTGTTGGAAAGACAGAATCTGTTGTAGCCGCCAGCGTATGTGCCAATAAAAGATGGCTGTTTTTATCTTCAACCTTATTAAAACAAACCATCCGCAGCCAGCTGATTGAGGACGAGTACAATGAAAATAATATTTTTATTTTAGATGGAATCGTTTCAACTAAACGGGCGAATGAACGGCACTGGCAATTAATTAGGGAAATAATGCGCCTTCCTGCTGTAAAAGTAGTAGAACACCCTGATGTTTTCGTTCAAAATACAGAATATAATCTCGAAGATTTTGATTATATTATCGAACTCAGAAATGATCCGAACGAAGAAATTACATACGAACTTGTTCAAAAAACTAACCTTTTTGATGATCCTGATTTCGGTGGATTTGATTTTTAAAAATTTGGCAGGTGGTATTGGTGACAGAGCTTGGCAAGCGTCTGAGAGAGGCGAGGGAAGAAAAGGGATTGTCTCTTGAGGACTTACAAGAAATAACGAAAATCCAAAAAAGATATTTAAAAGGAATCGAGGAAGGTAACTACGCCCCAATGCCGGGTAATTTTTATGTGCGTGCCTTTATTAAACAATACGCTGAAGCGGTTGGACTTGAACCGGAAGAGGTTTTTAATGTCTATGCAAATGAAATTCCTTCCAGTCATCATGAGGACCTACCGGAACAGCTTTCACGGGTACAAACAAGGAAAACAGTATCTGCCCAGGATTCCAAGGTTTTTGTGCTATTCCCTAAACTTCTGGTAGGGTTATTTGTAATTGGCGCGGTATTTGCGATTTGGTATATTGTCCAATCGGTTGCTAGTGAAGACCCGGGGGATACGGTTTCACAAAATGAAAATCTTCCAGAAGAAAATGCAGGGGTTAATGACGATGTTATTGAGGAAGAGCCTGAAGATACGGGCAACGAGGAGCAGCCTGCTGAGGACGAAGAAAACCAGCAGCCAGCAGAACCTGAAGAGCCGGTTGAGCCAGATCCCGTAATTGAAAATGTTGGAGTGAGCGGTGATACCGCTTCTTATGCATTAAAAAATGCTGAGACATTTACATTAGAAGTCAGTTCTACAGGGAGAACATGGATCCAAATAACTGGTGCAGATAATACGGTCTATTATGCTGATAATCTGACAGAGGGAAATACGATTTCTTATGATGTAACGCAAAATAGTCCGGTTAAAATTCGTGTTGGCTATGCTCCAGACACTAAAATTTCTGTGAATGGAATGCCGCTATCATACCAAATCCCTGCAGATCAAACTATGACTCAAAACATTATCATTCAATTTGAAGGAACGAGTGAATAGTCATCGAAGGATGGCTATTTTTTCTCTTATTATAAAATTCTTTGGTAGTTGAGGGATTTATCATTATAATAATGAGAGAAAATATGGACAATGATTCTTCAAATATAGGAGGATACTCAGGTGAACTTACCTAACAAGATTACAGTATCGAGAATATTTTTAATCCCCATCTTTATGATTGTCATGTACATGGGTAATTCGTGGGGAACCTATCATCTGGGAGAAGTCGAACTTCCGGTTTCTCATTTTGTGGGAGCTCTTATTTTTATTCTGGCTTCTACAACAGATTGGGTGGATGGATATTATGCGAGAAAATTAAATTTAGTAACAAATCTGGGAAAATTTTTGGACCCTCTCGCGGATAAATTATTGGTTTCAGCTGCCCTTATAATTTTAGTTGAATTAGGCTATGCTCCTTCTTGGATTGTGATTGTCATTATTAGCCGCGAGTTTGCAGTAACTGGTTTAAGATTAGTTTTAGCGGGTGAAGGAGAAGTCGTCGCAGCCAATATGCTGGGGAAAATTAAAACTTGGACCCAAATCATTGCAATTTCTGCGCTGTTATTGCATAACCTCCCATTTGAATGGATTCACATTCCATTTGCAACGATTGCACTTTGGGTAGCGTTATTTTTTACGATTTGGTCTGGCTGGGATTATTTTTATAAAAATCGGTATGTGCTGTTAAATTCAAAATAGGGACTGATGAATGTGCTTAAAGGAGAAATCTTAGCGGTCGGCACCGAGCTATTGTTAGGGCAAATCGTCAATACAAATGCTCAATTTATCTCAAAAAAATGTGCGGAAATGGGGATATCCGTTTATTATCATAGTGTGGTCGGTGACAATCCAAACCGCCTGGAACAGGCTCTAAAAGTAGCGATGGAACGCTCTAACCTGATTATTTTAACGGGAGGCTTAGGTCCCACAAAGGACGATTTAACAAAAGAAACGGTTGCTTCTGTATTGGGGCGTTCCCTTGTAATGGATGAACAGGCACTTCGATATATTGAAAATTATTTTTCAAGAAACGGCCGAACCATGACAGAGAATAACAAAAAGCAGGCACTTGTGTTGGAAGGCAGCCACGTATTTCCCAATGATACCGGAATGGCGCCAGGGATGCTGGTAAGCGAAAACGGTGTCCATGTGATATTGCTTCCCGGCCCTCCAAAAGAAATGGAACCAATGTTCACAAACTATGTTCAATCAGCCTTGCTGCAAATCGCAGGCAAGGCAATGATGATCCACTCGAGGGTGCTGCGTTTTTTTGGAATTGGAGAAGCCCAGCTTGAAACAGTATTGGAAGATTTAATCGACAGGCAAACGAATCCAACCATCGCACCTTTAGCTTCTGACGGTGAAGTAACTTTAAGACTGACAGCCTTTGCAGATACGAGGGAAATAGCAATCCCGATGCTCGATGAAGTTGAAAAAGAAATTCAAAGTCGGGTAGGTTCCTATTTTTATGGATATGATGATACGAATTTATTTTTAGAGTTAAAGAAAACTTTAGAGGCAAAAGGACTCACTCTCGCTTGTGCGGAAAGCCTGACAGGCGGACTTTTTCAAGGAGAGTATTGTCAAATGCCTGGTGCAAGCAAAACCTTTGTTGGCGGCATAGTTTCCTATACAAATGAAGTGAAAGAAAAGCTTTTGGGAGTCAGTCCTGAAACACTACGGGTTCATGGAGCTGTCAGCGAGCAGTGTGCAATTGAAATGGCAGCTGGCGTATTGAAGGCGACAGGCAGTGATGTCGGATTAAGCTTCACCGGTGTAGCAGGCCCAGATCTGCAAGAAGGAAAAGTACCTGGCACCGTCTTTATCGGAATGGCAAGCAAGGACGGAAGCACAGATTGTGTAAAATTAAGTTTGACTGGACACCGGAATATTATTCGCATCAGAGCCTGTAAACACGGGGCTCACCAGCTTCGGACATGGTTAAATCAAGAATTGGTATGATGACAATCATACCGTTTTTTTTTTTATTAAAAGGTTTTTTAAGCTGTTTTTTAAAATTTTATGGACTGGGCAATTATTACTGCTGGTTTTTTATTAAATTTTAATGGTTTTTATCATATTTTCTTTATCTATGTAAGGTAAAGAAACGGTATATTAGTGTTTTCACAGAGGAATCGCGCAAAATCACGAAAATACGTGCAACAATTCAAAAATGCGCGCAACTTTTAAGAAATACGCGCGAAAACAAGGTCCAATCGCGCAACTGTAAAATTATGGTTAACTAAATGATTAGTTGCACGAAGTTTTTATAAAAATATTTTCAGATTTTTAATTGAAACAATTTTTTAGATCATTTTTCTGATAGATTTTTCTATCTTCAACAGGTGAAAAGTTGTTTTTACAAGAAAAAATCCTTCAAAAAAGTACGAATAAATGTTCGATTTTTTGCTTGGCAAATTATATGAAAACAGGTATAGTAGTAATTAGATTGAATGATTGGAGGAAGTAGAGTGAACGATCGTCAAGCAGCCTTAGAAATGGCTTTAAAACAAATAGAAAAGCAATTTGGAAAAGGCTCTATTATGAAATTAGGAGAGCAAACGGACAGAAAAATCTCAACCGTTCCAAGTGGATCGCTAGCATTAGATGTAGCATTAGGGGTAGGTGGATATCCCCGCGGCCGGATTATAGAAATTTACGGACCTGAAAGCTCAGGTAAAACAACCGTAGCGTTGCATGCAATTGCAGAAGTCCAAGCAACCGGCGGTCAAGCTGCATTTATTGATGCCGAGCATGCCCTAGACCCGGTTTATGCTCAAAAGCTCGGAGTTAATATCGACGAGTTGCTTCTTTCTCAGCCTGATACAGGTGAACAAGCTCTTGAGATTGCTGAAGCGTTAGTCCGAAGCGGTGCCGTTGATATTATCGTTATTGACTCAGTTGCTGCATTGGTTCCTAAAGCTGAGATCGAAGGCGAGATGGGTGATGCACACGTTGGGTTACAAGCCCGACTCATGTCTCAAGCCCTTCGTAAATTGTCCGGTGCGATTAACAAGTCTAAAACCATTGCAATCTTTATTAACCAAATTCGTGAGAAGGTTGGGGTTATGTTTGGAAATCAATTCACTCTGGGTTTCCCTTGCTAGTGATAGCATGTTAAAAAACCTTGTGAACCCGATTGCCTAGGGGTGTGCAAAGTGAATCTTACACTTTGTGCTAACGGTGAAGCCCTCTAAGTTTTATAGGGTAATACCGTGCCAAGCCATACGAATTGTATGGAAGGTCTAGAGACTACCGAAAGAGATAGTTTTGTATCATCGAGTAGGGTACAGCAGAGGATAGGCTGCTGCTGGAAGTGCAAGGCTCTCCAGTTATGGAGATGAAGATATAGTCCACGCTATAGAGATAGTAAATCTATAGATTGAGCCAGAAACAACCCCAGGCGGAAGAGCCCTTAAATTCTACTCTTCTGTCCGTTTAGAAGTGCGCCGTGCCGAACAATTAAAGCAAGGCAATGATATTGTCGGTAACAAAACCAAAATTAAAGTGGTTAAAAATAAAGTGGCTCCGCCTTTCCGTTCAGCTGACGTCGATATTATGTATGGAGAAGGAATCTCTAAAGAGGGCGAAATCATTGATATCGCTTCCGAACTCGATATTGTTCAAAAGAGCGGTTCATGGTATTCCTATAATGATGATCGTCTTGGACAAGGCCGTGAAAATGCAAAACAATTTTTGAAGGAAAATCCTGAGCTTCGTCATGAAATCCAGCAAAAGATCCGTGAACATTATGGATTGGATTCAAATCAGGCTCCTGATGAAGAAGGACAAGAACAATTCGAATTTTAATTCGGAGTTTAAAACGCAAGGATTCGTCCTTGTGTTTTTTTGCAATGTTATATAAAACAAAGGGTGTCAATAGTAGAATAGTCTGAAAAATCGGTCGATTTATATATAGGTCTTAAGGGATAGCTTGACATCAATCTACCGCAGATTTACAATAAATATGTATATTTTTCAACTTTTTTCGTTAGGTCACCGATTGGGATCATACGAATAAAATTATTAGGGGCTTACTATTTCCATAAATATAAGCCTAACTCTGAAAAATGTAAGAAACTTTGAAAGTGTACATGCCGACATGTATGAAATTTGAAACAAGTTCATAGCAAGGGGAGGTGAAGTGATGGATGCCATAACAATCATCTCCATTTTGCTTGGCCTTTTCGTTGGTAGTGTTGTTGGCTACTTTTTACGCAAAAACATTTATGAAGCGAGAGTTACTGGAGCAAAGAATGCGGCGGTCCAAATTCTTGAAGATGCCAAACGTGAAGCTGAAGCTATTAAAAAGGAATCTTTGCTAGAGGCAAAAGATGAAATTCATAAGCTTAGAACGGATGCAGAACGAGAAATTCGTGAGCGTAGAAGTGAGCTACAGAAACAAGAGAATCGTTTGCTCCATAAGGAAGAGAATCTAGATCGAAAAGATGAGACGTTGGATAAACGTGAAGCATTATTAGAAAAGAAGGAGGATTCTCTTAATCAAAGACAACAGCATATTGAAGAGATGGAGAGCAAAGTGGATGAGATGGTGCGTAAAGGACAAGCAGAGCTCGAGCGAATCTCTAACATTTCGAAAGAGGAAGCGAGAGCTATCATTCTAGAACGCATTGAAGCCGAACTTGCTCACGATATTGCTTTCATGGTTAAAGAAAGCGAAACAAGAGCGAAAGAAGAGTCCGATAAAAAGGCGAAAGAAATTCTTTCACTGGCTTTACAGCGTTGCGCAGCTGACCACGTTGCTGAAACGACCGTATCAGTCGTAAATCTGCCGAATGATGAAATGAAAGGTCGGATCATTGGTCGTGAGGGTCGAAATATCCGAACTTTGGAAACACTTACAGGAATTGATCTTATCATCGATGATACACCAGAGGCGGTTATTTTATCCGGATTTGACCCAATTCGGCGTGAAACAGCGCGAATTGCACTAGAAAAGCTTGTTCAAGATGGACGTATACATCCAGCACGGATTGAAGAAATGGTAGACAAGGCGAGACGGGAAGTTGATGAGCACATTCGTGAAATTGGTGAACAGACAACGTTCGAGGTTGGTGTCCACGGGCTCCATCCAGATCTTATGAAGATCTTGGGACGACTTAAGTTCCGTACGTCTTACGGACAAAACGTCCTTAAGCATTCGATCGAAGTTGCGAATCTGGCAGGTTTATTAGCAGCCGAACTAGGCGAGGATGTCACTCTAGCGAAGAGAGCCGGATTACTGCATGATATAGGGAAAGCAGTTGACCACGAGGTGGAAGGAAGCCACGTTGAAATTGGGGTAGAACTTACAACGAAGTATAAAGAACACCCGGTTGTCATTAACAGTGTTGCTTCTCACCACGGAGATACTGAACCTACATCTATCATTGCCGTATTGGTGGCCGCAGCCGATGCATTAAGTGCTGCCAGACCAGGAGCTAGAAGTGAAACGCTTGAAAATTACATTAAGCGACTTGAAAAACTGGAAGAAATTCCTGAATCGTTTGATGGGGTTGAAAAAGCGTTCGCCATCCAAGCCGGCCGTGAAATTAGAATCATGGTCAAACCAGATCAAATCGATGATCTCAGTGCTCACCGCTTAGCACGTGATATTCGGAAACGGATTGAGGATGAACTGGATTATCCAGGTCATATCAAAGTTACCGTTATACGTGAAACCAGAGCCGTTGAATACGCAAAATAAAAGAGCTGACTTGTTTCAGCTCTTTTTTATTGCATGAAAAGCTTGCATAAAATTCCATTGATTTGTGGTAGAATGGAATAGACAATATTCAC
The DNA here is from genome assembly GCF_022808645.1 of Bacillus litorisediminis. Classification (GTDB taxonomy): domain Bacteria; phylum Bacillota; class Bacilli; order Bacillales; family JC228; genus Bacillus_BF; species Bacillus_BF litorisediminis. The sequence continues at coordinate 106,621 of NZ_JAKZKT010000002.1, forward strand.
GCTAGAAAGGAAATACCTATGCGGATTTTATTCATCGGGGATGTGGTAAGCTCTCTCGGCCGGGACATGGTCAAAGAATTTCTCCCCAAATTAAAGAATCAATACCAGCCAAATTTTACGATTATTAATGGTGAGAATTCGGCTGGAGGTAAAGGAATTACTTCAAAAATTTATAATCAATTTCTCGAGTGGGGCGCACAAGCGGTTACGCTCGGAAACCATACATGGGATAACAAGGAAATTTTTGATTTTATTGATGATGCTAAAAGAATGGTAAGGCCCGCTAATTTCCCAGAAGGTTCTCCTGGAGAGGGTTTGCGAATTATTGAGCATCAAGGCAAAAAGGTAGCAGTCATCAGCATTCAAGGTCGTACTTTTATGCCGGCTATTGACGATCCATTTCGAACCGCAGAGAAGTTAGTGGAAAAGGCGCGTGAAGCCACACCATATATTTTTGTAGATTTCCATGCAGAGGCATCCAGTGAGAAGCTCGCAATGGGCTGGTATCTCGATGGAAAGGTTTCTGCAGTTGTTGGGACTCACACTCATATTCAAACAGCAGACGAAAGGATTTTACCGAAAGGGACGGCTTATTTGACAGACGTCGGAATGACAGGACCCTATGACGAAATCATTGGAGTTGAAAAAGAAGCTGTACTCCGCAGGTTTTTAACAGCGATGCCGGTTCGTTTTGAGGTTCCGAAATCAGGGCGGACTCAGCTCAGTGCTGTTGTGATTGATCTTGATGATCAAACCGGATTAGGCAAGAAAATGGAGCGGATTCTGATTAATGATGATCACCCATATTTTAATTAGAATTCATGTGCCAATTGCAACAAAATAAGGGACCAATTGTGGTCTCTTTTTTATTGCAAGAATATAAATAACCTGTTATTTAAAGAAAAAGTTTTAAATGATTATAGTGAAGGTTTCTCTGTTAATGATGCTGCAAGAATGATATACACCCAAAAAGAAGCAGGACAAGTAATGATAAATATGAGCCGGACGACAAGAGATGAAATGCCAAAAAACTCTGCTATTCCTCCGCACACCCCAAATAAGGACTTATCTTTGGATGATTTCATCAGTTTTCTCACTTCTAATCCCTCCCAAAAATTTCAACTATATAAATTGTATCAACAGCTGGTTAAATTTGTCACGTTCTTCCCAGAATGGCCCATGTCCGCTAAATTGAAAGGGAACTAGCTGGGAGTTTCTAATTTTTTGATTTAGTTCTTGAGCTTGCGAAAATGGAATCACTTTGTCATGAATACCGTGAACAATTAGAGTAGGAGTTACTATTTTTGGAAGATCTTCATGCAGCGTCTCATCTCTCAGTAATACAATGACTGCGGCAGTAGACCAACTTGCTGCCTCCAATCCCATTTGAATAAACCAGTCGGAGAATGGTCTCGTTATATACTGAAAGAAAAAGGTATCTGTTACTCCTTGCATCATCTTAGGGCGGTCATTTAAGGTCTCGTTAAGAAGTCTATTTGCCGTTTCGGCTGTAAAGCCAATCGGAGCTGCAGCGTCAATCAGGACAAGCTTCGATACTCCATAACCGTTATGCCGGGACATATAGCGAATGGCGATCGCACCGCCCGTAGAATGGCCAACGAGCGAAAAATCGTCTAATTGAAGGGTTCGGACAACTGTGAAGATATCATCGGCCAGTCTGTTAAAATTATAGCCATTCATCGGTTTATCTGAATGGCCAAAACCTCTCCAGTCAATACCAATACAGCGATAACCCATTGATGGAAGAATAGTAAACTGATATTCAAACTGTTTATGGTTCAGCGGCCAACCATGAACAAACACAATAGTCTTGCTGCCGCCTGGGTTCAAATCCTCAACATATAAGTTAACATCTGGCTCAACGGTAACATAGTATCCCATGCTGATTCCTCCGTATCGAAATTGGTTTCAACTTAAGATATTCATTTTGCTAAACATAGATGTGTAAGATCCCAGGCGGGACAAAAATTTACAGGTCTTATTAAAAATGTTGTCCAAGCTGGCATATGCGGGTTATTGGGTGAATATAGTAGCAATGAAATGATTTATAGGCATCCATATAGAAAAACTCGGGCAATGTTCACGGAAAATACAAGGAGGCATAAGGTAATGGAAATATTAAAAGTTTCAGCTAAATCAAACCCAAATTCTGTAGCTGGTGCACTTGCAGGTGTTTTGAGAGAAAGAGGAGCAGCGGAAATTCAAGCAATTGGTGCTGGGGCCTTAAATCAGGCAGTTAAAGCGGTAGCCATTGCAAGAGGTTTCGTAGCTCCAAGCGGAGTAGACTTAATTTGTGTTCCCGCTTTTACAGATATTCAAATTGATGGCGAAGAACGAACAGCCATTAAACTAATTGTAGAACCTCGTTAAATAGTTTTAGGGGGCTCTGGGGGACCTGTTTGCATATAATAAGCAAGCAGGTTTTTTATGCATTTACGATGTTCTTAAAGAAGTGAGTGATATTCTGGTTAGGTAAAACATGAAAAATTTGTCTTATAAAATATCAAAATATTTATAATATTGACGAATTTCAGTATAATGGGATAGGAAGCATTTTCACACCACTGCACTTACTTTCGCTTTAGGAACGAATGAAAAAATCAACTTAACCGTTTCGTTTAAAGGAGTGTCTAATCATGGTACAACAATTATCATGGAAAGTGGGCGGTCAGCAGGGGGAAGGGATTGAAAGTACAGGTGAAATATTCTCGATTGCCCTGAACCGCCAAGGCTATTACTTATATGGGTACAGACACTTTTCATCCCGTATTAAAGGTGGCCATACGAACAATAAAATTCGGGTAAGCACAACCCCGGTTCGTACGATTGCAGATGATTTAGACGTCTTAGTTGCTTTTGATCAGGAAACGATTGATTTAAACTATCATGAATTGCATGACCAAGGGGTTATTATTGCAGACGTGAAGTTTAATCCAGTTGCACCACCAGATTGCAAGGCCACGCTATATCCAGTCGCTTTTACTGAGATTGCTACTGAGCTTGGGACAGCTCTTATGAAAAACATGGTTGCAATTGGAGCAACCTGTGCCGTGTTAAATTTAGATACGCAAGTTTTTCTAAATGTAGTGAATGAGATTTTTGGCAGAAAAGGCGAGCAAGTGGTAGCCAAAAATATGGAAGCGATTCAAAAGGGTTATGACGTCATGCATGAACAGCTAGGGAGCTCTAACGGCACTTTAAAATTGGATCCAGCTGATGGCAAGCAGCGGTTATTCATGATCGGAAATGATGCGATTGCATTAGGGGCCATGACTGGCGGTGCCCGTTTTATGGCGGCATATCCGATAACACCGGCGTCGGAGATTATGGAATACTTGATTAAAAAGCTGCCAAAAGTAGGAGGAACCGTTATCCAAACTGAAGATGAAATGGCTGCCTGTACAATGGCGATTGGTTCAAATTATGGCGGGGTCCGAGCTTTTACTGCTTCAGCAGGACCCGGGCTGTCTCTAATGATGGAATCAATCGGTTTATCGGGAATTACGGAAACTCCATTGGTCATTGTTGATACACAGCGGGGCGGACCATCGACCGGACTCCCAACCAAACAGGAACAATCCGATCTCCTCGCGATGATTTACGGAAGCCATGGTGAAATTCCGAAGATCGTGATGGCACCGAGTACAGTGGAAGAGGCTTTCTACGATATCGCAGAAGCTTTTAATCTAGCAGAAGAATATCAGTGCCCGGTTATTTTTCTATCAGACTTGCAGCTCTCCTTAGGAAAGCAAACCGTTGAGCCGCTTTCTTTAGAAAAAATAGAGATTCGCCGCGGCAAGCTTGTGAATGAAGAGCTGCCAGAGCTTCAAAATAAAGGATATTTTAAAAGATACGAATTGACGGATGATGGAATTTCTCCACGTGTACTGCCTGGAACGAAAAATGGAATTTTCCACGTAACAGGAGTCGAGCACGACGAGACGGGTAAACCATCTGAAGTTGCTGCAAATCGGAAGAAACAAATGGATAAACGGATGAAAAAATTAAAGAACGTCCGTTTCAAAGTACCAGTGTATAAGGACACTCCACATGAAGAAGCGGATCTATTAATGATTGGCATTAACTCAACAAGAGGGGTTATTGAAGAGGCCAAGATACGCTTAGAGGCAGATGGAATCAAAGTCAATCATGCCCATATTCGCCTGCTTCATCCATTTCCGGCGGAGGAAGTAGCGGAAGTAGTAAGCAAAGCGAAAAAAGTGGCAGTCGTTGAACATAACATCACAGGACAACTCGCTAATATTATCAAAATGAATGTGGGCGGAGCCGAAAAAATCCGCCAGATTAACAAATACGACGGAAATCCATTTCTGCCGCATGAAGTATATGAAGCATGTAAGGAGTTGTTATAATGGCTACCTTCAAAGATTTTCGCAATAATGTCAAACCAAACTGGTGTCCCGGCTGCGGTGATTTCTCTGTACAAGCGGCGATTCAGCGGGCAGCGGCCAATCTAGGACTTGAGCCTGAGGATATGGCGTTAGTATCTGGAATCGGCTGTTCCGGCCGGATCTCAGGTTATGTGTACACGTATGGGTTTCACGGGATTCATGGCCGCTGTCTCCCAATTGCCCAAGGCTTAAAAATGGCCAATCGAGATCTTACCGTCATTGCATCAGGCGGTGATGGAGATGGTTTTGCTATCGGAATGGGGCATACCATTCACGCCATCAGAAGAAACATCGATATTACCTATATCGTCATGGATAACCAGGTCTATGGACTGACCAAAGGACAAACGTCTCCGCGCTCTGCTTCTGGGTTTAAAACAAAATCGACACCGGAGGGAGCGATTGAACCGGCACTATCGCCAATGGAAATGGCGCTGACAGCAGGAGCCACCTTTGTCGCGCAAGGTTTTTCCACAGATCTGAAAGAGTTAACCGCTTTAATTGAAGCGGGGATTCAGCACAAAGGCTTCTCGCTGATTAATGTATTTAGCCCATGTGTCACCTATAACAAAATCAACACCTATGACTGGTATAAAGAAAATCTCACAAAACTCGAGAGCATTGAAGACTATGATCCTTCTAACCGCGAGCAAGCGATGCAAATTTTAATGAAATATAATGGATTAGTAACCGGACTAATCTATCAAAACAAAGAGCAAAAATCCTATCAGGACTTAGTCCCAGGCTATAAAGAAACACCATTGGTAAAAGAGGATTTGCATCTGTCAGAAGAAATGTTCCAGGAACTTGTAAAAGAATTTATGTAAACCAAAAAGCTTTAGATGGCCATAAGCCTTCTAAAGCTTTTTGATTGTTATGTGCAATTTACTAAGCTGATAAAGACAATCAGTTCCCACAGTAGCAGCTCAGCCGTTGTCTATTGGTCAAAATCGCGTTCTATCAGTCAAACACACGTTCTATCAGTCAAAATTTGTTTCTATGGGTCAAAATCCTGGTTCTATCAGTCAAATCGGGATATCTATCAGTCAAAAATGCAATGTTATCGGTCAAATCGTCTGTTCTATCAGTCAAAATCAGCTTTTATCGGTCAAAATTGAATTCTATCGGTCAAAATACGGTACTATCGGTTAACATCGTATTCTGCGAGTCAATACCCCGCCTTGATTGGTCAAAACCTTATGCAATCGGACGACAACCCAATCCTATCGACTATATCAATCTTTTTGATTCACCAACTTGCCATTTATCCCGTAGTCTCCCCTATTGTTTAAGCCCCCAAAAACCTTTATACTAAAGTAATGTGTAGAAATAGGTTTTTGATTACTCATGAAGAAAGGAGTCATCATCATGAATGAGAAGCAAAGAGTTGAAGGACAACAAGTAGCTACTGTAAAGCCTCAGGACAAAAAATCCGAGAAGGATTACAGTAAGTATTTTCAATCTGTATATATTCCGCCAAGTTTAAAGGATGCCAAACGAAGAGGGAAGGAAGAAGTCAAGTATCACAAAGACTTCAAGATTCCAGAAGAATTCCGCGGTATGGGAAATGGCAAGAAATTTTATATTAGAACGTATGGCTGCCAAATGAACGAGCATGATACAGAAGTCATGGCAGGAATCTTTATGGCACTGGGCTATGAAGCAACCGATACTGTAGAAGATTCTGATGTGATTCTTTTAAATACCTGTGCCATTCGCGAAAACGCGGAAAACAAGGTGTTTGGAGAACTCGGGCATTTAAAGGCGCTTAAGACAGAAAAGCCAGACCTGTTAATTGGGGTTTGCGGCTGCATGTCACAAGAAGAGTCTGTGGTTAATAAAATTTTACAATCCTATCAGCATGTGGATATGATTTTTGGTACCCATAATATTCACCGTCTTCCTCATATTTTAAAGGAAGCGTATATGCAAAAAGCAATGGTGGTTGAGGTTTGGTCAAAAGAGGGAGATGTCATTGAAAATCTTCCTAAAGTCAGAAAAGGCCAAATTAAAGGCTGGGTTAATATTATGTACGGCTGCGATAAGTTCTGCACGTATTGTATTGTACCGTATACGCGCGGTAAAGAAAGAAGCCGCCGTCCAGAGGATATTATCCAAGAGGTTCGCCATTTAGCAGCTCAAGGCTATAAAGAAATCACGCTTCTTGGTCAAAACGTCAATGCGTACGGCAAAGATTTTGAGGATATGAAATACGGTCTTGGCGATCTAATGGATGAGCTGCGTTCCATTGATATTCCGCGTATTCGTTTTACAACCAGCCACCCGCGTGATTTTGATGATCATTTAATCGAAGTATTAGCGAAAAAAGGAAATCTGGTTGAGCATATTCATCTTCCAGTTCAATCTGGATCCAGTGATGTCCTTAAAATTATGGCAAGAAAATATACACGTGAGCAATACCTGGAATTAGTCGCTAAAATTAAAAAAGCCATTCCAGATGTTGCACTCACAACTGATATTATTGTCGGTTTCCCAAATGAAACGGATGAACAGTTTGAAGAAACACTTTCCCTATATAAAGAGGTAGGCTTCGAATCTGCTTATACTTTTATCTACTCACCACGTGAAGGTACACCAGCTGCGAAAATGAAGGACAATGTTCCGATGGAAGTGAAAAAAGAACGTCTGCAGCGCTTAAATGCATTAGTTAATGAACTTTCTGCTGAGGCTATGAAAAAGTATGAAGGGCAAATCGTTGAAGTGTTAGTTGAAGGGGAAAGCAAAAATAACCCTGATGTCCTAGCCGGATATACACGCAAAAATAAGTTGGTTAATTTCAAAGGACCGAAGTCAGCGATTGGTCAACTGGTTAAAGTTCGCATCAAAGAAGCGAAAACATGGACACTTGATGGTGAAATGGTCGAAAGTATGGAAGCAGTTGAGGTGAAGTAAAGTGGCGAAATATACAAAAGATGATATTATAGCTCGTGCCAGAGAATTGGCCGATATGATTTCCGAAACTGAAGAAGTGGATTTCTTCAAGCGTGCTGAAGCTCAAATTAACGAAAACCAAAAGGTGCGTGAAATGATTGCTAGTATTAAAAGCCTGCAAAAGCAAGCTGTTAATTTTCAGCACTTTGGCAAAGAAAAGGCCTTACAAATGGTAGAAGAAAAAATCGAAAAGCTCGAAAAAGAAATAGACGAAATTCCAATTGTTCAGGAATTTAAGAATTCACAAGTAGAAGTAAATGAGCTGCTTCAGGTCGTAGCTCATACCATTTCTAACAGAGTCACCAATAAAATCATTGAATCCACAGGCGGCGACCTCCTCAGAGGTGAAACCGGATCCGCCGTCAAACATTCATAATCAAACCGAACCGTCCCGAAACAGAGGGACGGTTCTCTTGTTTTGTATAAATGAAAACCATACGCTAGGCGTATGGTTCCGGAAAGCTTATAGCGATGTATTAAAAAAAGCCCACTCCTGGTGTTACAATAAATTTCGGTTCGCCAACCAAATTTATGTAACAAGGAGGGACCCTTATGTCATCTGACATAAACAGTTTAGCACATACTAAATGGAATTGTAAGTATCACATAGTCTTTGCACCAAAATATAGAAGACAAATCATATACGGAAAGATAAAACAAGATATTGGACAGATTCTAAGACAGTTATGTGAAAGAAAAGGTGTAGAAATTATTGAAGCAACAGCATGTAAAGATCATATCCATATGCTGGTGAGTATCCCGCCAAAAATAAGTGTTTCATCATTCGTGGGGTATTTAAAAGGTAAAAGTAGCTTAATGATATTTGATAGACATGCACATTTAAAATATCGGTATGGCAACAGAAAATTTTGGTGTAGAGGTTTCTATGTAGATACAGTAGGGAGAAATAAGAAAGTAATTGAAGAGTACATTCGAAATCAAATACAAGATGATATAGTCGCAGACCAATTGAGTATGGAAGAATTTATAGATCCGTTTACAGGGGAAGAAACAAAAAGAAAAAACAAAAAGAGATAGGAGAAACCCTTTTAGGGTTGGCCGAAAAAGTAGTGCGGTTGGCGAACTATTCAGAGCCCCTTGAGGGGCTGGCCAGTAACAAAGGCTTTCAGCCGCAGAACAAACCACCCGTTTCACGGGTGGTTATGATTTCATTTTGACCAAAACAAAAACCTTCTAAAGTCGCAGATCTTCTGATTTTTTATCGTCACAATTTTTTCTAGGCACATTCTCAGATCATACCTGCATAGTATGTAATAGTGGTTCTTAGCCTATTCGTTTAATCTAAAGTTTCCTTTTATTCAACGAAGAAATATTCGCACACTAGTCTAATGACCCGCATAGGATGAAATGAAAAGACTAGAGGAGGTATCGCTCGCATGGCAGAATACAGAGAGATTATAACGAAGGCTGTCGTTGCTAAAGGACGCAAGTTTACCCAGTCCAATCATACGGTTAGCCCAGCTAAAAATCCGTCGAGCATTCTAGGTGCCTGGATCATAAACCATACGTATTCAGCAAAGAAATCTGGCAATGCGGTAGAGGTTAGCGGACATTATGATATTAACTGTTGGTATTCCCATTCTGATAATACAAAAACGGAAGTATGTTCTGCAAAAGTACCGTACACGGATGTCATAAAGCTTAAGTATCGGGATCCAGACGTCTTAGGAGAAGAACAAGTAATTGCCCGTGTTCTTCAACAGCCAAATTGCGTAGAAGCAGTTGTTTCGCCAAATGGCAATAAGATTATCGTTAATGCCGAAAGAGAATTCCTTGTAGAAGTAGTGGGTGAAACCAAAATCGCTGTTGCCATTAATCCGGACGGCGTAGAGGACGACCACGACTGGGAACTTGATGTTGACGATGAAGAATTTGAAGAATTGAACCCTGACTTTTTGGTTGGAACTGAAGAAGAATAACACACTAGGAAGAGATTACTTCCTAGTTTTTTTTTGTAAGTGCAACTGCCCCTCTGTCTTTGCCTCAATGTTAGCTGGCCGGCTAGTTTTATTAATAACATTTTTGTAACATAAAGGTCTCTCATACGTCTTATTTTTTGAATAAGGGATGGGGGATTTTTCATGAAATTAATTACAAAGGTAATAGTGTGGGTACTGCTATTGGGGTTATCAGCCTGTTCAATACAGGGAATGGATAATCAGCCTCACACGGATAACCGTATCATAGAACCACCTAAAAATAATGCAATTCCAAAGTGGCCAGAGGATCCGCTGCCTCCAATACCTGACAATCAAGAAGATGGCCAAAATGAAATGGGAAATGATGCATCCAAGCCGCCTGCAAAAAATAACGAACCAGTCAAATTGGTAGATTACGAGGGTCCGGTTGAACATATCTTTTTCCACCCGCTCATTGTCTATCCTGAACTGGCTTTTGACGGAGATGCAATGGCTCAAGGATATAATGATTATTTTGTAACCGTCAATGAATTTAAGAGAGTACTGAATGAACTTTATAAAAATAACTATATATTAATAGACATTAACGAACTGTTTCAAATAAATGGGGATCAATCTATTACACGGAGAGAACTGAAACTGCCTGAGGGGAAAAAACCATTAATTCTCTCAATTGATGATATGAATTATTACGATTATATGAGGGAAAATGGGAATGTTTATAAACTGGTGCTTAATGAAAATGGAACAATTGCTTCCTATGCGAAAAGTCCGCAAGGCGAAGATTTGATTTCATATGATCACGCGATTGTTCCGATCCTAGACCAGTTTGTGCAAAGCCACCCTGATTTCTCGTTTAGAGGAGCAAAAGGGTTAATTGCCTTAACAGGATATGAAGGAGTGTTAGGGTACCGAACGAATCAGGTTAATAGCCCGGCTTACCATCAGGAAAAAGCAGATGCATTAAAAGTGATCAGACGTTTAAAAGAAACCGGTTGGACATTCGCCTCCCATGGCTGGGGGCATTTAGATGCAAATAAAGTAGATTACAACCGGTTCGTCCAGGATACAGAAAGATGGAAGCAAGAGGTTGAATCTCTAGTTGGTCCAACAAATGTTTATATTTACCCATACGGAAGCAGACCAGATACAGGCGGGGATAAATTTAACTATCTGTTTGAGTCCGGATTTAAGATCTTATGTTCAGTTGGACCTTCTCCTTATCTGCAATCCTATGAAACTAAAGGCTTTATGATGGACCGGCGCCACATTGACGGAATTGCCCTTCAAACCCAGCAAGAACGATTACGCCCGCTTATGGATGCGGAAAAAGTTTTGGAGGCAGAAGTGAGGCCATAATTGCCATTTAACACCCAAAAACGGTATAAATCAAAACTAGAAAATAATAAATACTTTTTCCAGACTTGCCAACCGGCAAGTTTTCTTTTTCGTTGCAGCTATTCTGTTTCTAAACCGTGATTGCATCCCAATCTCTATGATATAATGGGGTAATGTAAAAGATTGATAGAGAAGAAAGGTTTTGTGATATAGATGGCTTCTTACACGCCGATGATTTTGCAGTATTTAGAGATTAAAAAAGATTATCAGGATGCATTTCTTTTTTTTCGCCTCGGAGATTTTTATGAAATGTTTTTTGAGGACGCCATTAAAGCTTCCAGAGAATTAGAAATCACCTTAACATCGCGCGATGGCGGTTCGGAAGAACGAATTCCGATGTGCGGAGTTCCTTATCATTCAGCGGCATCATACATAGAACAGCTTATAAAAAAAGGATATAAAGTCGCAATATGTGAACAAGTCGAAGATCCGAAGCTGGCCAAAGGTGTTGTAAAACGTGAAGTCGTCCAGCTGATTACACCTGGAACCTTAATGGATAGCCACACGCTTCTCGACAAGGAAAACAACTATATTGCTTCCATCAATCAGACTGGTCATACGTTTGGGTTTGCATACAGTGATTTATCTACAGGAGAATTAAAAGTTACTTTATTGGAGCGGGTAGAAGATTGCTTTAATGAATGTGCCTTGCTTGGTATAAAAGAAATGGTAGTGGCTGATGAATTCGCTGGAAAATGGGCTACTGTTTTACAAGAACGTTATGGTGTGACCATCTCGCTGCAAAACGAATTAGATGATGAAACTAAATTTGAATCCACGGTTTCGGCATTGACGCGTGCAGAAGAAAAAACGGCCGTAATCCGGTTATTAAGCTATTTGTATCGAACGCAAAAACGCAGCTTAGACCATATTCAAGAGGCACAACGCTATCAAACTGAGCATTACTTAAAAATGGACGAGTATTCAAAACGGAATCTTGAGTTAACAGAGACGATCCGTGCAAAAGATAAAAAGGGCAGTTTGCTCTGGCTTTTGGATGAAACAATGACAGCAATGGGCGGACGTTTATTGAAATCGTGGATTGACCGGCCGCTCACTAACTTAAACGAAATTCAAGAGAGAATGGAGTTTGTCCAGCTTTTAAAAGAAAAGTTCTTTGAACGCCAGGAGCTCCGCGAAAAATTGCAAAAGGTTTACGACCTCGAAAGACTGGCTGGCCGAATAGCTTTTGGAAATGTAAACGCCCGTGATTTTATCCAATTAAAGCATTCTTTAAAACAAATTCCTGAGATTCAATCTATTATTCTCGGGATTCTGTCATCACCGAATAAATGGGAGGCTTCCCTTGATGCTTGTGAAGAGGTTTATAATCTTCTAGAAAAAGCAATCCATGAAAACCCGCCAGTATCAGTGAAGGAAGGCGGATTGATTAAAGACGGCTATCATCCGAAACTTGATCAATACCGCGAAGCCAGCAGAAACGGAAAAAGCTGGATTGCTGAACTGGAACAGGAAGAGCGAAGAAAAACAGGGATTAAGTCATTAAAAGTAGGCTATAACCGTGTGTTCGGCTACTATATTGAGGTAACAAAGGCAAACCTGCACCTGTTAAAAGAGGGACAATACGAGCGAAAACAAACCTTAACCAACGCAGAACGGTTTATTACACCTGAATTAAAAGAAAAGGAAGCTTTGATTTTAGAAGCAGAAGAAAGAAGCGTTGAACTCGAATACGATATTTTTACAGCGATTCGCGAAGAAGTAAAAACGTACATTCCGCGCTTACAGACACTTGCGAAAGCAATCAGTGAAATTGATTGTCTGCAAAGCTTTGCGACAGTCAGTGAAGAACGCCATTATGTGAAGCCGACTTTTAGCCAGGACCGGAAGCTGATCATTCAAAACGGGCGTCACGCGGTTGTGGAAAAAGTGTTGGGAATGCAGGTTTACGTTCCAAATGACTGCTACATGAACCAGGAAAGGGAGCTTTTATTAATTACTGGTCCAAACATGGCCGGAAAAAGTACATATATGAGACAGGTTGCGCTAACGGCAATTATGGCACAAATCGGCTGCTTTGTTCCGGCTGATGCTGCCGAACTGCCAATCTTTGACCAGATCTTTACGAGAATTGGAGCAGCAGATGATTTAGTCTCTGGCCAAAGTACCTTTATGGTTGAAATGCTCGAAGCCAAAAATGCATTAACCAAAGCAACGGAAAACAGTCTGATATTATTTGATGAAATTGGTCGCGGCACTTCGACGTACGATGGAATGGCACTTGCTCAAGCCATGATTGAATACATTCATGATCACATTGGGGCCAAGACCCTATTCTCAACACACTATCATGAATTAACGGTTCTGGCTGAAAAACTGCCTAAATTGCAAAATATCCATGTCAGTGTTTCAGAAGAACGAGGGAATATTGTCTTTTTACATAAACTGAGAGAGGGAGCTGCTGATAAAAGCTACGGAATTCATGTTGCACAGCTGGCTGAGCTTCCGAACGAAGTGATTACAAGGGCACGTGAAATTCTTGTCGCATTTGAAAATAAAGACGAAACCGTATCAGCTATTGTAAAAGAACCGAAAACGCATGAACCAGAAGAGACGCAATTATCCTTTTTTGATGTGACCGTTGGTGACGAGGAGCAGCAAAAACAAAAGCTAATCCTGGAAAAGCTAGAGAAATTAGAGCTGATGCAAATGACACCGCTTGATGCGATGAACGCTTTATATGAACTGCAGAAAATGACAAAGGCTTGACCATAAAGGAGGTCCTATGATGGGAAAAATACACGAACTCGGAGACGCACTTTCCAATAAAATTGCAGCTGGTGAAGTGGTAGAACGGCCTGCTTCTGTGGTGAAGGAGCTTGTCGAGAACGCAGTAGATGCAGGGAGTACCGTCATAGACATCCTTGTCAAAGAGGCAGGACTTGAAGAAATCCGTATTATTGATAATGGTTCCGGGATTGAACATGAGGACGTTTTAACTGCGTTTAAACGTCATGCGACCAGTAAAATTCATAACGAAGACGACTTGTTCCGCGTCCGGACCCTTGGGTTTAGAGGCGAGGCACTTCCAAGTATCGCTTCTGTATCTAAAGTTACCCTTCAAACCTGCTCGGAAATTGAAACTGAAGGGACAGAAGTGGTGTTAGAAGGAGGAAAAGTGGTCTCCTTTGAAAGAGCCAGAGCAAGAAAGGGAACCGATCTATCGGTGCAGGAGTTATTTTATAACACTCCTGCCCGCCTTAAATATATGAAAACCTTACATACAGAGCTGGGTCATATTACAGATGTAGTCAGCCGCCTTGCTCTATGTAATCCAACTATTTCATTCCGTTTAGTACATAATGATAAAAAAGTACTGCAGACAAGCGGAAATGGGGATCCGCTGCAGGTGTTAGCTTCGATTTACGGAGTCGGAATTGCGAAAAATATGGTTCAATTTCAGGCATCCTCTTTAGACTTTGAAGTAAAGGGATACATGGCAAAACCTGAAATCACAAGAGCTTCGCGACACTATATGACCATTATCGTGAATGGACGTGTTATCCGAAATCATGCGATCCAAAAAGCAATCTTAGACGGATTCCACACGTTTTTACCGGTCGGACGTTTTCCAATCTGTCTCTTAGATATAAAAATGGATCCAATATTAGTCGATGTCAATGTCCACCCTTCGAAACTTGAGGTCCGCTTCAGCAAAGAACGAGAACTAATGGAACAAATAACGGCTGCAATCCGAGGTCAATGGAGAAAAGAAACATTGATTCCTTCCGCCGCTTCTGTGATGGAAAAACGGGAACAGAAATCCGTTCAAACAACGATTGATTTGGATATAGGTATGGAGGAAGAGAAGAGGAATGCAAAACAAGGCATTTACTCTGCCATTCATACTTCAGTGGATGCTGGCGGACGCAGCAAAGAAGAGCCTGGTAAGGGATCGATTCATCCAGTTGTGGATGAGACTGATGTTCAACCGGATTTTGTTAAAGAAGCAGAGAGAACATTGGATACCTCAACAGAGGAACCGACTAAATGGAGAAATGAGAAGGAAGAGGAGCTCCCTGCCTCAAATCTGGAAGTTCGAAGTCCTAGAATTCCGCCGCTTTATTATGTCGGACAGGCTCATGGAACTTATATTATTGCTCAGAATGACGAGGGACTTTATTTAATTGATCAGCATGCGGCACAAGAGCGGCTGAAATACGAATTTTATAGAGTCAAAGTCCAAGAGGTTGCAAACGACGTTCAAGATCTCCTGATCCCCTTAACTCTGGAATACGCTCCTGATGACTTCATCAAAATTAAAGAAAACCAAAACAAATTAGAAGCTGTCGGGGTGTTTCTAGAGGAGTTTGGCATGAACAGTTTCATTGTTCGCTCTCACCCTACCTGGTTTCCAAAGGGAGAAGAAAAAGAAACGATTGAGGAAATGATTGAACAACTATTAAATATGAATAAAATCAGCATCGAAAAAATCCGGGAGGAAGCGGCCATTCTCATGAGCTGCAAAGGCTCAATCAAAGCAAATCGCTACTTAAGGCAGGAAGAAATTGAAACCTTGCTTCATGATTTACGTTATGCCAGTGATCCGTTTACTTGCCCGCATGGAAGACCGATCATCGTTAAATTTACAACCTATGAATTGGAAAAAATGTTTAAGCGGGTGATGTAAGGGGTATTTTGATTGAGTTGAAAGAAATATCGAATCAATTAAAATTGGTTCATTCGACAAAATGTTTAAAAATACCTCTTACCGTCTATAATAAGAGGATGTTTGAGTCAGTAGACTCAGGTGAAAGGAACAAGTGACATGGACAAACGGCAAAAAGTTGCAGTCATTATCGGCCCCACTGCCGTTGGGAAGACAAAAGTCAGTATTGAGCTGGCGAAGAGATGGAATGGCGAGATCATTAGCGGCGATTCCATGCAGATTTACCGCGGTTTAGACATTGGAACGGCTAAAGTGACGGAAGAAGAAATGGACGGGGTTCCGCATCATTTAATTGATATTCGCGACCCAGAGGATTCTTTTACAGTTGCAGATTTTCAAGCTCTGGTAAGAGAGAAAATCACGGAAATTGAAAAACGCGGAAAACTTCCTTTCATCGTTGGAGGAACGGGGCTGTATATTCAATCGGTTTTATTCGATTATCAGTTTCAAGAGGAATCGTCTACAGAGACGCGGGAAAAGCTTTATGCCCAATATGAAAAAGAGGGAATTGCGCCTTTATTTCAAAAGCTTCAAGAGGTAGATCCTAAAAGTGCTGATGTCATTCACCCAAATAATATAAGAAGGGTGATTCGTGCACTAGAGGTTTATCTGGATACAGGGCTAGCTTTTTCAGAGTGGAAGGAGTCTCAAACCAATCAGCTTTTGTATCAAGCAGCGATCATCGGTCTGACAATGGAACGCGATCTTTTGTATGACCGCATAAATCAGCGTGTTGATGCCATGATGGAAGCTGGATTATTAGATGAAGTAAAAAAGCTGTATGATCAGGGGATTCGCGGAACACAGTCTGTTCAGGGGATTGGCTATAAAGAACTGTATGAATACTTTGATGGAACAGCTGATTTAGAGCACGCTGTAGAAAAATTAAAGAAAAACTCTAGAAATTACGCAAAAAGGCAACTCACTTGGTTCCGCAATCAGCTTGATGTCAAATGGTTTGACATGACCGATATTTCCGCAATTGAGAAAAAAATTGAGGAAATCTCACAATATCTTGCAGGAAAGCTGAAACTTGGAGCGAATACATAAAACAAAAGCGAAAAACACCTTCGCAGAGAGAGAATAGGAGGCAGGGCCATGAAACAACCGGTTAATATTCAAGATCAAGTTTTGAATCAGTTACGAAAAGAAGGGATCCCAGTAACCGTCTTTTTATTAAACGGATTTCAAATTCGGGGATATATTAAAGGATTCGATAACTTTACAGTTTTATTTGAATCTGAAGGCAAGCAGCAGCTTGTATTCAAGCATGCAATCTCAACCTTCGCCCCGCAACGTAATGTAACCATTGAAACGGAAGCTTAATCCGATCGGATCAAAATACGAATGGATGTTCCAGCAGGAGCATCCTTTTTATTATTTCGCTAAGATCTATTCAAAATCAAAAATAAGGGATTTTTACTTTGTATTTGCAGCAGGGTTTGTGTATACTTATAATACGAATGCCAGAAAGGAATGATGGGTGGACGATGATTGACTAATCTTATTTATCACATTTGAAATCGTATATTTCAAATCACACAAAAATAGGATTAGTCTGCCCATCTTTATAAATTTAAAGTGCTACTTCTGATGAAATAGCTTATTTCATGCTGGACTGGTACGGCTAATCCTTCCTATTAAATAGGGAGGATTTTTTAATTCTCCCTTTCAAGAAGGGGATCAGGCAAATGAGGGAACTATTTAAATTATCAAACATTAGCTATGAAGTAATGGACCTTACTATATTTGAAGGGGTAAATGCCAGCGTACAGCAAGGAGACATAATCGGTGTCATTGGGAAAAATGGGGCCGGGAAATCTACGCTGCTGCAGCTGATTAACAAGATGCTAGCTCCGACATATGGAACTATTCAATGGCTTCAGCCAAACTTGAATATAGTTATGGTCGAACAAGAAACCGAATCACATTCTTTTGAAAATTTGACTCCCAGAGAAGTCGCATTGCTTGAAAAATGGAAGGTACCAATCCATTTATTCGCAGTATTAAGTGGCGGGGAAAAACTGAAAGCGCGACTTGCAAAGGGTCTATCGAAGGATGCTGACCTTCTGCTATTGGATGAGCCAACCAATCATCTTGATGAATCTAGTATAGATCTGCTCAAAACTGAACTTCAAAATTATAGAGGGACTGTTATATTTGTTTCGCATGATCGATATTTTTTGGATGAAGTTGCGACGAAGATATGGTCGATTGAAGGGAAAAAACTGATTGAACACAAAGGCAATTATTCTAGCTATATGGAGTTTCGCAAACAAAAAAGACTGACACAGCAACGCGAGTATGAAAAACAGCAAAAAATGGTGGAACGGATTGAAGGCCAAATCAAGGAACTGACTTCTTGGTCGAGCAAAGCACATGCACAATCTACGAAAAAAGAAGGGTTTAAAGAATATTACCGAGTAAAAGCGAAGCGTATGGATGCTCAGATCAAATCCAAGCAAAAACGTCTTGAAAAAGAGCTTGAAAGAGTTAAGGCAGAACCGGTTGAGTCAGAATATACAGTCCGCTTTTCAATTAAATCAAACAACAAGGTAGGCAAAAGGTTTTTAGAGGCTAAAAATGTAGCCAAGTCTTTTGGTAAAACAACACTTTTTAGAAATGTTAATTTCACAATTCAGCATGGGGAGAAGGTTGCCATACTGGGTCCAAATGGCAGCGGAAAAACAACCCTGCTGAAAATAATAGTCGGTCAGGAACCAGCTGAAGGCGATGTCTGGGTTTCACCCTCTGCCGATATTGGTTATCTAACACAAGAAGTGTTTGATTTGCCGCTTGATCAAACACCCGAGCAGCTCTTTTTCCAAGAAACCTACGAGGAGAGAGGGAAAGTCCAAACATTGATGAAACATCTGGGCTTTGTGGCATCGCAATGGACAGAACCTATCCGAAATATGAGTATGGGTGAGCGGGTAAAGTGTAAGCTTATGAAGTATATCCTGGAAGAAAAAAATGTGCTTATTTTGGATGAACCGACGAATCATCTCGATTTGCCTTCTCGAGAACAGCTTGAGGAAACCTTAGCACAGTATAATGGAACGTTAATCGCAGTCTCGCATGACCGCTATTTTCTTGAAAAAATAACAAATCACAAACTTGTTATTTCAAATCAGAGCATTCAGAAACACATGAATGAACTTCCCGTCAAAAGGGATAATGGGGAGGAGTTGCTTTTAAAGCTGGAAACGGAAAGACAAGAAGTATTAGGCAGGCTTAGCTTTATGACTCCAAAGGATGGAGAATACGCAGAACTTGATAAGAAATTCAATGAGCTTACCAAGCAAATAAATGAACTAAAGCAGAGATCGTCTCATCTTTAGTGAGACGTTTTCCCAAAAACATCGTCTATATCCATATAAGAAATGTAATAGAGGGGATGTAGATGATTAAAAAACTTTGGATTTTAACAGGAATATTGGTTTTTGGAATGGCAGCTTCATTTATATTTGCGCAGGATAAACAAGGAGAAGTGATGACTCGCGAAACAGCAGAATCAAAACAACTGAAAGAGCCATCAGTGGAGCCTTTAAATGTGGTAGGTTCCTTCGATGCTTTTAAAAAAATGATGAAAAATATAGAAAAAGATAGAGGCGAAATATCAATTTTATTTTCTAGTGATACCGCAGAAAGTGCAGAAAGTGAGGATGGTTCTTCAGGTGCTGACTACTCAACCACAAATGTACAGGTGAACGGCGTGGATGAAGCAGACCATATCAAAACAGATGGAACCTACATGTACCAAATAAAAGAAAATCAATTGATCATTTCAAGTGTGTACCCTGCCAATGAAATGAAAGTAGTGTATCAACAAAAATATGAAGATGATTTTAATCCTTCTGATTTGTATGTAGATGAAAAGCAGCTGATCGTGATTGGTCATAGTCGGTTTAACGACCCAACTATGGAAACGGATGCCAAAAGTAATCCTTACTTTTTTCCAGAGTCAGGTGTAAAGGTATTAGTTTATGAATTAAAGGATCGTCACAATTTAGAACTGGTTCGAGAAGTGGAAATTGAAGGACACTATAATTCTTCCCGTAAAATTGGGAATAGCTTGTATGTGGTTTCTAATAAATATATTCCTGTCCACATATTAGAAAGGGACGAGACAGTAGATGAAAACCTATTAAAACCCGCCTACAAAGACAGTGTGTTAGGTGAAGAAATCAAACGTTCCGATTGGGACGAGATTTATTACTTGCCTGAATTCGACGAACCGAACTATCTCATAGTTTCAGGCATAGATTTAAGCAATCATGAAAAACCCGCATCGGTATCGACATACTTAGGTGCAAGTCAAAATCTTTATGCATCGAAAGACCATTTATACGTAACCATACCTACTTATGAAGAAAGCGGGTTATTGATTAAACGTGCTATTGATATAAATACGGCTATATTTAAATTTAAATTAGCAAACGGAACGGCTACATTTATCGCTGAAGGAGAAGTCGAAGGAAGAATCTTAAATCAATTCTCGATGGATGAGCACAATGGCCACTTCCGAATTGCCACAACTACAGGGGAAGTTTGGGATGAGACGAATCCTTCTAAAAATCATTTATTTATCTTAGACCAGAATTTAAAGAAAACAGGTGAAATACGAGATATTGCGCCAAAAGAAGTAATTTACTCGGTTCGCTTTATGGGAGATCGAGGCTATATGGTCACCTTTAAAAAAGTAGACCCTCTATTTGTCTTTGATTTAAAAGATCCAAATAACCCAACTATTCTAGGAAAATTAAAGATACCAGGATACAGTGATTACTTACATCCTTATGATGAAAACCATATTATTGGCTTTGGTAAAGATGCTGTAGAAGCTACAAAAGGAGATTTTGCTTATTACCAGGGAATGAAAATGGCCTTGTTTGATATAACGGATGTAAACAATCCAAAAGAAAAATTTGTTGAAATCATTGGCGATCGGGGAACTGACTCAGAACTGCTATACAACCACAAAGCCTTACTCTTTTCAAAGGAAAAAAATCTGATTGCATTTCCGGTTAATCTTTATCAATTACCGGATGGAATCAAGAATCCAGAGGGAGATGCCTATGGTGAATTTACCTTCCAAGGTGCCTTTGTTTACGGATTAGATTTAGAAAATGGCTTCACCTTAAAGAAACAGATTACACATATCTCTGATGGAGATGCATTGAAAATGGGCTATTATCCGGATTTTGATAAAGGCGTACAACGCATCATGTATATCGAAGACACACTCTATACCATATCAAACCATAAAATTGAAGCTCATCATATCAACACATTCAATAAGCTAAATGAGGTTGTACTTCCTTAAAAAAGCAGGTCATTTGACTTGCTTTTTTTTGTGAGGGTTAACAATACGATGTGCGTTTTTTTAAAAAAATTTGGGTACTTTAAAAAGTGTCGTAAAAAAATAGGGTGAGGTGATTTCATCATGGTATCAAGGAGGCACTTTGCTTTTAATCTCTGTATAATAATGATCCCGTGGTTATCGTTATTATTTTTAGGAAAGAGTAATGTAAAACGTTATTCTCTAGCTGGAGTAGTTATCGTTATTTTCGAGATTATAAATCATTGGTATGGACATAAAAGGAAGTGGTGGAAGTTTTATGATACGCCAAGATCCTTTATAAAGGATGAACTTCCTTTTAGTATCGGCCCTTATATGCCTCTTTCGATGTGGTTGCTTAAATATTCGTACGGAAACTTTAAAAAGTTTGTGTTGCTTAATGCTATTGCTGATGGACTCTTTGCTTTTCTTTTTATCGATGTTCTTAAAAAGCTTAAAATCATACGTCTCAATCGGTTAAATCATTTTCAATTTTTTATATACCTACACTATAAAGCCTACTTATTATATGGAGTACAGTATTTATATGAGAAATTAAAAGGATCTAGCTGAAATCATGCAAACATGCCCGTTGAAACAAACAGGGGTTCACGCTATTTACAACGAAACAGTCGCATAAATACGTAATATATGCGGTATTTTAAATAAAAAAAGGAAATGGGGTTAATCATTTATCATTTTATTCTCATCGCCTTTAAAACAAATAAAAGATTAAAAGCCAATCAAATTGTCCATATCGGATGTTTACCATTGATTGTTCAAATATCCTTTGATGTCATAGTGGAGTTTACATATAACGGGTATTGGTAATTCACGAAATCGATTGGCAAGGATTCTGCCTCATACTTTTCTAATTCCTCCAGTGAATTTGATGTTTTTAAATTGATACCCCTTTTAAGTCCCATCATGAAATAAACCTTATACATTTTAGTTTGGTTAATTGGAATTTTAATTTACGAAACAATCACCTTACTTCCTGAACCTTGGGGTTAATTTTATTATGGGTAGTGGAAGCTGAGGTATAAAGCAATGATCGATCCCGTTTCATGATCTTAATACCATTTACAAATGCATAACCAAATTGGAGGATAAGTTGTTCGCCAGAAGAGGGTAATAATCAAGAAGGAACCGTATTGGTTCCTTTTACATTTAATGATTATTCGGATTTTTTAAGTGAGATTTGCTGCCGCGATTCGAATTATAATGTTTACCTTTACTGTTATCTCCGCTAGCTGCCTCTTGGCCAAATTCAGTGTCTAATTTTCCGCTGTTTCTTGGTGAGCTTTGATTTTTACTGCCATGTCGATTATCACGCTTTGTCAATAGTAACACCTCCTATTTAGACCGATAATACTATGATTCCAAGCTTTCCTTGTTTCATTACAAAATTAATTGGAAAAGTTATTAGCACTTAGAACTAGTAATGAATGTTGAGAGAACAGATTGCAAAACTATCCCTAAATTTGGGGGTGGTCAGACTGATAATAAAGGTAATTCGTGTAACCCTTTTAACAATCCTAATGGCATCGAATCCGGGAACGATTCACGCACAAACTTCCGCGCAAGTTACCTATCCATGCAGCGTAGTTCTTCATTCAGTTAAAAATACATCCAATGCCCAGGGTGTTGCTTTGATTACCAAAGTAAAAAAGCCATATACCGATTCACCGATGAGTCCAGTTAGAGAGAGGGAAAGTATAGGGATTTATGGAGATTGGCTGCCATCTCCTTCTTCATTCGGCGATTTTGACCAATACGAAGGATTCGCTCAAGTACCTGGTGTGATAAGCTGGAGATTTAAGATGTACCCTGTAAAGGAAGACAGTCCAAGCTGGTTTGGCGGATCTCCGTGGGTAGGAAAATTTGATGAGATTACTTACGGAATTCCTGCGAATACACGAGTGGAACTGCGTGTATCTAATTCGAAAACTAATAAGCTGGGGCCAGCGATATTGCGAAATACTTTACAGGGATGCCAAAAATCATCATGAAAAATAGAGCCGATCATAAAAAAGTCTTATTTTTCAAAACACTCTATTAAAAGGGATACATAACTAGTAAGATAGATATACTACTATCGATAGGGGGAACTTACACATGGAAAATAAACCATTACATTATGATGGAAGTATTCAAAGCAATCATCAATTAGAGAATGAAGAATCTAGCAATGAAGCATTTGAAATTACGGAAGAAATGAGGAAAAATATTAGCGGAAATCCTTATATAAACACAATTGAGTGAAATAAATTGGTGCCTAAAAAGGTACCTTTTTTCTTTTCAAAGTCTATTAGTGCCAAAACCCGAAATCGAATCATATCTATTCAGGCTGAGTATATAATCGATTTTCCACACACACTATAAAGAATAAAGAAGGATGAAAGAGAGGACGTTCAAAAAATGGCAAAAGTATTGTACATCACAGCTCATCCGCATGATGATACTCAGTCATACAGTATCGCCGTTGGAAAAGCTTTTATCGATACCTATAAACAAGTTCATCCTAATGATGAAATTGTGAACTTGGATCTGTATAAGGAAAATATTCCACAAATTGATGTAGATGTTTTCAATGGCTGGGGTAAGCTCCGGTCTGGGCAGAGTTTTGAAGAGCTTTCTTCAGATGAGAAAGCAAAAGTAGGCAGACTATCTGAACTGTGTGACCAATTTATTGCCGCTGATAAATATGTGTTTGTTACACCTTTATGGAATTTTTCTTTCCCGCCAGTTTTAAAAGCATATATTGATGCAGTTTCTGTTGCTGGAAAAACATTCAAATATACGGAACAAGGTCCCGTAGGGCTATTAACTGATAAAAAAGCTTTACATATCCAAGCTCGGGGAGGTATTTATTCAGAAGGGCCAGCTGCTCAAATGGAAATGGGACACCGATATTTAAATATTATAATGAAATTTTATGGAGTCCCATCATTCGAGGGCTTATTTGTGGAAGGTCATGCTGCCATGCCAGATAAGGCGCAAGAAATAAAAGAAAAAGCCATTGCAAGAGCTAAGGATTTAGCTCATACCTTTTAAAATTTATTGAGAAAGATGGTAAAAGCTCTTCTTTGCAGAAAGAAGGGCTTTATAACTTTTTATACGTTGTTTTAATCAATCATTCATTTCCTTATTTTTGCAAGTAGTAACTTCACAAATTCCGATTTTGGACAGATTTTTTTAATGGAATGGGACATTGTTGAATACATATGTATAAACGCGCCATTTTGAGTCATGGTTGGTAAAGCAGTTTGGAGAGCGTTGCCCTGGAGATCATGGGACACGGGAGGTCCTGTTTATACCAGGTGTGTTCTATTAGCATTTTTACTAAATATAGGCATTTGTCACCCATTTGACATCGTAAGCGTATACTGTTAGAGATTGAGAGGTGAAGGCTTTGGACCAACCAATTCGATTAAAGAATAATGGTCAAATAAGCATCGTGTTAAATTCTCAGAAACGTAAGAATCTAAAAGAATCGCCATTTGAAAAAAAGTACACAATCTCCCATTCTGTGCAAAATGAACATGCCGAATTAAGAGAGATTGAAGAAGAGCTGAGTGCCTTAGTAGGCATGACCGAAATGAAGAAAATGATAAAAGAAATTTATGCGTGGATATACGTCAATAAGAAGCGGGAAGAAGCCGGGCTTAAATCAGGAAAACAGGCATTACACATGATGTTTCGCGGGAATCCAGGTACTGGAAAGACGACCGTAGCAAGATTGATTGGAAAGCTGTTTCAGAAAATGAATGTCTTGTCAAAAGGGCATCTGATTGAAGCAGAACGTGCAGATTTAGTCGGGGAATACATCGGACATACAGCCCAGAAAACAAGAGATCTGATCAAAAAAGCCATCGGAGGTATATTATTTATTGATGAGGCCTATTCTCTGGGCCGCGGCGGTGAAAAGGACTTCGGGAAGGAAGCCATTGACACTCTGGTAAAGCACATGGAGGATAAGCAGCACGAATTTATTTTAATATTAGCCGGCTATTCTAGGGAGATGGAGCATTTTTTAACCTTAAACCCTGGATTAGAATCGAGATTTCCTCTTGTTATTGACTTTCCAGAT
Source organism: Bacillus litorisediminis (assembly GCF_022808645.1). GTDB lineage: Bacteria > Bacillota > Bacilli > Bacillales > JC228 > Bacillus_BF > Bacillus_BF litorisediminis. The sequence goes on from NZ_JAKZKT010000002.1 coordinate 131,468, forward strand.
TACAGTGTGGATGAATTAATGGAAATTGGAAACCGAATGTTAAAAGAAAAAGAATACGTATTAAGTCTGGAGGCAGAAAAAAAGCTGAGAGACCATTTAATATGGAAAAAATCACTCTTAAGCCCATCCGCCTTTTCCAACGGCCGATACGTTCGCAATATCATAGAACGCTCCATCCGTTCACAAGCAATGAGACTATTACTTAACAATCAATATGATCGTCAAGAGCTGATGACAATCCGCAGTCATGATTTGCATTTTGAGGAAGATGATGATTGATTAAAGAGAAGGGTCAGACCCATTTTTACGGGGCTAACCCTTTTTTTAGCAATTTCAATGGCTGGCTAAAATCTGAATTACCGCGCGAAAACATGAAATGAATAGGCGAAAATCGGATATACTGCACGAAAATCAGAATAAGTGCGCGAAAAACTGAATGAGTGCGCAAAAATCGGATTTACCTCGCGAAAATCCAAAATAACGTCCGCCAAACCCAAGTATCAGTTATAACCCCTCATGCCATCCGGCAAAAATAATAGTATCCACACCCATTCCACTTGATGTACAATCACTTTCATGATTAGATTAATCGTGGGATTACAGAATACCATAAAACCGTTGAACATAGAGAAATTCGCAAAATCAGAAAGAGGGGTATAGTTGATACAAATAATTCAAGAAATCAAAGAGAAAGCGATACTTGTCGGATGCCAGCTGCCATACATGGAAGATGAAAGGTTTCAGTATTTAATGGAAGAATTAGCGTCCCTGGCACACACGGCCAATGCTGAAGTGGTGATGGAGGTTGTCCAAAAGCGGGACCGGATTGACAATGCAACATACATAGGAAAAGGAAAAGTAGCAGAACTGCAGGCTTTAGAGGAAGAACTCGAACCAAGTCTCTTTATCTTTAATGATGAATTATCTCCTAGTCAGGTACGGAATTTAGCCAGAGACCTAAATGCAAAAATTATAGACCGAACGCAGCTGATTTTAGATATTTTTGCAAGAAGAGCGAAGTCAAAAGAAGGGAAACTTCAGGTAGAACTTGCTCAGCTGGAATATTTGCTGCCAAGATTAGGAGGGCAGGGTGCCCAGCTTTCTAGATTAGGAGGGGGTATTGGGACAAGAGGACCGGGGGAGACCCAGCTGGAAACGGATCGAAGACATATCAACCGTCGAATTGATGATTTAAAACGTCAGCTTGAACAGATCAAAAAGCATCGTGAACGGTATCGGGAGCGCCGCAAGAAAAATAAAGTATTCCAAATTTCATTAGTTGGATACACAAATGCTGGTAAATCCACGATTTTCAACAGGCTAACCGATGAAGAGACTCTGGAAGAAAATCTGTTGTTTGCGACACTGGATCCAACAACAAGAAAACTGCGTCTGCCAAGCGGTTTTCAGGCATTACTCACAGATACAGTCGGGTTTATTCAGCATTTGCCGACCACGTTAGTAGCAGCTTTCCGTTCGACGCTAGAGGAAGTAAAGGAAGCGGATCTTTTAATACATGTTGTCGATAGTTCTCATCCAGACTACGACCAGCATGAGAGAACGGTCCGATCGCTCCTGGAAAAGCTCGATGCCTCTACCATTCTTGAAATTGTAGTCTATAATAAGAGAGATGCCTCGCCAGCGAGCTTTGTACGATTAACTGTACACAACAGTTTACACATTAGTGCATTGCATAAAGAAGATTTAGATTTACTCCTGCACACGATTCAGCAATTCGTGCAGGCAGAAATGAAACCATATGATATGAACTTCTCGAGTAAACAGGGAAAAACCATTAATCAGCTGAAAATGGAAACCATCGTAAAAGAGGTTGTTTATGATGAAGAGAAGGATGAATACCGCTGTAAAGGCTATGCTCCCGAATGGCATCCACTATTTACACATCTAGAAAGGTAAGAGAATATGTTTTTAGATTTAAAACATGGCAAACAAATAAAAGAAACGGTCGAACGGGTTGAACAGACCATCGCACCGATTCATAAACGAATTGATGAGATCGTCTTGTTTAATCAAAATAAAGTACTGAGAAGCTTTCAGTCCAACAAAGTAAGTGACTCACATTTTAATCCGACTACCGGTTACGGCTATGACGATATGGGGAGAGATACACTGGAAAAAATATATGCCGATGTCTTTGGCGCAGAAGCTGCCCTAGTCCGGCCACAGATTATTTCCGGAACGCACGCCATAACGATCGCATTGTTTGGAATCCTTCGCCCAGGCGATGAACTACTGTATATTACGGGAAACCCGTACGATACGCTCGAAGAAATCGTCGGAATTAGAGGTGAAGGGGACGGATCCTTAAAGGATTTTGGCATTAGTTACAAGGCCGTTCCTCTAACTGAACAAGGTCAAATCAATTATGAAGCTGTCCGGGCAGCGATTAAGCCGAATACAAAAATGATCGGAATCCAGCGTTCCAAGGGCTATGCTGTTCGACCGTCGTTTACGGTAACAGAAATTAAAGAAATGATCGATTTTGTTAAAGGCATAAAAGACGATATCGTGGTCTTTGTCGATAACTGCTACGGAGAATTTGTGGAGGAAATCGAGCCTTGCCAAGTCGGGGCAGACCTGATGGCAGGCTCTCTCATCAAAAACCCAGGTGGCGGTCTCGCTAAAATAGGAGGCTATATTGTCGGGAAAGAGAAGTATGTAAAATCTTGCTCTTACCGCCTGACATCTCCAGGGATTGGGGCAGAAGCAGGCGCCTCGCTTTATAGTTTACAAGAAATGTACCAAGGCTTTTTCCTCGCACCGCATGTGGTTGGACAAGCTTTAAAAGGTGCGGTTTTTACAGCTTGCTTCTTAGAGCAATTTGGAATGAAGACAGAACCTTCTTGGGATGCAAAGAGAACAGACCTCATACAATCGGTTCAATTTGATTCGGCAGAAAAGATGGTAGCATTCTGTCAGGCGATCCAATTTGCTTCCCCAATCAATTCTCATGTCACACCATATCCAAGCTATATGCCGGGATACGAAGACGAAGTGATTATGGCAGCGGGAACTTTTATTCAGGGAGCCAGCCTTGAATTAACGGCTGACGGTCCAATCAGACCGCCTTATGTTGCTTATGTACAAGGCGGATTAACGTATGAGCATGTGAAATTGGCCGTTTGTTATGCGATTGATCGGGTATTATAAATGAAAGAGGAGACTTCCTTCGGGGAGTCTTTTGTTTTTTTATAAGGTCACCAAATCGATAAATACTTCGAAAAAATAATGTGAGAAAATCTAACATATTGTTGACATATTATATTACACTTTAATATAATGAAACTATCAAAGGAAAGGGAGGAGGAAAGTCATATGGCGAATAAGGAAATCCGACGTTCTATGCCTGTTTTTCAGATTGGTGCTGTTATGGAACTGACTGAATTAACCGCCAGACAAATAAGATACTATGAAGAACAGAAACTGATTTCACCAGCTCGGACGGAAGGGAATCGCCGACTTTTTTCTCTCAATGACATTGACCGTCTTCTTGAAATTAAAGATTACTTAGATCAAGGAATCAATATGGCGGGGATCAGAAAGCTATTGGAAGTGAATCAAGCAACTTCGGCCATTGAAGAGGATAAGGCAAAAGATAAAAGCCAAAAAGAATTAAGTGACGAAGAACTGCGCAGATTACTCCGTGAAGAGCTGCTCCATGCAGGACGATTCCAAAAATCAGCATCTTTGCGTCAAGGGGATATGTCTAGATTTTTCCACTAAAAATAAGCTTTCTTACAATTAAGGGAGGAAAAGAGAATGGGTAAGTATTCAAGAGAAGACATTAAAAAATTTGCCAAAGAAGAAAACGTAAAATTTATCAGGCTTCAATTTACGGACATTCTTGGAACGATTAAGAACGTTGAAATTCCTATCAGCCAATTAGATAAAGCATTAGATAACAAAATGATGTTTGATGGTTCTTCTATCGAAGGATTTGTTCGTATTGAAGAATCTGATATGTACCTATATCCGGATCTAGACACTTGGGTTATTTTCCCTTGGACTGCTGAAAAAGGTAAAGTAGCACGTTTGATTTGTGACATTTACAATCCAGACGGAACTCCATTTGCTGGTGACCCTCGAAATAACTTAAGAAGAGTGCTAGCTGAAATGGAAGAGCTAGGGTTTACTGATTTCAACCTTGGACCAGAGCCAGAATTCTTCCTATTTAAATTGGATGAAAAAGGCGAACCAACTCTTGATTTGAACGATAATGGCGGATACTTTGACCTTGCTCCAACAGACCTTGGTGAAAACTGCCGTCGTGATATCGTTCTTGAGCTTGAAGAAATGGGCTTTGAAGTCGAAGCATCTCACCATGAGGTAGCCCCAGGACAGCACGAGATTGACTTCAAATATGCAAGTGCTGTTAAAGCTTGTGATGATATCCAAACATTCAAGCTTGTCGTAAAAACAATTGCCCGTAAGCACGGTTTACATGCAACATTTATGCCAAAACCACTATTCGGTGTTAACGGAAGCGGAATGCACAGCAACCTTTCTTTATTCAGAAATGGTGAAAATGCATTCTATGATCCAAATGGAAAGCTAGAACTAAGTGAAACAGCTTACCAATTCATCGCTGGAATTCTTAAGCATGCACCGAACTTTACGGCCATTACCAATCCAACTGTAAACTCCTACAAGCGTTTAGTACCTGGATACGAAGCTCCTGTATACGTAGCATGGTCTGCAAGAAACCGTTCTCCGCTTATGCGTATTCCTGCATCCCGCGGAATGAGCACTCGTGTTGAAGTTCGCAGTGTAGACCCAGCAGCTAACCCATACTTAGCTATGGCTGTATTACTAAAAGCAGGTCTTGATGGAATCAAAAATAAATTACAGGCTCCAGCTCCAATTGACCGCAACATCTATGTTATGACCAAACAAGAGAGAGTAGAAGCTGGAATTATTGACCTTCCATCAACTCTTTATCAAGCTCTTGAAAATCTAAAATCTGACGAAATCATCACTTCAGCTCTCGGTGAGCACATTTTAGATCACTTCATTGAAGCAAAAGAGATTGAATGGGATATGTTCCGCACTCAAGTCCACCCTTGGGAAAGAGAACAATATATGCAAATGTACTAAAAAAAGCAAAACCCTCTATATCACTGGTATGGAGGGTTTGTTATATTTAAAAATAAAAGCCTTGATTAGCTAGTTCATCCTAGTTAACCAAGGCTTTTTAATTTATAAACGCGAAGAGAGGGAAGAAGATTAGAATAATCTCCGCGGATCATTTTCTTTTAAATGAGCCTGATCCTTTTCCTTTCGTCTTCTGTCTGGAATAAACTTTTTATTGGTTTTTTTAATATAAATGTCTAGTAAACCTGCTAATACTAAGATAGCAGCGAATATACCAATTAGAATCCATAGAACAGGCATATGAGTAACCTCCCCTGGTGCAGTTGCAACTATAGCTATTCTATCATTCTTTTAGAAATAGTGTAAGTTTGTTCTGAATGAAAAAGGGTTTAATTTGTATAAGGCTCGGGGATTTGACTCATAGAATCTACTTTTGACTGATAAGAATGGAAAATTGACGTATAGAAACAAGTTTTGACCGATAGACCCGCGGATTTGACTGATAAACCGCGGATTTGACTGATAGACCCGCGGAATTGACCGATAGACCCGCGGAATTGACCGATAGCCCTGCGGAATTGACCGATAGACCCGCGGAATTGACCGATAGACCCGCAGATTTGACCGATAGACCGCGGCATTGACTGATAGACCGCGAAATTGACCGATAGACCGCGGAATTGACCGATAGACCCGCGGAATTGACCGATAGACGGCGGAATTGACTGATAGACCGCGGAATTGACCGATAGACCCGCGGAATTGACCGATAGACCAGATATTAAAATCCATCAAACAAAGACAACGAACCTAAGCCTATAAAACCCCTCAAACAAATAAAAAACCCTACTCATCCGAATACTCTCGGGAATAGGGTTTTTATATAGCGCTTGCTCATTAATGAATATGCCGATAAACACCAATCACTTTACCTAAAATCACAACATTCCGAACAATAATCGGGTCCATTGTGGAATTTTCAGGCTGTAATCGGATAAAATCTTTTTCTTTGAAAAAGCGCTTTACAGTTGCTTCATCGTCCTCCGTCATAGCAACTACAATTTCCCCGTTTTGGGCCGTTTGCTGCTGTCTGACTACGACATAGTCACCATCTAAAATACCAGCTTCAATCATACTGTCGCCCATAACCTCAAGCATAAACACCTGTTCATCGCGCGGTGCAAGTCTTTCCGGTAATGGAAAGTACTCTTCGACATTTTCAATGGCTGTAATCGGGATCCCGGCCGTAACCTTACCGACTATAGGTACATTGCGAACTTCGTTTCTAGGAATATGTTCTTCCTCTAATTCTAGCACTTCTATCGCTCTTGGCTTGGTAGGGTCTCTGCGAATGAGGCCTTTGCTCTCAAGCCGGGCTAAGTGACCGTGAACTGTTGAACTTGAAGCTAGTCCGACAGCTTCTCCAATTTCTCTTACAGACGGAGGATATCCTTTGCTTTTCACTTCATCCTTTATAAAATTCAGAATATCTTGCTGCCTCTTAGAAAGTTTTGTCATTTTTACCGCACCTCGTCTAGCAATTCTTGGAACAATTATAGCATGACTCATATAAATATACAAACATAAGTTCGAATTTTTTCTTGACTAAAACGTATGTTCGTATTATCATAAAAACGAACATACATTCCGAACGAATATTCGTATAAAGGAGAAATTGAAAATGAGTACATTTATAAAGAAAAATTCGTACACCATTCTTTTCTTAGTCGTCGCTTGGCTTCTAGCATTTGCTTACATACAATTAACTACAGACTCTACTACTGATCAATATAAAACTATCACTATTTCATCAGGCGACACTTTATGGGAGATTGCCTTAGAGCATCAACAAGAAGCGGGCTATTCTATCCCAGACTTTATAGCCTGGGTTGAAGAACAGAATCAAATTACAGGCCGTGATATTAGGCCAGGAGACCAAATTATCATTCCAATTGAAAATGTCGTTAACGACCCTCAATATTTTGCATCATCAGGAGAATAATAAATGCTTGAAGCGATCATTTACTGCCGGGTCAGTACAACCAAAGATTCACAGGAGACTTCTCTTGAACGTCAGGAGCAGGAATTAGTCCAATGGGCCAAGCATAATGGAGCTCAAATTGTCGAAATTATAAAGGAACAGCAGAGCGGTTATGAAATCGAACGGGAAGGGATATTCCGAATTCTTGAATTGATTAAGTCAGGCAAGGCAAATTCTGTATTTATTCAGGACGAAACCAGGATCGGCAGAGGTAATGCCAGAATTGTCTTACTGCATTTTTTAATAAAAGAGAATGCTAAAATATTTTCACTCCATCAGGGTGGAGAATTAGAATTATCGGAAGGGGACACCTTAGTCCTTCAAATTATTTCTTTAGTGGAAGAGTATCAAAGAAAATTAAGAAATATGAAAATCAGCAGAGGGATGCGGCGGGCATTGGATAAAGGCTTTGACCCCAGCCGAAATTTAAAAAATGTAAATCAGGCAGCAGGCAGAGATAAAATCGAAGTTCCAATCGGCGAAATTATCAGATTAAGACAACACAAATTAACCTTTCAAGAAATCGCCGCTACGTTGCGGGGACTCGGTTACGATGTGTCGAAAGCAACCGTGCATCGCAGATATAAGGAATACGAACAATCAAAAGACCACACATCACAATAGTTGAAATCCAAAAGGACATCTAGTATCATGGGGAAAGATTGCTCGGGAAGCTTAAGTAAAGGAGCGATAACCATGCTGCCAGCAAAAAAATTAAAACGAATCAATGAGCTCGCAAAAAAAGCTAAAAAAGAAGGTTTAACAGAATCAGAGGCAAAAGAACAGACTGCACTTCGTAAAGAATACCTCCAAGTATTTCGTTCATCTATGTTAAATACGTTGGAGTCTGTCACCATTGTAGACCCAAAAGGAAATGATGTGACACCTTCAAAATTAGTCGAGAGAAAAAATCGTAAAAAACTGCATTAGGCAAAAAGAGGGATACAGCATAAAATTGTATCCCTTTTTTAACTGGATTTTTTGTGCTTTAAAGTATAAAATTTTAGCCATAGAAAAATATTGGTATTCTCTTAAACAAATGCCTATACATCCCAGAATTTGTACATACTCCTTGCCAACCTTAGGAAAACTTTAGTTATGATAGCGAATGTGGAAAAAGTGATGAAAGGAATGTTTCTAATGTTTAATGAAAAGGATCAGCTCGCGGTAAATACAATACGAACTCTATCAATCGATGCGGTTGAAAAGGCAAATTCAGGGCATCCAGGTATGCCGATGGGTGCCGCTCCAATGGCTTATACGCTATGGACACGCTTTATGAATCACAACCCGGAGAATCCTTCCTGGTTTAATAGAGACCGATTTGTTCTTTCCGCAGGACACGGATCTATGCTGCTCTATAGCTTATTGCATCTATCCGGATATGATTTAACGCTCGATGATATTAAAAATTTCCGTCAGTGGGGCAGCCGCACACCTGGACATCCAGAATACAAACACACCCCTGGCGTTGAAGCTACGACAGGCCCATTAGGACAAGGGATTGGGATGGCTGTCGGAATGGCAATGGCTGAAAGACATTTAGCTGCAACCTATAATAAAGAAGACCTTAATCTGATTGATCATTATACATATGCCATCTGCGGAGATGGTGATTTAATGGAGGGAGTAGCTGCTGAAGCTGTCTCTCTTGCCGGACATTTAAAGCTTGGCCGCTTAATTGTTCTTTACGATTCCAATGACATTTCATTAGATGGAGACTTAAATAAATCATTTTCTGAGAACATTCAAAAACGCTTTGAATCCTATGGATGGCATTATCTTCGTGTCAATGACGGAACAGACTTAGAAGAAATTGCAAAAGCCATTGAAGAGGCTAAAGCTGAGCTTTCAGCACCAACACTAATCGAAGTCAAAACCGTGATTGGCTTTGGTGCTCCAAGTAAAGCTGGCACATCTGGTGCTCACGGTGCTCCTTTAGGAAGAGAAGAGCTGATTAAGACGAAGCAAGCATATAAATGGGATTTTGAGTCAGATTTCCACGTCCCTGAAGAAGTGTATGAATTGTTTAAATCCAGTGTTTTAGAAAAAGGAAAGCAGGAGGAAGAAAAGTGGAACCAATTGTTCCAGACCTATGCTTCTAAATATCCGGAATTAGCGAATCAGCTTCAAAAGGCTATCAATCAAGAATTGCCAGATAATTGGGATCAAGAACTTCCTGAATATGAGGTTGGAAAAGGCAAGGCAACCCGCGCATCTTCAGGAGAAGTTTTAAATGCCCTTGCGCAAAATGTCCCTTATATTTTTGGCGGATCTGCTGACTTAGCCGGTTCTAATAAAACGATGATTAAAGGCTCAGATGATTTCAGTGCCGAAAGCTATCAGGGCCGGAATATTTGGTTTGGTGTCCGTGAGTTTGCAATGGCTGCTGCTCTCAATGGGATGGCCTTGCATGGAGGACTGCGCGTATTCGGAGGGACCTTCTTTGTATTCTCTGATTACCTCCGACCTGCCATTCGCTTATCTGCATTAATGGGGGTGCCAGTCACTTATGTGTTAACACACGATAGTATTGCAGTCGGTGAAGACGGGCCAACTCATGAGCCTGTTGAGCAATTGCCATCACTTCGGGCTATGCCAAATCTATCTGTAATCAGGCCTGCAGATGCCAATGAAGTCAAAGCTGCCTGGAAAATAGCAATATCTTCAAAAGAACGGCCAACCTTATTAGTGCTGTCACGTCAGGACTTACCGACCTTGGAAAATACCGCGTCTCTTGCAGACGAAGGTGTAGCAAAGGGGGCATATATCGTTTCTCCTGCGGAAAAAGAAGTGCCAGATGTTTTATTACTGGCCACCGGAAGTGAAGTGAGTCTCGCAGTAGAAGCACAAGCAGCTCTTCGCAAGGACGGAATCGAAGCTTCTGTCGTCAGTATGCCTGCTTGGGACCGATTTGAAGAACAGTCAGCATCCTATAAAGAAGCTGTGCTGCCAAAGGCTGTTAAAAAGCGGCTTGCGATTGAAATGGCTTCACCACTTGGCTGGGACCGATACGTAGGGGATGAAGGAGAAATCCTTGGTATTCACCAATTCGGTGCATCGGCTCCTGGTGAAATAGTCGTTAAAGAATACGGTTTTACGGTTGAAAATGTAGTTTCTAAAGTGAAGGCTATGTTTTAATAAATGGTAAAGTGCATTCTTCCGCACATGGGAGGATGCACTTTTTTATTTTTTATTCATGGTCATTAAACTTTGAAACTTTTTTTCTTTTGCAAAGTCTTATTTAATGTAAAAAATTTATCTCAAAGGGGAAGAAAGGGAGTGTTTTGTGGGTAAACAAACAGGAAAGATTTTAATAAGCTTGGTTTTCTTATCTGCCCTACTTTTTTCTTATTTTGTTCCTTCAGAAGAGAAGGCAAATGCTTCCGTGAAGGCAGATGTTCAGTTTAAAGGGAAAATCCTGCGAGATGTGGAAACCCATTATTATAAATTTACAACAGTCGCAGAAGGAACTATAGAAGTTACTTGGGGGCAAGACACATTGGGGTCTGATTTTATCATTACTGATAAACATTGGTCTAAGATTTATTGGTTAGGCGATGTTTTGCCTAAAGGTGATTATTTTTTTGTGGTCAGCACCAATCCTGTGGAATCACCTGATGACCCAAGTATAGTAAGCTATGATTTTACTCTAAGTGGTTTGCCGTTTAAGAAACTTCCCGATGCTACATTACCGCAATTACATGTCACTAGTCCTCAAAAGAATGTCAATCGTCTTCCTGCAGGAGACCAAACGGTAACCATCGAGGGCAGTTCAAATGCGAAAGAGGTTCGATTCGGAATCTTTGGTCCCGATCTGCCTGCTGAAATCATCTAAAGCCCATTTAAACAAACGCTTTATTTTACCGATGCTAGTCCGACTCACAGTGCCTACTGTATAACAGCAATTAATGAATCAGGAAATCGTATAAATCGAAATTATGAGTTCATCCACCCGCATATAATCCGGGTCGAAGGAAAGAACATGTATGAAGTATCGGCAAATGCTGCGGCTGAATATGCAAAATATCCAGTCAATGATGAGCCAGAAAAAATCGATACTGTTTTTCTAGCAAATGGAGATGACCCTTCCTATTCTCTGTCAGTCACACCATTGGCCAAAATTCACAATGCCCCAATACTTCTTACCACCAGACATCACTTGCCTAAAAGTATCATGAAACAAATTCGTGCACTAAAGCCAACAACCGTCGTTCTTCTAGGGAGTCCAAAAGTCATTTCACCCAAGATTGTAAAAGAACTTAGATTACTCGGAATTAAAGAGATTAAGCGTATCAATGGAAATGACCCGATTAGCCTATCAGAACAAGCGGCTAAGAAAATTGATGAAAATGGCCAAGGTTTTATTGATACAGCAATCATTGCAAGTTCCAGCTCCAGTGAAAATCTGATAACTGCATCAGCGGCAGCAGCTGTTTTGCAGTACCCAATTCTTCTAGTAGAAAAAGACAATATTCCCAATAAAATTAAAACATTCATAAAAAACCATCCAAATTATAAAAGGTTTATCATCATCGGAAATGAAAGTTCTATCTCAAAGGAAGTCGAAGATACCATCCGTTCATATAATAAAGAAATCCAGATTGACCGGATTTCCGGGAAAGATGTCTATGAAGTTTCAGCAAACAGCGCAAGGTATTTTGGTTTTGGGATTACCAATATGGCGATTGTGAACGGTGACGGGATTGATGCCGTCATTGGGAGTTCAATAGTGTCAAAACTTGGCGGCACTGTCTTGCTCACGCCACCAGACAAATTACACAGCAGCATTAAAGCCTACCTTGATGAGCAGGTTGCAAAATCCGCTGATATGCTTCAAGTTTATATGATTGGAGATCCATCAAGGATATCCGATCAAGTATATAAACAAATTAGGAGTTATTTGAAATAGCTGTTTGCAAACCCCTGTGTTTAATAAAGAATACAGGAGGAAAAGTGGTACCAATGGTTCAAAATTATTCTTCAAAAGTGCATTCTTTCGAACTTGGAAGGATGCACTTTTTTTACGTTATAGTCAAGTTGTGAGTTATTTTAGCGTTAAAGTATTTCAATGACAATAGTAAAAAAATTATCATAATACCTTGACAGTCACAGTAATGTGATTTATATTGTACTTATAAGAATTGATCAGCGGTGTGTTATAAAACACTGTATCTTCATGGCTATGTAGAACTCGGATTCCTCAATTGTAAAGAAGTGAATGAACATATGTCATAGTATTAATTATTGTACAAAGGAGGTGTTTAGATGACTGAAAATAAAATGTCCTCCGATTTACTCAGAGGACATACAGATACTATAATTTTGAATTTGTTAATGACCGGAGATAATTATGGGTATGAAATCTCCAAATTAGTACTAGTAAATTCTAATCATGATTATGAACTGAAAGAGGCTACCATGTATTCAAGTCTGAAGAGGCTTGAAAAGGATGGCAATATAGTTTCCTATTGGGGAGATGAAACTCATGGAGGAAGAAGGAAATATTATAGGATAACAGAAAAAGGGAAAAATACGTACTTCGAAAATAAAAAAAATTGGGAATATGCAAAACGTATTTTAGATCAATTATTAGGAAAAGGTGATACTGATGAAAAATAAATTAATCAAACATATAGATGGTTTGTTTTTGCCATACGACGATTCACATGCAGTTAGAGAGTTAAAAGAAGAATTGTATACGAATTTGCAAGAGAGATTAAAAGATTTAAAAGAACAGGGTTATGATGATGAAACGGCTTATAGTATGACGATTAATTCCATTGGAGATATATCAGAATTAGTGGAAAATGTTGCAGAAACGCGAATTGATTCCCAGCAACACCCAAGGGCTAGGGATTTTTCAAAAATGGATCTTAGGAATTCAGATTTTAAAGGAGTAAGTTTACCAAAAGCTGAGTTTAGCAAAAGCGTGCTGGGAGGTTCTGATTTTACCGGTGCAGATTTGTCGAACAGCTCCTTTAAATCCTGCGATTTAAGAAATGTAAGCTTTGATGGTGCAAATCTCTCAGGAGCTAAATTATCGAAGACAGATTTATCAAAAACAAGTTTTAAAAACAGTATGTTAGATAATACGGATTTTAGTTATTCTAATTTATCCGGTGTACAATTTGACAATCAAACATTAAATGGCACTATATTTTATTCTGCAGGATTAAAAGGGGCATCTTTTAAAAATGCCGTATTCCGCAATGTATCTTTTAAGTATGCCTCTGGTTGTAATCTAGTCAATTTCGACGGGGCGACAATGGATAAGGCAACTTATGCTGTATTGAAAAGTCAAAAAGCCAAATTGACGAAAGTCACTATTATTTAAGAATTTGCAGTATATTAATCTTTTTCCGATCGATTTTTTATAATGTGCTTCCAATGCTCGGGAAGTTCATGTGTTAGTAAATGTTGAAATTCAAGTAACCTCGGCCCGCTTGGATCTATATCGAACACTAAACGGTCTTTTTCCACTGAAATATGGGGTCCTACTACGGGTGTAACCTCACGAGTAACTAAAAATTTGAAGGACCGATACCCAAATACTCTATCTGTACTCATAACATTAACCATGTACCCATGTACCATTGGAGAAGAGGTTAGGAATTTCGAGTAATATTGTTCTACCGGTTCATTAATATAAGGGTATAGTAATGTAATGAACATATCATGATAGAGTTCCTCTCTAGATTCTTGAGGCGGCTTCGGCATTGATTCAGCAGAGCCAACTGTATGAATTGTCATATATAGGAAAAGAGATAGTAAAATAGCAGAACGATACTTCTTCATTGGATATCACTCCTAGAAATCAATCACTTCTATGTTTCCCATTAGATTAAAAGACTATGGCAAAAAACAGACTTATTTAGAGAACCAAGTTCTGCTAGAAATTTGAAAAGGGTGAGAAACTATATAATGTCGAAAAAAAACAGGACCCGAATTTTCAATACTTTTGTAAAAAGTATCGAAAACTCGGGATTTTTATATTCGCTTACTGGCTTTGCTGATATGCTTCCTTCACCCGCTCGATTTGTGAAAGATGTCCGCGAATATGCTGAACACGAAATTCTAACAATTCCTTGAAGGTGAAACGACCTGCATCAGGGTACACCCCCACACGTTCGAAATGTTCCGTTTTCAAATGATCGATAATACTCAGCATGTTTGTCCGTAACAATTGGAACAGCAGCAGATGCTGCTTACGGTCCAAATGCTCATACCCTAAATGATTTGTCCATGCATCCTGGTCAACTGAAAACAGCATTGGTTCTTCCTCAGCCAACACTTTTTTCATCCTAGCGGTCGAGACAAGTTCGGAATCGGTTACATGGATGATGATCTGATGAATACTCCATTTGTCTGGTGCTGGCTTAAAATGAAGCTCCTCTTCAGTCAAGCCTTCGATCGCTTTTTGCAGCATTTCGTATCCTCTACTATACTCTTCAATCAACGCGTCCACAGTTATCCTCCCGTTTCTTTGAAAATTATTTTTTATTCAATATCCCTAAGTATTCAATCCACGGCCCAACGTCGATTCTATATCTATTACCCATAACCCGGACGATTTGAGCAATATGCGTTAAATCATGAACGACCCATGTTGAGATTAATTCTCTAACTTTTACCACACCAAAAGCTGGGTGGGAACCCGTCTTTTCAAGGTCTTTCTCGGGGTCAACCAGCTCCATAAGTCTAATTAAATTTTGTGTTCGAAGAGTTTTAAACTCAATCAAACTTTGCTCTATTGATCTTTCTGACTTCCCATTTAAATGTGAAAAACGGTCAAATGGAGGAAATGGCTGACTTTCACCTTCTTGAAGAATATGTTCTAACCTCGGCATCCAATTATTTTTTTCTCCCTCAATCAGGTGCTCAACCACTTCTAAGGGATTCCATGTATATTCACCTTCATTGGATTCAAGCCATCCCTTGGATAAACCAGATAAAAAGTACTCCAATGTTTGCGGTGTACGTTCTAGTACCTCGATTGCTTCTTTTATATCAAAATTCATTTAGTACTCCTCCTTTCGTTCATAACTTATAGCTGGTATTTTGATAAATGGCTCCTTTGTACAATATATGTCTCATATATTTCTCCAACGCTATGAATTTAACCTGTATGAATTTCAAATTTCGTATTTTCTAGCGGGAAACTCTAGTCATTCTGCTAAATGTTAGTGTATTCTAGTAATAGTAAGAAAATTTTGTGTTTTCGACAAAATTAGTGAAAGAAATAAACAAATATCAACATATTTTCAAATTTTCCTCATATAAAATAGAGAAAGACTAAATAAAGGGTGGAGGGAAGTTGGCTTGCGGCAATATGACCTGTACAGAATCGAAAAGTCAGTAGCGATGTATTATTATGGACGGGAGCGGCAATTCTTTGGTTTGTTTAAGGAATACCGCTATTCAGAGGGAAAGTTTAAACAGATTGTAGAAGGCCAAATTAACTACATTACAGAAAATATTCCTATATTACCCTTGCACCAATTATTAAAGGAAGGCTCTAAGCGGATGCAGCCATTTTATAATGAAGGAAATTTATATTGGATCAGAAAAGATGATGAAAGTGAAGAATCAGCCTATATGGAGCTTTTCGAAAAGAAAATTACCATCCACGCAATAGGAGACCACGAAATAGAGAATGTGTTTTTTGAAATACTTAAAAAAATGGATAATTTCTTAGCAATTGATATAGAAAATGAACGTTATGGATGGTTAAAGCCTTGGAGAGAAAGAAAATATATATAATAACTAGCAATTAGGGGTTCACATATTGTATTATCATAGTTGGTTTAGTACACTGTAAGGTAGACAACATGAAGGAGGAAAGCTTTTTATGTGGTGGATGTATACTCTAGTGGGTGTAATCGCTTTACTCGCAGGTGTAGCGCTCGGCTTTTTTATTGCGAGAAAATACATGATGGATTATTTAAAGAAGAACCCACCTATTAATGAACAAATGCTTCGTGTCATGATGACACAAATGGGCATGAAACCATCTCAGAAGAAAATTAACCAAATGATGGCTGCTATGAATAAACAGCAACTAAAATAAACAAACAAAAGGACAAGCACTCATTTAGAGTGCTTTATTTTTTTGCTATTTACAAATACCGAACATTTGTTCTATAATTAAAAGGAAATTATTTTCAATCTTTTTTGTTGCCGGAAATTTTGGTAAACTATTTTGGTATGATTTGGGAAGATAACAGTGGAGGAAAACAAATGAGGGTATTTCTAGATTTGAAATGGTTTTTTAAACAAGAAAGAAAAGCTTATATTTTAGGGATATTTTTCTTATTATTAGTGGCTTGTTTGCAGCTGGTTCCGCCACGGGTTGTGGGCGTCGTAGTAGATGAGATTATTCAAAACGAAATCACGGTTTTCGGTCTTTTATTTTGGATAGGTCTGTTAGTCACAAGCGGTCTCGCCATGTATGGCTTGCGCTACTTATGGAGAATTCAAATTTTCGGGTCTGCAGTAAAGCTAGCCCGACAATTAAGGGAGACTCTTTACACTCACTTCACTAAAATGACCTCCTCGTTTTATCAGCGTAAAAGAGTGGGGGATTTAATGGCCCATGCCACTAATGATCTAAGTGCGATTCAGCAAACGGCCGGTTCAGGGGTCTTAACATTAGTTGACTCACTTGCAACAGGAGGATCTGTCATTCTTGCAATGGGGTTTACAATCAGCTGGAAGCTGACGATTATAGCATTGATTCCATTACCATTTATGGCTTTACTGACAAGCTATTACGGTCATTTATTGCATAAAAAGTTCAGGCTGGCTCAAGAGGCTTTTTCTTCCCTAAATGATAAAACTCAGGAAAGTGTTAATGGGGTCAAGGTGATTAAAACGTTTGGACAGGAAAAAGAAGAAGTCGAGTCATTCAGAAAACAAGCTGAAGATGTTGTACAAAAAAACGTGGCGGTTGCCAAGATTGATGCACTTTTTGATCCAACGATTTCTATTATAATAGGTAGTTCGTATTTTCTAACGATTTTCTTCGGTTCACAATTTGTTATGAATGGTGAAATGTCCATTGGTGATTTAGTCGCTTTCACAACCTATTTAAGCTTATTAATATGGCCAATGCTAGCGTTTGGCTGGCTTTTTAACATTGTTGAGAGAGGGAGAGCGTCTTATCAAAGGGTTAGCAGATTGCTAGAGGAAGTTCCAGAAATCGTTGATTTACCTGGTTCTATTGATGAAACACCTTCTGGAGAAATTGAAATGAATATCGAATCTTTTTCCTATCCTAATGAAACGGTGCGTGCTCTAGAAGGTATCCATTTCACGCTAAGGAAAGGGCAGACATTAGGAATTGTCGGTAAAACAGGTGCAGGTAAAACGACGCTATTAAAATTGTTGCTGCGTGAATTTGAAGGCTATTCTGGTTCAATTATGGTTGGTGGAAGGTCGATTAGAGAATACAGGCTAGAAGCATTGCGCAGGGCATTTGGCTATGTACCCCAAGATCATTTTCTATTTTCCAATACGATCAGCGAAAATATCGCGTTTGCCAAACCGGATGCCACTCCTGAAGACATTCATAATGCAAGCAAAATTGCGAGTATTCACGAAGATATTTTACAATTTCCTGATCAATACGAAACAATCATCGGGGAGCGCGGCGTGTCTTTATCAGGAGGACAAAAACAGCGGATTTCGATTGCACGTGCTATTTTAATGGATCCGGAAGTTTTAATATTAGATGATTCTTTGTCAGCTGTAGATGCCAAGACGGAAGAAGCGATTCTGACAGCTTTAAAGAATAATAGAGAGCAAAAAACAACAATTATAACAGCTCACAGACTAAGTGCAATTCAGCATGCCGACCTTATTATTGTTTTAGATCATGGAAGAATTGTCGAACGCGGCAACCATGAAGCATTAATGAAACAAGGCGGTTGGTATAAAGAAATGTATCTGCGTCAGCAGTTAGAGTCTTTAGTAGAGCATGGAGGATAATGATGGAGACAACACGTTCAATGACCGGTAAAGAACAAAGGGTTGTATTAAAACGGTTAATGACTTATGCGAAGCCGCATTGGAAAAAAATCGTGTTTGCCTTTGG
Source organism: Bacillus litorisediminis (assembly GCF_022808645.1). Taxonomy (GTDB): domain Bacteria; phylum Bacillota; class Bacilli; order Bacillales; family JC228; genus Bacillus_BF; species Bacillus_BF litorisediminis. The sequence continues at coordinate 149,716 of NZ_JAKZKT010000002.1, forward strand.
GTTATTGCTGCTCATGACCCTCGGAGATATTTTAGGTCCCATTTTAGTGAAAGTATTCATAGATGACCACCTGACTCCATTTATCTCAGATGGGCAGGCACTGGAAATGAATCCGATTATGGCTTTGGCTGCAGCCTTTATCTCGATTCAATTGATCAATGCGGCAGCAACCTATTTTCAGTTATACCATTTTCAAAAAATAGCTTTGAAAATTGTGCAGGCACTTCGGATCGATGTGTTTGAAAAGGTTCATTCACTCGGTTTAAAGTTTTTTGACAAAACACCAGCCGGAAGTATCGTTTCCCGTGTTACGAACGATACAGAGGCTATTAAAGACATGTTCGTGTCCGTATTAATTTCTTTCGTACAAAGTATCTTCCTGTTAATTGGTGTCTTCACATCCATGTTTATTTTGGATACAAGACTAGGATTCTTTTGTTTATTTACTTTACCTTTGTTCTATTGGATCATGCGGACCTACCGCAAGCACAGTTCAAAGATTTATTCTGAACTAAGAGAAAGACTGAGTCAGCTTAATGCAAAACTAAGTGAATCCCTTCAGGGAATGTCAATCATTCAAATTTTCCGCCAAGAAAAACGGCTTAGAAAAGAATTTGAAGATATTAACAACAAACACTTTGCAGCTGGAGTCAAAAACTTAAAAGTAGATGCATTATTATTACGGCCTGCAATTGACTTAGTGTATATTGCAGCGCTAGTAGTAGTTTTAAGTTATTTTAGTGTGCTATCGATGAATGATCCGATTGAAGTTGGGGTATTATACGCATTTATTACGTATTTAGACCGTTTCTTTGAACCGGTTAACCAAGTCATGAGCCGGTTAACCTTCTTCCAGCAGGCAATTGTAGCCGCTTCAAGAATATTTAAGCTAATGGACGAAACCGAGCAAGCACCTCAACAGAAAGAAGGAAAGCCACATTCCATTACAAGCGGTACGATTCAATTTGAAAATGTGAGCTTTTCCTATGATGGCAAAAGAGATGTTTTAAAAAATATATCTTTCACGGCGAAAGAAGGGGAGACCGTCGCGTTAGTCGGTCATACCGGAAGTGGAAAAAGCTCCATTATTAACCTATTGATGCGCTTTTATGAGTTCGATAGGGGAGACATTAAGATTGACGGGACTTCGATAAAAGAAATCGAGCATAACGAACTGAGAGAAAAGATCGGACTTGTCCTTCAGGATCCTTTTCTGTTTTATGGAACAATCATGGACAATATCAAGCTTCATAAAACAACTATGACAGACGAAGAGGCTATTGAGGCGGCACAGTTTGTTCAGGCCCACGGCTTTATTGAAAAGCTGGAAGATGGATATCAGCATCTTGTCACTGAAAGAGGTTCAACCTTCTCCAGCGGACAGAGGCAGCTGATTGCGTTTGCGAGAACAATCGCCTACAATCCGCAGGTTTTAGTATTAGATGAAGCAACAGCCAACATTGATACAGAGACAGAAGAAGCAATTCAGATTGCTTTGCAGAGGATGAGACAGGGAAGGACAACGATTGCAATTGCTCACAGGCTATCGACAATCCAAGATGCTGAACAGATTCTCGTATTGCATCAAGGTGAAATTGTAGAACGCGGTAACCATCAAGAGCTCCTTGCTCAAAAAGGCTTGTATTATAAAATGTATATTCTGCAAAATGGTTCTGGTGAAGGTCTAGAGGATGCGGTTGCAATAAAAAATCAATAATTTGTAATAAACAAAGATGCTTGGGTCATATAACATGTACCAAGCATCTTTACTATTACTCTTATTTTTTTGCACTATGTTTGTTTTTTAAGGGTTTATCGTATGGTTGTTGGTATATATAGTAGTATTGATTTAATAAAGCATCGAGTTCTTGGCTGTGCTTTACCGTTAAGCTGGAACTAAAGCCCTTTTCGCTGACGATTTGGACCAGTTCTTCACGCTTTTGTTCTATTGCTGCGATGAGAGAGTGATTGACCACGATAAAAACCCTTTCCGTCATTAATTGTAAAATAAGGGAATTAATATATATTCCCTAGTATAAAGCATGTTTATCTTATCTCCAAGCAAAAATATCAAGGAATTGGAAGTAATTTTAAAAATATGTAAATAAACAGTCACAAATTCTACAAATCCATCTCATTAACAAATCGAAATGAAAAGTGTACAATTAAATTTGAATTTTAAACAGCAGTGCTTGTTAAATCTGGGGTTTTAATACCTCTTCCAAAGAGGAGAAAAAACATATGACTGACTTAAACTTATTTTTAGCGTTTGGTGCAGGGTTCTTAAGTTTTATATCTCCTTGCTGCCTTCCATTATATCCAGCCTTTATTTCGTATATAACGGGGATGTCTGTTGCTGAACTGAAAAACGAAAATGGAATGCTGAATCGGAGAAGTATATTACATACATTATTTTTTTTAATTGGGTTTTCTATCATTTTTATCGCGATCGGTTTCGGAACCAGTTTTATCGGGGAATTCTTTTTTACCTATCAAGATTTAATCAGACAAATCGGCGCCATCTTTATCATTCTGTTTGGTTTGATTTTAGTAGGAATTTTTCAGCCTAAATTTTTAATGAAGGATCGCAGATTTGAGTTTAAAAATAAACCAGGCGGATATATCGGTTCTGTACTAATTGGAATGGCCTTTGCTGCTGGTTGGACGCCTTGTTCAGGGCCCATCTTGGGTGCTGTTCTCGTGCTGGCAGCACAAAATCCTAGCAGCGGTGTTGTTTATATGTTTGCTTATGTGCTGGGGTTTGCGATTCCTTTCTTTATTCTTTCCTTTTTTATTGGGAAAATGGCCTGGATTCGACGTAACAATGCCAAGATTATTAAATTTGGCGGATATTTAATGATCTTTATGGGAATAATTCTTTTCTTTGATTGGATGACACAGATCATCAGTATTTTAACTTTAGTAACCGGTGGCTTTACTGGGTTTTAATACTCGAAATTTGTCATACAATCTAAGTTGAATATTTCTAGTACTTTCGATATAGTAGGAAGTAGAGATAATTCAATAGACCTATTCGTGATCGAATTTAGGGGGTCATAGATTCAGTATGGCAAAAATACTAATTGTAGACGATGCAAAGTTTATGAGAATGACCTTAGGGAACATTTTTCAGGAAGCTGGCCACACCATCGTGGGGGATGCTCAAAACGGTAAAGAAGCCATTGATCAATACATAGCAGTTAAGCCTGATTTGGTTACGATGGATATTACAATGCCAGAAATGGACGGAATAGAAGCAGTCAAGAAAATCAAAGAAATTGACCCCAAGGCAAAGATTATCATGTGTTCTGCGATCGGACAATCCAGGCTCGTTCTGGAGGCGATTGAGGCAGGGGCCGTGGATTTTATCGTGAAGCCTTTTGAAAAAGAAAGAGTAATAGAAGCAGTAGAACGTGCCATGCGTCATGAAACTTCGATTTCATGATGTTTTTTTTGTTTACGTTTGGATGCTGTTGAATTTGGCTTTCGGATAATTGAACAAATCAGCACTACCATTGGTAATTTCATTTATTTTGACTATAATAAAATAGAAAGTAATCATAGAGGACTGAATTCATCATGTTAATTATATCAACGGTGTTGGCCCTGCTGATGGGTGTAGCGGTTATATTCATTCGATTTAAGGCCTCAGAAAGACCGGTAAACGCAAAAAAAATCATATTGCCTCCTCTTTTTATGAGTACTGGAGCATTGATGTATGTATTTCCGTATTTCAGAATTACGCCGGTAGAGATCGCAGAAGCAATTGTAATAGGTGCTTTATTTTCGATTTTCTTAATAAAGACCTCCAAATTTGAAATAAGCAATGGAGAAATTTATATGAAACGGTCCAAAGCTTTTGCGATCGTGATTATTGCGCTCCTCTGTATTCGCTTAGGGTTAAAGGTGTTTTTTAGCACTTCTACAACCCCTGGTGAGCTTGGGGGCATGTTTTGGCTGATTGCTTTCTTTATGATCGTGCCTTGGAGAGTTGCGATGTATGCACAATATCGAAAACTTGAATCCTCATTAAAAATTAAAACTGAAACGATATAAAGAAAAAACTTGGCCAGCGTCAAGTCTTTAGACGCAGGCGTTTGCCTAGTTGCTCTTATCAAGCTCGAAACGCCTCGTGCTAATGTATGGCTAGACGAGGTTATCCTGGCCGTCGTAACTTTATCTTAAAAATTTTCCCTGCGTTGTTTTTGCTTCATCGCTAACACTTTTTACTTTCTAAAAGTGTAAAAAACCCCGCACATTCATTGTGCAGGGGTTTTAAACTTTTATAGTCCTTCCGTCAAACTTTCTTCAATAACCTCACCATTTTGGTCGAGAATACGGATGATACTATCTCCGCCAAGAGTTCGGACCGTTTGATCTATTTGTTCTCTTGCTCGACTTAGCTGTCCGGACAGGTTCATTTCTAGAACTTCACCATTTTTTAATTCAAGATAAAGCTTTTTAGGGTAAGTAGTCCCATATTCATCATTTTGAAATTCACTCGTAATCAGTGCGACGTCTTCCCATTTGGTTTGCTCCGTTCCAAATCCCATCAGCTCATTCCGGAATATTCCGTCGGGGCTGTAGTAATAATATTCATCTATGGTTAAAACAAGAAACACAAGAGATATAGAAAACAGCCCTGTAAAGAGTCCCCATTTAAGTTTTTTGTTCTTTAGCTCTAAAGCTGCCAAAATGATGCTGATTCCTAATGCAAATCCAGCTGCGATCGAAATCATCGCACTCACACTATCGCTGCCAAAGAAGAAAGCATCACCAGGCATAAAAATAGTTTGCTTTACAGCATTACTCAATAGCCCCAACACGAGTGAACTGAGTGAAACGATAATCCCGACTACAATCCACATTACTTTTTTGCTATCTGCATTATGCATCGAAAAACTGCCCCCTTGTCAAATCTTTAAAAATACTCTTTTCTTTCGATAAAATTTCCCTCTGGATCATAGATTTCTATGTAGCTCTCACCCCCGAATTTTCGGACGGTACTGTTAATAGAGGATCGCATTGAGTACTGCCTGGCTCCCAAGATCATGATGACTTCTTCCCCGTTTTGCATTTTTATAATCAATTCAGCAGGAACCGGGGTGCCATTCATATCTTTGCGATAAATGTGAGTCAATTCAGAAATCTCTTCCCATTTCAAGACCTTTTCCTGGGTCGTTTCGAGCGGATCAAAGACAATCCCATTCGGATCAATATAGTAATAATCATCAATGGCATAATAAATTCCTATACTTGAAATGAGGAAAAGGGTTGTGAAGATAATCCATTTAGTTTTTCTTTTACGTGTAACCCAACCGAGGAACATTAGGCTAATCCCAAGTAAAGCAATCGAAACGGTTGCAGCGATATAGGATTGTCCGCTTGAGCCAAAGAAATACCCGTACTCTGGTTTCATTAAAAGTTCTTTAATTGGTACGAAAAATAAGCCAATCACGATGCAAATTAAAAAGATCATAATACCAATACTGATCATGAGCATGGCTCTTTTATCCCCGTTTTTCATGTAAAGCCCCCTCTGCTGACTGACCCCTATTTAACTATCAAATAATACGTTTCAAAAATAATAATGGTTTCAAATATTTCCAAAAAAGGAAAGGCCGAACCTGTTGTTTTATTCTCCTCACGAATTTCACTCGGTTTATGTTCAAGTGAGGGGTCAAACTAATGCAGGCCGGCCATATCTAAAATAAGTGCTGGTAGGGTTCAATATCTATTTTCATTTCATTTAGCTTTTTAATCAAAAATTTATGATCTCTTTTCGGAGTTGCCATAATATAACCGCGAATCACTAACTCTTGATCAATTTTTTTAGCTTTTTCCTGAAGTGCTAATTCTCCAATTTTACCCGCAATTTTTTGTCTCGCCACATCCCGAAATAGCTCAGGAACCGGACTAACCAGTTCTTCCAAGAGATTCCGTTCTTCAGGCTCCCACAAGTTTTTCGTCTGACTTACATAATACTCTTCCCAATCCATATCTGATTTGCCATCTTCTTTTGGCAGCCGCTTTAAAAATTTGCGGAACATAAAAAAACCGCCAATGGCAAAAGAAACCACTAAAAATACAATCCAGAATAGGATGAACCATAAAAACCATCCTTCTAACATAAAACGAATTCACCCCACAATCTTCCAACTTGCTGTCTCTACTATTATAAAGCTCGTTTCAGGAGGTGACAAGAAAATCAAAGAGATTAACGGAGGGAGAATCTAGTAAATCGGGGAGAGGGAAACCCGTCTCTTTTAAAAAATGTAAAGTATGAATATATATTTGAATCTAAGAACAATATTTATTACTCTTCATCTGGGACATTTAAAATTTTGACCGTCTTAAAGGCTGGTATTATTTTAAATTTTAAATTCCAGCTTGATGAAATGACTTCAAAATCCTGTTCTGTAACTGCACATTGCAAGGCTACATCGTTATCATGATCTAGTACCACATAAGAATTGCTATTTGAAAATAGCCTATAGGAGTTATGTGCGATCAGTGTCCAGCCGTTTAATAATTGATGACTCTTATTTGCCAATAGAATTGATCCCCCTTTTCATATTCCTCATTCGACAAGATGAAATATCTCTTCCTATTTAACTATAATGTATCCAGAATAGGATCAGGACTCAAGCAGTAATTTAGAATTGGGGAATTTTTACATGACATTACGATTAAAGTTGACACTGCAGATTAGATTACAGCCAGGCTACTGGGATAATAGTAAATCATTGGAGAAATAAATTCTTCTTAATAAAGAAGGGGTTTCTCTATTGCGCAAAAATAATTAAATTTGCTAGTATAAACCATGTGACTTATGAATGAAACGAGTAAGGATTGATAGGAAAACTTGCAGAAACTGCTTTTAAACATTAATTTACACTATATACACGGGGCTGGAAACGATGCTGGTGCTCGTCTCGGTCTTCAAAACCGCTATGTGAGGCGCGTGTCGTCTCTGGTGGGTTCGATTCCCACACAGTCCCGCCAACTGAAACGTAGATATGACGTGGGTTTGACGTGATTTTACGTGATTTCATTACGTTGATTTTACGTTGATTTATTTACGCATATTAGTAATAGACTATAACGGTTTTCGTTCGGTTTTAGGAAAGACCGTTTCAGACTGATAGGTAAGACCTAAAAGGACTTATCTCGAAACTGTTACGGACTAAAACCGTTCCGACTTAAAACCAATCGGGACAAACGTGGCTCGCTCACTATTAAGTTGGGGGAGCTATTATTATGCAAAAAAGTATGCAGAAAAGGGTATCACGGAGATTTAAGCGAGACTATACCGCCCTAGAAAAGGTAGAGCAGACACTAACGATGGGCTGATGTTCGAGCAGTATATGTTAATTAAGAAATCGGAAGGACTAGCGACTCCGGACCATTAACGAATACTACGTCCATTATGATATACCTTAAGGGCTCATTCGGAGCCGATATGGATATTATTGAGTTACATTTAATTGTAAATGGCTAGCAAAGTTAAACTTTGAAGAAGTCATTCAATTAGCTGGTAAAATAACTGTCATTAGGTAATTAGAAAGAGATAACTTTGAGGAAAGAATTTCTTTTGGAAAACCTATATCGTTACACGAATTCTTTTACCCTTTAATGCATGGGATATGATTCCATCGTACTAGAATGTGATAAAGAAATAGGCGACAGACCAACATTTTGATGGGAAGACATGTTCAAGAAAAGTTTAGGAAAGAAAAGCAAGTAGCCATATTCATGCCATTACTGGAGGGGCTTGATGGTGTAGAGAAGTTGTCTAAATCGAAGAAGAACTACATCGGAATTGATGAAAGCCCATAGGAAATGTACGGGAAAGCAGTGTCTATTCCGGATGAGTTAATGAAGAAATACTTTGAACTGGTAACCGCTTTTACTCCAAACACGGAATAGAAGCAGAAGAAAAAGCTGAAAAGCCTTTTATTTCAGTTTTTCAGCAAGGGGCACTTCCAGATGAATTTTCAGAGATTGAATGGGATGGAGTTGCTGAAGTCCTTATACTACATTTACTCGTTGAATTGCAATTGATAAGCTCTAAAAGCGAAGCCCGAAGAATGATTGAAAACAGAGAAGTAAAAATAAATGGTAACGAGGTAGTAGATCCAAAGTTACAAGTTTCGATAACTGATGAATTAGTTATTCAGATTGGAAAACGCAAATTTATAAAAATAAAAACATTTCGGTAAAGGAGTTCACCCTATAGTGTTACTGATAGCAAAAATAGAGAACTTATAACTCCCTTGCCCTCATATTTATGATATTCATATGTGAATGGGCAGGATGGAACCCAAGAAAAATAAAAGTAGCCCATAGGACTACTTTAATTATTTGCAAACAATAAACTTCTGGCGTTGATTGAATAACACCACTTTTTTTAAAATACTTTGAAAGAAAATTCGTCAATAAAAGGAAGTCAATTTTATTGTGGACATTCAATAGGCTGCTTGCTGCACATTGGTTTGCAGTGCAGCGTACTGCTTTTCAGCGTCTTGCTGCTACTCGTTCACAATATAGCAATCACGAATCTTGTTGTGGCCATTAGTGTCCACATAAACCTTATATGGTCCCACCTGATAAACGTCTGCAGCGTTGTTCCTGATTAATATCTCTTCAGTAAAAGCCTCCGTCGAATCATCCGAGTATACTTCCGTAACGGTAACGGTCAGTCTGTTTTGATTACCATTGAGTCTCTCTACCGTAGCCGACGGCGTCGCGCTGACGGCAGTGACTACCTGGAGAATTACCGCGCCAAGTATTTCGGAACCATCATACACTACGACTGCATAATTCGCGCCGGCGTCAACATCGCTGCCTTTAACGCTGATCATCGCTTTGCCGTTTGCGAATGTCGCGGAAGCCACTGAAACTCCGTCCTTTTTCAACACCGCTTTGGAACCGTCAGGGACATCCGCCGTGACGGGGATATTGGCGTCACGCTCACTCACGATACGCTCCACCGGGGAGAGTCTTATTTCTACGCCCAGACTCGTTAAGTCTTCGTCTAAATAGTCGGACACGTACTCATACAGCTTAACACGAAGGGCTGCATCGTCCTCCAGTGAATCGACTCTTTGGGTGATGAAACCGTATTCATTTCCGTGCAGCGCATAAGTGTGACCGCTGGAACCAGTATGTGAAAATAGCGACGTCTCGCCTGTATCGGGATCTATACCCGTGTTAAACCATACCGCTCGATCTAATGCACTATCTGCAATAGTTGAGTCTGTGCGTAAAGCAGCCGTATCGTCGCTGCTCAAATCACGATACATAATAGAGGGGGCGATAAGGCCGCCGTGAACCAGACTTAACATTGTGTATCCTGTATACCCGTTCGCACTTGTGTATGGTCCCGGATCGGGGCTGGTTCTCTCTGTAAAGATAAATCTCGTATTATCCTGGATCAGCTCCGGCGCTACAATCCTATCGTCAACTATGGTGACAGGAGTACCCGCAAGCCCTCGTTTGGCGTTAGTTACACCGTCGGTCACCGGGACGGAGGGTACGTTCATATTGGTCAGAGCCTGACCTGAGTTGACGGAGACAACCATATAAGTCTTGCCGGATTCGATCGTTTTGGCCAATCTCCAATAATGTTCTGGAGTATTGAAGTCTGGGCTGGAATGTCTTGCTGTTAAGCATTGCCAGTTTACCGTCGTCCTCGTTAGGGGGAACATCGCGTGAAGTGCCGTTGAATTGTACGTCGAGTTCGGTGATGCTGATCTCACACCCGGTTTCACTATAAATCTTTAAAACTTCCTCTAAATTATCTACATTGAGTCTGAGGTTGTAATGCCCCTGTATCCCGATGCCCTCGATCAGCTTCCTGCCGTTTGCTTCAGGGTGTTCTTTCGCGTATCTTTCGTTGAGCTCCTTGACCATGGAGGCAATCGCGATGGCTTTGTTGGGGAGTTCTTCGTCGTTAAAGTCATTGTAATACAGAGTTGCGTCCGGGGCAGCCTCACGCGCGAACAAGAAGGCATCATAGATATAATCCCACCCGTTTCCGCCGTTAGCGTAAGCTGCAAACCATCTGGACGGCCGTTCCATTGGATTAATGCCGGAGCGAAGCGCGTTTCGCCAGTCGGTCGGATTTTCCGGATTATCCCTCATGGCTTCGTTCACAACGTCCCAGGCGTCGAGCTTATAAGGACCATGACTATAGTGCCCGGCGATTGTAGAAATATACCTTTTCAGGCTGGCCCTTGCCTCGGTATAATTCTGACCACTCGGCGGCCAGCCAGCTGACTGATTATGCCACGCCAGCGCGTGTCCAATCGTATAGAAACCGTCGGCTTTGACTTGGGTTAACATGTTGTCGGCTGTTGTGAATGACGGATCGCTAGTGGGGTTGGACCATATGGAGTCCGGCTTCGTAGCATTTTCGGGCGTCAGCGCGTTATAGTGGAACTTCATAAAATTATACTTCGCTGGATTGGTTAAGTCGGACGGGCTAACAGTATTGCCGATAAGAAAATGGTCCTTGTAGACTTCTTTCAGCGGCACAACCTCTGTCGCTGAAGTTCCCGTAGTTGCAGTGTCCAAAGCCTTCCCATTGACAACCTCTGCCGCTGAAGCATTGATGACCGGCAATGCGGTAGCGGAAAAAGAACTCAAAATAAAAACCAGCGATAAAAAATATGCCAGTAGGGTTCTAGCTTTTTCCTTCAAAAAAAATCATTCCTTTCATAACTTTGATCCCTTATTTTTTGTTAATTTGTGTTTTGATGGTTCATCACGAATAAATACAATAACTCATTCCGATGGTCCTATCATACTTTGGATTTATACGAATACTCTGGTTGATTAGACATACCAAATACACCATGCCACCACTTACATTCTTGTACTCATGCACACCACGTTCTAAAAATGTATTTCTGTTATCATATCCGTACATACACTCCCCCTTCTCGTTTACGTAGTGTCAAAATACTAAATGAATTTTGACCTAAAACCTTTATTTTACTGGCTTTCACCAGTTGGTTCTAACCTCCACCCGCAACTTCTGCAAATCTTTCAAGCTGTCCACTATTTCATCGTGTGATAGGTGTTTTATTCCTTTGTGGTCTCCAGCTCTGAGTGGTGTTGTTTTCAGCTTTGGGAGTGCTATTTTCCCTGTCTTATCCAATGCAGGCAACAAGTCCCTACATGACATGTCCTTTGGCTTTCCGACTGTTCATTCAGCCACCACGCAACTATTCGTGAGTTCAGGCACACTAGACTTTTGCAAATACAGTTTTAATAGGGGTAAAAATTCAATAGCGGCCTTCTCCTCTAGAATTTTTTGTAACCGCTATCATTTGGCTGAAAACTCATTGTTTTATATTATAAAACCCCGTTCTCATAATTAACGGGCAATATTTCGGAATTATCCTTTTAAGAGATTGGTTGTTTTATAATATAAAACTATGTTTTTTAATAATGAATTATTTGCTTTCAATAATAGCTCGGTGTCCAATTTGTGTCAACATTATTTTCTAAATCTTTTAATTATTTCTTCAATTCTTGTTCTAGAATAATTTATTCTGATGTTGGGCTTATTTAAAAGAAAAAAACCCTCTTTCTTAGGCATTTAAAACTATAATCAATATGTCAGGATTTGAATATGAAGAAATCATTGAGTTATTAAATGTTAATAAAGATTTCATCCTAAAAGATAATGAAAAAAATACTTATTAAATAAATTATCTACAGATGTTAAAGAACAAGATCTGGAAGATTTTTTTGAAAACACAACGGACAGGGAAATTGACAAATTTATTTCTGCCTTGATAGTGATGGGGCAATCGAAATAAAGCAAGTACAAAAAACTCGTATAGCAAGTAGAAAAACAATCAATTCCCTTAAAAAACTTTATGGACACACTTCCCAAATATGCGGTGAAAATCATTATAAAAAGTACAATGTAAATGTTACGGATTCCCACACAGTCCCGCCAACCGAAAATACAAATGCCTGAACACTATATTTTTAGTGTCAGGCATTTTTTTCTTCGCTAGATTTATCTGCACTTTTTTCAGCAGCCAGAAATAGATCAGTAACCAGCTTGGCTCCAACAGCACCTGCTATATAGAACATAAATAAATAGATATACTTCATGTTTTCCCCTAATTTGAACAACCCCATTACTTCCATGATCGGCTTAAAAAAGAAGGCAAAGAAAACAGAAACAAAGAACGCGTAAACATAATAATTTTTCCCGGTTTTACGCACCCATTGATACAGGAGCATGTAGACAACAGGGATGAGGGAGGAGTCCAGCCCTACGTTGACGGGAAAGAAGGGCAAGACTTTATGGGGATATCCCCATAAATCATTTCTGGTCCCGAAACCATCGAAATATAGAGCAATAACATGCATGCTGTATCCAAAGAATCCAATGTGGAAAGCTCTTTTGCGATCAAGAAAAAAGAAAAGCGCAATTAATGGCACAACGAGCATCATGAAATTAAACCAAAATTCCCAGGTATACAATCCTGAAAAATCAAACCAATAATCAATCCAATTGTTAGATAGCTCTTTTTCTTGTTTGACTAACTCTTCATATTGCTTTAATTGATCACCGTTCATCCATTTACTCCTTTGCTCTAATTGCAATGAACTGTTTTTCCATAGTTTGTACCAATTGGAAATATTTTATGAAAAAGAGGTGAAACGAAAGAACCGTCCCTATGTTTCGATTTCACCTCTTTGTTTCAATAAGTTAACCCAATTTTCACAGCATATCTAAAAAGGCAAAGTAATATAATTTGTAACAATATGGACTGATATGTTGTTTCGGTCAGTTAGATTAAAAAGTGAAATAAGTATTCTATTTTTCCTAAAAAAAGGGGGAGAAGAAGGGGATGAAAAAAAAGAGTTTTGCTTTATCTTTCATTTTCTTAAGTTTGATTTTACTTTTAATGGCATGCTCGAATGAGGGACAAACTGGTGAGGAAAAAGAACCGAACAATGATCCTGGCGTGGTGCAGGAGCTGAAAATCGCGAATGATCAGGAGCCGGCTGGGTTAGATCCGCATAAGACGCCAGCTCATTCATCAGTACGGATTTATTCGCAAATTTATAGCGGTTTGGTTCGATTTGATGAAAACATGAATATAGTTGGCGATTTGGCGGTTGACTGGGAGCAGCCGGATGATAAAACGTATATTTTTAATCTTCATAAAGGTGTAAAATTTCACAACGGTCGGGAAATGACGGCTGAGGATGTGAAATACAGCTTTGAGCGGATTTTAGCTGAAGAAACGGCATCGCATATAGCTTCTTATTTTGCTAATGTGGAAAGCATCAAAGTCCTTGATGACTATAAAATTCAGTTTAGCCTACAGAATACGGATGCTACGTTTCTAGCGAATTTGACGAATTCAAGTGCAGCCATCGTTCCTAAAGAAGTTGTAGAAGAAAACGGGGATTTGCAGCAGGTTGCAGTAGGAACAGGTCCGTTTAAGTTGGTAGAGTGGGTACCTGATAATCGGGTTGTTTTAGAAAAAAATGTAGACTATTACCAAGAAGGCTTACCAAAGCTTGACAAAGTGATTTACTACACAATGAAGGAAGAAGCTGCTAGATTATCGGCGATTCGCACAGGGGAAGTGGATTTAACAACCCTTACCGCTCAATCTGCGGCACTTATTGAAAAAGAAAAGAATGTGCAGATAAAAAGCTATCAATCCTTAGAATACAGCTATGTTGGTTTTAATGTAAATGCGGAGCCGTTAAACCATGAAAAAGTTCGCCAGGCTTTAAGTTTAGCAACAAACCGTCAAAGTATAGCTGACATTGTCTGGAATGGGGATGCGATTATTTCTGGACCGGTTGCGCCTTCGATGGGAGATTGGGCAATAGATGTAACACAGCATGAGCTTTATTCCAATGATCTTGAAAAAGCAAAACAGCTTTTAACGGAAGCGGGATATCCGGATGGATTTGATATTACGATTACGACAGCATCAACGTATGCAGACATGGTGGATACTGCGCAAATTCTGCAGCAGCAATGGGCAGAAATTGGCGTCAATGCGGAGATTAAGCAAATCGAATGGGGCGAATATATCGATACGTGGTCTAATACGTCGGCTGATATTTTAGTAGGTCGCAACGGTTCTGGTACCGACCCAGACCGTGCCCTCAATTATTTCTTCCATACAAATGGGTCCGCCAATGTATGGGGCTTCTCGGACAGCGAATTTGACAGCTTGGTAGAAACAGGTAAAACGGCAATCAACCCAGATGAAAGAAAGCAAATCTATGTAGAGGCGCAAGAAAGATTACTAGAATTATCACCAAATTTATTCCTGGTGTCACCGATGAAGTACGTGGCGGTGCGGAATTCAGTCGAAGGCTTTACGCCATATCCGCATAACGGCGAATACATTGTCGAGACATCGAAAAAATGATGAAGCAGAGGCTGCTTTTTTGGGCAGCCTCCGACTTTGAATAAGGGTGAGCATGATGTATGCATACATTCTAAGAAGATTATTGATGTTAGTTCCTGTTTTATTTGGAATCTCGGTGGTTGTCTTTTTTACATTAAGAATTATCCCCGGTGATGTCGCCCAGACGATTTTAGGCACGGACGCTACGCCTGAAGCCTTGGCACAGCTGAGGAAGGAATTCGGCTTGGATTTACCACTGCTGGAGCAGTATGTCCATTGGATGGGTGGCGTACTCACAGGCGATTTCGGAGAATCGATGCGGACAGGAAAAGAGATTCTTCCTGATATTTTAAGCCGTTTTGCCATTACCTTTGAGTTAACACTTCTGGCAGCGATTATATCTTGGATTATTGCCATCCCTCTAGGAATTATTGCTGGAATAAAGCGAAATTCAAAAACGGATTTTACCGTCAGAATCATTTCTTTACTTGGTGTATCAGTGCCAAACTTTGCTTTTGCGATTGTCATTATCTTACTGCTAGCCATTTATTTTTCTTATAGTCCTCCTGTTGGATATGTAGGTTTTTTTGAGGATCCGATTCGAAATCTCCAAATTTTATTATTACCGGCATTTGTCCTAGGGACCTCAATGGCTGGTGCAGTAATGAGGATGACTCGCTCTTCCATTTTAGAAATATTGAGGCAGGACTTTATTCGAACCATTCGCGCTAAGGGTGCAAAGGAGCGGGTTGTGATTTTTAATCATGCCTTACGAAATGCGATGATACCAATCTTAACCATTATCGGTATGCAAATCGGGGTTTTACTCGGGGGAACGGTTATCATTGAACAGATTTTTTCATTGCCAGGTTTGGGACAACTTGTGCTGACAGGAATTAATCAGCGTGACTTTACCGTTGTACAAGGCTCTGTCCTCTTTATTGCCTTTGTTTTTGTCATCATCAATTTAATTGTTGACCTCCTATATTCGTATTTGGACCCAAGAATCACGTACAAATAAGCCATTGAAGGTAAGGAAGTGAGATCTCAGGTGAGAGGATTCTTTCAGAGATTACTAGATGACAAGATTGGGTTAATTGGTTTTATCGGAATTGCCATCGTAATTATCGTAGCAATCATAGCCCCGTTTGTCGCACCCTATAGGCCAGATCAAATGTTTACGGATCATGTGCTGGAGGGACCCAGCAGCCAGTTTTTATTTGGAACAGATGAGTTAGGAAGAGATATTTTGACTCGGATTCTATACGGGGCCCAGGTGTCTTTAAAAGTCGGGATCATTGCAGTGGGGATTGGGGCAAGCCTCGGCTTGGTGTTAGGGGTAATAAGCGGATATTTTCAGGGGAAAACAGACCAAATCATTATGAGGATAATGGACATATTCTTTGCTTTCCCTGATATTTTATTGGCATTAACCATTGTCGCTGTATTAGGTCCAAGCTTAACCAATACAATGATTGCGATCGGGATTGTTTTTACTCCGGTTTTTACAAGACTTGTAAGATCAGCCGTGCTTTCCGTAAAGGAGAATGAATATTTGGCGAGTGCTGTAGCGATCGGAGTTCACCCTGTGAAGATCGTTTTTAAACATATTACCCCCAATATTATGGCACCCTTTATTGTGCAAGTGACACTTGCTTTATCGGGGGCAATTTTAACAGAAGCGGCTTTAAGCTTTCTGGGCTTAGGGGTGCAGCCTCCAGATCCCTCTTGGGGTGTGATGCTCAGTGAAAGCCGGACGTATATGGAATTTGCGCCATGGACGATTCTGTTTCCGGTTGGAGCCACGGTGTTTACCATATTCTGTTTCAATTTATTGGGTGATAGTTTGCGGGATTTGCTCGATCCGAAGTTGAGGCAGTAGGTTATTGGGTGGATGTGAGTTCGTTTAAATGGAAGCTGGGTTCAGTTAAACGTGAGTGAGTTCATTTAAATGGAAGCTGGGTTCAGTAAAACGGGAGTGAGTTCGTTTAAATGGAAGCTGAGTTCAGTAAAACGGGAATGAGTTCGTTTAACGGTAGGCTCAGTTTGCTTAAACGGTTACGAGTTCTTTTAAATGAGAGCTGAGTTCGGTTAAACGTGTACTGAGTTCGATAAAATGGCTTTAAGTTCGTTTAAATGGTTTTGAGTTTGATTAAATCGAGGGTTTGATTAGAAAAAGGCCTCAATTTTATATAAAAGGTTATAAAAAAGTGCAAGTTTCGAAAAACGAGAGCCAAGTTCCTAAAAAACTGCAGCTAAGTTCCGCAAAAAGTTGCAATTGCCATAAATAAGGGGAGAAGAACCTTGAATGCTGTTTTAGAAATAAACGATCTATCCATTGATATAAAAAGCAAAAGGCAATCGGTGAATGTAATCAAAGATATCAATTTAGCAATCGGGAAAAAAATGAAGTACGGAATTGTGGGTGAGTCTGGGAGCGGGAAGAGTCTTACGTCGCTCGCGGTTATGAACCTGCTTCCTGATGCATTGCATATAAAAAAAGGAAGTATCACTTTAAATACGAAGGTGAAAAAAGACCTGACGAAACTCTCAATCCGAGAGATGCAAAAGGTCAGGGGTAATGAAATATCAATGGTTTTCCAAGAACCGATGACCGCACTCGATCCCTTATTTACGATTGAGCACCAGTTACTCGAAGTTCTCCGTTTTCATCGTAAGTATGAGAAACAACAGATGCGAGAGCTGGGGCTTGAAATGATCACAAAAGTAGGCATTGTCCGTCCGAAGGAAATTTTCAAAAGCTACCCGCATCAGCTTTCCGGAGGGATGCGGCAGAGGATCATGATTGCATTGGCGTTGATTTGCGAGCCTGCATTATTAATTGCGGACGAACCGACAACTGCGCTAGATGTCACGATTCAGGCACAAATCCTCGATTTGATGAATCAGCTAACAGAAACTCATGAAACTTCCATAATGATGATTACCCATGATTTAGGTGTCATCAATGAAACGTGTGAAAGAGTCGCGGTTATGTATGCGGGGCAAATCGTGGAGGAATCCACCGTTGCAGAATTGTTTAGCCAGCCAGCACATCCCTATACACAAGGTCTGCTTCAATCTATTCGGTCTTTAAGGGATCGCAAAAGAACACTGTACTCTATTCCCGGGAATGTCCCGATGCCCATTCAATATCAGCAGCTAGGATGCCGCTTTGTCAGTCGCTGTCCGTTCGCAATGGAACGATGTAAATCGTCAGAGCCTCCGATGTATCAGGTTTCCAAGGGCCATACAAGTAAGTGCTGGCTTCATGAAAAGGAGGGTCAAGGGGTATGAGCGAAAATGTTGTGCTCGAAGTGAAACATTTAAAAAAATACTTTCCGATCAAAGCCGGGATATTATTGAAAACAAAAGGATACCTTAAAGCGGTCGATGATATTAGCTTTGAGGTACGCAAAAAAGAAACCCTTGCTTTAGTAGGAGAAAGCGGATGCGGAAAGTCTACGACGGGAAGAACAATCCTGCGTTTATATGATTCAACCGAAGGGGAAGTGATTTTTAAAGGCATCAATATTCTAGATATTTCTAAAGGTCAATTTCGGAAAATGAGAAGAGACCTGCAAATGATATTTCAAGATCCGTTTAGCTCGTTAAACCCGCGAATGACAGTTAAAGAGCTATTGATCGAACCATTGCTGACTCATAAACTGGCAACCCGTAAAGAAGCTGTTGAAATAGCGGGGGAGATGATTGAAAAAGTCGGGTTATCCAGGGATCAGCTAAAACTCTATCCCCACGAATTTAGCGGCGGGCAAAGGCAACGGATCAGTATTGCGAGAGCGTTAATTGTTAAACCCGAAGTGGTCATTTTAGATGAAGCTGTATCCGCGTTGGACGTATCGATCCAGTCGCAAATCTTAAATTTGCTGATTCAGCTTCAGGAAGAATTTGAATTAACGTATATTTTTATTTCTCATGATTTGAATGTGGTCAAGCATATCAGTGACCGGGTCGGGGTTATGTATTTGGGACAAATGATGGAGCTCGCGGACACAACTGATTTATACGAAAATCCGCTTCATCCGTACACAAAAGCCCTCTTATCGGCAATTCCGTCATTAGATATGAAGGAAAAAAGAGAAAGAATCATTTTACAAGGAGATGTACCGGATCCCTCGAATCCTCCCTCTGGATGTCCGTTCCGATTAAGATGCCCGTATGCATTTGAAAGGTGTGCGAGTGAAAAACCAGCCTTTCAGGAAACTGGTACAAATCATTGGGTCGCTTGCCATTTGTATAATGAGACGGAGAATTAAATGCCCTAATCCAATCTGGATCAGGGCATTTTTTTATATGCCAGCTAAAACAGCTTCCCTTAATAATCTGGCAGCGGCCTTAGGATCCTCTGCATGGCTGATCGCAGTAATAACCGAAACCCCGTCCGCACCAGCTCGAATAACCGGACTTGCATTACTGGCGGTAATCCCGCCAATCCCGACAAGAGGGATATCAATACCAGTCTGTCTCAACTCTTTTAGAAAACTTATTCCTTGAGCAGCTTTGGCATCTTCCTTCGTTGTCGTGGGATAAATGGGACCAATCCCTAAGTAATCGGCCCCTGCAGCAATAGCCTTTTCAGCCTCCGTCAGGTTATGCGCAGATACCCCGAGAATTTTGTGGCCAATCTTTATTCGAACGGCATCAGCCGGCTCATCCTCCTGGCCGATATGAACACCATCAGCATCTATTTCAAGGGCAAGCTCGATATCATCATTGACGATAAAGGGGATGTTGTATGATTTACAAATCGTTTGCAGCCTTTGGGCAAGGCGCAGCTTTTCCTCACCTTGAAGGCATCCTTTTCCTTTTTCGCGAAACTGAAAGAGGGTGATGCCTCCTTGAATCGCAGCCTCTAGCACAGCTTCAGATGCCTGATAACAATTGGGACTGCCCATGATAAAATACACTCTAAGCAACTCTCTTAAATAATCATCCCTAATTCTTTCCATGAACCAATTCTTCCTTTTTCCGCTTATTAAAAGCCCAGTGGTTAGTTGGACCATGACCGCTGCCAAGCTGAAGATCGTCTTCGATTGAAGCTTGGATAAATAATTTCGCACGCTCTGATGCTTGTAGAACACTCATGCCGTCAGCAAGTCCTGCTGTAATCGCTGCAGAAAATGTGCAGCCGGTTCCGTGTGTGTTTTTAGTTGAGACCCTGGGGCTTTTAAGTTCAAAAAATTCTTTTCCATCAAATAAAAGGTCGCTAGCCAAATTTTTATCACCGTCATGGCCGCCTTTTAAAAGAACATGCTTCGCACCGAGCTCGTGTAATGCTTGTGCTGCTTCTCTTTTGTCTTGTTCTGTTTTAATGATACGACCCGTCAGGACCTCTGCTTCTGGGATATTTGGCGTAATGACTAAAGATAATGGGAGAAGAAATTCCTTCATCGCGGAAATTGCATCATTCAGTAGCAGACGGGCCCCGCCTTTTGCAATCATAACCGGGTCAATTACGATATTTTTCCAGCGGTTTCGTGCAATTTCAGCTGCTACCATTTCGATAATTTCTGCACTAAAGAGCATCCCCGTTTTAACCGCATCGGGATGAAGATCATCGGCTACGGATTGAATTTGTTGTTGGACCGCCTCTGCTGTCATTGGATAAACACCCTGAACTCCTAACGTATTTTGCGCGGTAACAGCAGTCAGCGCAGACATGCCAAAAACACCGAGCTCCTGAAACGTTTTTAAGTCAGCCTGTATACCTGCACCGCCGCCGCTGTCAGAGCCTGCAATGGTTAATGCCTTTTTTACGTTCATGGGAATACCTCCTTATTTTATCTTTTCAAATGAAGCGAACTTTTCAATGTCTTGAGCTCCAACTGAATGCAGAGCATTTAAAAATTCAATCTGGAACGTGCCGGGACCTTTACCGTCTACTCTTTCGGCTGCGATTTCTGCTGCAACACCGTACACCACTATAGCAGCAACGGCTGCTTTTATAGGTTCTTTTTCCAAAGCAGCAAATGCGCCTATAACAGAAGTGAGGAGACATCCTGTACCAGTGACTTTCGTTAAATAAGGGTGACCATTGTTTACGGTGTAAACTGTTTCACCATCTGTAATCACATCTTGTTTGCCAGTAATCACGATACCGGTGTTCAGATTCATTGCTACTTCTACTCCCATTTCAATCGTATTTCCGGGAGTTTCTCCCGCGTCCACCCCTTTAATCTGCCAGGAAAGGCCGCCTGCATTCGCAATTTCTGCTGCATTGCCTCTCATAATGGATATCTCAAGCTCCTTTAGTAACTTTTTCGCTGTCTCTGTGCGAAAAGGGGTAGCTCCTGCACCGACTGGGTCAAAAATGATAGGAACACCATGCTCATTAGCAGACCGGCCCGCAATCAGCATGCTTTCCACTGCTTCTGCCGTTAAGGTACCTATATTTAAAACCAGGGCACCTGCTATTTTCGCCATATCCGCCACTTCCTCATGGGCATAGGCCATCACTGGAGAAGCACCAATAGCAAGGAGCCCATTAGCGGTAAAATTGGTCACAACCACATTTGTAATGTTATGAATGAGCGGATTGGTTTCTCTTAGCTTTTCTAATAAACTGCTAATCTCTTGAACGTTCAAATCTAGATTCCTCCTCATGAATTATTGCATGACAAGACCGCCATCGACGATCAAATTCTGCCCAGTGACTGCTCTAGCCCATGGCGAAGCAAAAAATACAACCGCATCCGCTACCTCAGCGGGATCTGTGACTTTTCTTATAGGAGTAGAGTTTTCGATTAATTGAAAAACTTCGTCAGACGTTGCCGAACTTGCATCAGTTACCTTAAGTAATCCACCTGAAACCATATTGACTGTTATCCCATATTGACCTAATTCATTGGCCATATTTCTGGTGAAGCCAACGAGTGCCGCTTTACTTGTAGTGTAATCATGATAAGGAACGACCGGATGCTGGAATAAATTGGTGCCAATTGAAATCACACGCCCGAATCCTAGTGCTTTCATATCATTCAATCCTGCCTGAAGGGTATTCAACGCCCCGCGGATTGCTCCTTCAAGCTGCCCTTGATAATCTTCCCAGCCAATGGAAAAGGCATCTTTCTTGGAGACAGGATCAAATCGAAAATTCACTAATGCATTATTAACAATCGTTGTAACAGGGAAGCCAAAGTATTTATGAGCCTCTTTAAAAAGGTTCCGCACCTGGATTGGATCACGGACATCAGCACGGATTGCAACCGCACTCTCGCCAATCTCTCTTTTTAATTCATATGCTTTTTCTTCACTGCCAAAATAGTTAATAACTACACGAGAACCTTCTCGAGCAAATGCCTGAACAGTCTCACGCCCTAAACCTCTGCTTCCTCCTGTAACTAATACAACTTGGTCTTGCAGTCTCATATGTAAATCCTCCTCATAGATGTCATCAACCGAGCCTCGAATAGGGGAGCTCCGGACAAAAAAAACCAGATCCATGTCGGACCTGGCAGAAAGGTATATGTATGCAAAAGAAAAAACACTGCACAAACACTACTTTCCTACGCTGGTATAACCCAGATCAGGTCCGAAGGGTAAAAAACAGATCGGTTTTCTTCTCAGCCCGCGCATCGGGCACCCCTAGTAGCCAAAGCTATTCAGTTGCTTACTCTTATTTTAGCGGGAAATGCTGCTCCTGTCACCTCTCGGGTTTTCTAGTTTGGTTGCGAAATGTTGCAAGGTTGAGCACAAAGATAGCCTTATCTCCTTAGAGACAAGGCTATTATTTATAAATTCAGATGATAAATTTTTTACTTCACAACCCCAAAACGATTCCCATCTGGATCAAAAAGACTAAAGCCTCTAATCCCATCATACTCATGAATTTCACTCACATTTGCCCCTTTGTTTAAAAAGTTTTGATATGACTTTTCTACATCATTTGTATGAAAGTTAAAATAATGATCTACATCATAATTGTTTTTTGGGAAAGTCGGCTGGGTAATATCTGTTGATTTTACTAAACAAAATAAAACAGTTCCGTCTCCCATTTTCAATACATTTGCTTCTGGTTCATCCTTATGCAGAATTTCAAATCCAAACATGTTTTGATACCACTTGGTTGAAGTATCTAAATCGCTAACTGGAATAAAAATTCCTACTCCAAATATATCTTTACTCATATGATTTCCACTCCTATTTTAACATTGCTACAGCCTCTTTTTTTTTATTGCAGACACCCAAAGAAATCCATTATTATATACCATTGTATTATTCTTCTAAGTCTTTACGGGTATAAAGACACCCAATCATTCATTCATACTCAAAAACCTCCTTTTTTTGTTTCCATAACAAGTAACGAGGTTTTTATTAGATTTCTTACATGTATATCAAAATTTTATTTAAGCAGATATCGTAATAATATTTCCGTCTGGATCTTGTATTTGAAAACAGAGGGTATAGCCATTTTGTTTTATTCTTTTTAAAATGACCTGATGAGCAACTAGAGATAGATACCCTTCAAAAATAGCTCTTGGGTTTCTTTCGCGAAATGCTGCCAAAAAGTCTTCAAACAAAGTGGGATTTATAGGATTTGTATTTATGGGCTGTCCATGATTTTTTTCATCGGTGATTAGCTGAGAAACTTTTGAATAATAGCTGAGCGTCTGCCGGGCTCGATGCAAGGTGGTGTGGATATTGGATTCTGTTTCATTCAATAAGGTTGCCGTTTCTTTGGCTGTAAATTCAAATACATCGATTAACAAAACAATGACAAATTGTTTAATAGACAGATAGTCTGCCAATTGCTCTAGAGATTCTCTCAAATCAATATTGCAATTCTTATTCCCAATTTCTCCACTAATAGTATGTATATCTATCATATCTGCTTTTTTTCTTCGTTGCTGATCAATCCACAAATGTTTGGCTGTTAGGTAAATATATCGTTTAGTTAGTACCATGTCTGGCCGTTTCTTTAAAGTTAGGTAAATCTTCATAAGGGTTTCCTGAAATAAATCTTCACCGTCCCATTTAGTGGAAGCGATAGTGTAACAATACTTTTCGATATCACGGTAAAATCGGGCGATTCTCATTTCAAAGATGGACTTTTCATCAGACTCTCTCAAATACCTCATTACAAACTCCTTTTTTTACATTATTGTGTCATAGGGAAGCGAGACTGTCACCACTTTATAATGACACGCAGGGCAAGACTTTCTAGGTGATGAAATAGATTTTAAAAGGGATAACCGAATGCCCTTATCCAAAAGGAGACAAGCTGCATATAAGTATAGTAATAGAATCCAATAAATCGATAGGGGGTGGAAAGCTTGTTTAACTGGAAGGTACGGTTTAAAAATCCAGTGTTTATTTTTACTGTTTTTATCCCAGGTCTTATTTTTCTTACCCAAGCGATTTTATCTTTTATTAACACTTTTATATATCCAATAGGCTTTACTATTTCTGATGATGCCGTAAATGGTTTATTAGGAATTGTGAACTTAATTGCTTTTACATTCTTCGGTATTGGCGGGCTAGTGGATCCAACAACGAAGGGTATAAGTGACAGCCAAAGGGCAAAAAAATACACGAGACCGATGTAATGGAGCAAGGCTTGTAATGTTATACTCTCTTACAAAGTCCGTTTTCCGCTTAGAAAAGAGTTTATTCTTTGGAATAGGCTCTTTTTCATTTAATTTGAAGGATTGTACATATTAAAAATGCTTTTTATATGGAAAATTAAATGGAGAAAATTTTATGAAAAAATTAATGAAAAACAATTGACATACCCCTAATAGGTATATTAACCTTGAATCAAGGCAATGTTATACCCTAACTGGGTATTTAAAATATATCAAGGAGGTGCTGCTAATGTCACTTAACCTTAATAATGAAGAAATACTAAATGTTGATGCCTGCTGCTCCAGCGAAAGAAAAAGTCATCATTCAGATGAAGTAAAGGCAAATTTATATGCCAGATTAAATAGAATCGAAGGACAAATTCGCGGGATTAAAGGTCTTATAGAAAAGGACACGTATTGCGATGATGTGATTACGCAAATTGCTGCTACTCAATCGGCCTTAACCAGTGTTGCTAAAATTTTATTAGGGGGTCATTTGAAGACTTGTGTACTGGAAAGAGTCCAGGATGGGGATGATGAGGTCTTAGATGAGGTGCTAATCACCATTCAAAAATTAATGAGGGGAGGCCAAACTATTGATGATGCGGGTTATGAAGTACAATATAATTAGAAAAAGTGCTGATTGTAGCACGTTTTATTTTTCAAGAAAATATACCCCTTGTGGGTATATAGTGAATAAGTAAAAAATACAGGAACTTCAGTTTCCGTTGTTTTAAATGCCGTACGTTTACAAAGGGTATAGCTAAATCAAAAATTATTCTAAGTTTATCGACAAGTAATTACACCGGCGGGAACTGGATGTATGACTGCTTTAGAAACAGAAAAATAATGAAAGAAATCGAAAGGAGTATGAGCCTCAAAAATTTCCATATTTTAAGGAGGAATTTCTATGTTAAAGCAAATGAATTTATATGAGTTTGAGCATCAAATAAAAGAAATGAATAAGCCTATTCTTCTAAAGTTTACAGCAGTCTGGTGTCCAGGATGCAGACAACTGGCTCCTATTGTTGAAAACGTTGAGGAACAGTTAAGAGATACGGTAGCATTCTTTGACGTGGATGTTGACAAGTCACTTGACTTGGCACAAAAATTTGGAGTCATGAGTATACCGACACTTATCCTTTTTAAAAACGGGAAAGAAGTAGATCG
The DNA here is from genome assembly GCF_022808645.1 of Bacillus litorisediminis. Taxonomy (GTDB): domain Bacteria; phylum Bacillota; class Bacilli; order Bacillales; family JC228; genus Bacillus_BF; species Bacillus_BF litorisediminis. The sequence continues at coordinate 174,881 of NZ_JAKZKT010000002.1, forward strand.
TGTTACGGCTCCAGATGCAAATGAAGAAGCAATTATAAAATTTGTGACCAAATCATAATTCGTGCTGGAAATGTTGCAATACTAGAGAGGGTAAAAAATCAATTGTTATTAATAACCCTACGAGGGTAACGTGTAGTGTTAATTAAACACAACTAATTAGGAGGTAATAATTATGAATCAAACAACACTAAATGTTAAGGGAATGTCTTGTGGACATTGCATTAGATCGATTGAAGGAAATGTGGGGAAACTAAATGGTGTAGAATCTGTAAAAGTGAATTTAAGTGAAGGTAAAGTAGACCTAACGTTTGATCCTAATACTGTCAGTTTGATAGAAATAAAAGAAGTAATTGAAGATCAAGGATATGATATAGAGGAACAGCCAAACCAAGGAGAGAGTTGCCACTAATGAGAAACAAATGATCGTGCTGATATCAGCACGATCTCTTTTGAATAGGGATATACCCCTCCATAGTTTTAAATTACAACTATTAAATTAAAATCTTAAATAGAAATGAGGTAAAAAAATGAAACAAAAAACCTTGCTAGTTTGGTCTATCTCAGCAATTCTGTATCTTGGAGTTGTAATTGGTGCATACAGTGTTTACGCCAGTATGAACCCAATTACTAATAATCATCAAGAAGATCATACACAGCCGCACACAGATGATGAAAGCAGCCATAGTGAACACAATGCTAAGGCAACTGAAGGAAACAGCGACATTCAAACAAATTTGGAGGTAAAGGATAGTAAGTTATCAATAGCAATTAAAGATAAAACAGGTGAATTGTTTGATGAATTAGAAGTCAATCACGAGAAACTACTTCATTTAATCATCATAAGTTCTGATATGGAATTATATAAACATCTCCATCCAGAAAAGATTGGGGCTGGGATGTTTGAAGTAAATCAAGAACTCCCAGATGGTGAATATAAAGCATTTATAGATATAAAACCGATAGGTAAAACTTATCAAGTAAATCCTATTTCTTTTACAATTGGGGAAAATCACAGAGGTGATCATCAATATGCAACACTTAAACCAAGTGAAAGTATGACTGTCAAAAAAGATAAATATCAAGTTACAATGAACCCTAGTTCATTAAACGTGAATGAAGAAATAAAACTATCGTTTGATTTGAATGGTACTAAACCTGAACAGTATCTTGGTGCCCTTGGACATGTCGTGATTTTGGATGAAGCTGCAAACGAATATATACATGTTCACCCGCTTAAGGGAGAGGAACCAGTATTTGCTACAAGTTTTGACCAACCTGGATTATACAAAGTTTGGGCAGAATTTAAGTTTAATGGAGACGTGTTTGTTTTTCCTTATGTGATTGAAATTGATAAATAATGCAATGAATAATAAGCTATTGACTGATCGGTATAAAGATCTTGTCATACATCTGGAACTTGCAGGTCTTTTACCTCTGATACATTAAGAGAACCAAAAGGTGAAAATCCTCCTTTATAGGTGCTTTCACCTTTTTATAATGGTTTTTAAACCACAAGGTCTGCGTATGTGAACATTAGCTTCTAGGTTTGGTACATTGAGTAAATGAACGGCCTTTCCTGTAAACGAAAGACTCGCTCTGTTAATTCTATTTAGATTCTGCAATTAAAATAAGCGAAAGAGGTTTCCCTTCATTAGGATCAACCGGTTCAAGGCAATCCGACAGTTGGAATCCAGCCAGACCAAGTTCTTGAACCCACGACGCAAGAGTTCTGTAATACCATGGCATACTTGCTTGATATCCTTCACCCATACCATCAAACTTCTCAATTCTCCAGCCATTCTCATACCGATTTTTCTCATTTTGATAACAGAAATGGGGTGAAGGGTTTGAATGATAATCCTGCCAGAATTCTTTATTACTTGTTTGCTAGCATAAAGGACTGGTTGAATCTGTTCAGAGAGAAGCGAGAAATTAAATACAGCCACATCAAATTCGGCTCCAACCACAGTTGGGTGATCTGAAAACGCATCGTAGTTCATACAGTGAAATTCACCGCCACCCAGTTTCTTGGCCTCATCAATCAAAGGTTCGCTGCTATCAATCCCGACAACATGAATGCCTTTTTGTGCCAGTTCTCGTGCAAGCCAGCCTTCTCCACAGCCAACGTCAAGGACCGATTGAGGCATTTGGGACAGGATTGTTTGGATAATCGCAGGGTTTGTAACGGTTTTTCTGCTAATGATCTTTTCATAGCGGATAGACTCAGTCCAAGCCTTACTATTGACCTTCCAACTTTCTTCTAACTGCCTATCATAATGGTTCACTGGTCTCCCCCAAATCATGCAGTATTTTTCAAGATATAAAATTTGTTCAGTTGGCAATACAACAGTGTGCGCTGCTTTCTTTTTTGATTCGAAAAAAATACAGTCAAAATTAGCATTAGAACAGGAATCAATCCTATCAGTCTCCAGCCATTTTCCACACCAAGTAAATAATAGGCAATTTGCAGAAAGGTCATGAAGCTGATGAGCATGGAAAGCCATGACTGGCTGAATAAACCATTAATAAATAGAAGGATAGAAACAAAAAGGAGACTTGCCACAAAAACACAATGATATTAAAGGTACCTAATATTTTCACCTCTTTTTACAATTATACCATTGATTTCCAAGTCCTAGAATGTTAATATAAAAATATTCTAAAAGAAATGGAGGGTTTCCAATTGAAGTATTGCAGATTGCGATTCCAAAGTTTGAACAGATAATTGAATCGTTCAAGTCTCTGCCGGTTGTGCAGAGTAAATGGGATTGGTCTGCCTACTTTTAGGAAGCCTTTTATTTTACGGTATGAAAAGATAAGAGGGGACGAATTCTCCCCTCTTTTTGCTGTTTTCAAAAAAGTAAATCCGCATATTTCCCTGCCCAAATGGGAGAGGTATACCCATTTTATGATTGCAGGGAAGAAGTATCTTTTTTGGACCTCTTCCATTTACTGAAAGCACAGGCGGGACTAGTCTGTGTTTTTTTATGTTTGATGAAATGGAGGAATAAAATATGACAGAAAAACAGAAAGCACTCCTTGTTGGTGTGAATCTGTATGACCAGGATCACTTCCAGTATTCGATGATGGAATTGAAAAATTTGGCTGCTGCTTGTGACATAGAAGTAGCAGGGGAAGTGACTCAAAATCTCAGCAAAATTCATAAAGCTCATTACATCGGGTCAGGGAAGCTTCAGGAAACGATTGAGCTTCGGAAAGAAACAAATGCGAATATGGTAATTTTTAATGATGAATTATCTCCGACCCAGACTCGAAATCTCGAAGAAGCGTTTAACTGCGGAGTCATCGACCGAACGATGTTAATTTTAGCGATTTTTGAAAGAAGGGCGAAAACAAGAGAAGCTATGCTTCAGGTTGAGGTAGCCCATTTAAAATACATGCTGCCGCGGATTGTCGGTCAAGGAGAGGCACTTGGAAGGCAAGGCGGGGGAGTTGGTCTGAGAAATCGAGGATCAGGGGAAACTAAACTGGAACTCGATCGCAGAAAAATTGAGGAAAAGATCTCTTTTTTAAACAAAGAATTAGAAAGTTTAGTAAGTCAGCGTGAGGTGCAGCGAAATCTGCGGAATAAGAGCGGGATACCCCTTGTATCCTTAGTTGGCTATACCAATGCAGGAAAATCTACGATTATGAATGCATTGGTAAAGAAAAATAATGCCTCTTTGGATAAACAAGTATTGGAAAAAGATATGCTTTTTGCTACGTTAGACACGTCTGTACGAAAAATGAATCTGCCGAAAAATCAATCATTCCTGTTAGCGGATACGGTAGGTTTCGTCGATAAATTACCGCATCACCTAGTAAAAGCCTTCCGTTCGACTCTAGAGGAAGCTGCATCTGCTGACCTCCTGATTCATGTTGTTGACTATTCAAGTCCGTACTACCAGGAGCAAATCAATGTCACAAATAAAACGTTAGAAGAAATGGGAATCGACCATATTCCAATGATCTATGCTTTCAATAAGGCAGACTTAACAGATTGTAAGTTCCCATTGAAAAAAGGGAATCGACTCTATCTTTCCGCCAAACAAGGTGCAGGGATTGAGGAGCTGATTGATATGATTAGTGAGATTACAACAAAGGACCATATTCAATGTGAAATGCTGATTCCATTTGATGAGGGCGGGCTCGTTTCCTATTTGAATCAATATGCAAGTATTCTGTCAATCAGTTACGAAATTGAAGGAACGAAACTAAGCTTAAAATGCAGGAAAAGTGATTTTGAGAAGTATCGGGAGTATGTGATTTGATGAATAGACCTTCCCATGAGATTTTGTGGGAAGGCTTCTTTTTTTACTTTAGCGACAAGTAAAAAATTTTAGCAATGAAGCATATTCGACGCAGTCAAAATTTTTAGGAATAAAGTACGACGCACCTGGTTGACCTGTGTAGCGATACATTAGGATGTGGCGTTTCGAGCGTGATAAGTGCAACCAGGCAATTGCCTGCACCTAAATGCTTGGCGCTGGCCAAGTTTTCTTTTATAAAAAAATATGAAGCCGAATCCTGGAAAACAGACCTTTTTATCGAATAAAAAAATTAGGTGTCACTCTCTCTTTTTTCTTCCTCGACAATAATTTGACTTCCTCCATGTGCTTCAAGTACCGTACCGACAGCTTGTATCCAATCCCCTAAAGTTGTGATTTTTTGCGTTTCTTTCCTGATATTTTCATCCGTTGTCATAACTTGTTGTGTCGCACCCATGCTTTCCATAAATTGTCCTATGGTTTGAAACCAAGCTCCCTGTATGATTTGTCTTTCATTTGGATCTGATCTAACTTCCTCACTAATCGATGCAATTTTTGATAAAAGGATGGCCTCCATTATTTGACCAATAAATTGAATCCAAAGTGCAATGGAAACTTATTTTTCCAGTTGTAAAATCAATTCCTGATTGTCTGCAGTATTTTTATCTTTCGTTTCCTTTTTACTATCTGTTTGAGATGCCATTGTTGTTCACTCCATTTCTCTACATACTTATGCTAATAAATGGGTCAATGTCATCGGTAAATTTACCTTGATGGCGGGGACAGCTATTTGATAAAGAGGTGTTTTTTCTTTTATTGATTGGTAAGGGTAGTATTTATAAAAATATTTTCTAAAAATTAAAAAGAGTATTGCAAGTTAAAATATATCATGTTAGTATCAAAACAAATCAAAATAAATCATAAAAAATCACAAGGTTACCATAAAATTAAAGCAAAGGTGATAAAATGCTTCAAATTGAGAGATTAGAAAAAGTTTTGGAATTTATTGATGAAAAAGGAACGGTCAATATTCCAGAATTGATTGAGGCTTTTGATGTTTCCAAGCCAACAGTTTTAAGAGACTTAAAGGAGCTTGAAAGACAAAATTTAATTATTCGCGTTCATGGCGGGGCTGCAAGCAAAAGACGCAAAGGGACAAACTTTGAGCCAAAGAACAGAGTAAAAGAAAAAGAAGCCATTGCTGAAAAAGAGGAAATTGCGGAACTAGCGGTAAACCATATTACTTCTGGTGAAACGATTCTATTAGATTCTGGGACCACTACATTAATGCTGGCTAGAAAAATGCTGATGCTGAAAAACATTACAGTCATTACCAATGATATAAAAATTGCGATGACGCTGAGTGATAACGAAAATATTGACCTCGTAGTAATTGGGGGTCAAAAAAGAAATGGCGTTTATAGTTTAATAGGTCCTTTTGCAGAAAATATTTTAAATCAGTTAAATGTAGACAAAGTTTTTTTAGGAGCTGATGCTGTTGATTTTAAATTGGGGCTCACTAACTCAAATATCGAGGAGACCAATATAAAAAAGACCATGATAGAGGTGGCTAAAGAAAAGATTTTGCTTGCTGATAGCAGGAAGTTTAACAAAGCCGCTTTTACAAAAATTGCTAGCATAGACATCCTGGACAGGATTATTACCGATAACAAGCTGTCTGAGGCAGATGTAAAAAGGTTCGAAGAAATTGGAATTATCATCGAAACTCCCAAACTAAAAATAGAAGCCAAAAAGGCTAAATAAAGGAGAAGATACCATGACCTGGTTAAAAGATGTAATTGGAACTGAAAAAGCAATCATTGCAATGTGTCATTTACAGCCATTACCTGGAGATCCTTATTACGATAGTAAAAAGGGGATGGAATATGTAGTTGAAATGGCTAGAAAAGATCTGCATGCTCTTCAAGATGGAGGGGTGGATGCAGTTATGTTTTCGAACGAATTCAGCCTCCCGTATTTAACAAAGGTAAAGCCGGAAACAGTCGCTGCAATGGCGAGGGTGATAGGTGAATTGTTGCATGAAATAAAGGTTCCATTTGGTGTTAATGTTTTATGGGATGGTAAGCTGTCGCTTGATTTAGCAGTTGCAACCGGAGCAAAATTTGTCCGTGAAATTTTTACAGGTACATATGCGAGTGATTTCGGTATATGGAATACGAACGTAGGTGAAACGGTTAGACATCAACACCGAATTGGGGCAGAAAATGTTAAATTACTTTTTAATATTTTACCGGAAGCAGCCAAGTATATGGCTGATCGCAGTATTGAGGACATTGCTAAGTCCACTGTTTTTAATAATCGTCCTGACGCACTTTGTGTATCAGGTCTAACAGCTGGGGAACAAACAGATTCTCAAATCTTAAAAAAGGTTAAAGACATTGTTCCAGAGACTGTTGTATTGGCTAATACTGGAGTCAGATTAAATAATTTAGAAGAACAGTTGTCGATTGCGGATGGTGCTGTAGTCGGGACAGCTTTTAAATATGATGGGAAATTTGAAAATCATGTTGATCAAAAAAGAGTAGAAGAGTTCATGAACAAAGTAAAGAATTTCCGGTCTTCCTTAGAAGTAATGCTTGGTAAGTAGATTATCAAGTTTACGAGATATATCCTAAATTATTTATTTGGAGAGGGGTAAAAAATTATGAAAAAAGTAATTGTGGCTTGTGGCGGGGGGATTGCAACGTCAACACTTATTGCAGATAAGGTTCGCAGATTACTCGATGAAGCAAACATTGAAAGCAATGTCACACAATGTACTCTTTCAGAACTCACGTATGAGGTAAGTAAAGCGGATCTTATCGTAACGAGCATGAAGGTAGATACTGATTTTGGTGTCCCAAGTGTTTTAGGCGCATCGTTTTTGACTGGTCTGGGTGAAGAAGAAACAAAGCAGAAAATCATTGAAATTCTTTCTAAATAACTGAGAGCCAAATAATAGGAGGAGAATAGGGTATGCAGGGTGTAATTGATTATATTTTATCACTTGGTGGCACCGTCTTTGTTCCATTGGTACTGATTGTTGTCGGTCTGCTTTTTCGGTTGAGTTTTTTAAAATCGATAAAATCTGCTGTGACTGTTGGAGTTGGATTTTTAGGCCTAAACTTAGTAGTTAGCTTAATAAGCCAGTATTTATCTCCAGCGGTTCAATCAATGGTCGATCGGTTTGGTCTTCATCTGACAGTTATTGATCTTGGCTCTGGCACTTCTGCGGGGATAGCGTTTTCTACGGCAGTTGGTGCATTAATTATCCCCATTATATTTGGATTAAATGTCTTGTTGCTTTTCTTAAGATTAACTAAAACAATGAACATTGACATCTTTAATTACTCCCACTATGCCCTCACAGGTTCTCTCGTTGCATTAGTTAGCGGAAGCCTGCTTTACGGTTTAATAGCAGCGATTTTCCATGCCATATTCTCACTCGTAGTCGCAGATTTAACAGCAAAAAGAGTTCAAAAAATTATTGGTATTGATGGGATCTCAATTAGTCAGGGTTATGCAACATCTACGGTTCCGTTGTATGCCTTAGCTGATAAAATATTTGATAAGATCCCTTTTTTGAAAAACAAGAATATGGATACTCAATTTATCCAAAAAAGATTCGGTATGTTTGGTGATCCAGTCATCATCGGTGTCATTTTAGGAGTAATCATCAGCTTGTTGGCTGGCACAGGATTTAAAGAGGGTGCAAATGTTGTCATTGTTGTCGCCGGAATAATGATTCTTTTTCCGCGGGTGATTCGAATCATCGTGGAAGGTTTAATGCCAATTTCAGAAGCAGCTAAAGAATTCTTTAATAAAAGATTTCAAGGGAAAGAATTTTATATTGGATTGGATTCAGCGGTCACTTTAGGACATCCTACCACGATTACTGTGGGAATTTTAATAATCCCGATTACTTTATTACTGGCAGCCATATTACCGGGTAACAACGTTTTACCATTGGCAGATTTAGCTTTTGCTCCATTCTTTATCTGTATGGCAACCATCATGCATAAAGGTGATGTGATTCGAACTCTTATTAGCTCCACTATCAATATGATATTTGTCTTATACATTGCTACATATTTTGCCCCAACCTATACGGACCTTGCGAATGAAGGCGGATTTAATGCAGCCAGTGATGGGACAGAAGTTTCTGCTCTTTATGTTGGCAACGTTTTTGACTTCGTTATTGCAGTGCTTATGAGACCTGGAATTTTAGGGATTATAGGATTGGTTGCTATTACTGCGATTGCGTTCTACTTCTCAACTAAAAAGCCTGGGATAAAACAAGATCAAGGCGATAGCATTTCCGGCTGATAAGACACTTTCACTTCTTTGCATCACAAAACGTTTGGAGAGATGGTATGAAAAAAGGGACTCAAGAGGATCATTCGCTTATTTTTAACGAAGGCTTGGTTGAACTAGACATTGCAGCCAATGATTATAAAGATGCTCTTTTTCAGCTCAGTCAAAATTTTTTAAAAGAAAACTATGTGAAAGAAACATTTCCAAAGGCATTAATAGCTAGAGAAGAAGAGTATCCAACAGGTTTATCAACAAATCGAATCGGAATTGCCATCCCTCATACGGACCCTCTTCATGTTAATAAGGGCTGTATTGGCATAGGGACTTTAAGGAATCCGATTCCATTTAAAGCAATGGATACGGGTGAATGGATTCAAGTAAGTATTATATTCATGCTAGCGATTACCCATCCCTCTTCGCAACTGGTAATGCTGCAGAAAGTCATAGAGATCATCAGAAATGAAGATACTCTACTCAAAATACTCGAATCGAAAAATAAAAAAGAGATCATGCAAATCGTAAAGCCCTTTCTTGACGAGTTAGTAAAATCTTAGATTTTAATTAAATTAATTTTATATCTCGAAAGGGTAGAGAGGTGTTTTAGATGACATATAAAATAGCCCCATCTATTTTGAATGCGGACTTCTCAAATCTGCGAAAAGAAGTAGAAGCTGCAGAAAATGGCGGGGCTGATTTTTTGCATCTTGATGTGATAGATGGTTTGTTTGCGCCAAGTATCTCATTTGGACCAGCCGTCATTGAATCAATTAGAAAGCACTCAAACTTGATTTTTGATGTCCACTTAATGATCCAGAATCCTGACCGATATATTCCCGATTTTGTTAAAGCTGGTGCAGATATCATTTCTGTTCATGCAGAAGGAAATCATCATCTGCATCGCTTAGTGTCGCAAATAAAAGATCATGGCAAGAAAGTGTGTGTGGCGCTAAATCCAGCTACACCTATCGATTCTATAAAACATTTAATTGTTGAGGTAGATATGATTTTACTCATGACAGTAAATCCGGGTTTTGGGGGCCAGCCTTTTATAAACAGTGTATTGCCAAAGATCTCCGAGCTGCGACAGCTGATCGAAAGTAAAAATCTATCGGTTGATATTGAAGTTGATGGGGGGATCATGCCAAAGGAAGCAAAGCTTTGTAAAGATGCAGGCGCCAATGTTTTTGTAGTAGGTTCATACATTTATAGACATAGTGAGGTAGAAGAAAAAAGGAAGGCTATTTCAGAGATTAGAAAGGCTTTTAGTATCTAAATTTTCTCCAGTTAATTGAAGAGATGGGATGATTAAATTGAAGTCAACGAAAGAATACCTAAGAGAATTAACATCTATTCATGCAGTCAGTTCAAGAGAAGACCCCGTAATCGATTATATGAATGAATATTTCTCTCATTATAGTAACGAAATAGAAATCGATGTAATAGGAAATTTGATCTGTCACTTTCCATCAGGAAAGCTGAATGCAAGAAAAGTCATGGTTTTTGGCCACATGGATGAAGTTGGATTTATTGTTAGATATATTGATGAGAAGGGTTTCCTTTTTATCGAAAGAATTGGCGGGGCTAATATAAATGTTCTGCCGGGTTTGAAACTTGATGTGGTGGGAGAGAAAGGGATTGTTCCGGGAGTTGTTGGGACAAAGGCTTATCACTTTTTAAAACCTGAAGAAAAAGGAACGTTTCCTCCACAAGATAAGCTCTATATTGATATTGGGGTTACATCCAGAGAAGAAGCAGAGATGAAAGGTGTCAAAGCAGGCTGTTGCGTCTGTTTTCATGCTGACTTCCTGGAAAGGGAAAATGGCTGGGTAACAGGAAAAGCGATGGATAACCGCGTTGCCTGCGCAATTCTTTTAAAACTTGCAGAACTGCTATCGAAAAATAAAGATCAATTGAATTGGGATGTGTATCTGGTTGCATGTGTCCAGGAAGAGTTTAATATTAGAGGCGTTTTACCGGCCGTTCGGAAAATCAAACCAGATGTATCGATTGGTCTTGATGTAACACCAGCATGTGATACACCTGATCTTCCTAATTATTCGAGCGTAAGTCTAGACAATGGCCCAGCCCTCACTTTTTTAAACTATCATGGAAAAGGGACGCTGGCAGGAGTGTTGCCCGATACTAGATTAGTAGAGGCTTTAGTGAAAACCTGTGAAGATCAGATGATTTCTTATCAGCGGGAAATTGCTGTCGGTGTTATCACTGAAAATGCGTTTATTGTCTTTGAAGAATACGGTGTCGCGATAGCGAATATCTCGATACCGACAAGATATACACATACACCAGTGGAGACTTTAAGTATGAAGGATGTTGAGCTGACAGAAAAGCTGCTTTTTCATTTTATAATGGGACTGGATGAAGGCAGTCAATTTGGCAAAAAAGCGAGAACCTCACATTCTCGAAAAAGGTAGATGATTATGTATAAAATTGTTTTTCTCGATATTGACGGCACCTTAGTTAACCATGAAAAAAGAGTTTCAGAAGGAACCAAACAGGCGATTAAACAATTAAAACAAAATGGGATTGAAGTTGCTCTGGCTACTGGCAGACCTCCTTATCATTTTACCGATATTGCTGAGGAAATTGGTCTAAATTCCTTTGTATCAATGAATGGTGCGTATGCCTGTTATCAAGGTAAAGTTATACCGCAAAAATCAGAGATTAGTAAAGACCTGTTGGAAAAATTAATGAAGCATTCGAGTGAGCTGGGGCACCCTCTCACTTTTTCGAGCCATCTCAAAACGGTTAGTAATCATAAGGATCATCCAGAAATTATCAAAAGCTTTCAAGACTTAAAGTTAGATTATTGTCCGGAGTATCAGCCGCAATTTTGGAAAGAAGAGGTCATCTATCAAGCGATGGTTTACTGTAAGCAGCATGAAGAAGGGTATTATCATGAGATGATTCCAGAATTGACTTTTACGCGTTGGCATCATCTATCTATGGATGTTATGTCAGCTGATGTGTCAAAGGCATCTGGCATTAAAGCAATGCTTGAATATCTCGGTTTTTCCGCCAAGGAAGCTGTTGCCTTTGGTGACGGATTAAATGATAAAGAGATGCTGACCTTTGTAGGGATGGGGGTTGCCATGGGAAATGCCCACGATGAAATTAAACCTTATGCCAACATGGTAACCAAATCGAATGAAGAAGATGGAATTGTCCATGCATTATATGAATTAGGATTACTGACTAAGAATTGCACGAGAAGCAGCTGATTCTAGGAAATGACCGGCCCTGCCAAATAATCGCAGGGTCGGTTGTATTTTACGGGCAAACATTTGGAGGATTTAGTATATGCTCGTATAGTGAAGAAGGTCCGGTAAAGAGAACAGGGGCATTCGCTGAGATCCTATCAGTTGATAACAAGAGATCTTGACGGTAATCTAATAGAAATTTCTAATTATTAATTAATGGTAGCCCTTTTGGGACTACATTTTTTATTTGAGCAGCTATGGTTGGAAAGTAAATGTTCGCACTTCACAAAAATCCCAATAAAATCCACGGCGTAAAATAGCACATAATCTTTGAACGAATACCCTAACACATGGTACACTCGGCAATAACTAATCTTAAACTCTTAGTTTTTTAGAAGAATTAAATACAGCCATTTTGTCCATTATGAAAAGTAATAGATTCATGTCACGGAATTGGAGGTGCCGATGTGAAACGATTGGTTCTATTCATTATGATTTTGCTTATTGGATACGTGTCAAAGCCGTTATGGGAAGAGCCAGTTCAGCAGCTTGTCCCCTCCTCTCGGGATTCTATCCGTTCTGCAGTTGATTTCTTAAGAGAAAATCCAGAAATCAACTTTGCGTTAGACGCGCTTAATCAGCAATTAAATTCATTCACTGAGTCATTTGACAATGTGCCAACAAATTCTAAAGATACAAATACGGAAATACCAGCATTAACAGTACCTGAAAATCAACTATTTTCGATTCATAATATTGAATTGGGTGATTCAAGAACAGATGTTGAGCAGGTAATGGGCAAACCGAAGAGGACTTCGAAAAATGAATATGGTGTCAGCTGGGAAGCTTATCATGAAAACTATCATAATTTTATGATGGTAGCTTATGATGAAAATAATATCGTTCGCGGTCTTTATACCAATCAAGATTTGATTGCCTCTACAACAGGAATAAAACGGGGAACCCCTAAACAATTAGTTCAGGAGCATCTTGGTACACCGGAATCAATCATGAGAAAAGGTTTGATCAATTATCAGATTAATAGTAATGGAGAATATGATGTATTTCTGATCGATAGCAGCTATGTCACGATTTTTTATGATAAACACAAAAATCATACAGTTACAGCCATTCAAGTTATCGATGAACAATTGGAACAAAGCAAAAACGCTTTTTATGCCAGCCCAAGCCAAGAACTAAAAGAAGGATTTGAATATCAGTTGTTTGATTTAACGAACGCAACTAGAGTAAATCACAATCTCCCCATATTAACATGGGATGATCATGTAAGAGAAACGGCGCGGGATCATAGCCTGGATATGGCAGAAAATCAATACTTCAGCCATACCAATTTAGAAGGGGAGTCACCATTTGATCGAATGGAGGAAGATAGTATCCGCTTTATGACGGCAGGCGAAAACCTGGCGTTCGGTCAGTTCAGCAGTATCTTTGCTCACGAAGGGCTGATGAATTCCTTAGGACACAGAGAAAACATTCTCCAGGAAAGCTATGAGTATCTAGGGGTTGGAGTGGCATTTAGCAATGAGTCACAGCCTTATTATACGGAAATGTTTTATAGTGATTCACCGTTTAAATAGAAATCTGATTAAAATAAAAACCCGCTATCTGAGATAAGTATTGAGGTTGAGTTATGATGGATTTAAATGAAAAAAGGTCTAACTTCCTATTCAGCAGGTTAGACCTTTTGCCTTTCAATTCTTAAACAGTTTCATACATAAATATCCGGTCTATTTGAATGTGCATAGGATTTGTGAATGAAAAAAATAATGGACTATAATAAACAAGTGTATATATAACTACTACATAACATATCGGCCCTCTTATCTAGCTGAACAAATTCTATGCTTCATCACGGCAAATGAGCATAGTTTGGAAAGAGATAAGATGAAATTTTATGAGACGAGGAAATTGCATGGGAAAACAAAAACACAGAAAACTTAGAAAGATTTTACGGGCATTATTGATTATTATTGGAGGCTTTATCACAGCATATGGGCTGGAAGCAGTGTTGATCCCAAACCACGTATCAGACGGTGGTGTGACCGGTCTGAGTATCGTGGGTTCACAGTTATTTGGTTTGCCTCTAGGGCTTTTAATTGCGATTCTGAATGTCCCCTTTGTTTTTCTAGGATATCAGCAAATCGGTAAAAGTTTTGCCATTTATTCGGTGATTGGGATTATTTCACTGGCTGCTGGTACTATGCTTATGCATCATGTACCAACCATTATCGAAGGAGATACATTGTTAGTAACGGTTGTTGGCGGTATCATTATCGGTTTTGGGATGGGGCTCGCATTACGTAATGGCGGTGCCCTGGATGGAATCGATATGTTAGCTGTTCTTCTTTCCAGAAAATTACCTTTTGGAACAAGTGATTTTATACTTTTTTTAAACGTGTTTGTCTTTATTGTGGTGTCAACCGTTTTCGGTCTTCAAGGGGCTATTCTCTCCGCAATCGCTTACTATATTGCTTCAAAAGTGATTCACATTGTTGAAGAAGGTTTAAGCGGTTCTAGAACCTTTAAAATTATTACGACTCAACCGGAGGTAATGGTAGAAACCATTCGTGACCGATTAGGGCGGAGCGCCACCTATAATCTTGTGCTAGGCGGCTATTCGCATGAACAATTCAAAGAAATTACTTGTGTCATTAACCGTTTAGAGGAAAGCAAAATGAAAGAAATCATTGAAGAAATTGACCCGGAAGCTTTTGTAACTGTCTATGACGTTGCTGAAGTGAGAGGCGGTAACTTTAAAAAGCGGAATATTCATTAATCCATTAAAGATCAGCGGTAACCAGTGCAATTCTGGGGGCCTTGGTCTTTTTTACTATATGGGCAAGGACTTGTTGTTTTTCGTATGATTATATGCTAGAGATTATAATAAGATTTACTTTGAATTCATCAAAGCTGTCCAAATAGGCCACTGATTCGGACACGAAAGGTGATAAATTAAGGAAAGCTGTCCGAATAGGCTACTGATTCGGACACGAAAGATGATAAATTATGGAAAGCTGTCTGAATACGCGCAAGATTCGGACACGAAAGATGATAAATTAAGGAAAGCTGTTCGAATAGGCCACTTATTCGGACACGAAAGATGATAAATTAAGGAAAGCTGTCCGAATTGGCCACTTATTCGGACACGAAAGATGATAAATTAAGGAAAGCTGTCCGAATAGGTGCTTGATTCAGACACGAAAGGTGATAAATCAAGTCAAGCTGTCCGAATACGCGCGTGATTCGGACACGAAAGATGATAAATTAAGGAAAGCTGTCCGAATAGGTGCTTGATTCAGACACGAAAGGTGATAAATTAAGGAAAGCTGTCCGAATAGGCCACTTATTCGGACACAAAAGGTGATAAATTAAGGAAAGCTGTCCGTATAGGCCACTGATTCGGACATGAAAGGTGATAAATTAAGGAAAGCTGTCCGAATACGCGCATGATTCGGACACGAAAGGTGATAAATTAAGGAAAGCTGTCCGAATACTTTTAGGACCCCTTATTCCATTGGACACGATAATGCTTAATGATTACACTTGTGATAACTAACTTACATGGAAGGGGGGCCTAATATGCCTAGAAAGAAAATTGATGTGATCGAGGATGTAAAAAA
>NZ_JAKZKT010000020.1 GCF_022808645.1 Bacillus litorisediminis
ACAAGAACTAAAGGATTTTTATCAACTGGTTGAGGCTTCTGAAATTCCAGAAATGAAAAAGGCCATTCAAACCATTCAAAACTGGCAAACCGAAATTCTTAATAGTTTTGCATATAACTTTTCCAATGGTTTTTTGGAAGGGATCAATAACTCAACCAAAGTATTAAAACGAAACGCATTTGGCTTTAGAAGCTTTAAACGCTTTAGAGCCAAAATATTACTTTCACATCAATATAAAGGAATTGGGGTTCACATTGGTTAAGGGTGACGACAATTAGTCATCACCCCAACATTTGACGGAGAACCATAATAATAGGGTCATCCTTCCATCTTTAAGCTCACTACCGGTTTTGCCTGTTTCGTCTTTGTTAAAGTAAAAAATGCAATCGACCCAAGAAATGAAGTAATAAATAGCGTTGCCCCCATCGGAACAGCCGTTGTCTCATCAAGACCAACTAGAGGAGCGACTAGGGAACCTAGTGATAAAGGGAGTAAACCTAACACAGCGCTAGCACTTCCAGCCCGATGCCCTTGGTTTTTCATCGCAAGCGTGAAAGAACTGGTGACAATCATTCCCATTGACGTCATATAAATAAAAATCAGGATGACAAGTGTGGCTAGCGGTCCTTTAATAATCGTCATGATCAGAAGGATAGAAGTTGCACTGACAGCAATTAGGACTGCTGTCCGAAGCAAGCTCCTTTCTTCAAAAATTCCGCTAAAACGACCAATGATGAAGCTTCCAGAAATAATAGCCAGACCGTTAATTCCAAATAGAATACTAAATACTTGAGGAGACACCTCATAAATACCTTGATATACGAAAGGAGTACCTGCTACATATGCAAAACTCCCTCCATGGATAAATCCTACCGTCAAGGCGTATCCCATAAAAGAACGATCCTTTAACAGACTTCCTATCGTACGAACAGAGTGCCCAAACGAGCTTGGAATCCGTTTTTCCGGAGGCAATGTTTCCTTTAATCTCATTGCAATATTGATCACGATAAGAAAACCAAGTGCACACAAAAAATAAAAAATCGTATGCCAGCTGGCAAATGGTAATAACAAAATGGCACCGCCAGTCATTGGCGCAATCATGGGAGCCGTTGCATTAATCACCATTAAAAGGGCAAAAAATTTGGTCAGTTCTTTTCCGCTGAACACATCACGCACTACAGCACGAGAGAGAACAATCCCTGCAGAAGCAGTAAATCCTTGCAAAAATCTTCCTATTATCAACATCGTTATATTCGGAGCCAGTGCACAAAAAAGTGATGATAGCGCAAATAAGAAAATCGATATTAATAATGGTTTTCTCCTTCCATGTGCATCACTGATTGGTCCAATAATTAGCTGACCGACTGCAAGGCCAACTAAACATGCAGTTAAACTAAGCTGTACAAGTGAAGCACTCGCCTCTAATTCAGCAGCAATATCGGGGAAGCTCGGTAAATACATGTCAATATTAAATGGACCTAAAATTCCCAGTGAGCTGAGTAGAAAAGCCAATGCCAGACGTTCTTTTCCTGTTGGGTTGTGAAGCATGAATCTCCATCACCTTTCTTCTACTAAACTCTTATCTTTACAATACCAACAAAACAGATTCTCACAGTATACCATAAGTAACATTTTTTTCATGCGAAATTTTTTCCTGAGTGAAAGAATAAAAGACAAACCCATTTGAGTTTGTCTTTCACTAAATCTAACTCTGATATATAATAGCCAACTTTTATATAAAGAAGTGTTATTTTACAAGACTTTCTTCTTGTTCTTCTACTTTTACACTCCAGCCAAATGGATCTGGTATATTTCCCCATTGAATGCCAGTTATTGTATGGTATAACTTCCGAGAAACTTCCCCGATTTTACCGCCATTTATAACAAGTTTCTCGTTGTTCCAATATAATTCCCCGACAGGAGAGATGACGGCAGCAGTACCCGTACCAAATGCTTCTTCCAGTAAGCCATCTTGATAGGCCTGGTAGATTTCTTCAATGGAAACTCTTTTTTCTTTCATCGGAAGGCCCCAATGTTTCACTAGCTCAATGACAGATTTTCTTGTGATTCCCTCCAAAATACTGCCATTGAGTTCAGGAGTTACTACTTCACCATTGATTTTGAAGAAGATATTCATACTTCCTACTTCTTCAATATATTTATGTTCTTTTCCGTCTAACCAAAGGACCTGGGAATACCCTGCTTTTTCTGCTTCTTCTTGGGCAATTAAGCTGGCTGCATAGTTACCTGCTGTTTTCGCATTACCAGTCCCGCCTTTAACGGCACGGACGTAGTGTTGTTCTACCGCAATTTTAACCGGATTGATGCCTTCTGCATAATAATTTCCAACAGGTGACATGATGATGATAAATTGATAGTTCTTAGATGCGGCCACTCCTAAATAAGGTTCAGTCGCAATAATAAACGGACGAATATATAGGGATGTCCCCTCTACATTTGGAACCCAATCACGATCTATTGCAACCAATTGCTTAAGGGCTGTTAAGGCAAGTTCTTCGTCAATTTGAGGGATGCATAATCGTTTGTTGGAGCGGTTCAAACGTTTCATATTCTCGTCCGGTCTAAATAAAAGTACTTCATTTTCTTTTGTTAAATAAGCTTTCATTCCTTCAAAAACCGTTTGACCGTAATGAAAAACGATAGCTGCCGGATCTAGTGTAAGAGGCTGATAAGGAACAATTCTAGCGTCATGCCAGCCTTTTCCTTCTGTGTAATCCATCACAAACATATGGTCAGTAAAATGCCTGCCGAATGGAAGGTTTGCAAAATCCGGTTTTTGCTTTTTAGCTGACGTTAATTCCATTTTAATTTGATTTGCGCTCATGTCCATTCTCCCTGTCTAACCATCATTTTTTCAGTCTGGGCAAAAGATGATTATTGATAATTTCTTAACAAAGACAGGATTATCGTGCCTGGATAGATCCTTTGATCTTTCAAAGCGATAAAACTTTTCCTTGTTAAAGTTTCATAATATTTTTAAATATTATGAACCTCTAATTGGAAAATGTCAATATGAACTAAGTAGGTATTCATACATTTATCAACAAAATAATGTCAGAGTAAATAAGAGTAGTAGCGAAACTTCTTATCCATTTTAAACCCTTGTTTTTCCCAAAAATGCCATGCTCTTTCATTGGTATGCTCTACTGACAGCTCTATACCTTTAGATTTTGTCAGCAATGCGAATTCTTTTACTTTGGCAAAAAGCTGTTTTCCAATACCTTTATTACGGTACCCTTCAGCAATGTAAAAGTCGTTTAATAACCAAACACGCTGTAAGCTTAATGAAGAAAAAATAGGAAACAGTTGGGCAAATCCAATAACTTTATCTTCCTGCTCAGCAATAAAAATGACCGATTGTAAGTTTTGAAATCTGTCAAATAAAAACTGCTCTGCTTTTACAGGATTTTTCGGTTGGTGAAAATACTCGCGGTATGAATCAAATAATGGAACTATTTTTGGTAAATCTTCAATAGCAGCTTGTCTAATCAGTAGTTCGTTACTCATGTATTTCCCTCATTTTCTAAAAAAGAATCTGATATATTTTCTAAATTCTATCATGATTGGCAATTTATTAACTGAGTTTTCTAAATAAAAATGCGTCTCTAGTTAAATAGAAACGCAAAAAATGTCCATCGGCTTACTCACTAAAGTTTACTGTAAATGTTTAGGCGGATTTTTTTTATGGGTTTGATTTTGAACCTCTGCAAAGATGTCCTCTTGGCTTTCTGGCTTATAAGGTTTATTTATCAAATTTAATATTTCATTGATCCGCGTAAGCTGTGTATTACTTGGGATTAAATTGACGATCGCTTGTTTAAATTCCTCAAAATCCTGTTTTGTAACGGGCTTAACTTCATCCTTTAATTCGTAGCCCAGCTGACCATTCGGTTCTAAGGTAGCCCATTTTACATCACTAATTTTTGAGACACTGTTTTGCCTGAGTTTCATTTCAAGCTGGTCAACCGATAACCGCATCTTTTTTAGATTTTTTTCATTTAATTGTCCGTTCTCAATCACAACCTTTGCTTTACCTGTAATCAGCTTTTCAAACCTGTCAGACTTCATCTGAATCAATTCTATGAAGAGTAAGGTTAAAACAAGAACTGCCCCTACCATAAAAGCAGTCCAAATATCCTGTCCCGATACTGGCTGTATAAGAAGAGTACCAATTGCAATCATAATCACGGTTTCTGCTAGCGTCATTTGTGAAATTGTTTTTCTGCCGGCAATCCGTAAAAGAACAGTTCCCGCAATAACAATTAAAATAGCTTTCCATATATAATTCCATTCCATTTTGATAACCACCCTTCACTAAAAAGAGTCATTGATATTTTTACCAATAATCTTTCCCATATCCTTCCGCTTTACTAAAAGGTTAAAAATAAGGGAGAAGGGAAAATTATACTTCAAAGATTTCGAAACTTACATTTTCTTATTGAAAGGTGAAGGACAGGACATGAAATGGGTCATTAAAACAGAACATGTAAACGATGAAAAAAGAGTAATTGGATTGGAAGTGGAAGATGAAGATGGGACTTTTGATGCTAATATAAGGTGGGACGGTTCGATGGAAATTCATATACGTTCCAAGACTGAAGAAGGCAATGAATTATGTGATACTATCCATACGTCAGACATTGATGGATTAATTGCGAAGCTGGAGGGATTAAAGCAGGTTTGCGTCGATTACTTTGATAACGGGAATCAGGGAAAATATTGAAAGGTCCGAAGCTTAGCTTTTTGATAAGCTTTGGACCTTTTCCATTATTCATATATTTCATCTGCGTTTTTGTAGCGCATTTTTTCCGCGTGGATTGTTCCCTCTTGATGATTTCCCCTATTTTGTTCGACAATATCTCTTTCTGTTGAGCCTTCCCTGCCATCTGTTGCTTTTTTCTGATTAAGATGATCATTTACAGTCATATTTCACCTCTTCATGATATTCCAATATTTTTTATTAGATTTCCCAGAGTAT
Organism: Bacillus litorisediminis; assembly: GCF_022808645.1. Classification (GTDB taxonomy): domain Bacteria; phylum Bacillota; class Bacilli; order Bacillales; family JC228; genus Bacillus_BF; species Bacillus_BF litorisediminis. The sequence goes on from NZ_JAKZKT010000020.1 coordinate 5,000, forward strand.
CAGCTTCTATCCGACTTAGAATGTATCAACCATTTTATGTGGGTTTATACACTTTTAATACAAAGTCCGAATACCCTAGGTAATGACACAGAAGATTTGATGTCAGAAAGAAGGGATCGATATGATTATGCTATCGGGAAATATTTTTCATAACAGTGGCTTATGGCCAGCTGGAAGTATAGAGAGTATCATCCTTCAGCGGATGCAGCAAGATATGAGGGTCTATCCCTTTCAATCGGTAAATGAATTACGGTTTGAACTGGAAATGCGAAAAAATATCATTTTAAGCGCTCGAGCCATGAGTCAGGGCCGTTCACAGTTTGTACCCTTTTCTAAGTCCTATTGTAACCCCCGTTATTGGCAATTAACACATATGGGCGGTTTTCGGCTGAAGCCTGGCGTCAGACCATCTGTTGCCATTGAGGATATCTTTAAAAACAGTTCTTCATACGGATTTGAATGTGCAACAGCGATCATGATTATTTTTTATCATGCTGTACTTAAAACGATTGGCAGGAATTTGTTTGATCGATATTTCGCAAACCTTTATTTGTACAGCTGGGTAGAAGATCAAGATCTCGGACTTCGAACCTATTATACTTATCATTTTATACCTGGAGATGTAGTTTACTTTGAGAACCCTGAATTCCATCCAGAAACCCCTTGGTGGAGAGGAGAGAGTGCAGTGGTTCTTGAAAATGGCACCTTTTTTGGGCATGGAGTAGGAATTGGAACTGCAGAACAAATGATAGAGCATCTTAATAAAGCAAGAGCACCATGGAGTACGATACCGCCTTTTTTAAGAAACTCTGTTTTAAGGCCATCCTTTAAACATTTGTATAGGATTGCGATGCAACGGCAAGGCTCAGCGGTATATAAAAAGCATCCGATTGTGATACACCATAACGAAAGCTCGATTTCCTATGAGCGCCATTTATTCCATTTAAAAAATGCATCCAGTCAAATACCTTTTTTTAGCCCAATTTATTAACAAAAAAGAGACTGTAAACAAAATTGTTCTCTAACAAATTTGCCTACAGTCTCTATTTTTCTATTTATTTCCCTGAAAAAATACCAATTAGCTCATTTATACCTAATACCGCGAATAGTACTAGACACCCAATTAATACGATATTAGCCATTGCTTTATTTCGGTAATCAGGCAGAACACTTTTTGAATTAAGCAACAGGAGCAATGAAAGGGCTAAGAACGGCATAAATAGTGCACCTAGAGCTCCATAAAGAATAACAAGTTCGACCGGTTTGCCTAAGAACAATAAGAGTATTGGCGGGAACGTTAGCCATGCAAGATAGAAACGGTAAGCCGGTTCTTTTTCAGAAACGTATTGAACCACACCCTCTTCTTTCTTCTTGCGAATGGTTTTAATAAAGTCCGCAAAAAGGTAAGGCACTCCGTTCCAAACACCTAATAGTGAGGTGTATGCTGCAGACCAGAATGCGATTAAAAACATCCAGCGCATAGGCTGACCGAAGTCTTCGCCTAGCATGTTGGACAAGTCAATCAAGCCTTGGTCACCACGGATGCTGACTCCGCTTCCTGCAAGATACTGAGCCCCAATAATTAGCCCAGCCATCGTAAAGATCGCTGTAAGTGTATAAGCTACTTTTGAGTCAAGTCTCATGGTAGTTACCCATTCTTTTCCTTTCCAGCCTTTTTCACTTAGCCAGTAGCCGTAAGAAGCCATTGTAATGGTTCCTCCAACACCGCCAATCAAACCAAGCATAAGGAAGAAGGAGCCTTCTGGAACACGCGGAACAAAACCGCTTGCAAAATCACCGAAGCTTGGGAGGAAAAGTAGAGCCGTACCGATAATCGTGATAAACATGACACCAATAAGAACAGACATTACTCGTTCAAATAATAGATAGCGTCCTGTCCAAACGAGCAAGAAGCCTACGACGGCATGAATGATTGCCCAAGCCCACAGCGGCATAATAGGGAACATCGCATGCATTGCCATTCCTGATGTGGAGGCTGCAGTCGCACCATAAACGAACCCCCAAATGATCGAATAGATTCCAAAATAACCCGTTGCCCATTTACCGAGCTTGTGCCAGCCATCTAACATCGTTTTACCTGTCGCCAGGTACCATCTTCCCACACCTTCATTAAGAAAATATTTAAGGATTGCACCAACTACAATGGCCCAGACAAATGTCATCCCAAAGGATGTTCCAATAACGAGTGACGTTACCAAATCTGCTGTGCCCACTCCTGTAGCCGCAACAACAAGTCCCGGACCCATATGCTTAAGCTTTTCTTTCCATGTCGTAGGGGGCAACTGTAACGGTTTTTGATTAAATTCTGTTTTCATTACTTGAACCTCCGTTCATAGATTGTTGATCATACTGATTCCAGCAAGATGGCCATTCCTTGACCGCCGCCAACACATAATGTCGCGATTCCAAATTGTACTTGTCTGCTGTTCATTTCATGCACCAATTTTGTTATAATAACGGATCCTGTTGCACCAAGCGGATGTCCCAGTGCGATTGCACCACCATTTACGTTAACTTTATCCGTGTCCATCTTCAATTCGCGAATAACTGCAAGTGATTGTGATGCAAACGCTTCATTTAGCTCGACTAATCCAATATCACTTACTAACAGTCCTGTCTTTTCTAATAATTTCGTAACGGCTGGCACAGGACCTATTCCCATATAACGAGGATCAACACCTGCGGTTGCCCAACTCTTAATTTTAACGAGCGGTTTAAGACCTAGCTGAAGAGCTTTTTCTTTTGTCATCATAACGACAGCACTTGCCCCGTCATTTCGTCCGCAGGCATTTCCAGCTGTAACCGTTCCATCTATTTTAAATACAGGTTTTAAGTTTGCCAGTTTCTCTAATGATGTTTCTCGCAAATGTTCATCTTTTGAAAAAACAACGGTTTCTTTTTTCGACTTCACTTCAACCGGTACAATTTGTGAGTCAAATTTCCCTGTTTCCCACGCATGTTTCGCTCGGCTTTGACTCTCATACGCAAAAGCATCCTGGTCACTGCGGGAGACCCCATATTTTTCAGCGACATTTTCAGCTGTCATTCCCATCCCTAAATCCTTGCCATACATTTCAAATGGCTGCTGTCCGTTTTCAAAGTTAGAGTCAACCAGGTAAGGATTTCCTTCTCCAAAACGGGAATTTCGCAGATATATAGGAGCCCTGCTCATATTTTCTGTACCGCCTGCAATCACAATTTCATCAGGATGAAAGGCTAAGTGCTGAACTCCAGAAACAATCGACTGCATTCCCGATGCACAAAGGCGATTGACCGTATAGGCCGCAGCCGTTTCAGAAATGCCAGCGCGCAAGGCTGCGACCCTAGCCACATTCGATGATTCAGTCGACTGCCGTACTTCGCCAAAAATGACTTCGTTTATCTGATCAACAGAAAGTCCGGTTTGCTGCAAAGCATCCTTTATGACTATTGCTGCCAAATCTCCAGAATTTAGATCCTTTAATGTTCCTCCAAAACGCCCGATGGGAGTCCTTCTGGCACTTACAATGACAAATTCATGCTCCATGAAGAACTTCTCCTTTCGATTCATCGATTTGGTATTTCGAAAGATTAGGTGAGACCGTATATTCAGCCGGTGTGATTTCTTTCAATTTTTCTAACGTCATATCTTCTGCTATTTCTTCAAGAACCATTTTGCCGTCAATAAAACGAAATACAGCATGTTCTGTAATAATGGTGCTAACCACATTCTTGGCTGTAATCGGGTAGTCACATCTTCTGACTAGTTTCGGATCACCATTTTTGGCACAATGTTGTGTAGTCACTATAACTTCTTTGGCACCGGCAACAAGATCCATCGCTCCTCCAACACCAAGAATATCTTTTCCCGGTACAGCCCAATTCGCAATATCGCCATTTTCAGCAACCTGCAAGGCACCCAAAATCGCAATATCAACATGCCCTCCCCGAATCATTCCAAATGATTCGGAAGAGGAGAAATAAGATGAACCTACATTGGCTGTAACAGGAAGTTTCCCGGCATTAATAATTTCCGGGTCTGCTTCCCCTTCAGCGGGACTTGGGCCAACACCAAGCAAGCCATTTTCAGAATGTAAAAATACTTCCTTATCACTTGGCAGGAAATCAGCTACTAATGTAGGGATCCCGATTCCTAAATTCACAATCGCCCCTTCTTTAATTTCCATCGCAGCACGGGCTGCAATTTTTTGCTTGCTATTCATTACTCATTCCCTCCTTTTACAATCAAATCAACAAATAAATGAGGGACCACAATATGTTCCGGATCTAATTCACCGACTTCAACAATATCTTCCGCTTCCACTATTGTCAGTTTGGCTGCCTTTGCCATATCAGGGTTAAAATTACGGGCTGTTTTTGAAAAGACTAGATTTCCGAGTTTATCAGCCTTCTTTGCTTTAATTAGAGCTACGTCCGGTATGAGCGGTAATTCAAAGATATACTCTTCACCGTTTAGGATCCGAGTTTCCTTATTTTCTGCCAGCAGGGTTCCGGCAGCCGTTTTTGTATAGAAACCGCCAATCCCTGCTCCGCCTGCACGAAGTCGCTCAGCCAGTGTTCCTTGGGGGACCAATTCAACTTCAAGCCTTCCTTCATTCACATAATGAACAGCATCAATATTACTGGTAAAGTACGATCCAATCGCTTTTGCAATTTTATTCTGAAGCAGGATCTTGCCCAGACCTCTTCCTCCAGGCTCACCCAGATTATTACTAATTACTGTTAAATCACGAACATTATGGTTTCCAAGAGCCTCTAGCAATCCGAGCGGGCAACCGACTAATCCAAATCCTCCGACTGCTATTGTTTGACCATCCTTTATATGAGAAATGGCTTCCTTTGCAGATACGATTTTATTCAACGTACATTCTCTCCTTCCTCATGTAAAGTAAGATACTATGACCTTGAAACCCCTTACATTTTTCTATAAAAAATATTGCACTCATTAAACGAAAGGTGTACACTATGCGTATAGTTATACGGATAATGAAATTGTGGTTTTATTATAATAGCAATCTTTTAAACAATCAACTTAATTGTGTTATTTTTTTGAAAATAATTAAAAGGAGAATGCATGAATGAAAAATGAGAGGGAATCAAATTATTTTGTCAATTCGGTTGCTAAGGGGTTTGAAGTGCTGAAGGCGTTCGATTCAAGCTCTTCCTATTTATCATTAAGTGATTTGGAGAGAAAAACAGGGATTAACAAAGCAACCGTCAGACGGTTTGCCTTAACCCTTGCCGATTTAGGATATTTAAGGGTACACCCTGACTATAAATTTTCATTGAGTCCAAAGGTATTGGATTTAGGTGCTAACTATCTCGAATCCTTATATCTTCCTGATCTGGCCCACCCCATCCTTGTAAAAATTGCATCAGAAGTAAAGGAATCCACCAATCTGGCGATTTTGGACCATGCAGATATTGTTTATATATCAAGGGTAAAAGCGGCAGAACGAATTATTGGTTCCAATTTACACATTGGTTCAAGACTTCCCTACTATGCGACTTCTTTAGGAAAAGCGCTGGTTGCTTGGCTCCCTAAAGAGGAGAGAAAACAGCTTTGGAATTCAGTAAAGGCAGAAGCATTTACTCCTAACACGATCACAGATTTCGATATGCTTGAGGAAGATTTTGAGAAATGCAGAATACGAGGTTATGCTGAAGGATGCGATGAGCTTGAAATTGGCCTTCGTTCGATTGCCGTTCCAATCTTCAACTGGAAAGGGGAACCAATCGCAGCGATGAATATATCGACCAACTCCATGAGATCATCAGAAGAGAAAATCAAAAACGTATACTTGCCTGCTCTATTGGAAGGTGCTGAGGAACTAAACAGACAGGTCGGGTTTCATAAGTTATAAAAAAACAGGTATAAAAACAAAAGCCCCTTATACCCGTTTTTCTTATCAATTAATTATTAAAGGTTCCCAATTTTAGCTGGAAAGGCCCAATTAAGCATGGAAATGAAGGATGAAGCTGACCAGCTGCAGCGATACCTCCCTCTGTCTGAAAAAAGTCACCAGCAATCAAAGCTATGTTGCTCGTATCAAAAAATGATATGGAACCGGGTGTACGTCCTGGGGTTGCCTATACAAGCAATCACTTAATCCGATCTCCCTCTCGGAGTAACTTATTTGCCTTTGTTTTTACAAGTTTAGGTATAGTTCCCCGGATTGAAGTTTGGGGTTCATGTGAATCTAAAGCTAGGTCTTTCGATAACAAACGGGATTCTCGACTAGTTCAAGGTCTTCCAGTACGAATGTCCGAGCTTCTTCGTGCTGGTCCCTAGACTCCGCATCCGAAAAGCCAGCTTGTGTAAGCCTGAGATTGGCTCCACTTTCGAGAGGCTGTATCTCAACCGTAACAACTGTTAATAGAAATAAACTAATTTCCATTTTGCTCCTCTCCAATAAATACAAAACACCCCACTTTGTTCAAAACAAAATGGAGTGTACCTTAAATCTACTCATTTACTTTTAGTTCAATTACTGCACAACCATACGCAAATCTTCTTTTTTTACCCATCCTATTACCTTCAAACCTTGATATAAGGCAAGGGAGATAATAATAGGAAGGATGACACCTACGGCTATATAAACTGAAAAGACCACGGCCCCTTGGTTCGCTAAAATATTGATTGGAGCAATTAAGGAATTCAGACCAAGCCCTGCCAATTGATATGGAACTTGGAGGTTAAATATCATCGTTGCAATCGGAGCACAAACCACGGCAGCAATAAAGGGCGGAATCACAAGACGCGGATTCTTGACGATATTCGGAAATTGAACCTTTGGCGTAATTAGGGACTGTGCGATATTCGCACCAATATCATTTTGTCTTAAAGACATCGCAGTGAATCCCGCAAATTGAGCGGTACATCCAATCAATGCAGCCGCACTTGATACAGGGTCAAGCTGCAAGGCAATTGCAATCGCGGCAGAGGATGCAGGTGACATCAGAAAAATACTCCAAACAAGCGAAATTACCATTGGTCCGATTAAAGGAGAACCTTCAACAGATGCTGTTATCTGAGCGCTTAGCCATTCGAGTAAAGGAGTCGTAATCATCGCTAAAAATACACCAGATACTCCACCTGCCAATACAGCTGCAAACGGAATTGCCATCATGTCCAGTTTCGTCTTTCCTGTTACACGCTTACCAACCCACGTCGCAATTAAGGCTGCCAAAACCGCACTAAGCGGCTGACCAGTTACTAAGGTCACGCCTCCATCCTCTGTAAGCCTGACAGCATTTGCCCCAATTGCACTGGATGCCATGGCACTGAAAACAACCAATGTATTCCCGCCAAGCTGATAGGCTATCCCCGCTCCGATTGCAGGAGCCAGCATCAGCTGCGTGGCTTTCCCTATCGTGTTAAATCCTTCCCAACCGGTAAAGGTTCCAAAAGATTCTATTAAAAGGCCGATTCCTAGGGTAACTAGAACCGCATTTGCAAGTCCCTGTGAAGCTTTATATGCACGATCGACCAAATATTCTTTTGTAGATTTTTTCATCATTCTGCTCCCCTCAAGATGCGTCCAAATTAGGCCAACTTTTCATTAAAAAAGTAATGATTCCAACATATACGATATGTAATATATCAGTATACAGAAAAATAAAAACCGACTCTTTTTTACGTGTCGAAAGCGTAATCTATTAATGAATAATGACCTTTTTGATTCTCTCTCTATCAAATTTTTTATAATAGTATAATTGTTTTCAGACAAAGTCAATAATTATTTCAATTCTGAAATATTTAAAACGCTTTCATTTTCGAGGTTCGGATTTCGGAATATTTTAACTTACTATTCTAGAAAGTTATTCTAGGAAAAGAAAAAGGAGATGCAGAGACAGTTTCCTCGTCCCATAAACAAGCACATATTCCCTGATACATAGTTGTTAAATTTTCGGGATGCCGGGCATGTATTAAACCCATCTATTGATTTAGCTTGAATAATAATAAAAGCAGACCTTTGTGTTTTTAGATAAAGGTCTGCTTCCATTTTAAGCCTGAAGATGTTGTATCAAAGTATTTGCTTGTCTTTTCTTTAGACTTAACATAAAGATAAAGGATACACAATATAGGACAGCCAGGTAGGTCATAGCCATGGTCATATCGTAGTTTTGCAGAATATAACCAACGAGGATAGGGGACAGACCTCCTAATGCTCGTCCGAAATTGAAAATCGTGTTCGTGGCCGTGCTTCTGATTTGCACAGGATAATAACTGCTGATTAGTGCCCCATAGCCTGCAAACATTCCATTTGAAAAGAAACCAACAATCGCACCGCCAATTAATACACCCGCACTGCCTTCTGCATAGGAATATAGAAATACTGCAGATGCTGAAGCCAGAAGGAATATCCCGTAAGAACATTTGGCCCCAAAGCGATCCATAAATTGTCCAAAAGTCAGCATTCCGATGATCATTCCAACCGCAGTACTGATAGTCCAAATCGCCGAACTTGAGACAGATAATCCTTGTGATTGCTGCAGCATAGACGGGAGCCAAATCATCAAACCGTTATATCCAGCTATTTGAACAGTGGCCATTACAGCTAAAGCCATTGTAGTAAAGGCTCTTCTAGGCGTATCAAACAATTGAATCAGTTTTGCTTTCTCCTGTTTGTCTGCAACGTTTTTCTCCTTCCGGCTTGCCAGCCATTCTGGAGATTCATCCAGGTTTTTCCGAACAATATAAGCAAAAATAACTGGAAGGATTCCAACAAAAAACAGGGCTCTCCATCCTAAAGTAGGCAGAAGAATAGCGCTAAGCAGGGCTGCAAGAATGACACCGAATTGGGCACCAATACTTACATATGAAGACGCTCTTCCTTGTTTATGCTTTGGCCACGCCTCTGCTACGAGGGCCATACCAATTCCATACTCTCCTCCAGCACCAAGACCTGCAATAAATCTGGATGCATACACCTGCTCAATACTAGTGGCAAATCCCGTTAATGCAGTACCTACTGCAAATAATATAATGGTATAAGTAAAAATCCGGACGCGACCGAACTTATCTGCTAATATCCCAAAGATGATTCCGCCCAGAAGCATTCCGATATTAGTAATAGAAGAAATCAGACCGCCTGTTGCCAAATCAATGTTAAAATGGGCAACAATCATCGACATGGCAAAGGAAATAAACATAATGTCCATGCCTTCCAAAGTTAAGCCTGCGACTGATGCAACAACTGTTTTATTACGATAATTCATCTTATGTTCCACCCTCCAATATGATCTTATGCGTCTCTTCTGTTTGGAAGGAATGGACCTAGAAACTGATTTCAGAATCAATCCATTCTCCTTTCAAGCCTCACCGGACTTGATTTAAAAGAGTTTTAGCCATAGTTTAGTTAAAAACTTTTAAACATAAAAAATACCCTCTTGTCCAGAGGACAAAAGGGCATAGATGCACATAAATATACAAAACAACATCCTATCATTCCGCCACCCTTTTCAGCCTCTCTGGACCGAATTAAAAGGTACTATTCTGTTGATACAATAGTAGCATGTTCAAAAATAGGTTTCAATACTCACTATACCGATTCATGGATAAATCATGCTTTAATAACTTTTGAGTAATGGTTGGTAAAAGGATTTCTACCGTGGTCCCCTTATCCAAAATACTATGAATGAGTATTTCCCCCTTGTGACTTTCAATAATTTTGTAGCATGTCATGAGTCCCAGACCCGTCCCTTTTTCCTTTGTTGTATAAAAAGGTTCTCCAAGTGTGGGAATGCGCTCTTCAGGGATACCCATTCCTTCATCCTCAATACTAATAGAAATTTTCCCATCCTTTTTTTCTTTTGCTCTAATATAAATATGTCCACCGTTTGGCATAGCCTCAATAGCATTTTTTATTAGATTAAGAAAAACCTGTTTAAGTTGATTTTTTTCACAACTGACCATAGGCAGATTACTATCAAAATCCACAAAAATTTGCACATTATTAAGCAGTAACTGGTTATTAACGAGAGTTACAATATCTTTAATCAAATCCCTAATATCCTGCTCTATAAAAACTGCAGTTGACGGTTTGGCTAGAACTAGAAACTCTTCAACGATTGCATTAATCCTTTCCAGCTCATCTAATACAATACTAAAGTACTCTTTCTCATTATAATGGGTATGTAATAACTGAATAAATCCTTTTACAGAAGTTAACGGGTTCCGTATTTCATGAGCAATCCCAGCAGCCATTTGCCCGAGCATCGCAAGTTTTTCAGACTTTTGGATCATTCGATCGATTTCTTCCTTCCTTTCAGTAATATCCTTACCGATGGAAAGTACCGCTTCTCCTCCACCAAATACGATATAAAGGGAAGATACTTCAAAGTAAAATGTAGATCCGTCCAAACGCTTTAATTTATGTTCAATGCAATTTAATGGCTTTTTCAATTTCTTTATCTGCTTAATTCTTTCCTCCATCCGGGGTTTATACTCATCCACACTAAAATCAAAAATAGACTTGCCGATTATTTCTTCCTTGCTGCGAGCTCTAACCATGGAAACAGTAGCATCATTTACATATAGAATTTTGTTGTGACTGTGAATAATAACCGATTCTGGCAATGAATTGAGTAATTGTTTATAGCTATTTTCACTAGCACGAGCTTTTTTGCCAAAGTGTCGTGCTCTATCATATTGCCACCCTACAAACCATGCAATAAGAGTGAACAGATAAAAATCAAATGTAAAAAATTTTTCACCATGTACGACTTTCTGGTAAAGGCTAAAAAGAATCGATAACATAACCAAGATAATTTGACCTAATTTATTCATGGGTATATGTCCTCATAAAAGGTAAATTTTTCTATATAATAGCACAGATGATGCCAACGATTCCTTCAAAATTAATAAATAATTATAAATTTTTATTTTAATAGCTCAAAAGTTTGTCTGGTTTGTTCTTTTAGCAAGAATTCAAATCATTTAAAGATTATATACGGAGATGAACAAGGGCTATTACAAGAGAAGATTATAAAGTTTGCTAAGCTCAGAATAGAATAATCGAGCACTTTGATTAAAAGAAAAGAAGTGAGATGGTTGGCTGGGTTGGTTATCTCCTATCTCACTTTTAGTTTGTTATCTGGGTTATGAATTCCGACTAAATGCAGCTAAACAATATTCCTAGCTCTTATTTATTTCTTCTTTCCATCACAGCCTCACAAACCACACTATACATACTCTCTACACCTTCATTCGAAGCTTCAAAGTTAAAGGCATCTTCCGGGGAAATGCCAAATCGGTCCGCTTCTTTGGCAGCATCCATATTGGCTCCCAAAAAAATAAATTCCCAATTGTATTTTTCCTGCTGATGCCGGATCAGTTCACTGACTTTAGTAAATGTAAATTCACGGCTTGCATTCTCATATCCATCCGTTGTAATAACGAATATCACTTTCCCGGGTCTCTGTTCTTCTTTGGTCTGTGACAACCTGTGCCCCACATCGATAATGGTTTTTCCTACGGCATCCAACAAAGCTGTCGACCCTCTAGTATAATATTCCTTCTCCGTTAGAACAGCCTGATTTGCCTGGATTCCATCCCATAACACCTCATACTGATCATCAAACAGAACCGTTGTAAGAATCGTGCCGCCTTTTAATTCACATTGCCTTTTTATAAAGGAATTAAATCCGGCAATCGTATCACTTTCCAATCCTGCCATCGACCCGCTCCGATCGAGCAAAAAAATAATCTCAGTTAGACTGTTATGCATATGACCTACCATCCTTTTCTATTTATCATGCTATAATCATAGCAACAATTATCTATGATTTGGTCGCCTGCAAAGCGACATTTTCGGAGGTCGACATATGCTTGATAAACAGCTTTTACTAGAAATTGAAGCTTATATAAACAACCATTTATCTTTACTCAAGTTAGATGATGCTATAGAACTCTACGCTCCCAATGAGAGCATCTATATTGACCTTAAAGAAACGGAGCTTGAAAATTTTATTAAAACGAAACGGAAACCTACATTTACGCAGGTCTTGTTCCAATTTATAGATCAGAACGAAATCAGTGATTCACAAGTTTATAAAAAAGCCGGTATGGACCGAAGGCATTTTTCTAAAATTCGCTCCAACTCAAACTACCATCCAAAGAAAAACACGGCGATCGCTCTGGCCCTTGCGTTAGAACTAACTCAAGCAGAAACAGACGAACTTTTAAGTGCAGCGGGGTATTCCCTTTCGGACAGTGAAACTACTGACTTGATCATTCAATTTTGTCTGGAGAAAAAAATGTATGATATTGACATAGTGAACCAGGCGTTGGAATATTTTAGTGAGAAACCGTTGATTTAAAAACTCATTTGTGAAATTTTTTTAATTTTCAAAACCGGACTTTTCCTCTCAATGAAAAAGTGATAAGATTTGCTTACTTTTACAATTTTCTTACTCGCCTAGGATTATAGGAGGAATAAATTACATGAATGACTTCCTTACATTTTTGTTGCTGTCTTTGTTTGTCGTGATGAGTCCAGGTATCGATACGGCATTAATAACAAAAAGAACAATCTCAGACGGGAAAAAGGATGGGTACAGAATTGCCTTAGGCATTACCGTGGGGTGTTTAGTTCATACGCTTGCAGCCGCATTTGGTCTTTCCGCGATTCTCCTCCAGTCTGCGGTTGCCTTTGAAATTGTGAAGTATGTCGGTGCCATCTATTTAATCTATCTCGGGATTTCTTCATTTATTACGCTTAAGAAGAAAAAACCCGATCAGCCAGAGCGAGATCAAGAAAAACTTGCGAAAAAATCTGCGTTTAAACAAGGATTCCTTTCCAATGTACTGAATCCGAAAGTGGCCATGTTTTTCCTTACGTTTTTACCGCAATTTGTGAGTACAAATTCTGAAGCGACTCTCCAGCTCATCTTTATGGGTGTCATCTATATGCTTTTATCGATTACATGGTTTTTTGTATTTGTCTTTTTCATCAACCATTTACGGAAATGGCTGATGTCAGCAAGAATCCAATCTGCAATGGATAAACTAACAGGAGCTGTCCTAATCGGATTCGGCTTGAAGCTGGCTTTAGAAAAACAGCATTAAAATGGGCTGTAAAAAGACCGGAAACAACTAATCTATCAGTTGTCTCCGGTTATTTTATTCCTTTCCTTAACAAGGCTGTGATTTCACCTCTAAAATTTCATCCTTTTCGTTTAGTAAAAAGAGGTGATCACAGTATTTTGGTATGATACTATCCAAAACATAAACAAATATCTTATCGCTAACTATTAAAAATCAATAGTGATTTGGTCTAATTATTTCCCTATTCTAGCATATTCCTTAAAGTACCAACCTTTTCAATCGTAACCTCGACAACATCTCCAGACTTTAACCATTGCTGCTGATCTTCAGGATACCCGAGGATCACACCCTCTGGAGTCCCCGTAAAAATAAGATCTCCCGGTTTTAGAGTCATATGTTTCGAAATATAACTGATAATCGCTGCACAATTAAAAATCATGTATTTCGTATTGGAAGATTGACGAACTTCTCCATTTACTTTTGTTTCGATATGTAAATGAGTTGGATCCACTTCATCTGCTGTTACCAGATACGGCCCAATCGGTGCAAAGCCATCTAGTGATTTTCCAAGCAGCCACTGGCTCGTTGTAAACTGCAGGTCTCTTGCTGAAAGATCATTTCCAGTACTATAGCCAAATACGTACGATAAGGCGTCTTCTTCGGAAACATCTTTCGCTTCTTTCCCCATTACCATGACTAACTCTGCTTCATAATCGATTTTCTTACAAACTTTAGGGAGTTTAATGATTTCGTTATGTGCCGCTAATGCATTCCCGTATTTACTAAATAGGACCGGGGTCTTTGGGATGTCTTGAATGTTCGCTTCCTCGACATGGCTCACATAATTTAACCCCACACAAATAATTTTCTCAGGTCTTATGACGCTTGGGAGAAACTCCATCTCTTCTTCATTTTCAAATAACGACTGATCCTCATTTTGGACACGGTCCACCAGCTGTTGAATACTAGTCAGATCATTTTGCTGAATAACATCAATCATTCTTGCGGGAATTTTTAGATCAAATTTTTGACCCGCTTTATTTAAATTTAAAATACCCTGTTCCGTATTTACCCCTAAAAAACGGTCCTGTCCCTTTTTAAAATTCACCAGTTTCATCTTTCTTCCCCTCTCACCGTCGTGCGTAATACGAATAATTTCTATGAACATCTGGATTTTCCTGCATCGATGATCAGAGATAAAGCAAAAAAGGCCTCAGGATAAGGAAATAGTCCTAAGCGCCCTCCATTATCTTATTCCAACAATCCTAATAAAATATATTCCCGTATCATAATCCCTCCGGTTATAGGTAATCGATTCTTTTTTTGAAACCTTTTTACAGCTTTTTGTGTTTCTTCATCATAAATGCCGTCCACTCTGCCATAATAAAAGCCCAGTCCCTTTAACCTTTCTTGTACAAGCACTACCAAATTCCCTTTAGACCCAAGGGATAAGTTTCTATATTCACCTTTTCCTCTGCCCGTTACAGGACCATATATTCGGACTACCGTCCCTTCCGGAATAATAGTAAACAAGTCTTCCACATCTTCGTTACGCATACGAATACAACCGCTGCTTACATTTTTGCCAATAAGCTGCGGTTTATTGGTTCCATGTATGCCATATTGACCCCAAGGAACATCTAATCCCAACCACCTTGTACCAAATCCGCCACCCCATGATTGAGATTTTTCAGTAACCTTGAAAATACCAATTGGAGTCGGATTTTCTTCGGTTCCAGAAGAAATAGGATAGCGGCGGATTACTTGATTATTTTGGATGACAAATAGCTCGTTCGACCAGAGATTCACCTTAATCTCAACCATTTCCCGTTTTTCTGCTGCTTGGAAGGATGTAGCATAAAATAACATGATCATCAAAAAAATAATACCTGCAGCAACTATTTTTATTTTCATCGGATCTTACACGTCCTTCTATCTTACTCATATCTTTTTGGGATAGATTTTCCGTTTCAAAAGTATGTAAGAAAGTCTTTCTTTACAAGAATCTGCTAAAACATTCAATTTAATTCGACTTTCTTTTACATATTTTTAAGCAAACAAGAACCAGTTTCATCCATCTAAAAAATAAAAAAGCAAGACCCATTAATTTTAAAAAGGTCTTACTTTTGTATCATCATCCTTTAAAAAACCTTTTATATAGAAATTAAAACCAAGCTGCACCTACAATAATAAGCAGGATAAACAGCACAACAATTAATACAAAGGTTCCGCCATAACCATGGCCTCCATAGCCGTACCCTCTATGACCAAAGCATCCCATATAGACCCCTCCTATTTAATTCATCATATGATCTGATTTTTAATAAAACCCATTACCTGCATATCCTGCGCCGACAATAATCAGCAAGATAAATAACACTACAATTAATGCAAATCCCCAACTGTTACCTGCACCACTCATATAAGAACACCTCCACTAGGACATTTCCTTAATAAACTATGCGAAATTAGACGATTTTGTTATGGACAAAATCCCAGATACCAGTAATTTAGGCGTACTTATTGAGTTTTTTATATACAGATGTAAGTGAGAACTACCTTATTTTTACTTAAAAAGGTTGCCTGACAAAAGCAACCTTTTGAAGCTCATAAGCCTCATGTTAACCCCAATAACCTCCAACAAAAGCAGCACCTACAATAATTAATAAGATAAACAAAACTACGAGTAAGGCAAAACCTCCCCCGTAATCAAATCCAGAATCTACAGCTGGTCCGCTCATATCTATGGGCACCTCCCTATCGATTTGTAAATAGTCTATGTAACACACATTTAAATCGAAATGAGGAAAATGCCTATTTCTAGATTCAATCTGTGCAAATTACAGGGATGGGTTTATGGGACAAATAATAGATCTTCGAAAAAAATATAACACCTACTTTTAAGGTAGGTGTTATAAAAAAGTGTCATGCTCAAAGGTGGTGTTGTGTATACTACAATTTAATTTATGGCGAAGACATCCTGTAAGTGAGACCAGTTAACAAAAATGTAAGTTCCCTTGACAGTAGATACAATTACTTATATTCATCTGGGAACATATGAAGATCAATCCCAAAAGCTAGCGGCATTAAAAAGTAGGCAGTTAGGGTTACTAAAATAATACCAACGATATTTAAGTAAAAACCTGCTTTCGCCATATCAGGAATTCGCAAGTAACCTGAACCGAATACCACAGCATTTGGCGGCGTTGCTACAGGCAGCATAAATGCACAAGATGCTGCCAGACCAGCTGCTGTCATTAATGCCAGCGGATGAACATCCAATGCAAAGGCAAGTGAAGCCATAATCGGATACATCATGGTTGCCGTTGCTGTATTGGATGTAATCTCAGTTAAGAAGATGACTAGAGTTGTAACAGCAATGACTACAACTAATAGTCCAACCCCTTGTAAAGCTGTTAGCTGAGTACCAATCCACTTTGATAAACCAGAGGAGGTAAATCCAGCAGCGATGGCGAGTCCGCCGCCAAACAGTAATAGAATCCCCCATGGCAGTTTGACCGCACTATCCCAATTTAATAGATGATCTCCTTTTACTGATCTTGTTGGAATCAGGAATAAAATAAGGGCTGCTAAGATGGCAATAATCGCATCATTCATTCCTGGAAGAATAGGATCTAGGATGAACGTTCGTGAAATCCAGGCTAAAGCTGCAATAATGAATATGGTTAATACTATTTTTTCTTCATGAGAAGCTGTACCTAATTTTTTCTTTTCTTCAGCAATAATTCCTCTTCCCCCAGGCAGTTCTTTATACTTCATCGGAAAAGCAACTTTTACGAGGTAGAACCAAGATACAAAGATAAATATCCAAGCAAACGGAACCCCAAAAATCATCCATTGTGCAAATGATATTTCAATCCCATACATCTCATTAATTGTTCCAGCTAATATCGCATTTGGCGGTGTTCCTATTAATGTAGCCATACCCCCGATAGAGGCAGAATAGGCAATCCCAAGCATTAAAGCTTTCCCAAAACCAAAGTTTTCTTTTGAAGTATCAGCATCCGGATTATGCTGTAACGCTTCCGAGACTTGATAAATAATGGCCATGCCAATCGGTACCATCATCATCGCAGTTGCCGTATTTGATATCCACATGGATAAAAAACCTGTTGCAGCCATAAAACCGAGGATAATCCGATCTGTGCTCGTTCCCATTATAGAGATTATACTGATTGCAATTCGTTTGTGGAGATTCCATCTTTCCATCGCTATCGCAATCATGAATCCTCCCATAAAGAGAAAGATGGTTTCATTTCCGTAAGACGAAGTGGTTAACCCAATGTCCATTCCGCCTGTTAATGGAAATAAAATTATGGGCAACAGTGCAGTGGCAGGGATTGGAATAGCCTCAGTCATCCACCATACCGCCATCCAAATTGTACTTGCTAAGATGGCAAGCCCTTCCTTTGAGAGTCCTTCAGGAGAGAAAAATAATAAGGTCAAGAGAAAAAAAACAGGTCCTAATATAAGACCGACGAGTTGTAATGGTGTATAACTTCTTTTATGATTGCCATCATTTCCATCGCTGCCTGTATTTGATAAATGTGAAGATTTCTTTCTATTCTCCCCGTCCTGTTCCTGGAATGGTTTCACAAAAAAACGAAACATGTCCTTTACTTGATCATGTTTCTCCCATAACCAATTCCATGTTTCGGTTAGCATAGATTAACCCCCTATTTGAAGCTCTTTTCTTTCTTCCTTCGTAAACACCCGTGATCTTGTCAAAAACCGTTTACCTTCTGGTCCTTCAAGGGAAAACATCCCGCCTCTTCCATCTACTACATCGATGATTAGCTGAGTATGCTTCCAGTATTCATACTGATCTTTAGACATATAAAACGGGGTATCTCCTATTTCTCCTAATAAAACATCTGATTCACCGATACGAAATTCATCACGCGGATAGCACATGGGAGAACTGCCATCGCAGCAGCCGCCAGATTGATGAAACATTAAAGGCCCATGAATGCCCTTTAATTTGTTAATAAGTGCAAGTGCCTCATCAGTCGCCGTTACACGTTCTACCATGGTATTCCTCCTTTTTTTCCATTTTAGAAAGGAGCTATCTCCTAGAGATAGCCCCTGATTTTAATACTGCAAGGCCTTATTCTTTAAAATAGCCCGGTTGGCTTATCGCTGTAACTGATCAGCAGGTTCTTGGTTTGCTGATAATGCTCCAGCATCATTAAATGTGTTTCTCTGCCGATTCCTGATTTTTTGTATCCGCCAAACGCAGCATGTGCCGGATACTGATGATAGCAATTGGTCCATACACGTCCAGCTTGAATTTCACGGCCAAAACGGTATGCTGTATTAATATCTCTTGTCCAGACACCTGCCCCTAATCCGTATAACGTATCGTTAGCGATTTCCAAGGCTTCTTCCTTATCCTTAAACGTCGTTACAGACAATACTGGTCCAAAGATTTCTTCTTGGAAGATTCGCATCTTGTTATGTCCCTTGAAGATGGTCGGCTGCACATAAAATCCGTTGGCCAGCTCTCCTTCGAGTTTATTGACGTTCCCGCCAATTAATACCTCTGCTCCTTCTTGCTTACCGATATCCAGGTAAGAAGTGATTTTTTCCATTTGTTCTTGAGAAGCTTGAGCACCCATCATCGTCTCGGTATCAAGCGGATGGCCAATTTTAATTTGTTTCACGCGTTCAATTGCACGGTCCATAAAGGCATCATAAATATCTTCATGGATCAAAGCCCGTGATGGACATGTACATACCTCACCCTGATTTAGGGCGAACATGACGAGTCCTTCAACCGCCTTATTTAAAAAGGCATCATCTTGTTCCATCACATCTTTAAAGAAAATATTCGGTGATTTTCCGCCAAGTTCTAACGTCACCGGAATAATGTTTTCAGATGCATATTGCATGATTAAACGGCCAGTCGTTGTTTCACCTGTAAAGGCAATTTTCGCAATGCCGCTATTTTGGGCGAGCGGCTTCCCTGCTTCAACACCAAATCCATTCACTACATTGACAACCCCTGGCGGCAATAAATCTTGAATTAATTCAAGTAACACATGAATGGATGCTGGAGTTTGTTCCGCTGGTTTTAATACGACACAGTTGCCGGCTGCAAGAGCTGGAGCAAGCTTCCACGTTGCCATTAATAATGGGAAGTTCCACGGGATAATTTGCCCGACTACTCCAAGTGGCTCATGGAAATGATACGCCACGGTATCATTGTCAATTTGACTGATACTGCCTTCTTGAGCCCGGATCACCCCAGCAAAATAACGGAAATGATCAATTGCAAGCGGTAAGTCTGCTGCAAGCGTTTCGCGGACTGGCTTTCCATTGTCCCAGGTTTCGGCTACGGCCAGCATTTCCAGGTTTTCTTCCATGCGGTCAGCAATTTTGTTTAAAATACGTGCACGTTCCGCTACAGACGTCTTCCCCCACGCGTCCTTAGCGGCATGGGCAGCGTCTACTGCCAGCTGAACATCTTCTTTTGTGCTTCTCGCAATCTCACAAAATACCTCGCCATTAACAGGGCTAATATTTTTAAAATACATGCCCTGAACAGGCGGACGATACTCCCCTCCAATAAAATTGTCATAGCGCTGTTTGAACGTTACGAGTGAACCTTCTGTGTTTGGATTTTTGTACCTCATCAATTTCTCCTCCTTTTATTGCAATCGCTTACAATAAAAATATGATGGAAAATCATGAAGTAGTCCTCTAATTGAAATTATACCCAAATATTCGTAATCATTCAAATAATCAGTTTTTGTATTAAGTGAGCTGATAGTAGGTTATAACCTGATCAGTGGCTCCGGGTGTCAGTTCTACTACAACCGGCCCTTTTATAAAGCGCTTATGATCAGATTCATCATTTAACATGATGAAATGTGTACATAAAATTTGATTATCTTTTTTTAACATATTCATAGGGTCATAGCCGCAAATTTGATAGCTGCCCTCTGTTTTGCTATGAGGTTTTTTAAAAAAGTCATCGAATGCATGGATTTTGCTGTTTAAATATTGCTGATATACTTCTTCGAGCTGCTGGTCAGCATTCATTTCCACATATGCCAAGTCGTGAGTTTCTATTTGTTTTTCAGCCAATTCAAACACAGTCTCTGTCGTTTCCCCAATGGGATGGACAAACAAGCTCCCCAAGTCATCTAGCACTAAACAGAGAACGGTTCCGGTATAATAGGACATTCTTCTAATATCAAAAAAAGTGACAGAAGGATTGGAAAGGATATTCAAATATTTTTCCATTCTTTCCTCAAATAACTCAGGTGCGAGGTAGCTAAGGGCCTTCGTTCCTACATATTCAGCCATACCCTCAGTGGTTTCGGTTAAATATTCACAGTGAATCATTTCACCGATTAGGGCTTCCCTCTTCTTCCGGATTGCGACAAACTTTTGAAAAAGCTCCGATTTTTTATGTTTGCCCTTTTCCTTGTATGCTTGAACAAGAATCTTATTTTCTTGAGATTTTAGTTGATAGTTTTCAAGGCTGTTCGGATAATCCAGCATGACTAAATTATTGGGAAAACGCGTTTCTTGGTTGTCATATTGGAAGGCATGGAACATTTCATGGACGATATTAGAAGCTAATATAAGGGGGTTTTCCTGTTCGGGGTGCTCAACTTTCCATATTGCAATGAATTCCCCATTATATAGGATACTCGTATTTCCTATGAAACTTGCATCATATGGAATTACTCGGTCCTCTAAATAAATCTCTTCGTCGTTGTATAAGGCAAATGTAAAACTTGAAAAGCCCGGCCATAATTCATTAAAGGAAATATTTTTTAATGCTTGAAAAACATTTTGATATAACTCTCTCATTGCGACTCTCCTTTCTATTTTTTATTCCAATTGATTTATTTTCTGGCTCTTTTCGTAAATGTTGTTGCTCAGCATAGTGGTGAATTCGGACTGGTTTGCTCATTTCAGAGTGAATCCTGTCCGAACCTTAGGCGTTTTCGGACTGGTTTGCTCTTTTCAGAGTGAATCCTGTCCGAACCTTAGGCGTTTTCGGACTGGTTTGCTCTTTTCAGAGTGAATCGTGTCCGAATCCTTGGCGTTTTCGGACTGGTTTGCTCTTTTCAGAGTGAATCGTGTCCGAATCCTTGGCGTTTTCGGACTGGTTTGCTTATTTCAGAGTGAATCGTGTCCGAATCCTAGGCGTTTTCGGACTGGTTTGCTCTTTTCAGAGTGAAACGTGTCCGAACCTTAGGCGTTTTCGGACTAGTTTACTCATTTCAGAGTGAATCCTGTCCGAATCCTAGGCGGTTTCGGACTTGTCTGCTCATTTCAGAGTAAATCCAGTCCGAATCCTAGGCGTTTTCGGACTGGTTTGCTCATTTCAGAGTGAATCCTGTCCGAATCCAGTGCGGTTTCGGACTGGTTTGCTCATTTTAGAGTCATTCTTGTCCGAATCAAATCTCTTTTCGGACTGGTTTGCTGATTCGCTTGGCCTTCCAGTAATTCCCTTTCTTATTCTCAAAAAAGCCATTCCAGACAAGCTTAATGTTCATATTGCTCCGCCTGACGGTTTGGAATCATGGACGTAACCAATAGACTGATAACACTAATCATCGCTGCTATTACAAACACAAAATGTAATCCTTCAGCCATCACAGCCGTTTCATTTGTCTGATCCATATTGTGCAAATGGATAACAAAATTCAAGGCAGCGCCAAAGATAGCCACACCAATTGTTTGACCTAATGTCCGCAGTAACGTGTTCAAGGAACCGGCTGAACCGCGATTATTTTTAGCTACTGAAGATTGGGTTACCACTGTAAAAATAGTCGAGGTAAAACCAAAGCCAAACCCGGTTATGAGTATGATTAAAGCAATTAACCATAACGAAGTTTCAGGTGTGATGAACGTTAATAAGAAAGAGCCAAGTGCGATTAGACTCCCTCCTAATAAGACCACAAATTTTGTTCCGAACCGCGGAATGAATCGCGAACACAGCATCGCCCCGACCGGCCACCCTAAGCTCAGTGGCATAATCGTAAATCCAGCTGAGGTGGCCCCCATTCCCAGCACATTTTGTGTCCATAATGGCAAATAAGCCGTTAAACCAATCAAAATCACACTCGTTAAAAAGGCACCTGCTGTTGATATCGATACATCCTTATTCTGGAATAACTTCAAAGGCATCATCGGCTCTGGATGCTTCCATTGGATCAAGAAAAACACTGAAAAGAAAACGAAAGCTGTCCCAAACAATGCAGCCAACTGTGCTTCACTGAATACGATACCTGTGCCTTCCTCTTTATTCATGGAAAGGAGGGCAAACAATAATGCTGTAATCGCAATTGTAAAAGTAACTGCTCCGCCATAATCGATTTGTCTCTTCTTTTTTTCCAGCGTCTCTTTAAAATGCTTGCCAATCATCCACATCGAAACCAGACCAAAGGGAAGATTGATAAAAAAGACCCAGTGCCAGCTGATAAAGTCGACAATAAATCCACCCACCAGCGGACCCAGAATACCAGCTATTCCCCACATTGAACTGACCAGACCCTGAACCTTCGCTCTCTGCTCAAAATTATAAACATCTGCAATAATCGTAAAGGTCACAGGGTTAATCGCTCCCGCTCCCAGTCCTTGAATAGCACGGAAAAAAATCAGCTGCCCCATGTTTTGGGAAAGACCGCAAGCAATCGACCCAATCAAAAATAACGTAACTCCAATCATAAAAACCTTTTTGCGCCCAAATAAATCCGATAGCTTCCCCCAAATCGGGGTTGATACTGCTGTGGTAAGTAAATAAATCGCAAAAACCCAGCTCATCAGCGAAAATCCGCCTAAGCTGTCAACAATTTGCGGCATGGCGGTACTGATGATGGTAACTTCAATTGCTGCTAAGAAAGTTGTGATTAATAAGGATAGTGTGATTTTACGTACGCTTGTTTGCATTGGTTTTTCTCCCTAATGTTCAACATTCATCCATTCCACTATGCCGTAAAAATCTTTCTACATCAATTCCTTTTTTAAATTCATTACTTGCCTGCCAATTATGTGTAATCCAATATAACCAAATCTCATGCAATAATAAAATACAAACTATTCGTGGATATTCATAAGAATATAAGACCCTATTTTCCTTTTGTGCATTCTCGTTGCATTCTTTAATTAAGTTAGCATAGGACTATCCTGATACGAGGATTAAGTGGTTTCACCGTATTTTCAGAATTAAATGGCCAAAATAAAACCAGCAGATCCCAGAACATTGGGATCTGCTATAAGCTACAATTATTTTTTATTAAGTAATTAATCTAATACTAAACTTCCCCAACCCGATCAATCATCTTCACCGACAAGAAAATGCTAACCGCTCCCAGCAAACAAAGGACACTTAAGACCAACTCATCATTCCATTGCAGGATATACGTAAAGTTTAGCACCTGCATAATGAAAATTCCGGCAATGACGGTTGTGACGGTTGCTCGGCGAATGATTCCAAAATAAAACATAGGAATTAATCCGACTAATATGGTGGTTGCAGAATAAAAGATTGCATTCATAAAGTACATATAGATCTGTTCGGCACTAGGTGAACCATTTATAATGTCAAAGGCCGCATCAATCGCATAGGTAGCAACGCCTGATATGATAAATGAGATCAATTCAACCGCAAACATCATGGCGGCAATGAAGAGAATTTTTCCCATAAAAAGTTTTTGCCGATTAATGGGATAGCTGAATGCAAGCGTAATGGTTTTGTTTTTATACTCCTCAATAATGACTTGGTTGATTAATGATGCTGCGAAGATGATATATGCCATTTGGGTTGAGAGATTAATAAATTCAAATGCCATGTCGTAGCTCTCACCAAAGGAAGGGTGGACTACTTTTATAAAGAAGACCGGTATTGCTGCCATTATCAGAAAATAAGTGGACACTTCACCGATGAAGCTCGTTCTTTTTAGCTTTCTCCATTCCAGTTGCATGAGTTTAAACAATGACTCCACCTCCATTTATCTGCTGATAAAAATAGTCTTCTAGTGAACTGCTATGCTTGTGGATTTCCTCGATATCGACACCACGTAAGATTAGTTCTTTCGAAATTTCGCTTGGTGATAATCGGAAATCATAGATCCGAATTCGGTTTTCATCGACTATTTTAAAATTCGTAATTTGCAGCTCTTGTTCCAGAACATAGACTGCCTGATTAATATGGCGGGTGACCAGCTCTATATAATCCGTCTTTTGCTTGTGAATATCCGCGATGGATACATCATTGATTAGTTTCCCTTCTTTAATTACTCCGATTCGATCCGCTATTTGTTCAATCTCACCTAAAATGTGGCTGGAGATCACCAAGGTAATTCCGTATTGCTTGTTCAGCATTTTAAATAAATCCCGAATTTCTTTGATACCAATTGGATCGAGTCCATTCGTTGGTTCATCTAAAATAATCAGCTCAGGCTTCGTAATGATCGCTCTGGCAATGCCGAGACGCTGTTTCATTCCGAGTGAAAAGCTTTTAACTGGCTTGCCTTCGATATTTTTTAAATGAACGAGGTCTAACGCATGATCAATTGCTGCTTCATCGTAAAAGCCGAGATATTCACAATGAAGCTGCATGTTCTCTTTTGCCGTTAAATGCTCATAAAAAATCGGGTATTCAATAATGCTTCCTACTCTTTTCAAAAGATCCTTTGTGTTTTCAGTCAGCTTTTTTCCGAACATCTCAATCTCCCCAGCGGTAGGCTTAATTAAAGTCGTCAACAACCTTAATATCGTTGTTTTCCCCGCTCCATTCTGCCCAAGAAAGCCGTATATCTCCCCCTTTTTAATATGGAGATTGATATCGGAAACCAGTTCTTTTCCCTTCACCCTTTTTGTTAAGTGATGGGTTCTCACGATATATTCCATTGATTTCACCCTTTCTTTGCTTATACGGGTAGTATATAAATCAAAGTTTGCTTTTTTCTTTCTTAAATCTTAAGAAATTCTTAAGTTGAAAAAGGCCGTCCTATCCAGACGACCTTAAAAAGAGATTTTTCTGAACCTGCAAGTAAAGACTGTTTTTATATACGGCTTGCTCTCAAGCTGAATGGTTCCTCTCATTGCTTCAACCAGGCGTTTGGTAATGCTGAGCCCAAGGCCGCTTCCCTGAAAGGCTTGGTTCCTCGCATCATCTAGCGTATAAAGCCGTTCAAATACCCGCTCCTGGTCAATTTCAGAGATGCCTTTCCCTTTGTCCCAAACTTCGACTACTATGTCTTTTTCGCCTTCTTGAAGAGTTATTCCCAATACTTGACCATCACTTCCATACGAAATAGCGTTAGAAATTAAATTGTTTAAAACCCGATTTAAGGCTTCTTCATTTCCGAAAATATATAATGGCTGTTCGGGAATATCGATTTCAACCTGAAGTTTTTTTGCTTGAAGCAGTCCGTAAAAATCGAGAACATTTTTACGGCAAATTTCATTAATATGGACACGATCTAGCGGCAAAAAGGAGTCTCCCGATTCTAACCTTACCAGGTCAAAAAATTGATTGATTAAAGAAATGACATTATTTGTTTTCCGGTGGAGATTGGCTACCGTCGCTTTCCGATCGTCCTCTGACATTGTCTCATAGATGGTGAGTTTCTCAACATACCCTAAAATCACTGTGAGTGGCGTCCTCAAGTCATGGGACATATTAGCGAGCATTTTTTGCAGTTCTAGCTTTGTTTTGGCATAGTCGGCAATGACCTTTTGATTGTAATCGAGCAGCCGGTTAATCTGTATCAGAAATTGCCGAATCACAGCCTCTTCGGTTTGAAAAAGCAGCTTCTCACTCGTACCCTGGTCAATAATGTCCGTCATCTTCTCCTGAATAACCAGAAGTTCCTTTTTCATTTTTCTCTTTGAATTGAATTGAACTAGTACTAGGCCTAATAAAATGATAATCATCAAAATAAGCAAAGGTTCCATTCTGTTAATCTCCTATTTTATATCCGATCCCCCATATCGTCTGAATATACTTGGGACTGGATGGGTCATCCTCTATTTTTTCGCGAAGCCTTCTGATATGAACGTTAATCACATTTTCATCGCCATAATATTCATCTTCCCAAATGAACATATAGATTTGTTCTTTTGTAAAGACTCGGCTCGGGTTGGTCATAAAAAGCTTTAAAATTTGGAATTCCTTTGCCGTCAGCTTTATCACTTTCCCATTTTTACTGGCTGTAAAGGTGTCTAAATCTAGGGTGATATCTTTAAAATGAAGAGTGTGTTCCGCCATTTTTTCAGACGGAGGAGTGTACTGTGTTGCCCGGCGAATCGCAGCACGAACCCTTGCCGTGAGTTCAATCATCGAAAATGGCTTACTGATATAATCATCCGCTCCAAATCCAAGCCCCAGGGCTTTATCCAATTCACTCGTTTTGGCCGAAATGATAAGCACCGGAACCACACTAGCTTCTCTCACAATCTTTAATAATTCCATTCCGTTCTGCTTCGGGAGCATGAGGTCAAGAAGAACTAAATCTACTTCTTCCCTTTTAAAAACAGCCTCCGCTTCTTCACCATCAGATGCAGTAAAAACGATGAAACCCTCCTGTTTTAAATGGTTATTCACGAGAGTCCGAATTTCCCCGTCGTCTTCTACAAGCAGTATTTTATGTTCCATGGGATCACTTCCTGTTTATATGTACATGTTTTTTCTATAAAAATAGGACTCTATTTTTATCTACAGCCATTCGAGGGGTTATCTTGGATGAGTTTACGATCTCTAATCACCATTTTATCTTAAAACAGAGGAAATTATTAACTATTCAGTAAAAAAAAGCACCTTTCATTGCAGGTGCTTACATTTACCTTTATGTTAATTATTTGTTGCCATCCGTCCAAGCGGTCCATTTTCATCAATGATATCACTTATATCATATACAGAAATCGGAAACATCGGGAAACCAAATACATAAGGAGTGATTTCGTATAGCTGGAAATAGATGACCAAAACTTTATCAGCAATGTAAAAGTCCTGATTTGGCCGGATCGAAGTAAAGCCAAAAAGGGTTTGGATGTTGCGCTGTTTGATTTGCAACTCAATGATCTCTGATAGTCGTT
Source organism: Bacillus litorisediminis (assembly GCF_022808645.1). Lineage (GTDB taxonomy): Bacteria > Bacillota > Bacilli > Bacillales > JC228 > Bacillus_BF > Bacillus_BF litorisediminis. The sequence goes on from NZ_JAKZKT010000020.1 coordinate 32,157, forward strand.
TGACAAAGTCACTTCCCGGCTTAAACAGGTCTTTCAGCTGATATAGTCTCGCAGTTTGGGTATCGAACGTTAAGGACTTAATATACGTCATTCCGTGTGCGGCTTGGTAGTGGTAGGTATAGTTAGAGAGTGACAAGCTTAACACGTTACGCTGGTTGTTTTTGACTTCATAGATCCCTAGCATTTCTTCTACTGTGGCTGGCATATTTCCGACTTGTTCATCTATCAGCGCTTGAGTTTGATTTACTATCGCCTGATTAATTGACCTTTGCGCTTGTTGATTTTGCATACCGACCACTCTGGGATAATAAACGGTTAAATTCGGTCCGCCGCTGATTCTCGCTGTTTCAATTCTGACTGGAAACGTATTGGGCATTTGAATCCATCCTCAAATACTTTTTAACTCATTGTATTCTTGGATAGAGGTATTGTGAGTTAAAATTAACGTTTCACTGTAGCCTGAGATTGGAATGATTATAGGCTCCGGCTTAGGAACATCTAGCAGATGAAATTGCAAATCCAATCCATATCCCCTATAGTGGTATTCTGTTTTATCTGATAGAGTTCCTTGTACTAGTACTGCCTCTGGTTAATATTAATTCGAACAAATGGAAGACTAATTGAAATATTCCTTGAAAGGAATCTTGATAATTTTATAAAATGGTCTTAGATATTAAGAAAGGAAGTGGCTTATGTTACTTAAAGACCGATCTGAATCGGATGATTTAATGATGATGCGATTTTTAAACACGCGAATGGAGTTATCTGAAAAGGAAAAGTTTTACTATTTAAACCTTGAAAAGGGCTATGAAGGGGAGGTAAAATTTGACCAACTGACAGAAAGTCTACAAGAAGAAAGGTATATCATAAATGACTTGCTCCTAGAAGTAAACAACTCCTATTTTCAAATAGATACAGTGATTATTTCACAGGGAGTTATTCACCTTTTGGATATTAAAAATTTTCAAGGTGATTGTTACTTAGAATCGGATAAACTATATGCCATGACGACGAGTCGCGAATATAAGAATCCTTTAGACCAGTTAAAAAGGAGTACGACTCTATTCCGCCAACTGCTCCAAAACCTCAAACAAAATTACCTTATTGAAGCCTCCGTTATCTTTATTAACCCTGAGTTCACCTTATTTCAAGCCCCAATAGACCAACCTATAATTTTACCAACCCAGGTAAATCGTTTTTTGAAAGATATAAATAAAACACCTTCTAAGTTAAATAATGGACACAAAAAACTAGCCCAAAAGCTACTATCATTACATCAAACTAAAAATCCATTTTCGATGGTGCCTAAATATCATTATAACCAGCTGCAAAAGGGAATTTATTGTAAAACATGTAACTCCTTTTTAGTTTCTAAAAAAAATGATGACTTTGAATGCGGAATATGTGGAGAACATGAAAAGATTGGACAAGCTATTTTACGGAATATAAAGGAATTCGAGTTGCTATTTCCTGAGCAAAAGATTACAACCCAACGCATCTATGAGTGGTGCAAGGTAAATTTAAGTAAAAGGACATTTAGTAGGATTTTAAAGAAAAACTACACCGCGTATGGAAATACAAGAGATACTTATTATAAATAGATTAATAATCTTTTTAGCTAGAATGATTTTATTGCTAGATAATGTGATCTTTCCGATCTTCTTCTTTTGTACGAATAAGCCTTGCTTTCTGACAGAGTCTGGCTTTTTCCTCCCTCTTCTGTCCGAATGAGCTTTGTATTCTGACAGGTTCGGGCTTTTTCCTCCTTCTCCTGTCCGAATGAGCTTTGTATTCTGACAGGTTCGGGCTTTTTCCTCCTTCTCCTGTCCGAATGAACTTTGTATTCTGACAGCTTCGTGGTTTTTCCTCCTTCTCCTGTCCGAATGAGCCTTGTATTCTGACAGGAGAGGGCTTTTTTGCACCTTCTCCTGTCAGAATATGGCTTGATTTCTGACAGCTTCGTGGTTTTTCCTCCTTCTCCTGCCCGAATGAGCCTTGTATTCTGACAGGTTCATGTTTTTTCCTCCCTCTCCTGTCCGAATGAGCTTTGTATTCTGACAGCTTCGTGGTTTTTCCTCCTTCTCCTGTCCAAATGAGCCTTGTATTCTGACAGGTTCATGTTTTTTCCTCCCTCTCCTGTCCGAATGAGCTTTGTATTCTGACAGCTTCGTGGTTTTTCCTCCTTCTCCTGTCCAAATGAGCCTTGTATTCTGACTGGAGAGGGCTTTTTTGCACCTTCTCCTGTCAGAATATGGCTTGATTTCTGACAGCTTCGTGGTTTTTCCTCCTTCTCCTGTCCAAATGAGCTTTGTATTCTGACAGGTTCATGTTTTTTCCTCCCTCTCCTGTCCGAATGAGCCTTGTATTCTGACAGCTTCGAGCTTTTTCCTCCTTCTCCTGTCCGAATGAGCCTTGTATTCAGACAGGTTCGTGGTTTTTCCTCCTTCTCCTGTCCAAATGAGCCTTGTATTCTGACAGGTTCGTGGTTTTTCCTCCCTCTCCTGTCCGAATAAGCCTCGCTTTCTGACAGAGTCTAGCTTTTTCCTCCCTCCCCTGTCCAAATAAAGCCAGTGTCCAGACTTGAACACACTTTTTCCACCTTCTTCTATCAGATTGACAACCACTTTCAAATACCAGCAAAAAGCTGAAGATATAGTTGTATTAAGGGCAATAACCAAATCTAATTTGTCAAACGGGTTTCCGTGATTAATCATTTGATTACCAAAAATTTAAATGAAACAAATTAACCATCCAACACTGGCTGATTCGTTACATCTTGTAAAAATTGTTTTGTTCTTAACTCTTTAGGATTACTAAATATTTCTTCTGCACTTCCTTCTTCTATGATTCGCCCTTCATCCATAAAAATAATCCGATCGGCAACATCCCTGGCAAAAGACATTTCATGGGTCACAACCATCATGGTCATTCCTTCTTTTGCTAAATCTTTCATAACTTGAAGTACCTCACGAACAAGCTCAGGGTCTAGCGCAGATGTCGGTTCGTCATACAGCATAACCATCGGTTCCATAGAGAGTGCCCGTGCAATAGCAACTCTTTGCTGCTGGCCGCCTGAAAGCTGGGAGGGATAATGGTCCAATCTATTCGCTAAACCTACCTTTGTCAGTAATTCGATTGCTTTCTTTCTTGCAAGTTCCTGCTCCATTTTTTTAATCACGATCGGTCCTTCCATCACGTTTTCCAGTGCCGTTTTATGCGGAAACAGGTTAAACTGCTGAAACACAAAACCTGTATTTTGGCGCAACTCCCTTATAGTACTTTTTCTTTTTTTATTTAAAGGAAGTCCCGCTTCCACTTTTTGTTCTCCCAGTTGTACGGTTCCGCTGTCTGGTTCTTCGAGAAACGTAATACATCGGAGTAAAGTGGACTTACCCGACCCACTTGGCCCCATAATGACAACAACTTCACTTTTATGAACGGTCATATCGATTCCTTTTAAAACTGTATTACCGTTGAAACTTTTCTTTACATTTGTTAGTTTTATAACTTCCAATATTCCAACCCCTTTCAGTACTTATAACTTAAGCTAAATGCCTTGACGTTCTTTTTTCTAATCGATCTAAAAGGACCGTGAAAAAGGTTATGATCACCCAATAAAGGGCTGCTGCTGTTAAGTATAGGGTTAGAGGTTCAAATGTTTTAGCAATGATGAGTGTAGACATTTGCAATAATTCCGTAACCGTAATGACGGAAACCAAGGATGTATCTTTTATAAGGATAATATAGGAATTGGATAAAGTAGGGATCGCTATTCTTATACTTTGCGGAAGTATGATTCTTCTCATTGCTTGTGCGTATGTCATTCCCATTGAAACTGCTGCTTCCATTTGACCTTTGTCTACAGCCAAAATGGATGCACGAAATGACTCAGAAAGATAGGCACCTGCATTTAAACTTAAAGCTAATATGCCAGAAGGAATCGGGTCTAATGTTATATGAATCTGCGGCAATCCGTAATAGATCACAAAAATCTGCACCAAAAGCGGAGTCCCCCGAATCATAGAGACATATACAGTTGCTATTATTTTTAATAGTTTTATTTTCGATATTCTGGCTAAGGCAGTAAAGAAACCAAGTATTAAAGCAATAATGATAGATACCACTGCTAAAGAAATAGTTACGATGGCAGCCTTTAGTAATAGCGGTAATGCATCTATGATGATTGTAAAGTCCATATAGCAGCTCCCCCCTTGTACATTTCAGATTGATAGTTTTACTTAAACCATTTTGTTATGTCATAGAATACTGAATCTGAATACCCTTTCCTTCTAACTCTTTTATAAATCCATTAAACCGGTTCCCGACGATAATCTCCTCAACCGGTACTACACCCGTTTCCGGTACTGTTCCGTTAAGAATCCAATTAGCCATTAGCATAGCCGGAATGGCCGTTGTTTTCGCCATAGAGGTGATCCCTCGTTCATGATCATAAAAATCTACCATTTCCCAGGTATGAGTAACTTTTCTTCCATTCTTTTTACCTTTAACGATGACTCTTACCACTGTAATATCTTCATGTGATTTCCCTCGTAATTGGGGTTCCAGTATTTTGGCTGTAAAATGTCTTGGGCTTATCTGGAATCCTTCTAACTCTATTACATTCTCATCTAAAAAACCAAGCTCAGAAAGAACAGACATCTTGCTCCAATGCCCTGAGTAGCGAACTGTTTTTTCATATAACTTTTTCACTTTGTCTTTCAATGTGTAGGCAGTGCTATGTGCGTCCGTAATGACAGCCTCACATTCGCCAACCGGTTCCGGAAATGTTATTTTTTCTAAACCGGATAATGGCGGCAGACTGATAATTTCGCCATTTTCAGCGGCTAAGGCTGGTCTTGTATAAAGCCCCAATACACTTTCTAATCGAAATACGATTTGATACCAAAGTGGCGGTAATGGATATCTTGGAATGCCGCCACATACCATCACGGCCTCATCAGCCTCATCTAATAGCTCTATTCCCTGAGCAGCTAGAAAGTTGGTGATGCCTGGAGCCACTCCGCAACCTGGGACAATAATAATACCTGCCTCTTTAGCCTTTTTCTCAAGCTTTTTCTTCTCATTAAATTGGGATCCGACTAAATCAACAAGATGACACTTGGCATCGATAGCCGCATTTATTGCCGGCAGGCTTAAAGCATGCGGCAAACAAGCGATGGCCACATCAGCATCTTTAATCACTTCATAAATATCCTTTTGATTTTGTAATCTTGCTACCTTACCACATACTTTTGAATTAGCAGAAATATCTACACACCGGTCCACACTTTCCTTTATTCCGTCTACAGCCGTAACTTTACTTACATGTGAATAGGCAGCAATTTCTCTTACAACCGTTGTGCCAATCATTCCTGTGCCTAAAACAACTACATGCATAATATTTTGTCCCTCCCCTAGCAGATAGATAGATTCAGTGAATCATTATTCTTTAATCAGCGGTTCTGAATCAAACCATTTTTTATAGATTTCCGTATACGTTCCATCTTCTTTCATCTTTTTTAATTCCTCATTGATTTTTTGTACAAAGTCTTTATTTCCTTTTTTAACAGCCATTCCAATTTCATCTTTATTTAAGATGTCGCTGACTATTTTTACAGGAAGATTTTCTTCTTTAATGTTATGGCTCATTAAAAGCTGATCATTAATGATGACGTCAAGCCTGCCATTAATCAGATCTTGCAGATAGTCATTGACAGATTGGTAGAGGTTCACATTAGCACCCTCAACACTTCTGGCTACCTCTTCAAAGGTGGTTCCGCCGCCAACTCCGACTTTTTTTCCTTTTATATCTTCTAAAACAGAAATATCATTTGTATCCTCACGAGTTATCAGCACTGATCCTGTAACAACATATGGATCCGTAAAATCCACACTTTTTTTCCGTTCTTCTGTTACAGTCATTTGGGCAATAATGATGTCAAATTTATCTGCTTTAAGGCCGCCGATAAGGCTATCCCACTTTGTTGCAACAAACTCAGTTTTAACGCCCAGCCTTTTAGCCAACTCATTTGCAATATCAACATCGAAGCCAGCATATTCATTGTCCTCACCCAAATAATTAAATGGACGGTAAGTCCCTTCAAAACCAACCCTTAAAACCTCGGTTTCCATAACTCTTTCAAGAGTACTTTTTTCGTAGTTTCTACTTGTTGCTTCACCTGATCCGCATGCTGTAACCACTACTAGCAAGAGTAAACCTGCAATACTTAAATAAAAGCCTTTCATTTGATTTACCTCCTTTTTTGATAGCGCTTACAATAAATCGAATACTTCCTCTGTGGTACAATATTGTAGTACAATTATATGTAGTTTATTACTGAATATTACGAATTATAAATAGATTCATGAAATTAATTCGATCTTTTGATAATAACTATGATCTTAAAGGGGGCCCATTTATGAAAGAAAAGCAATCCATAAAGGTGCATGTCTATAAGACATTAAGAGAAGCTATTTTGTCCAGGAAACTCCCTCCTGGAAAACAAATTATTGAAAATGTAATATCCAGCAAACTGAACGTGAGCAGAACACCAATAAGAAGCGCAATTATTCAGCTTGCAACGGAGGGACTAGTTGAAATCGTACCAAACAAAGGAGCCTTTGTTATTAATCCAACTTTAGACGAAATTCTTCAAGCCTATGATTTGAGAAAAGAACTGGAAATTATGGCAGTTGAACTGTCACTGAATCACTTAAAAGAAAGTAATCTTAAAGAAATGGAGAAAATTATCAAAAAAGAAAAAGAAGCACTGTATAAAAAGGATATGGAAAACTACGTAAAGGCAAATCAACATTTTCATATGGCACTAGCTAGCCAATGCGGGAACAAATTTTTAATAGAATTTATAGATAAACTTATTAATCAAACATCTATCTACCTCATTTTGTTTGATGTCTTCTTTGAAGAACAGTCACCGCAGCCATATGGATATAAAGAGCATCTTGAAATTATTGATTTGATCAGACAAAACGATCGCAAAAAAGTAAAAAATGCCTTAGCCAAACACTTTGATAATGCCATTAAAAGCTTAAACATTAAATCTGATTATAGTGATTTAGATAGAATATTTGAATGAAACAGAGGGACGGTTCTTGTGTTTCTTAATTGAAACACAAGAACCGTCCCCATGTTTATGTGATTTACCGGCAACGTTAATGGTTTCTATTATAAAAATTATCTATTAGAAAACAATTGTCTTGTTTTGATGAACAATAATCCGGTCTTCAATATGCCATTTCACAGCTCTTGCCAGTACGCTTCGTTCAATAGAAGCCCCCTTTTTCTTCAGTCTTTCGACATTATCGCGGTGATCAACTCGTGCGATATCCTGTTCAATAATCGGCCCTTCATCCAGATCATTGGTCACATAGTGAGAGGTGGCTCCGATTAACTTAACTCCCCTGTCGTAGGCCCGCTCATATGGTCTCGCTCCGACAAAGGCCGGCAGGAATGAATGGTGGATATTAATAATTTTATTCGGATGAGCTCCCACAAATTCCGGTGTTAGAATTTGCATATATCGGGCTAATACAATCACATCAATGTTATACTCTTTTAGCAGCTGCAGTTGCTTTTCTTCCACTTGCTTTCGGATATCTTTATTAGCCGGAATAAAATAAAACGGGATATCAAGCCCCTCCACATCAGCTCTCGCGTCTTCATGATTGCTGATGACAAGAGCTATCTCAGCCATTAGATCCCCGCTTTGCCATTCCCATAAAAGCTCCCGTAAACAGTGTAATTGTTTCGACACAAAAATCGCGATTCTTTTGACTTGATGTACATGAATGAGGTTCCATTCCATCGAAAACTTCTCAGCAACTTCAATAAACTCCTCTTTCATCTGTTTCCCTTTTTCTATAAGGGAAGGGCATTCAAATTCTATGCGTAAGAAAAAGATTCCGCCTTCCGGATTGGTTGAATACTGACTGGATTCAATGATATTGGCATCATGTAAAAACAAAAACTTGGAGATCGCTGCCACGATACCTGGTTGGTCCGGGCAGCTGACTAAAAGGCGTCCGCGATTCTGGTTGCGTTCTTGAAATAGTTCCAGTTTTTCCTTGATTGATTTGTTCATTATAATAACCTCTTATCTTTGATGAACAACATTATACATCATTTAACAGGAATGTTAACAACCTTCGGGAGGCCATCTATTACACTCATGATGAAGATAAAGTTAATGCGAAAACTTCTCCCTATTCAATTGGCGAATAATATGGATTATAAAGGTGATTATAAAGGATACGACCATAAAAGAAATAAAAAAGCGATTAGAAACATTTATATCAACGAGTGATGCTCCCATCTTTAAAGCAATAAACATAATCAAAACGTAAGCTGTTGTCTCGAGTTCCGGCACTTTATTCATCAGGACGATAAAAAAGGTAGCGACGCCGCGCATAAAAAGAATTCCTATCATTCCTCCAAGTAAAATGATCCAAACTTCATTCGAAACGGCCAAGGCTGTCAAAATACTGTCGATGGAAAAGGCTACATCTAACAGCTCCACGTAAATCACCGTTGTCCAAAAAACACCGAAGATTTTTACTAGACCCCGTTTTGGACGCTGGGCAGGCTCCCCATTACTTTCATCTTGTTTTTCCTCTTTATTTGTAAAAAATGCATAAGACAGCCATAGTAAATAGGTGGCACCAATCAGCTTGATAAACCACAATTTGATTAGTACAGTTCCCAGACCAATAAAAATAAAGCGGAAGATATAGGCTCCCCAAAGCCCATAGAGTAAGGCTTTCTTTTGTTGATATTCAGGCAGCGGTTTTACAAATGTAGATAAGACTAAAGCATTATCAGCTGATAACATACATTCCATTACAGCTAATGATAAAATCAGTCCCCATGCTTCTGCAGAAGTCAGAACCTCTGCCCACATATGCCAATCAAAGATAGAAGCATAGGTTGACAAAATTTGTTCCATCATCTTTATCATTTCTCCTTTGTTGTACAAACTATAGCCTTACCTAACTGTTATTTCACTTCCTACCTATTTATTACGAAAATTTAAATGAAAATAAAAAGGATGAAATCATATACAGATTTCACCCAGATGCAGTACTTTTGGAAATAATTCAGAACACAAATAAATACCCTCAAAATTTGAGGGCATTAAACATAAAAATTAACTTTCGGTTGGAAATACCCGGCGAATCGTTTGATTAAATTCATCAAATAATCCTTCTATTGGTTCACCTTCTCCAATTCTTCTTCCATAGTCTGTCATACGATCAACAAAATCCGGATTGGAAGATACATATACATTTTGAATATTACGATCGGCTTTTCTCACTTGATCAGCAATTCTGTTCTTAATCCGATCTGTCACTTCTCCTTCTGTATCGCCGTTTAAAACAACAGCTACATAGGCATTTCGATCTGTAACAATCACGTTTGCTGTTCTTACTTCCTCCAGTTGAGCTACCCGATCAGCTGCCCGGTCAGCTACTTCCATTTGGTTGTTATTGGCTCCGGCCTGATTATTAATATTATTATTATCTCCAGTCAGGTTATTATTATTATTCTGGTTTCGATCACCAAGAATATTAACGTCATTACCCTGTATGTAGCCCACATTTCTGACCCCATTGTTGTCCCCATTATCCATCGCCTGGTCATCTTGGTTTATGCCACAGCCTGAAAGTAATGTAATGAGTAAAATGGCGAAAGCCAAATACTTAAACATTTTCACTTCGTTCACTCCTTAAAATTGTTTATTTTTAACATGAGTAAACAGGTTATAAAATATGTATTTCTTTTTAAATTTTGGAAAAATGGACTTAAAATTTTATGAACGCCGGTTCCGTTATTTGTAATAAAAAGGGAAATTCCAGAATGTGCAGGAAAAAATGTGCGAAAAAAAGCTGAAACGACCTTACATCGTTTCAGCTTTTTCATTACTTTTTAGCAGCTAAAGCCCTTTGAAATTCTTCTTTTATTTGCTGAAGTAGTTCTGTGTCGGTTAATAAGCGGTATCCAGTTGCCGCAAGTGCTTTGGCTCCTGTAATAAGGGCATGATCGCCTTGTTCTGATTTCGCCGCTTCCCGGAATTCAACCGTATGACCTACAAGGTCATCTGGACCAATTTTGATATATCCATGTGCAGTTGGAACTTCATAACTGACATTGCCTGCATCAGTAGAGCCCTTGCCTTTTCGTTTTTCAGTATGCACCACTTCACCAAGAGCCTCAAGTTCTGCCCCTAAAGCTTCATCTAACACACGATTCAAAACGAAATCCTTGACTTCATTTTGGAATCGTTCGATTTTGACAGTTGCGCCTGTAGCAAGTGCAGCCCCTTCGGCGATACGGCGGACTTTATCTGACGTTTCCACCGTTTTACTCCATGTTTCAGCACGAATGAAAAAGCGAGCGGATGCGTATTCCGGAATAATATTCGGAGCATCACCACCGTGCGTAATAATTCCATGAATCCGCACATCGGATGGCAGCTGCTGACGAAGTGCATTAATGCCATTAAAAAGCTGAATAACCGCATCTAATGCATTAATTCCTTCTTCAGGAGCACCAGACGCATGGGCAGGCTTCCCATAAAAATGAAAGTCGAGCGGATCAACAGCTAGAGATTCACCGGTTAAAGCTGTTTTTCCGCTTGGGTGTAGCATAAGGGCTACATCAACATCTTTCAAAAACCCATGTTTGACAAAGCTTCCTTTCGCACTGCCGTTTGGTCCGCCTTCTTCTGCAGGAGTCCCGAGGACAACAACACGCCCGCCCGTTTCTGGGAGTAATTCGGCTAACGCAATTCCGGCAGCCACACTGGTAGTGCCGATAATATTATGACCGCATGCATGACCAATCCCAGGAAGTGCATCATACTCGGCAAGGTAGGCCACTGTCGGACCCTCTTTACCGCTATCCTTTACGGCATAAAAGGAAGTTTCATGTCCCGCAACAGCGGTTTTCACCTCAAAACCGGCATTTCTTAAGGTTTCCACATGACGGCTGCTTGCATAAAATTCCTGATTTCCGATTTCAGGTCTTTCATGGATATCGTGACTGATTTGAATATATAAATCTTTGTTTTGATCTACAGATTGAAATAGGACATCTTTCACGTTTTGAACAAGGCTCATTTCGGATTCCCCCTATTTATTTTGTTCTTTTAAATCCTCAAACACTTTTTCGATTTCTTCCTGTGATAATTTGACAAGGTAAGAACCGCCATTGGTATCGTCTAAAATGGCCTGTTCAATGTCTTCTTCCTGGTATAACTCAACAATTCGTTTATACACTTCGTTATCTTTATCTTCAGCTCTTGCTGCAATCAGGTTGACATATGGGTAAATATTCACGTCATCCCCGGATTCCTTAAAGATTGGGTCTTCAGCTGGCGAAAACCCTGCCTGGCCTGCAATCCCGTTATTAATAATAGACGCAGCAACATCTGGCAATACACGCGGTGTTTGTTGAGCTTGCATTGGGATAATTTCAAGATTTAATGGGTTTTCAGCAATTTTACTTGGGTCTCCAAATAAACCAAAATCATCTGTAAGTGTAATTAAACCAGCACTTTCAAGCAGACGAAGTGCACGTGCCTGGTTAGACGGATCATCTGGAATCGCGATTTTATCGCCTTCTTTAATTTCAGAAACATCCTTAATCTTCTCTGAATAGATACCTAGCGGTGCAAACACAGTGGAACCAATTGGTACAAGATCTTCGCCGCTTTCATTTACATATTGAGCCAAGAAGGAAAAGTGCTGGAATGCATTCAAATCTACTTCTCCTTGTGCAAGAGCATTGTTTGGCAATGTGTAGTCCTGAAATTCAATTAATTCAATTTCAATTCCTTCTTTAGCTGCTTTTTCTTTTAGAATTGGCCATTGGGCTCCATCAGAGCCGTTCACTCCAATTTTGACTTTGACTGTTTCTCCGTCGGCATTGCTCGCATCACTGCTGCCACAAGCAGAAAGAAGGGCAACAGTTAAAATAGTGAAACATAAAATCCATAGTTTTTTCATTGTTTCTGTTCTCCTTTATGTTTAAAAATTTGTGTATGGTAAAACATTTCTAGCGTCTCATGATTTTTCTTGAAAGCGTATTGCCCAGCCACTGAGCGAGCTGCACCATCACGATTAAGATAATGACGGTCACAACCATCACGCTCGTATCAAAACGCTGGTAGCCATAAGTCATGGCAACATGGCCAAGTCCTCCGCCTCCGACTGTTCCGGCAACTGCCGAGAAGTCAATCAGACTCACTGATACAAATGTTAGCCCTAGAACGAGCGGACCCAGAGCTTCTGGAATCAAAACGGTGAAAATAATCTTAAACGGACTTGCTCCCATTGCTTGTGCCGCTTCAATCACACCTGGGTCAATACTTACCAGGTTATTCTCAACAACCCGGGCAATCGTGAAGCTTGCGACAATCGTCATTGGGAAAATCGCTGCCATCGTTCCAATGGTGGTTCCCATTACAAATCTCGTAAGTGGTGAAATGGCTACTAAAAAGATGATAAATGGAACGGGCCGAATAATATTGATAATGACATTCAAAATTTGATAAACGAATTTGTTTTCTAAAATATTATTTTTTCTTGTTACAAAGATTAATAGGCCCATAGTGATGCCAATTATGGAACCAAACAATAAAGTCAATGCAACCATAAGCAATGTTTCACCGGTAGATTCGACAATGCGCGGCCAAAATGTCGTCCAATCCACATTCATTATTTGGTCACCTCCTCTATTTCCACAATTGTTCTAAGCTCATTTAGGACATTTTGAACCGAATCCGGATGACCAATAAATGAGACTATTAAATTCCCAATCAACTTTTCCTGTAATTCCTTCACGGAGCCGTATACGATATTAAAATCAACTCCGTGTTTCCTGGAAACGGTTGAGAGAACCGGATCATTCGCTACTCCGCCTTTAAAAATGACTCTGTACAAGGTTCCCCCGCCGTTTCCGTGCCACTCATTTAAAAGTGTTTCGGAAGGCATATCCTGCTGAACGGAACGGATGAACCGCTGCGTTGTCTTATGCTGCGGATTGGTGAATATGTCGAATACCTCACCCGATTCAATCACTTCCCCATTCTCCATAACCGCCACTTTGTCACAAATCGATTGAATCACATGCATTTCGTGAGTAATCAATAAAATCGTAATCCCTAATTCACGGTTTACTTTTTTTAATAAACGTAAGATGTCTGCTGTTGTCTCAGGATCGAGAGCTGAAGTTGCTTCATCACAAATCAGGATATCGGGCGAAGTCGCAAGTGCCCGCGCAATTCCTACACGCTGCTTTTGTCCGCCTGACAATTGATCGGGGTAATCCTTTGCTTTATCGCTTAATCCCACGAAACTCAATAATTCTGCCACCCGTTCATTGATTTCCTTTTTAGAAGCACCAGCCAGCTTCATCGGGTACGCAATATTACCGGCAACGGTACGGGAATTGAATAAGTTAAAGTTTTGAAAGATCATACCGATATTGCGGCGGCGCGTTCGCAAATCCTTTGGCGATAATTTGCTTACGTCAATGCCTTGGATCCATACAGATCCAGAGGTCGGTCTTTCCAGCATGTTCACCAAACGGAGGAGTGTGCTTTTTCCTGCACCGCTAAAGCCAATAATTCCGAATATTTCTCCTTCCTCAATCGTAAGCGAAACATTCTTGACTGCGTGTACCTCCCGCTTTCCAAGACTGAATGTCTTGGATACATTTTTGAATTCAATCATGTTGAAGACCTCCCTTGAAAACTAAAAACTAGGCTAAAATGAGTCTGGTTTTTAACAAAAAATCCTTCTTTCTCTTGGAAGACAAGAAAAAGAAGGATTCTATTAAAGAAACCATCTCCTTCTCATCTTCCAAATGTCACAACATTTGCGGGAATTGGCACAGTATTCTACATTAGAATCCGCTGCCGAGACTTCATCGGGCCCGTCCCTCGATCTCTCTTGATAAGAAAGCGGTTAAAGCTATTTAGTTTGCAATGTGATAGCCATTCATAGCTGTTTTAGAAGGAATATTTATCTAACGAAAAATCCCTCCTTTTCCGACAAGAAAAAGAGGGATTCTATGTAAAGAAACCATCTCCTTCTCATCTTCCAAATGTCGCAACATTTGCAGGAATTGGCACAGTATTCATTACGAATCTGCTGCCGAGATGTCATCGGGCCTGTCCCTCGATCTCTCTTGATAAGAAAGTGGTTATTGCTATTCATTTTGTTAAAAACAATAAGCTAATAATAGATTCAAAATCATGAAAAGTCAATAGTCTTTTTTGAGGAAAAATTTTCGTGGCGAAGCAGCCATTCTTTTCTCCACAACCCGCCTGCGTATCCTGTTAATGTCCCATTTGAACCGATAATACGGTGACATGGTATCACAATACTCAGCTTATTTCTTCCATTGGCACTGCCAACTGCTCGAATAGCTTTTTCATTGCCAATTGAAACGGCAATATCCTTATAGGACCCTGTCTCACCGTACTGGATTTTTGTTAAAGCCGACCAAACTGATTTTTGAAAATCTGTCCCTTCCATCCGATAGGGGAATGAAAATTCACGGCGGGTTCCTTTAAAATATTCATCCAGCTGATGATAACAATCTGCCAGTACTCTAGGCGTACTTTCATTTATTTTATTTTCAGCGGTTTCGGCATCGGAAAATAGAATCGAGATAACGGCATTTTCAGTTCCGGTTATTTCTATTACACCAATCGGTGACTCGTAGTCGATTTTACTTATTTGACTCATATAGGGACCTCCATAGATAAAAGGTAGCATAGGCACGCCAATTTTCCCAGTTGGCTGCTATAACATTTATTTCCTCAATAGCTGGTTTTTGTTTAAGTCCTAATTGCAGTTTTAATGCCTGATGAAGACCGGCATCGGCAATTGGAAAAGCATCCGGAATTTGCAGGCATTTCATCATAACATAATCGGCCGTCCAGGCACCTACTCCTCTTATCGCCATTAAAGATTTTTTGATAGGCTGGTACTCTTTTTGCTGGAGCAGGCTTGCTTTGGTCAGCTTGCCATTTGCCATGGCTCTAGCAACTCCAATTATATATTCGGCTTTTCTTCTCGTAAATTGGAGCCCCCTTAACTCTTCAACCCGGATTTGTGCAATTTTTTCATAGCTTGGATAAAGCCAATACGTATCACCTTCGAAGGTTAGGCTCTCTCCAAATTGTTCCACAAACCGTTTTTTCAATGTATAGGCAAATCCTAAATTGATTTGCTGACCGATAATGGCCCAGGTTAACGCTTCGAACAGATCAGGTATTCCAATAACTCGTAAGCCTTTATATTTTGCAATTAAACTTTGCAACATCTCATCTTTACTTGCTGCCTGGTAAAAACCATTGAGGTCCTGATCGAAATCAAACCATTCCCATATATACTCTGCTATTTCCTCATAGGTGTTTGAAGATGGAAACTGAATTGGGAACTCTATCAAAATCGAAGGTGAAGAACCGGAAATTTTTAATAAAATCGTTTCATCTTTGATTTTTAATAGTTTATATACAGATCCAGCTTTAATTTGGTGAAGAACTTCTTGGCTGGATCGTCCCAAAAACACGAGACATTCTTTAAAATCGAACTCCTTTGGAGGTAAAATCTCCAAATAGGATTCATGCCTCTTCCATTTCATCACCGCAACTCCTTTTCTTGAAGGGCACGGTATTCACTGGGTGAGCATTTTTTCAATCGGCGAAATGCTTTATAAAAATTTGAAGGGCTTTGAAACCCGACATCATAGCAAATTTCAAGATTCGTCCAATTCGTTCTTTTAAGAAGATGCGCTGCTTTATCCACTCTTATTTTTTCCAAATAGGTACGGGGAGTTTCTGCCGTTTCCTGCTTGAACACACGCTCTAGATAAAATGCGCTAACACCCACATGATTCGCTATATCTTGCAGTACCAGCTTTTGTTTATAAGACTTCAGCAAAAAGGCTATGACATTTTTCACGAGTCCGACCTGAGGGGAATGTTCGACTTCCGGCTGACATCTTTTGCATGGGCGATAACCTGCTTTTTCAACTTCCTGGATATCAAAGTAAAATTCAACATTTACTTTTTTCGGCTTTCGTGATCTGCACGATGGCCTGCAGTATATTTTTGTGGTTTTTACTGCCGTAAAAAAAAGCCCATCATAATTTGGATCACAAGCTATTATTTTTTCCCACATTTCATCAAATGAAAGATTAATTTGATCAGCCATTATAATCACCTGCCCTTTTAACTCAATTCTCATATAAAAAAGAAGTATCCTTTACCTCTATTAATCGAGCCGCATTCTTTTCCAAAAACGCAATGACCTGATCAGACAATGCATTTCCAAAGCTTAAACGTCTTACCCTAATTCTTTTAACTCATTACAGCGACCCCGACGTCTGCGGACCGTAATACATTCTCAACAATCGTCTCGGCATCTTCGCCATATCCTGCTTCAATATCTACGGATACCGGTATTTTTACATGTTCGGTAATGATTTTAATGATTCCTAAATGTCTTTCGAAGTCTATTAATTCTCCATCTTTATATCCAAGCGAATTAGCGATTCCCCAGCTTGTTGTTCCAATTGCTTTAAATCCTGCCTTCTCAAGAATCAAGGCAGATAGAAGATCCCAGGCATTTCCTAAAAATAAGATTTCCTGTGATGAATGCAGCTCATTGAATTCCCGAATTTTTGACATTGCAAAATCCTCCAATTGTTCGTGGTATACCGATTTTAGCAATTCAGCTGCATTCATTTCGTCCTCAATCTTGCTCTTATGGTCTGTATAAAAAATAAAAGTGAGTTGAGAAGCTTTTATCTGCACCTCATTTAAATAGTTTTGCTTAGATATTCTCTCCGCATAATCCTTACATTTTCTTTATGACTCTTTTACAGTAAATGCCGATAGAAAACGGAATTCACCTTCCAGCTTTTTAATTAAAACCTCATTCCCAGTTATAACCGCTGTTTTTAAACGCTCTAGATAGTCTGTAGCCATCGTTATTCTTCTTTCCATCTCATCATGACTTTTGGTGTACTGACCGTGTCCGGGGACTAGAATATTAATTTTGTAATCATCAATTATTTTCTTTGCTTTTTGCAGAGTTTGTTTATATGCTTTTGCACTATGATCAATAAATGGCAATTCAAAATCTGAAAGATAATCACCTGTCAAAAATAGTCCGAGTGAGTTTACGATTGTAAATAATCCATCTTCTGTATGACCGGGAGCTTTATAAAAGGTTAGGGTAGTCGAACCTATCGTAACCTCTTGTCCATCATGGTCGATGACGATATCAATTTTCGGAAACTCTACTTTATAATCACGGGTTATATAATAATTGGCGTCAAAGTCATGAATAGCTTGAATTATAGCCTCTTTTTTCGGGTGGTTTAACAGTTCTATGCTTCCAATCGTCTTTGCTCCTGGAAATGCATGATATCCAATAATGTGGTCATAATCACTATGTGTAAACAAAATATAACATGCTTTATTTGCTTGAATCGATTTCACATAGGATTGTATTTCATGAATTTCGTTAGGAAGCCATGTGGGGTCAACGATTAATATAAAATCCTCTAAGTTAATGACTGTAGAGGTCGTTTGAAATAAAGCACTTTGGAAAATCGTAACAGACTCGTCGGTATATTGAATCATAAAGTTGCTCTCCTTTTTTATCCTTTTTACAAATGGTTGTTTACTTTTGATCATATAACCGTTATGTGTATTTGCCTACTGAAGTACATATTGTTAATTTGACTACCAATCAATAATGCCCATTATTTTCCACCCATCCTCCTGCTATAAATGATAAACTGCGGGAAAATCTAAAATGAATAGTTTAACTTGCTTAGTTTAGAAAAATATGAAAAAGGAGCGGCTATGCGTGAAAATAGTGGTAACAGGAGCAGCAGGAAAAATCGGTCGATGGACCGTAAGAACTCTTTTAGAAGCAGGTCATGAGGTGATCGCAACAGATAAAAAATTAAGAGAGGAATCTGCTTCGAAAAGCTTTATTCAAGCTGAATTGCGTGATTATGGACAGGTCTGTCAGCTATTAAATGGTTGTGATGCAGTGGTCCACCTCGGGAATATTCCTACTGATGTAAGGAACACACCCCAGGCCATTTTTGAAAATAATATGCTCGTCAATTTTAATATCCTCGAGGCTTGCAAGGATTTTAAAATCTCTAAGGTTGTATGGGCATCCAGTGAAACGGTATTGGGATATCCTTTTGTAGAAGATCAGCTTAGTTACTTCCCTCTCGATGAAGAACATCCAACTACCATAAAATCCACCTACGCGATGGCAAAGATATTAACGGAGCACCTTTCTGAATTGTATCACAATCTTACGGATGGACAGATCGTTGCCCTTCGCTTTGCCAATATTTATGAGCCAGATGAATATGAAAAAATTCCAGCCATGCATTGGAATGATCAGCAAAAGGATATTCAACGGAAAAATGCCTGGGCTTATTGCGATGTTAGGGATGCAGCGATGGCGTGTCTTCTTGCCATTGAAAAGGATAATTTGGGGTATCAAATATTCCATATAACAGCCCCAGATACGATTATGCCGGATCTCAGTCAGGACTTGGTAAATAAGTATTTCCCAAAGATACCTTTAAAAAGGCCGATAAACGGTCATGAAACCCTCATGGCAATAGATAAGGCCCGCCAAATTCTTGGGTATGAACCCCGTTATTCATGGCGCACTGCTCTCAATAACGATGGCTCTCTTAAGGCACTGCCCCCCGATCAACTGGCATTAACAAATAAGGAAATATGAAACAGGGGGACGGTTCTTTTGTTTCATTTATAAGAACTAACCTCTTTTACATAGCAGGGTCAGACCCATTTTAGTTAAGCCATTGGATTGTTCACCTTAAGATACAGTCCATCACCAGCCGACCAGCTGGCATTGCAAGATAGGAAATATAAAAATTGTTTAGCCCGCACTACCCCATAAAAAAATGATACTTTAAATTTCTTGGAGGCATATTGTGATGACAAAAAAAGTTTTAATAGTTGTAACAAATCATACCACGATTACAGACGATCATAAAACGGGTCTTTGGTTAGAGGAGTTTGCAGTACCTTATTTAGTTTTTAAAGAAAAGGGCTATGATGTCAAAGTGACAAGTATATCTGGCGGAGAAGTTGCGTTAGATCCAAATAGTATCGAAGAGAAACCAGAATGGAAAGAAGCTGAAGCAGAATTAAAAAATACAGAAAAACTAACAAAAGAGCATGCAATTGGATATGATGCTGTATTCTTGCCTGGCGGTCATGGCACTATGTTTGATTTTCCAAATAGCGAAACACTACAATATGTTTTGCAGCAATTTGCGGAAGCAAACAGAGTGATTGGCGCTGTCTGTCATGGTCCGGCCGGTCTTGTCAATGTAACTTATAACGATGGCACTCCTTTCGTGAAAGGAAAAAAAGTAACAGCCTTTACTGACGATGAAGAAAGAGAAATGCAGCTAGATATACATATGCCTTTCTTATTAGAGTCAAAGCTTCGTGAAAAGGGTGCTATCTTTGAAGGCAAAGAAAAATGGACAGATCATTCGATAAGAGACGGAAACTTGGTAACCGGACAAAATCCTCAATCGAGTAAAAGTACGGCGGAAAAGGTCGTAGAAGCTTTAGAAGGATAGGTTTAAAAAATCGGTGCCTGCCTCCCCGCGTACTAAGCGATTACTTCACTGGGGAGCAGGCACCTATTATTTTTCTCGCATCACAATCCCGTTACGGACGAACGGATCTTGAAAATCAATAAAATGAGCAAATCCTTTATCCCGAATCTCTTTTACTCTAGCACCAGCGGAAGTCAAATTTTCAACTAACTTCTGAACATTTGATTATATGTATAAACATTTACAATACTCCATTAGATGATCCCTCAGGGCTTGGTGCAGTTGTATTTTTCTGCTTTATTGTCATGGGATTTTTTATTTTAGTTGGCTCTTTGATAGAATATGGGGTATATCGGTGTAAAAAATGATTAAATAAAATGGCCTGATTCCCAGTATTGATGTGTGGGGGTCAGGCCAAAGTTATGTAAGCCATATCAAGTGTTTGCATGGTATTAGCTATCCTGACATTTTGGATATCACCGCGGATATATTTTTACATTTTAAGTTAAAAAAGTGACTGACGCGAATCAGTCACTTAGATTTTATTCAAAGCTTACACTAACTCATTTCATTATTTTGTTAAAACGTTCTCTTCCAAGACAGCAAATTTATCTCCATATACTTTGGTAATATGGTTTTCTCCCCATGAACAGAGAGCATCTAAAATGCTTTTCAAGCTCCACCCATACTCACTTAGCTCATACTCCACTTTGGGCGGAACCTGATTATAAACAATTCTGTTAATAACTCCGTCTTCCTCTAGTTCACGTAATTGTTGGGTTAACATTTTTTGCGTAATATCTGGCATGAGCCGTTTTAATTCACTTGTTCGTTTTTTTCCATGTGTCAGGTGGCACAGAATTACAACTTTCCACTTTCCTCCAATGACTTCCAAAGTTGCTTCTACAGCTATATTGTATTTCTTTTTCTTCAAATTGATCTCCTCCAACTATATAGGTACTAAAAAGTGCCTATGGTACTTCGAAGTATCTATATTACTTTAAAGTACGTACTTCTCATAATCTCTCATATATCCCATAATAGCATTTGCCGGCTCAAATATATAGTGTGGATTGATTACTAGATTAAGTTCATTTATACAATTACACCATTTATTAGGAGGAGAAATACATGCCTTTAGAAAAAAAGCCAAGTACATTAGCACTGCTTGCTTTGGCAGTAAGTGCATTTGCTATTGGAACTACAGAATTTATTAGTGTTGGGCTATTGCCTCTAATCGCAGAGGATTTACAAATATCTGTTACAGCAGCCGGTTTAACCGTTTCTTTATACGCGTTAGGTGTTACATTTGGAGCACCGATTCTGACATCACTTACCTCAACGATATCACGTAAAGCTTTACTGCTTTGGATTATGGTTGTTTTTATCATTGGGAATAGTATCGCAGCGGCAGCTTTCAGTATTGAGATTTTACTAGCAGCACGTGTCATTTCTGCATTTTCACATGGTGTTTTCATGTCAATCGGCTCAACTATTGCTGCAGATTTAGTACCAGAAAATCGACGGGCTAGTGCGATTTCGATTATGTTTACCGGACTTACTGTCGCTACTGTAACTGGGGTTCCATTCGGAACATTTATAGGTCAGCAATTTGGCTGGAGAATTGCTTTTCTTGTCATTGTAGCTGTCGGTTTAATTGCATTAATCGCCAATAGTGTCCTTGTTCCATCTGATCTTCGCAAAGGAAATCAAACAACATTTCGGGATCAATTTAAAATAGTTACAAACGGCCGTTTACTCTTACTTTTTATCATTACGGCGTTAGGCTATGGCGGAACATTTGTGGTCTTTACCTTTTTATCACCATTACTGCAGAATATTACAGGATTTAAACCAGGAACTGTTGCGGTGATTTTGCTGCTATACGGTATTGCGATTGCGGTTGGCAACATGATAGGCGGAAAGCTGTCCAACCAAAATCCAATAAAGGCATTATTCTATATGTTTATCGTACAAGCCATAGTCCTATTTATCTTGTTCTTTACGGTACCATTTAAACTTGCCGGATTGATTACTATCTTCCTAATGGGGCTTATGGCCTTTATGAATGTGCCGGGATTACAGGTTTATGTAGTCATGTTAGCAGAACGTTTTGTGCCGGCGGCTGTAGATGTTGCATCAGCCATTAATATTGCAGCGTTCAACGCAGGAATTGCAATCGGATCCTATTTGGGCGGTATCATTACAGACTCTATTGGACTCATTCATACTACCTGGGCAGGAGGGCTAATGGTGCTTATTGCCGTCATATTAACAGGCTGGAGCAGAAATCTTGAAAAAAGAAAAATAAAGGAGGTGAATGATTAACAAACAAACAAGTGCAGATTAACTTTCTTCTTAAAACAACAATTGGAGGTTTATTGATATGATAAAAAGCTTACAAGATACAACTACTTTGCATAATGGTGTTAAAATGCCACTGCTTGGTATCGGCGTATTTAAAGTTGAACAAGGTCCGGAATTAGTTGAAGCAGTTAAAATTGCCATTAAACATGGGTATCGCAGTATTGATACAGCCGCGATTTATGAAAATGAAGAAGGTGTTGGCCAGGCTATCCGTAAGGGGCTAAGTGAAGCAGGGATCATTAGAGAAGACCTATTTGTCACATCCAAGGTGTGGAACTCCGATTTAGGGTACGACTCTACCATTCAAGCGTATGAAACAAGCTTAAAGAAACTAGGTCTTGATTATTTGGATTTATACCTGATTCACTGGCCAGTAAAAGGTAAATACAAAGAAGCTTGGCGAGCTTTAGAGACTCTTTATAAGGAAGGCAAAGTAAAAGCTATTGGTGTAAGTAATTTTCAAATCCATCACCTTGAAGACTTAATGAAGGATGCAGAGATTAAACCTATGGTTAATCAAGTAGAATACCATCCTCGCTTAACTCAGAAAGAAGTCCATTCCTTTTGCCAGGAGAATGGCATTCAGCTAGAAGCTTGGTCGCCTTTAATGCAGGGTCAGCTATTGGATCACCCGGTACTGAAAGAAATAGCAAATACCTATAATAAAACCATTGCGCAAATTATTATAAGATGGGATCTGCAAAACGGAGTTGTAACCATTCCAAAATCTACGAAAGCACATCGAATTGTGGAGAACGCTTCTGTCTTTGATTTTGAACTGACGAAAGAAGACATGATGCGAATTGATCAACTAAATCAAAATCTTCGGGTAGGACCCGACCCTGACAACTTTGACTTCTAATCACACGGATAAAAATAAAGGTGATTTTTATGGGATGATATCCTGTGGAATAGCAACCTACCGAGAGATTGTCCAGCTGAAAAAATTATATATATATAGATCCATTTGCAGATCAAGAAGGCAATCCTGTCTTTGCTCTCAGGATATAGACGGTATCTGGGTAGTCCTTTATATAGATCAAAGTGCAGTCGGTCAATAAGTAAAGAAACTTTTCATTTTGTTATGAACTGCTAATAGCTGCCCTCCAAAAGTTTTATAACTTTGTTGGAGGGCAGTTAAATTTGTAACGTGCATCACTCTGGCAAATTTCCTGATCTCTCCCCTACCTCATAGGAAGGAAGTACATTGTCATACATCAGATGCAAGATCATACCTGTCGCCGCATGGTCGAGGTTATGACAGTGGTCCATCCACATGCCGGGATTATCTGCGATAAATACTACTTCATACGTTTCCCCTGGAAGAACGTTTAACGTATCTGTCAGCCATGGCGTCTCTACTTTTTTACCGTTCTTCTTTAATACGGTCATATGATGCCCGTGAAGATGCATGGGGTGTTCACCAAGACTTCTGTTTACAAAGGTTGTCTTTACCAACAAAAACCCTATGCCCGAATCACAATTAAAGATAACGGAATCGGGATCTCTAAAGAGGTTCTGCCCCATATTTTTAACCGCTTTTACAGGGCAGACCATTCACGGACACGCCCGAATGGCGGAACCGGTCTCGGCCTCGCTATTGCAAAGCAAAACATAGCCGTACATCATGGATTGATTGAAGTAGAAAGTAAAGAAGGTCAAGGCACATCGTTCACAGTCTATCTGCCAATTGAACCGGTTTAATTCAAAAAGGGATTTTCGGTAAATAGCCCTCCATGCCTAGTTGCAGCACCAGCAGATGAATGAAAATTGGTTAGTTTCAGCCCCGGTTGGACCTATTTTCAGGGTAACGGAATGAGGATCCATTAAATGAGTTTGGCGGATCCTCATTCCGTTATTAGAACGAAAACCTGTACTTCAGGGGCTGATGCGGATTCTGATTCCGCTATTCGCAAAAAATCAATCAAATTTGAGAGAAAAATAGGCAAATAACGGAACCAGGAACCGAAACCATGCTCCGAACAAAGATTTTTGAATAAATAGCGGAATGAGGATTCATTAAATAAGTCTGGCGGATCCTCATTCCGTTATTAGTACCTGCACTTCAGGGGCTGAAGCGGATTCTGATTCCGCTATTCGTACAAATTCAATCAAATTTGAGAGAAAAATAGGCAAATAACGGAACCAGGAACCGAAACCATGCTCCGAACAAAGATTTTTGAATAAATAGCGGAATGAGGATTCATTAAATAAGTCTGGCGGATCCTCATTCCGTTATTCGAACGAAAACCTGCACTTCAGGGACTGAAGCGGATTCTGATTCCGCTATTCGTACAAAATCAATCAAATTTGAGAGAAAAATAGGCAAATAACGGAACCAGGAACCGAAACCATGCTCCGAACAAAGATTTTTGAATAAATAGCGGAATGAGGATCCATTAAATAAGTTTGACGGCTAAAAAAGGATTAATTTTCAGGGTAGCGAATCGTGTGTCCTATAAAATCATCAAAGCAGGGTTTTTACTAAAATAAAAGATCTTCTGTCCTCTTAAATAGCAATTAAACTTTATAACTGCGAAATTTGAGCTTTTAATGGCTTTATTTTGCAGTTCTCCTAAACCCCATGACACCTAGGATCAACAACAAGGCAAAGATCCCCCCTGCCAGTGAAAGTGTAAAATAGCTGGACTGAGCGACTACAATACCTGATATAGCCCCTCCAGTTGCCCCTGACAAAGCAACTAACACATCTACCGACCCTTGCGTTTTCGCACGTGTAGAAGCAGTCGTTGCATCCACGAGCATGGCTGTCCCGCTGATCAATCCGAAATTCCAGCCGAGTCCCAATAAGGCGAGAGCTATTGTTATATACAGGATAGAAGAAGTAGGTGCCAATGCAGCTAGTGCTCCAGCAGCTAGTAAAGTAATACCTGAGGCAACCGCCATTGCGTTCCGTCCGAGTTTATCGACCAGGACACCTGTGACAAGAGATGGCAGATACATACATGCAACATGAATCCCTATTATTAATCCAACCTCGCGCAGCCCATGCCCATGGTGCCCTATATGAACCGGTGTCATGGTCATAATCGCTACCATTACAATTTGGGTCGTAACCATTAATGTCGCTGCTTTCACGATTCCTCGTTTATTTTCGGCTAAAGTTTCGATCCCTATTTCCGATTGATTGCTATTATTGTTCTTTCTGGCCGCAATTGCATCCGCAATAATAAGAGGGTCTGGGCGAAGAAAAAGCAATAACACCGAACCCGCCAGGATGAAGGCGGTTGCTGCAAGAATAAATGGACCAGCCAGAGCAGGTATTCCTATTGATAAAGCGAATTCTCCCATTGGCTCAACTAGGTTAGGACCAGCAACCGCTCCGAAAGTAGTAGATACCAACGCAATACTCACCGCCTTTGCACGTTGCGTCGGATTCGCTAAGTCCGTCCCGGCATAGCGTGCTTGCAGATTTGTAGCTGAACCTGCCCCATAAATAAAAAGTGAGACAAATAGCAGGAAGATATTAGTAGTAACTGCTGAAAAGATAACTCCAATAGCACCTATTCCCCCTGTTAAAAAACCAGCAGCCAATCCTGCCCGACGTCCAAAGCGCTGAGAGAGGCGCCCTACAATAAAGGCTGCCCCTGCTGATCCTAGTGTAAAGAGCGCAGTAGGTACTCCCGCATAACCACTAGAACCTAACATATCCTGTGCCAATAGAGCTCCCACGGTAATTCCCGCCGCGAGACCAGCTCCTCCAAAAATTTGAGAAAGGACCACAATCAGTAAAGTACGTTTATATAATTTCTCCTGCTTCTCCGTGTTATCTATGTAACTGTCAATCCAATCAACGTTCCTGCTTAATGCCGCAGCCTGATCCAGTTTCTGTGCCATCTCCCTACACCCCGCCTATTCCCATTAAACTAATAAATCTTCAGTTGTAACCAGTATAATCTATAATAAGAGGGAAAAGTTCTAATAATTTACAAAATAAATAAGGCCAGCCCCCAGCATTCCAAAACGTTGCTTGACAATATGTTTATATCTTAAGACGGGAAGCCATTAGTTTTACTATTCTATTGAAATCATTTGCAGGCAAAACTATAATAACAAGGAATTATTTCAGACTAGTATTTGGAGGTACGTTCAATGTGGCAAGAGTTTAAAAAGTTTGCATTAAAAGGCAATGTATTAGACTTAGCGATAGCAGTTGTTATTGGGACTGCATTTGGTAAAATCGTGTCTTCTCTCGTCCAAGACATCATTATGCCACTGGTTGGGTTATTGGGAGGCGGAATAGACTTTAGCCATCTCGCTTATGGCAAAATTAAATACGGAGTCTTTATTCAGTCCGTAATTGATTTTCTCATTATTGCTTTCTCAATTTTTATGGTGGTTCGATTTTTTAATCGTTTTAAGAAAAAGGAAGAAGCGGCTGCACCTGTTATCGATCATAAAGAAGAGCTATTGCGGGAAATTAGAGATTTGCTGAAAGAAGGAAAATGATAGTCTCAAAATAAACTTAAAGCTTTCGTTATGATAAGAAAAACCGGGCAAAAACCGCCCGGTCCTTTTTTGTAAGTTAAAATAGTAAACTTAATTTGGTGTACTAAGCGGACATGTATTCCGCTAATTTCACAAAAACCACTGTTTTCCTGATGCGATAGGGCATATGTTCCGTTTTTGGCCAAAATCAGCAAAAAATAGCTGTAATTTGCACGAATAACGGAATCAGTGTCCTTTAATTATGGATATCAGCCCTTTTTTTAAACAATAACGGATCCAGTGTCCGCAAACATCTTACCACGCCATACTCAAGCAACTTGTAAATTTATTCTCTTTTAAAGAAACCTGTAATCACAACGAACGATTACAGGTTTCTTTTTTCACACTTAAAAATATCATTTATTTTACAGCCTTTTTGACTGCTTTTACCTCGTACAGCCCGCCTTCTGAACTGACAATATATTCAGGCTTTGGCTGACCTAGTTTGGCTTTATGGCCCGCGATATGAACTTCACTTTTTTCCCACTGCTTCCAATACTCCTCTGATTCCCATCGGATCATAACGATTACTTCTTCTTCTCCGCGCCTAACCTTTTTTACCAGTACACTCAAATCAATAAATCCTTCTTGCTTTTCAACATGGCCCTCCCCGCTAAAACGTTTCACAACCTGGTCCGCATTTCCTTCTGTCACTACCATTTTTCTCATTTGAACAAACATTGAATACATCCCCAATCCTATCATGTAATTACGATTTTAATTGAAAATGATTATCAATGTCAATCAATAAGATATCTCTATTTTTTAAACAAACGTTTGATTAAAATCTTTTAGTTGCCTGAGACTCCAGCGAAAAAAAGACCTTCAAGTCCATGATTGAAGGTCTTTAGCCATCAGTCTAGAATTCGATTGTTTTCATCTACATTAATAAATCTGGGCGGGTCCGGAGAAGCTCCAGGATCGATGTGGCCAGTCCCGCCACAAACCGTACATTTATATTGCCACGATTCATCATCCGCCAGCATGCCAGTGCCTTCACAAGCTCTGCATATTGTATCCCGATTTACCATATAGGTTTTCCTCCTCTTGCTCGATCATTTTTAAACATGACTGTTTTGACGGTCTTTTACCCAATTGATTAGTCCGCCTTTTAACATCATATCGATTTGACGTCCAGATAAGTTGTGCCGAACATCAATCTCGAGTCCTTTTCCTTTAACACGAATACTGAATTCACTGCCTTGCTGAATTTTGGCACGCAAATCAGTAAAAATCAGAACATCGTCTTGCTCCAATTTGTCATAATCTTCTTCATGGACAAATGTAACAGGCAGGATTCCAAAGTTAACTAGGTTTTGCCAATGAATTCGGGCAAAGTCTTTTACTAATGCAACCCGTAAACCTAGATACCTTGGTGCAAGCGCTGCATGTTCACGGCTGGACCCTTGTCCATAATTAAAACCGGCGACAATTGCATGACCGCTTTCATTCCGTAATTTCATTGCTTTTTCGTAATAGTTCTCGTCAATGATTTCAAAGGCAAACTTACTGATTTCAGGCAGGTTACTCCGGTAAGGGAGGACACGAGCGCCTCCTGCTAATATTTCATCGGTTGAAATATTGTCTCCCATCTTTAATAAAATCGGAACTTCTAAGTTATCTTGAAGCTGATCCATCTCTGGAATGGAGGCAATATTTGGACCTTTGTGTAAGTCAACCTTTCTTGCCTCCTCATAGGTAAGCGGCTCATCTAACAAATTTAATTCAAGCGTTGGGTCATCCGGTTCTTTTACCTTCGGATATTCCATATCTAACGATCGAGGGTCCGTAATAACTCCTTTTAAAGCAGACGCAGCTGCAGTCTCAGGACTGCATAAAAACACACTATCTTCTCTCGTTCCGGAACGGCCAGGGAAGTTGCGAGGGGTTGTTCTCAGACTGTTTCTGCCGGTTGCAGGTGCTTGTCCCATCCCAATGCACCCATTGCAGCCTGCCTGATGAAGCCTTGCTCCAGCTTGCAGCAAACTTGCAATATGCCCCTCCTTTACTAAGTCTGTTAACATTTGCCGAGATGTTGGATTTATGTCAAAGGAGATTCCAGGTGCCACCTGTTTCCCTTTTACAATCTCAGCAACTATTGCAAAATCACGATAACCCGGATTTGCGGAAGAGCCAACATAGGATTGATAAATAGGCAGTCCTTCCACTTCCTTAACCGTTACCACATTACCAGGGCTTGAGGGTTTGGCAATCAGCGGCTCTAGCTCAGACAGATTGATTTCTTCATGCAAATCATATGTGGCCCCTTCATCTGCTACCAGCTCCATCCAATCCTCTTCACGTCCCTGCTGCTTTAGAAACCGTCTCACTTCTTGATCTGATGGGAAAACAGTGGCGGTTGCCCCGAGCTCTGCCCCCATATTCGCAATGACATGGCGATCCATTGCTGTTAAACTCTCGAGGCCAGGTCCATAATATTCAATTACACGCCCGACCCCGCCCTTCACATCATGGCGGCGAAGCATTTCGAGAATCACATCTTTTGCACTGACCCAGTCTGGAAGTTTACCAATTAGTTTGACTCCCCAGACTTTTGGCATTTTTACATAAAAGGGTTCCCCCGCAATTGCCATTGCTACATCTATACCGCCTGCCCCCATTGCGAGCATTCCCATACATCCATTTGCACAAGTGTGGCTGTCGGAACCGAGCAGCGTTTTTCCCGGCTTAGCAAGCCGCTGCATATGAACGGGATGACTGACACCATTCCCGGGACGGCTGTAATAAAGCCCGAACCGTCGTGTTGCACTTTGCAAGAACAAATGATCATCTGGATTTTTGCTATCTACCTGAATTAAATTGTGGTCCACATATTGGGCCGATGCTTCCGTTTTCGCATAATCTAGCCCCATAGCTTCTAACTCCAGCATAACCATGGTTCCAGTTGCGTCTTGGGTTAAAGTTTGATCAATTTTTAGCCCTATTTCCTGACCGGGTGTCATTTCACCGGATAATAGATGCGATTTAATAAGTTTTTGGGTAACATTCAATCCCATGTATGTACCTCCTGAATCTTTCCATTTCCTTTTATTGTGCTTTAAATCAGGAAATATATGCTTTTGAAACTAGACATACTTTCATAAATATGTTTATATAATAAAGTTACCCAGGATAACTATTACCCAGGATAACTATTATTTGGAGGTGCTGTACGATCAAAACTTCTCAAAAATTTTTTCATCAGCTCTTGATGCTATACCGTCCGTTTGAAAATAATTTGAATATTCTCCTTAGCAAGCATCAAATTCAAAGGGCTCAATGGACAATCATGTACTACTTATATAATTTTGGTTCTGCTACACTCGTTGAACTTTCTACTTATCAGGGGGTCGAAAAACCCACTATAACGAGAACGATGAACCGCTTAGAAGAAATGGGCTATGTTAAGCAAGTCCCAAGCGAAGACAAACGGGAAAAACCGATGCAGCTGACTGAATTAGGAGTCCAAATCTATAAAGAAGTGCGTCTCACGATTGACGAATTTGAAGAGAACATACTAAAGGGGATCTCGGAAGAAGAACAAATCGAAGTAATTCGTATTATGGGAGAAATCAGAAACCATATATTTCAGAGAGGAGACAGCTAAGTGAATCAGGAGAAGCCCCGACTTTGGACAAAGGATTTTATCATTGTTTCATCTGTTAATTTTTTCTTATACTTAATCTTTTATTTATTAATGGTTACTGTAGCTCTCTATGCAGTTGAGAAGTATCATGCTTCGGAAAGCCAGGCCGGGCTTGTAACCGGAATATTTATTATTGGAACGTTAATCGGACGTCTCTTTATTGGACGAATCATAGATCAAATGGGGTATAAGAAGTTTTTATATATTGGTCTTGCTTTTTTTACTTTAACTTCCTTTTTATATTTTTTTAAATTAGGCATTACTTTTTTGCTGATTAATCGATTCGTTCACGGGATTGCACTTGGGGTGGCCAGTACGGCGACCGGATCCATTGTTGCACGAATTATTCCAGCCGCCCGTAAAGGGGAAGGAATCGGTTTCTACAGTCTAAGTGTTACGCTTGCTACAGCGATTGGCCCATTTATCGGGCTGTTTATGAGCCAGCACACAAGTTATCAAATGATTTTCAGTTTTTGCCTCATATTAGGAATCATTAGTTTACTAATCGGGATTTTTCTCTATATACCAGCTGCTGAGGCTCGATCTAGTGCCTCGGAATTAAAAGGGTTTAAGTTATCTGGCTTTATTGAGCCAAAAGCAGTGCCTATTTCAATTGTCGCTATGATCCTAGGTTTTTGCTACTCTAGCGTTCTTTCGTTTATTAATTTTTATGCAATCGAGCTAGAACTCATTGAGGCAGCCAGCTTTTTCTTTATTGTTTATGCAGCTGCTATCATAGTATCTCGTCCATTCACAGGCCGCTTAATGGATGTTAAGGGTGCGAACTATGTTATGTATCCAGCTTTTGTCCTCTTTGGCGGCGGATTACTGATTTTAAGTACTGCAGAAGTAAGCCTTACGTTTCTATTAGCAGGGATTCTGATTGGTCTCGGATTCGGTAATATGCAATCAGTCACCCAAGCTATTGCTATTAAACTGACTCCGTCCCATCGTATGGGCCTCGCTACTTCTACATTTTTTATATTAATTGATGCTGGGTATGGATTCGGACCTTACCTTCTTGGGTTTGTCATCCCTCTAGCAGGTTACAATTTACTTTATGCCATCCTGGGTGTGACCGTTCTGGCAACAGCCATTCTTTACTTCTTTTTGCACGGACAAAAAGAAACTTCAGCGAGAGCAATCCATAACGGAATCTCATAAATTTCAATTGTAAAACAAAAGAGATTGTCACAAAAGCCTGACAGTGGCTTTTGGGAAGTTTCACAAACACACGAGCCATTTATAATTAAAAGGCTCTTTTTTAATGTATTGCTCAAATCAAATTAGAAATATGGAACAAGCTTACAGTTGGACTAATACAATAAACCATCGGAACTATTTAATTATGGGGGGTGGAGGTGATACCATGGGAGCCATAAACGGTGAAGAATTCATAAACCGATTAAATCAGATGAATACCGAGATTTGGTTTAATGGAGAAAGGCTAAAAGGAAAAATTTCAGAACATCCCGCCTTTAAAGGGATTATTCGGACTAAAGCGTCCCTTTACGATTTACAGCATCACCCAAAGTTTAAGGATGAGATGATATTCCGATCACCAGAAACAGGAGACCCTATCAGTCTTTCGTACTTGCAGCCTAAAACTAAAGAGGATTTAAGAAAAAGACGCAGGATGATAGAACACTGGGCCAGACATACGGGCGGGATGATGGGGAGAACACCTGACTATCTGAACACAGTGATGATGAGTTTGGCCTCTTCTGCGTCCCTGATAAAAGAAAAAGAAAATTGTTTTCCTGACAATATTGAATCCCTATATCAAAGAGCCAGAGAACAAGACCTTTCGTTTACACATACTTTTATTACTCCACAAGTGAACCGTTCCCAATCATATATGTATGATTCTGAAGAGCCAATTGCTGCACGAATTATCGATATAAATGAAAAAGGTATTGTAATAAAAGGAGCACGTTTACTCGCAACACAAGGTGGCTTAACCGATGAAGTTTTGGTGATAAGTGGTCCCGGGTTATATTTTGATCAAGATGAAGCATTTGCGTTTTCCATTCCCTCTGACACGAAAGGTTTAAAATTTATTTGCAGGGAATCTTTTGTTGGCGGAGACTCTCATTTTAATCACCCATTAAGTTCACGATATGAGGAAATGGATTCTATTGTCGTCTTTGATAATGTGATAGTCCCGTGGAACCGGGTATTCTTTTATCACAATATTGAGGTGTCTAACGAATTCTTAGTTAAAAGTTCTTTTCATTCTTTTACTGTGCATCAAGCTGTAACAAGACAAGTAATTAAAACAGAATTTCTGTTGGGCCTTGCCGAACTCCTTGCGGAAACGATTAACGTAGTTGAATACCAGCATATCCAGGAAAAACTATCAGAGATCATCATCGGTCTTGAAACGATGAAGGCTCTCTTAGAGAAGTCAGAAAACGATGCACAATTGGACGAATGGGGATATATGCGGCCAAATATCATTCCGCTTCGGGTTGCAAGTAATGTTTTTCCCCGAATATATCCTCGCTTTTGTGAAATCATCCAATTAATTGGTGCCAGCGGAATGGTAACCTTACCTGCTGAAAAAGACTTTTATTCAGAAATCCGGCCAGATTTAGATCTGTATCTTCAAGGATCCTGCATGAAGGCTGAGGACCGAGTTAAAATTTTTCGTTTAGCCTGGGACCTGACTATGAGTTCATTTGGGACGAGACAAACTCAATATGAACGGTTCTTTTTTGGAGATCCAATTCGATTAGCAAATGGATTATATCAATCTTATCCTAAAACCAAGCTTGTGAAAGCAGTCAGTGATTTCTTAAATTTAAAAGCAGAGTAAAAAACTTCTTCATATTTGAATAAAAACGTTTTAAAAAACCTAGGATTTATGACACTGGCAGGTGCCGAACCCTAGGTTTATGACTTTAATATTGATCTTAAAGAATCATCTTCCCGATGAGCCCGCTTACGATTCCAAGAATAACAACTGAAGCAAGCAAAAACCAAATTACTTTTTTGGGGAAAGATTTAGATACCATAATGACAGAGGGCAGGCTTATTGCCGGTAATGTAATTAACAGGGCAGCAGCAGGTCCACTCCCAAGTCCTAAGGACATAAATGTTTGTATGATTGGAATTTCTGCTGCTGTCGGTATGACAAAAAGCATCCCGGCAATTGCAAATAGAATAATGGCCATTAGGCTGTTTGCTGCTGTGTCACTTAATTCCGGGAATAGCCATACCCGCCCCGCTCCTAATAGCAGAACGGATAATACGTATGCTGGAAGAATATAGAGAACCATACTTGCTAAACTTTTTCCCCATCTTGATAAAAAGCTGCCCTCTTGTTGTGGATCCTTTAAAACCTGATCGTAAACAGGCTCTGCGTCTCTTACCAATCGATTAGCTAAATAACTAACTCCAAATGTTAAAATAAGTCCGAATACAAGACGAATTAACGTGAATTCCCACGATAAAACAAAAGTAATAAAAATAAGTGTTGCCGGGTTAATCATTGGATTTCCAATCCAAAACGCTAAGGCTGCCCCGACAGATACATTCTTTTTACGGAGACCCACAGCCATTGGCGCTGCGCAGCAAGAGCACATCATCCCAGGTACTGAAGCGATACCACCGATCGCAGTACTTCCAAATGACTTTTTGCCGAGTAATTTAAGAAGCCAATGTGTAGGAATTAAAACCTGCAATAAAGATCCTAGCAGAATCCCAAGGACTGCTGCTTTCCATACCGATTGGAAATAAGCCACCGCATAGTCCCAGGCAGTTTGCCATGATGGTGTCATAGTTGATAGATCACCCAATATAGATGATCCAATCGAATGTGTATGGGCCGCTGTTAGGGACTTGTGATAATAAGGCCACCATTTTACATAAAGTAATCCCACAACTGCAATGAGAATAAATGTGACAACAAACCAAATCATTTTTTTTTGATGAGATGTCTGTTGTTCAAGAGTAGTATCTAACTGTGACATGGTAACCTCCTATACGTTAAATCTTTTGGACATATTATTATATCATAGGTAGGATTGAAGTTTATTTAACAAAAAACAAAAGCCTTTCATTAGAAATACATTCGTGTAAATGGGTCGTGACCCCCAGCGCGTTAAAGCATTAACGTGTTAAGGGCACGACCCATTTGATGCTAAGGAATAATCTTTTTTTCCTGTTGACATATGGAATCTGCTTTGAACCTTTAATACAATATATGTCAAATTTCACTGGAAAATTAATGGGAAAAATGGGTGGATATTCCCTTTTTTTAGAAATTCCTATCAATTATGATGGTTTATGTGTTTTTAAATTTAATAGTAATAGAAAGCGAGGGAAAAATTTGAAAGCTAAAGTATCTTTGCATTGGCTTCTTGTGTTAGTTTTAGTCATTTCAGCTATGCTGCCAGGCATGACTGCGGCAAAAGAAAGCCAAAAGAAAATTTCCACTATTTCAGAGCTGGCAGATGCATCCGAGTCGTCTGAGCAAAATGTTAAACAGTTAATGGCAGAGGCAATGGAACAAATCGAAAATTTCCCTGAAATGGATCCGCCTAAAAATAATAAACGGGTGGAATATGCACTGTTTGAGTTACAGGCTGCAGTGGACGGCAATTTTGAAACAAATAATGCAATAAAGGCCGCAACATTTTTTGACCACAGTAAGAATGCATTAGGCATCCTTGAAGCAAACCCGCACATTACCTCTGAAGAAAAGACTCATGTCATTAACACAGTAATTTCAGCAAACAGAATGGTGACGAAAGAATTATTAGCTTTGCTCGACGAAAATATCGACTTATTTTCAAACAAAGATAAAAAGCTTTTAGATCAGGCCCATAAAGAGTATGAAAAAGGGTTAGACTTTGAACATAAAAACAACCGGGAACAGTCCGTTCATTTTTACAAAAAATCATGGATTAGCGCCCAGGAACTCAAAGTAAAAGCAAAACAGCTTCTTGATTCAGATAGCGACGGCGCAACCAATGCTATTGAAGAAAAGATTGGTACAAACAAAGAAAAACCGGATACAGACGGGGACGGATTGTTAGATGGATTTGAAATCCTAAAACTATATACATCCCCGCTTAAACAAGATACAAATAATAACGACACAACTGACAATCAGGAAGATACCGATCAAGACGGATTAACCAATCTTCAGGAACAGGTAGCAGAGACAGATCCGGTCTTAAAGGATTCTGATTCTGACGGATTAGAGGATCGGATTGAACTAGAGGAATTTGGAACGTCTCCTCTATTAAAGGATACAGATCATGATGGTTTAAATGATTTCGAGGAATATCAGGTTGGCAGCGACCCGCATAAAAAAGATTCCGACCGTGACCGCCTATATGATGGACTTGAAAGTTTTACTCAAACCTTTACCGAAAATCAATCTGGAACTATTCTTGAACTTCAGGCACAAGGAGATATTTCACCATACGTCCAATTAAAAAATGTATCCGATTATAGCATTTTCCAAGACGTGTCTGGGGCGGTTTCTGATTTTGTCGAAATAACGGTGGAAAAGGAATTTGAGCAGGCACTAGTCAAAATACCATTCGATGAAAATGATATTCCAAATGGCGACATTGAGAATATCAAAATGTATAGGTATGATAAAGAAAACCACAGTTTTACGCAGCTTGAAAATCAGGAGGTCGACAGAGAAAACGGCTTAATACTGGCAGAGACAGACCAATTTTCAGTATTCACGTTAATCTACACGCCTGATTCACAAAATAGCAAAACTTTAGATCTTTTAAATTCACTTAAGTCTAGCGATTCCTTTCAAATTGCCAATGAGCAGGATGATGCAGATTTCGACGGTGATGGGTTAACATACACTGAAGAATTAGAACAAGGAACCTATATCTACTTTCCTGATACAGATTCCGACGGGCTTAACGATGGACTTGAGGTAGATATAGGAGCTGATCCTTTTACCGGGAATGCCGACGGGGATTCTTATAATGATTTGGAAGAGTATAATAATGGAACAGACCCAGATTTGTACGACAAGGTTTGGACTGATTATGTTCAAGAAGTCTTACTCGGGGCTAGCGTCAATGAATTCGGCGAAACCCTTGTTGATTGGGGCTGGATGGATGAAGAAACATTCAACTCCATTCCGTATTTAATCGGGCAGCTCGTTTCCGGCTACCTTGTCTATGGGGATATCGTTGATTTCGTCGCTAACCTCACCCAAGCTGATATTGGGGACGGTCTATTAGCTGCAGCCGGGGTGATTCCAGTTGTCGGTGATGCCGGAAAAACGATTGCCAAACTCTTAGAATTTGTTAAACGTACAAAAGATAATCTTCCAAAAGCCTATCGAATCATATTAGATGAATTTGGGGACAACCCTGCCATGCTGTCTAGATTGCTGGATGAAATATCTGAAGGAGCAGCTGCTACTTTAAGACGAATGGGTGCTTCTGACCGAATGATTGCACAGCTAGGAAAGCATGGGAATGACCTGCAAAAAATAAGCAGACTAAGCGGTATTAAATTAGGTGACTTAACGCTTGATGCCACGCAAAGAAACATAATAAACCGGCAGATTCGACAGCGTTGGGGTACTTATTTAAATCCTAAAAAAAGGGCAGAAGCTTTTGCTATGGAAGCCGCGATATGGTACTACGAACAGCAAGGCTATAAACTATTATATTCCCAGCGTGATATCAATCCGAACATTCTTACCTCTCAAGGGCCTGATATTGTGATGAAAAGCCCGACTGGAGAACCATTGATTATTGAAGCCAAAGGGTCACACTCGGAAAAAGGTAAATTGAACGACGGGAAAGAGAAGCGTTCACGACTTGCATCTAATGTAGGAGGACAGCTTCGCTATTATCTAGACAGAGAATGGATGACTGTCAATAGCCAAAACAGATACATGGATGCTTTTGAAAGAGCCATCGCTAACGGAACCATCAGTCCGGAAGAGAGAGAAGCCTATAATCTCTTAAAAAACATCATTGATAATGGTGCTCCATACAAGAGTTCTGTTGTTTATGGCGGTATTCGAGATGCCAGGTCTGTTATTGAAGCGGGCAGAAAGATTGATGAGTATTTAGAAAATGTAATAAAGGATACTCAATCTTTAGATTTCATTATCATTCGCAATCTGTAATCAGTGATTTCACAGGAAGGGAGAAGAACTCCCTTCTTTTCTGTCATCATCATAGGAGAGGATTATATGACCAAAGAAATAAAAGTGAATGCAGAAAAATTGCACTGGAAAAAAAATTTTTTGGACTCTATTGGCCCCACATCCTGGTCTGATTATGAAGCCTACGCAAGATGTTTATTCTATTTAGGAGAAAAAGAAGAAGCTAAAGCTTATTTTTTAGAAGCGGCCAAACGAATTGAAAAACTGATGGCTGTTTTTGAAAAAGAAAATCAAAAAGAATTTGCTCGTGTACAGCTGATTCAAGCCAATTATTACCGCCTGGCAGGTGAGAAAACGCAAAGCATCGAGCGGTATGATGAAATCCAGGAACTGCTGAAATCGATGTTTGAGAAGGATTATGAAGGTGATCAGAAAAAAGGGATCTCTTTATTAAACAATCTCAGCTATTGCTATTTCTTTTTAGAGGATTACGAGCAATCCATCCATTATGGAAAGATGGTAACAGAATGGTACCCTATCTCTCTGGGCTATTCGGAAGGAATTTTCCATTCTGAAAAAAAACAAATTGAATCTACTTTAAATTATGTAATAAAGCAAATAAAAAAAGAAAATAGTGTCCCTTACGACACAGGAGCCGAAGTAAGTCTATGGGATTGGTATGAAATCGGGAAAAAACTGCTATGAAATAAAACAAAGGGACGGTTCTTCTGTTTCATTTGAAACAGAAGAACCGTCCCTTTGTTTATTTTGTATATCGGTTTGCATAGCTCGATGCTACAAGGGAGTCTGGTTTGATTTTTGCTTGTATTCCATGTGCCTCTATTCTCGCTACCATTTCTGAAACAAATTCTCTTGTCTTATTCCTCTGTCCTTTGCCGATGTCCAAGTGACCCTCCATTGTTAAACTTGCTCCTTTATAAACATGCGGCAGAACAATTTCGATTAGCTCATTTTTCAATTCATCGTTAAACATAAAGGCAACCTGTTCGGTTAACGAAGTTTCAATGGAAATCTTTTGATGTAAATTACGGATAGGATTTGGATATACCAATTTTCGATAGCAAGCCCATGCCCCTCTTCCCACTCTTTGGATAACGATGCCCGTTATAAATACGGTCTCTTTTGAATAGACATGAGAATCGGTTCCAATCATGAGCCTATAATTGCCCATAGGCTCCTGCCTCATAAAGGAAACAATGCGAAAATACACATCCTCAAAGGTTAAATTCGAATCCGATAAATTTTTAAACGTCAGCGGCCGGTTAGCAAAGAAAGTGTCTTTCAGTGCTTCCATCTCCTTTTGTCGTTTTTTATCCAGTTAAAAGCTTATCCTTATATTAAGAAAATATGTTAAAAATGCAGGCAAATGTGCTAATTAACCAAAAACATAAATTTAGTTAACAATATTTTAAGATATTTAATGAGAATTTCATGGGGTTTTTATATGATATTCAGCCTTTTAAGCAAGTGTCAGGGCAATTCCCCCGCTTTTTTAAGGCAATAAAGGATGGTACCATATTAGATAGCCAAATAGGTTCCGTCCTTTATCAGCTTAAGCACAGATCCCTTGTCCCACTTAGTCTCTCTTTTCAGAGTATATAAAATTGAAAAAGCAGAAAGATAAACAGTGCCTGTTCAAGGATTAACAGGGACATACAACTGACAATAAGGAAGTGGAACCGTCCCTGTGCTTCCTAATATTTTAATGAAATTTTGGAATATTAAGCTACAGGCATTGAAATGAGGAGTGTGGAAAAATTAATGCAGGAAGGAAAACTAGAAAGAGGTCTAAAAAATAGGCACGTACAACTAATCGCTATTGGCGGGGCAATCGGCACAGGATTATTTCTTGGGGCAGGAAAATCCATACATTTAGCGGGACCATCAATATTATTTGCTTACTTGATTACAGGAATATTTGCCTTTTTAATCATGCGCTCACTTGGAGAACTGCTGTTAACCAATTTAGAATATAATTCTTTTATTGACATTGTCCAAGACTATTTAGGCAATTTGCCGGCGTTTATCACCGGCTGGACCTATTGGTTTAGCTGGACTACAATCGCAATGGCAGACTTAACCGCAGTTGGAGTCTATACCCAGTATTGGCTTCCAGATGTTCCACAATGGATTCCAGGACTTATAGCACTAGTTATCTTGCTAATGATGAACCTTACAACCGTAAAACTATTTGGCGAAATGGAATTCTGGTTCGCATTAATTAAGGTCATCGCGATTATAGCTCTAATTGTCATTGGGATTTTCATGATTTTAAGAGGTTTTTCTACTGATGCGGGGCCAGCCAGTTTCACAAACCTCTGGACTCATGGGGGGATGTTCCCAAATGGAATGACAGGCTTTATTCTCGCTTTCCAGATGGTAGTGTTTGCGTTTGCTGGCGTTGAACTTGTAGGTCTGACAGCTGGAGAAACAGAGAACCCGGAAAAAGTAATTCCGCAAGCTATTAACAATATTCCAATTAGGATTTTAATTTTTTACATTGGCGCACTAACTGTCATCATGAGTATTTATCCGTGGACAGCCGTCGATCCGCTCGAAAGCCCATTCGTCCAGGTCTTCGTGGCGGTTGGAATCGCTGCAGCTGCAGGCATCATTAATTTTGTCGTTTTAACATCCGCTGCTTCGGCAGGTAACAGCGCCATTTTTAGTACAAGCCGGATGATGTACTCACTTGCCAAAGAAAAAAATGCACCTGAACGATTCTCAAAATTAAATAACCGTAAAGTGCCTTCCAATGCGTTGTTCTTTTCAACAGCAGTCATTCTAATTACCGTAGTATTGAACTATATAATGCCAGAAGGAGTATTTACGCTGGTTTCAAGCGTGGCTACTGTTTGTTTCA
The DNA here is from genome assembly GCF_022808645.1 of Bacillus litorisediminis. Lineage (GTDB taxonomy): Bacteria > Bacillota > Bacilli > Bacillales > JC228 > Bacillus_BF > Bacillus_BF litorisediminis. The sequence goes on from NZ_JAKZKT010000020.1 coordinate 72,340, forward strand.
TTTGGATTTGGGGAATTCTTGTCATCTGTCATATGAAATATCGCAAAACAAGACCAGAACTCGCGAAAGCAAACAAATTTAAAATGCCGCTTTATCCATTGACAAATTACTTGACCCTCACCTTCCTGGCCTTCATTATAGTCGTCCTGGGGCTTGCTGAAGACACTCGTGTTGCCTTATTCATAACTCCGGTTTGGTTTATTTTGCTGATGGTGATTTATAGGTACGGGGGGAGAAATAGTTAGGGGACAGTTCTTACAAGGGACAAAAACGGAAGTTACGCGAACAAAAAGGCACAACTAGAGGTTGATTTCTAGTTGTGCCTTTTTTCTATCTATACACAAGATCTGATCGCATAAAATTTGATTGCGCTGAGAAGAATGAAGTGACGCCACCGGTCTTAAGTTTCAGCCATAGCGGTTAGCGATTTTGTTCTTCTTCTTCCTCCCATATGAAAGCAAGCGAAGAACCTTCCCTTTGTTCAAGAGTTTGAACAATTTTTTCAGCAATTAGGTGACCTTGCAAATCTCGGTCATAACCGTTGTAAAATTCTGGTCCAATCTTTACCGCTTCCAAGAAAGCGGTGATGATTCCATAAAATCCCCTTTTATGGAGCATAGGCTCCCAGTCGTTATACCCATGATCTAAAATTTGCTTTTCTTTATGTGTGTAAATCTCGTTTACATTTTTCACAATTCTTGTTTTATGACGACTCATTACTTCCACTTTTTCTTCAGTAGTCCCTGCTTCACGATTCATTACTCCAATTGCTGTTCCCTGCTCTGCTTCAAGCTGAAGAATTACGTGATGCAAAAGTCCATCCACTTGCTTCCCGCGAATCATTATGTTGTTAATTTGGTATGGAAACAAATACAGTAAGGTGTCGATGACATGGATAAAGTCATCAAATACAAACGTACGTGGATCAGCTGCGAGATGGCTGCGATTTTTTTGCATAATGATCAGATTAGGATCCTCTATTTCCTTCAGCTTTTGATAGGGTGGGGCATACTGGCGATTGAAACCTACCATCAATATTAAACCTTTGTTTTTTGCCTTTTGAATTAATCTTTCAGACGAATCACCATCGAACGTAATTGGCTTATCAATATAAACATGAATATTGTGGTCGAGAAGCTGATCAATAATCTCCTCATGAGAGTCAGTTGAAGAATGTACAAAAGCAGCTTCTATTCCACTATTTAATAACATATTTATTTCAGTATATGTATCTCTAATTTTGTATTTGGCTGCAATTTCTTTTAAGGTTTTTTCATTTCTAGTACATACATGGAGCTCTATCCCTTTTATTTGAGTTAATACCGGAAGATAGGCTTTTTTAGCAATATCTCCAATCCCAATCATCCCAACTTTCATGTAATCACCTCTACTTATTTTTTCTGAATCAGGTTCTAGCATATAAACATTCAATACTCCCAATACTTGATGCACTACTTATACAGTAGCATATCACCTTCCACACTAGTTAATTTAAAATGCACGGGCAGGATCTTGTTTGACACAGGAACCCGCCCTTGTGTCCGTAAGAGGCTTAAGGCGTAGGATCGGGGCAAGGTGTAACAGTTAGCTGATTATCTGGAACCGCTACTTGATTATAAGAGAAACCTGCGGGTAACCCAAGATTATTAAAACCTGTAGATATAAAAGAGATTACATCACTTATTCCAACGTCAGGATTTTCAACAAAAGTTGCATTAAAAACAAGTTCATTTCCCTCTTCATCTGTTCCAGTCCCAGATACATTTAAGAAAATCCGATTATCGATTGTTGTACAAAAAACAGATTCTATATTTGTTGCTGTAAAGGTGTTGGAACCTACTTGAGTAAAAAAAGTACTCCTGGCAATTTGACAGTTATTGGGACAAATAAATCCCGTTGCAATAATTACACCCAAATTAACGTTTATTTCGGCTGTACATCCACAGGTTTCATCAACTGGTTCTGGCGGGACACCATCTCCACACGAAACATTTATATTTATAATCGGTTTAAAAATAGGATTAAACTTGTTTGAAGGCTCATACTCAATCTCAGTTTTAATCTTTTTATCCGAATACTTCTTCTTCGACATTCAAATCCTCCTTCCTTACACTAAAATATTCAGGCATAAAAAAATCGCCCTATGTACTTGTCCCATATTTTGAAACAAGGGTGAAACAAGGGGACGGTTCTTTTGTTTCAAAATCAATAAAATGAATCTTTCCCTTTTTCCGAATCACTAATTTGACTATCTATTTAAATTGTATTAGTATATGTAAGTCATGAAATCCGACTAAATTTATCGGTTAAGGGGTGAATAACATTGTCACAAACAACATTAGATATGACATCACAAATCAATCAAAAATCAAGAAATCATAGATCCACTACCTATGTTACAGATCTTAGTCCTATGCAAAAGAAATTAGTCGCAACAGGCATTTTAGCTTCTCTTATTCTACTAATCTCTATTGTTCAAGTGGCTAACTGGACACAAGGTGTACTATTTATTATTGGGCTTTTACTTGGAGCGACATTACTGTATGCCCGCTTTGGATTTACCTCTGCATTCCGCAGACTGGCTTCTGTTGGAAATACGCAAGGAATACAAGCTCACATGTTAATGCTGGCTATCGCATCGACTTTATTTGCAATTATCTTGAGTTCGGGTTTTAGCTTTACTGGAATTACACCGACTGGGTATGTATCACCTGTTGGAATAAGCGTGTTGGTAGGTGCCTTCCTTTTTGGAATTGGGATGCAGCTCGGAAATGGATGTGCCTCAGGAACCTTATATACTCTAGGCGGAGGATCTTCTTCAATGCTCTTAACCCTAGTCTCCTTTATCGCAGGTTCAACCCTTGGGGCTTATCATTTTACATTCTGGATGAGCACTCCTTCCCTTGCTCCGATTTCCCTGGCTGAGACAACCGGCCTCGGTTACTTTGGCGGATGGGTTATTCAAATGGCAGTATTTGCAGCTATTTACTGGATTGCAGTTAAAATTGCGAAAAAGAAAAACCCGCCAATGATAAAGCCTCTTCCGACAACAACAGGCTGGAAAAAAGTGCTGCGCGGTTCTTGGCCATTATTTGCTGCAGCCATTATTTTAGCCGTGCTAAACGCTTTAACCCTGACGGTCAGAGGGACTCCATGGGGAATTACGTCTGCTTTCGCACTATGGGGCGGAAAATTCCTAAACGCTACAGGTGTAGATGTTTCAAGCTGGGGCTATTTTTCAGGAGCAAATGGAGAGGCTCTTAAAGCTAACGTGTTAGCTGATTCTACCAGTGTTATGAACTTTGGAATTATGCTAGGTGCATTTATTTCAGCATCTTTCCAAGGAACCTTTAAACCAAAAAAGATAAAGCCAGGTGTAGCAGGGGCAGCCATCCTTGGCGGACTTATGATGGGATATGGCGCTCGCCTTGCCTTCGGTTGTAACATCGGTGCCTACTTTGGCGGAATCGCCTCCTTTAGCCTCCATGGATGGGTATGGATGGTCATGGCACTTCTAGGCACCTTCCTTGCTCTGCGAATTCGCCCATTATTCGGAATGAAAAATCCAAGTTCAAAAGATTCATTTTGTTAAGTGAAACTAAGGGACGGTTCTTCTGCTTCATAGAAACAGAAGACCGTCCCCTTTACATTTTTTTATTAAAGTATTGGATGAAACGAGAGAACCGTCCCTCTGTTTCGACCTCTGACATTACTTCAAGCCCTGATTCTTCCGTTTAACTTGCTCAACATCGGTGTCACTATAAATAGACGTTCCGTGTCCGCCGGTTGTTTTGGCGAGCCATTCTTTTACTTCGTTATAAGACATGCCTGAGTTGGCAATTTTCCTTTTAACTTCATTGATGTTTGTACCCACTATTGTAAAATGTTCATATTCTTGACTGTTATTTTCCTTCATTATAAACACCTCCATATTCTTTTCTTCCTATTTTCTCTATAAACAGAGTTTTTATTAGGGAAGGAGTAAATCTAAGATCAACTGCTATTTCATTAGACAAATGATAGAATGAACATAAATCTAGGAAACGAGGTATCCATAGATGCAGACGCTTAAGTTCGAATCTTCATGGGATAAAACGATTTCTGCAAAAGATCGCCAAAAAATTGAACATGTTTTTAAGAATACCAGCATTTCGAAGCATACAAGTATCGAATTCACGCCTTTATGGCAGGCGGTAAATTATAAGGGAGAATTATTGGTAACCGTACTTGTCCAAAACTTTAGTAAACATCCCCAATCATTTCACAATAAAAAACTGCGCTATGCAGAAGACAATGAAATGGTAGCAGAGCATTTATTTACCCTTCCAGCACTGGTTATTGAACCTGAAACGAGCATGCCCTGGACTTTTATTTTTCCTGCTGAAAGCTTACGCCAACCAATGTTTAAAACGGGTTATCTAGAATTGATCTGAAACAATGGTGAAACAAAGGGACGGTTCTTCTGTTTCAGAAACAGAAGAACCGTCCCTTTGTTATGTTCCGCAAAAAGTTTGGTAAGGAATATTTGATGGTTCTGGAAGTGTACAATATTCTTCTTGTTCGGGAGTGTACGCAAACGGTTTAGAAAGTACGTCAAGCAATCGCTCCATTACACTGTAGTCCCCTTTTTCCACTGCGGCTTCCAGTGCTTCTTCTACCCGGTGGTTCCGGGGGATGACTGCAGGATTATTGTTCCGCATGAGCTGATATGCTTCATCTTTAGACTCCTTCTGCCTCCCTTGTCTCGCCTGCCATTGCTCATACCATTCTTTAAATTCAGGAGCATTAAACAAATCTTCACCCTCAGGTCTATCAAGCGTTAATGCCCGGAAAGTATTAGTATAATCAGCATTATACTTTTGCATCATACTGAGAAGACTTTGTACAAAAGCTTCATCCTGTTCCTCTTCATCGAATATCCCTAGTTTTGCTCTCATCCCAGTCAGCCAGTTCGTCTTATATAACTCACCAAATTTTGAAACCTCCTCCTGGGCCAGCTCCACCGCTTTTTCTTGATTTTCATGAAGAAGCGGCAGTAACGATTCAGCAAACCGGGCCAGATTCCAACCGCCAATATACGGCTGATTGCCATACGCATAACGCCCTTGTCTGTCGATTGAACTGTATACCGTCGCCGGATCATACGTATCCATAAACGCACAAGGACCATAATCAATCGTTTCCCCGCTAATCGTTATATTATCGGTGTTCATAACTCCATGGATGAAGCCAACCAGCTGCCATTTGGCTATCAAATATGCCTGACGCTTGATTACTTCTTTAAAAAAGGAAAGATACCGATTTCCATTAGCTTCTATTTCCGGATAGTGGCGTTCGATCGCGTAGTCAGCCAGAAGCTGAAGCTCTTCCAATTCACCCCATCTGGCCGTATATTGAAAGGTACCCACCCGAAGATGACTGGAAGCTACGCGCGTGAGAATAGCACCAGGTAATTCCGTTTCACGAATGATGTTCTCACCTGTTGTTACCACTGCCAGACTGCGAGTCGTCGGAATACCCAGGGCATGCATCGCTTCACTTATAATATATTCACGAAGCATCGGTCCAAGGGCTGCCCGCCCATCCCCTCCTCGGGAATATGGTGTTCTGCCCGAACCCTTGAGCTGGATATCAAACCGATCTTTATGAGGAGTAATTTGCTCTCCAATCAGCATGGCCCGCCCGTCTCCGAGCATCGTAAAATGACCGAATTGGTGTCCCGCATAGGCTTGAGCAAGAGGTGAACCACCCTCGGGAACCTGATTGCCAGCAAGTACAGCTACCGCTTCCTCACTTTTTAGCGCCTCGGGGTTCAACCCAAGGGTTGTAGCCAAAGGTTCGTTCAACACCGCCAATTTCGGTGAGCTTACAGGGTTTGGCGTCAAACTGTTATAAAAAAATTTAGGCAACTGGGAATAGGTATTATCAAAATTCCATCCTATTTCATTACGGTTTGTCATTGTATCCCCTTTTTCTTTCACTTTTAAATAAAAACACCATATAGATTTGGTTTTTTTATAGTAGATGACTCTTATTTAATGTTTGCTTATACCATTTTATTATACCCTTCCTTGTGCATTCGATGGCACAAATGTGGCTTTACTTGTCACTTTTTCATAAAAAAATGAAAGGATTACCCTTTCATCTCTAAAGTCAGACTTGTTCCCGATATTTTTTCCCTGGTTAATGTAAAAAAGGCAATGGAACCAATAAGAGTTGTTGTAAATATGATAGCTCCCATCGGAACTGCGGTTGTCTCATTAATCCCTACAAGGGGAGCAACCATCGAACCGATTGATAATGGGAATAGACCTAATACCGCACTTGCACTGCCGGCCCGATGTCTCTGGTTCCGCATCGCAAGTGTAAAGGAGCTCGTTGCAATCATGCCCATACAGGTCATGAAAATAAAAATAGGGATTACAATAGTGGCTAATGGCCCCTGAATAATGGTCATCGCAAGAAGTATCGAGGTTACACTGATCGCAATGATGACTGCCACCCGAAGCAGGCTTCTTTCATGAAAAGTTCCGCTCAGGCGTCCAACAAGGAAACTGCCTGTGATAATCGCTAAACCGTTGATTCCAAACAAAATACTGAAAACTTGCGGGGAAACCCCATAGATTCCCTGGTATACGAAAGGAGTACCTGATACATAAGCAAAACAGCCCCCTTGAATAAACCCTAGAGTTAGGGCGTAGCCAATAAAAGACCGATCTTTTAACAAGCTTCCTATCGTACGAACAGAATGTCCGAACGAGCTTGGCGTCCGTTTCTCTAACGGTAATGTTTCTTTTAATTTAAAAGTAATCGTAAGGACAATAAAAATTCCAAGCATGCTTAAAAAATAAAATATCGTATGCCAAGTGGCAAATGGCATTAGTAATACTGCTCCTCCTGCCATTGGCGCAATCATAGGTGCCGTTGTATTAATGACCATTAAAAGTGCAAAAAATTTCGTGAGTTCTCTTCCGCTGAATACGTCTCGTACTACAGCACGGGAAAGAACAATTCCTCCCGAAGCCGTAAAACCCTGTAAAAATCTTGCTGCAACTAAAGTAGTTATATTTGGAGCAAGAGCACATAACAGCGATGATAATGAAAATAAGAAAATCGATATCAGTAAAGGCTTCCTTCTCCCATGGGCATCACTAATGGGTCCAAACACTAACTGGCCTAATGCGAGTCCAGTCAGACAAGCAGTTAAAGAGAGTTGAACAAGTGATGCACGTACCCCTAAATCATCGGCAATTTCAGGGAAACTCGGCAAATACATATCTATATTGAACGGTCCTAACATTCCTAACATACTAAGCAGAAAAGCAAGTGCTAACCGCTCTTTCCCTGTAGGATTCTGAAGCATAACTCTCTTGCACCCTCTCCTATTAATCTCTCTCTATAAATCACTTTCTCAAAATCATTTCCTTTATCACTTTAATCAATTAGTACAAAGTATAATACATTTGCTTGCAAATAGTAAGCAGGAAGACTTATGAAACATAGGGACGGTTCTCCTGTTTCATTATCTTGAAACAGGAGAACCGTCCCTATGTTGTCTTAACGTAGAAATTTACACTCGAAAATTTTTGTCCCTTTTCCAAAAAAGATACATTTGCATTTACTGTAAAGTGAACCATCATGAAAGGGGAGGAAAACACCATTAATAAGTGCATCTCATCCCGTTAGTATCTAAACCCTTGATTCAAGGGACGTCGTCTCATCTTCTATATCTGAAAAAACACAGGCTTTGGCTTTAAGCTATACGTTTTTTAAATAGCGAATGCATGATTACCTATGGTCTTTACAGTCTCACGAGTAAAAATCCAATCACTTGTTGCCGTCTCAGGGTTATAAAAATATAGTAATTCTTCACTGTTTCCTTCATCCTGTGCTTGATCCACTAAAGCCTCGTGAACTGCTTTATACGCTTCCTTGTCAGCCGGTTCATTGATGGAACCATTTAAAATAGGTTCAAATGCATTCTTTTCATAAATAACTTCCTTTACCGTATCTGGAAACTGATGGTGTTCAACGCGGTTCAGCACAACTGTTGCAACTGCCACTTTTCCTACATATGGCTCACCTTTGGCTTCGGCGTGAACAAGTCGGGCAAGCAGCTTTATTTCTTCAGGCGAAATTGTTAGGCCATTATACATTTTAAGAAATGTATCCTTCTTTTCAATTAAAGCCGCTGGGGAAACAGATTTTTCTTCCTGGTCCATTAATTTAGTTCCATACCCATTGCTTTGGTATAGCAAGCTTAAGCTGTCTTCAGTATTTGCCCTATTTTCTGACTCAGCTTTTATTTGAGGAGAAATCACAGTATAAGAAGCAATTACAAGTGTAATTATGTTAAATAAAAATAATATTTTTTTCATTTTGTCAATACCTCCTGTTCACTTTTTTTATAAAAACAGGCCATCTGTTAGGGTAACAGGTATACAAGCTTAAAACATTAGTGAACTATTGGAAGATCTGCCAAAACACAACACAGGGACGGTTCTCTTGTTTCGTTCTGAAACAAGAGAACCGTCCCTTCATATGCATCCATTACAGTGAATATTCGGCAGAAAATGACAAATAATGAAAAAGATATAGAGTTATTATATTAAGGAGTCAATGATGATTGGGTTACCCTTCGCAATTTTTTTAACTTTATCTATTTCCCTTTTCTTCTTTTTTCAAAGAAAACCCTTTAATTTTATACAGAATTCTATTAATTATATGGTTGTTTCCATTTTAACAACCAATGTTTTCACAATCTTAGCATTGAATTTGAAGCTGATGAATACAACAGAAAATCCTTATTTATTTCCCGCTTTTATACTTTATCGGGATGTTATCATTCCACTGCTTATACTGATTGTAATTAATATTTTCTATACAAAATTCACTTTAAAAAAGAAGGTATTTTATTTTCTTTTTATTTTTGCTTGTTTGATTGGAATTGATAAATTATTAATCTTTTTCAACGTCCTGGAATTTACAAAATGGAATTTCTACTATAATGCTGCCGTTCACTGTTCTTTTATATTGATCGGATTAGGGATTGCAAAAATGGTTTTGTATGTTTCCAAAAGGAGTTCTGGGCATGATAGTCATATATGAAAAATCATTCGATTGGAACGAATGGTTTGTTATTATTTCCATATTATTATTAAATTTACTGATTTTAATCACCCCCAAAATTTTCTCTTTGATTGAGGGAATGGCTCATTATATATTTGGGATAATGGTTGTCCATTTTTTGACCATACCACAAGCGTTAAACCATGGGATTTATACGATGTAAATGACAATTCGTACTATCAGCTCATGGACTTTTCCTATTATGTAATGAATGGTTCAATTAGCTATTTTTTTATTTATTTATATTCAAAACTAGGAATCAAAGGGTACCAAACGATTCTCTACATCTATATTTGGTCCATCATCGCCTTACTCCTTGAATGGATCGGAGTAAAAATCGGCCTTTTTCACTATGACAAAGGTTATAAAATGTACTGGTCTTACCCTATCTACATGCTAGTCCAAACCATCCAAATTATTTTTTACCACAAAATCAAAAAATGAAACGCAGGGACGGTTCTTATGTTTCATATCTTGAAACATAAGAACCGTCCCCATGTCTCAACCCATGTCTCAAGAGAAGGAGGAAAACCAGTTGTCTGATTTTTGCGCCTCATTATGGCCAGAAGAAGCAACACCAGAAGATCTGATCAATTGCAGCGAATGTGGTCTTGATCAACATGGTTCACGGATGGTTTGGGGCGAGGGGAATCCAGAAGCGCCAATCATCATTCTATTAGACAATCCCGGGGCTCGTGAGGATCGGGAAAATAAACCCTTTGTCTGCGGGACAAGGCAAACGTTACAACGGGCTGCCAATCAGGTTGGGTTAAAAGTCGATGACTTATATGTAACCTATGTTTTAAAAAGAAAACCTACACGAGCATATGATAAAGAACAAACAAGAAAAGTTTGCATGAATCACTTTAAACAACAGCTTCAGTCAAAGCAGCCCCAATTAATTGTCTGTCTTGGAAATATTGCTGTGCAATCCTTCTTTGAGAATCCGGAAACAGATGTTAAATCATTGAGAGGCAGATTCCATCATGTCCATGGGTACCAAACAACCGCAGCCTACCACCCTTTAGCTGTCCGCCGACGCCCTAACCTATGGCCATTATTTTTAGAGGATTGGCAACTAGTGGCAGACCTTTATTTTAATCAAGGACCTTACAGGTAAACAATTCCTAAACTAAAAATATGATCCCTATCATAAAACAGCAGGAAAAAGCCCCGTCTGTTTATACGGTATGGGATCATTTCATATCTAAATGTTTATTGCAAAATAAAAGTGCAGAGCTTTGCAAAGAAAAAATGCAGAGACCTGCACTTATTTTGTTAGGTGCATAAAAAAAGACTTGCCAGCCACCCCAAGTCCCTCTACTGTAATTGGTGTCGA
>NZ_JAKZKT010000021.1 GCF_022808645.1 Bacillus litorisediminis
TCATATACACGTAACTCCATTTCTTTTGTCTTGTTTCTAGACAATTCAAGTATAAAAGAATTGGATGTCTACGTGTTTTTTTATGAATAAAAAGTTGTGTTCAAACCCCAACAAATATTATAGAGCCATTATTATAAGATTAAATAAAATTCCGCAGTCACATTGGCTGCGGAATTTTATTTTGGAGATGGGTCACAAGGACAGTAATGGTCAATAGTACGGAAGAAAAGTTTTTGATAAACGAAATGAAGGAAAAATTCGATAAAGAAATCGAATCGGTCCTTTATAAAATCTTGACATAAAAACTCCGTGTTCTTGGGCCGTCAAATTCACAAAAGTAGATACCCTGCCACGTTCCAATCAGCAGTCGTCCTTCATTTATAATTACATACTGGGAGGAACCGACCGTACTAGCTTTCATATGTGCAGCTGTATTTCCTTCCATATGCCGATCTAATTTATGATGCCAAGGATACACTTCATCGAATCGGCGGATCATGTCGCGTTTGACATCAGGATCTGCGTTTTCATTAATGGTGATGCCTGCTGTGGTATGGGGGCAATAGATGATTACTGCGCCATCCTTTATTTTGTTTTCTGTAATGAATGCCTGTATTTGTTCAGTAACATCGATCATTTGGTCCCGTTCGTTTGTTTTTAAAGTAAATGATTTGAGCATAGCCGGCCATCCTTTTATTGTTTATTATTTATTTTACTTAATTTTAAGAAGGCTGTAAAAATAGAGGAGCTGATTGTCAGGCTCCTTTTGTATGTGTTTCATTGGCATTTAAGCAGGTTTGTAAAAGCTGGAGGTTGGCTTTTTGATTTTTTTGAATAATAGACTGATAGGTTGGCTGTAAGGATTCAATAGGAGATAGTCGAAGTTCGCCGCAAATATCAACACCTTCAACTTGTTTAGACATCAGGAATGATTTCAGCATTTGGGTCAAGGTATGAATGCCCATTACACCTTGGTCCCAGTTTGTTTGGACTTCACCTTTATGCAGAACGTCTTTATCAATGCTAACATACACATGATTTGTAGGTATACTTGAAAGAATTAACGGAAGTGAGTAATGATGGACACCATCAAACGGAAAGATCACGGTGCGAGAGTGTGTGGAGTTCTGTGCTAAAGCAACAGTTGGACCAATGATTACAACTTGCTGTAATAAAAGTATATTGGAAAGAGCATAGGAAACCCAGGAGCCGCATGAGAGCATTTCATCATGATCTTGGTTCGTCCTGAGGTCAGGATGATTATCAAATAATACGAGAGTAAAAGGTTTTGAGATTTCTTTAAGCAGTAAATAGGTTACATAATGATAGTTTCCGCTTCCAATCAGGGTGATTCCTTTCTGTCGCCTTTTTTGAAGCCGCATTTGCAGGGTTTGCAGGGTTTCTTCTTCGCAAAATAAATTGACATGCTCTAAATGCCGAAAATCCAGTCTTTCATGAGGATAGTGCTGAAGCTTTGTTTGTGCTAAATACGTTTCGTCAAAATCTATGATGGTTATTCCACTGTTGATTAACCCCATATTCTTTCAACTCCCAAACCGTATTTAAATTATTCAAACATTTACATAATTTTAACATACAATTTGGAATGTGGGAGAAATAATGCTTATACTTTACTAAGAAACGTCCTGAGGCGCACGAGCTTAGGGTAATACCTGCGGCATTGTTTTGTGTAGATCTTCGGGTAAACCTTGTATGCACCGATATTTGCAGAATGAATGGAGGCTTTTGTAAATGGATTTGCAATTAAGAGGGAAGAAGGTTTTGGTCACGGGTGGTTCGAAGGGAATTGGGAAAGCAATTGCTCAAGTGTTTGTTCAAGAGGGAGCAGATGTAGGGATTGCAGCTCGTGATTTAGCTGTTCTTGAACAAGCGAAGGAGGAACTGGGCGGTAGAGTTTCAATTTTTCAAGCCGATTTGACGATTTCGGATGAAAGAGAAAGGTTAATCGAGTCCTTCATCAAAGAGAAGGGAGCGATTGATGTCCTTATTAACAACGCAGGCGGCAGTAATGGCGGAAAAGTAACGGAAACATCCATGGATTTATTTTACAAGGCATTGGAACTTAATTATTTTTCAGCGGTTCATTTAAGTAAGCTAGCGGTCGAACATATGAGAAAGGCTCAGAAAGGTGCTATTATACATATTTCATCGATATATGGCAGAGAAAGCGGGGGTAAAGCAACCTATAATAATGCGAAATCCGCTTTAATCAGTTTTACAAAGGCTCTTGCAGACGAAGTGGCAGCAGATGGTATCCGGGTGAATAGTGTTGCGCCAGGCAGTATCCTTCATGAAACGGGTAACTGGAAGAAACGGATCGAAGAGAATCCGGAAAAAATGAAGCAATTCGTGAAAAATGAAATACCAGCTGGCCGGTTTGGTACTCCAGAAGAAGTAGCTAATGTTGTGGCTTTTCTCGCATCTGAAAAAGCTTCTTGGATTGTTGGGGCCAGTATCAATGTTGACGGCGGGCAATCACGGATGAACTTTTAAAAGCTTTTCGTATCAAGGAATCATTGAAGTATTAGAACCTATATTAGGTCTGCAAGGCATAAGAAGGAAATAAAAATGAAGTAGAGAAATACTACTAGGAAGATTTCGGGGTAGAAATCATTTTTTAATTGCTCCCAGGACTAAAGATAGGACTCGGCATAGGAGTTGCTCCCTTGTGGCAGTACGGAGCCCTTTTCTAGAATGAATGGCGAGAATATATCTTTATAAAAAGGAGCGATTTTTGTGCAAACTCATTCTTTACCTCGTAGCTTCACAGTTGTTTTTGGAGGTGTCTGTTTCTTTCTCACTGCAATCTTGCAGATTGTGTCCTTATTTGGGCCACCGTTAGCAGGTGATATTGCGTTTCTAGACTGGGTTTTGGAACGACCAGGCTATACGCTGTTTTTTACTTTTTTAGTGTTAGGCTTTTCTCTTTTTAATGTGCCAGCCTTGCTAGGTGCTACTCATTTGGTAAAGGGCCGTGGAGAAAAACTGGTATACATTGGATCAATTATGGCTTTAATTGGAAATTTCTTTTTTACGATCCTAGTAACAGAGGCGCTGATCCAGCGCGGTATGGCGATCTTAGAAAGGGAACCAATGGTCTCACTCCTGCAGTGGATATTTGAAGCACCGGTCTATATTGTGCCACACATGTTATTCTTCTTACTTTTCTACGTTGGCTTGCTATTGCTGACAATTGGTTTATTTCGTGCCCGTGTCGCGTCAAAGTGGTTGATTGTAGCGGGAATTGTTCAAATCTTAGCTGGATTCTTGGAACTGGGACCTGCTCAAGCCTATGTTCAGTCGGCAGTATCCCTGGCTTTGTTTGGAGGAATTGGGTGGGTATTGGTAAGAAAACCGGCAGAACAAGATACGATGGTTACAGTTCAAAAAACAATTTAAAGCTATTCGAGTCTATGTAAAGAAAACGAAAAAGGGGGTGCTGTCATGCAGCGAAACGTATTAATAGTGTCTCAGATTTCTGCTATTTTCATAGTTTTCGCTGCTTCAGCACTCTTTGTTCTAAATTCGCCGGTGCTTTATGGAGAGCTTCATCAAGTCTGTGATTCATGTGCAATAACAGACTCTATCGAAAGAGAACTAATGATGTTGGGCTGGTCTGTAAGTGGTTATGGACTGTACCTGCTAATTTTATCTATATCATTTGCATGTGGCAGCCTTATTCTAGGAATCTTGATTTTTCAAAAACGTCCCAAGGATCCAATGGCGCTTCTAGTATCAGTTTGTCTTGCTATTTTTGGATTAACTGTTACAGTCTCCGATTCATTCTATGCAGCTTATCCATTTCTCTCCAATTTCTCGAAAATCATTCATTTTATTGCCATTTTACTTATGGGGGCAGTAATTTGCTATTTCCCCGACTTCCGGTCTACACCAAGATGGAATCATTTCCTCGCAGGCACCTATCTTTTGGTAGAAATAATGGGTCATTTTTTCATCGTGAATCGACAAAAATTTATTTTTCCTGATTTGTATCATCCCTTGGAGTGGACCATTCTCCTTACAATGGGAGTAAGTCAAATCTATCGGTACCGACGTCTTTCTACTCCTATACAGCGCCAGCAGATTAAGCTGCCCATCTATGCTTTTACAATGACGGTGTTATTGGTGATTCTTTCTGTCCAAATTCCATTAGATCGTCTTTGGGGAAATCTTGTGGGACAGACATTATATTTTATTGGGCTGTCACTTATTCCTCTATCCTTTGGAATTGCAATCATTCGCTACAGGCTTTGGACTATCGACTATTTGATAAATAGGACGATTCTCTATGGTATCTTGGCAGGTATTTTATTGACAATCTACGGTAGTGTCATTTTTGTGTTTGGTTCTACCTTTCAAGCAGAGGGAACGACCTTTGCTGCTTTGATGGGTACGATTGCTGTTGCAATTTTAGTCCAGCCGCTTCATCATCGATTGCAGAAGTTAGTTAACCGGTTCATGTACGGGGACAGGCAGGACCCCTATGCCGCTTTAGTACGATTGGGAAATCGTCTTGAGAATACTACAACCTCAGAGCTGGTTTTAGATGCAATTGTAACTTCCGTCCGAGATGCTCTCCATTTGTATTATGTCGCACTAATTTGGCCAGGCGGGGAGGTTGCAGCGGCAAGCGGTATCCCTCAGGAAGGTACAAAGCGTTTGGACGTTGTGTATCAGGGCGAGAGGGTAGCGGAGCTCATCTTTGCAGCGAAGGAACAAGATGACGGATGGCCGGATGCGGATCAGCAAATTTTGAATGATCTGTGCCGACAGGCGGGTGCTGTTATTCATGCTGTCCGACTTACTCAAGAACTGCAGCGTTCACGCCAGACTCTTGTAACGACACGTGAAGATGAAAGGCGTAGGTTAAGAAGGGATCTGCATGACGGGTTAGGTCCTGAAATTGCTGCCTTCTCTTTTCGGGTTGCAACCGCTCGTCATCTGCTCCGGACTGATCCGGATCAAGCCGATCAAATCCTAAGTGAACTCCAGCTTGATATTCGAAGTGCAGTAGATCTCATCCGTCGGCTCGCTTATAATCTCCGTCCACCCGTGCTAGATGAATACGGACTAGAAGAGGCTATGAGAGAACTTGTTCGGGTAAATAAAGGGGCAGACCTAGAGATTAAGCTGCATATTCCTTCACCGTTACCAGGGCTGGATGCAGCGGTTGAGGTGGCTGCTTACAGAATTGTTCAGGAGGGTCTGGCGAATGCGGTCAGACATGCCCGAGCAACTCAAGTACAACTTAACCTGACGATGGAGAAAGAAAAGATAATTGTAACAATAACGGACAATGGAGTAGGTTTACCACAAGTATCCCGTCCAGGAGTTGGCCTTACTTCGATGCGAGAACGAACAGAAGAACTTGGGGGTACCTTTACAATAATGAACCGAAAAGAGGGAGGCACCTCGATTCGAGCAGAAATTCCTAACTATGACAGAGGTGAACAAAATGCCGCAAGTACGCGTCCTGCTGGCTGATGACCATCCAACCTTTCGAGCAGGGCTGGTTGCTTTATTACAAACTGATTCAAGCGTAACCGTTGCCGGTGAGGCTGGCTCTGGAGATGAAGTAATTGCAATGGCAGAAGACTTAAAACCAGATATCATTATAATGGATATCCAAATGCCGAGCTGTAATGGGATAGAGGCGATTCGGCGCATTCTTCAAAAGGATCCGCAGGTGCGTATCCTCGTGATGACGATGTTCGAGGATGACCATACCGTGACAGCAGCGATGCGGGCAGGGGCACGCGGGTATATTTTAAAAGGGGCACTCCCCGATGAAATTATCCGTGCGATTCGGGCAGTTGCAGCGGGGGAGGCGATTTTTAGCCAGACCATTACCATCCGTTTTATCGAATATTTCGATCAAATCCGTCCAGGTGTACGTGAAGGCGACCTGATGATGCTTACTATTAGGGAGCGGGAAGTGCTTGATTTGATTGCAAGAGGCTATCGTAATGCAGAAATTGCAGAAACGCTTGTCCTTAGTCCAAGTACGGTCCGCAATCACATTACCAACATCTTAAGTAAACTTCAGGTGGCTGATCGCGCGGCGGCGATTCAAAAGGCTAGGGACGCTGGATTAGGAAAATGATACTTTATAAAAATAACAATTTTTATAAATGAGTAAAATAAACATACCTAAACACAAGACTTGAATAATTCTTTTTCAAATTTAAACAAACGATTGATTAAGAGTCACCACAAACTTCATTATTGTACACAAATTTTTTCTTATTTTAAAATAGCCGTAACAAGGTTGTACATTTCAAAGGATCAAGGTGCTGAATTATGTTATTTGAAGAACGCGTCCGGAAATTCGAATATAAATTAAATGATACAGATGATCAGATTATTGAATACATCATCAAAAATAAAGAGAAAGCTGTTACTTTGTCTATTCAGCATTTAGCAGCTCAATTATATACGGTACCAAATACGATTACGAGACTTTCGAAAAAGCTTGGGTATGATGGATTTTCTCATATGAAAAATAGCTTAAAGGAGGAGCTTCATAATCAGGAAGAGGCTGAAGAGGACAGTCTCTCCTTTTTGGTACATAAAACGATAGGATTATTGGATCAGGATAAACTTGCACTTATTACTAAAATGATTCAAGAGGCCGATCATGTCTTATTTTTTGCTGTAGGCGATACATCACCATTATGTGATGTCATGGTGAAAAATCTTAAGATTGTCGGAAAATCATCTGCTTTTTATATGCATCGGCATGATATGGTTCATGAAATAAATAAGCTAAATTCCGATGATGTCCTTTTCTTAATTAGTTTATCAGGCGAAACATCGCAGGTTTTAGATATGGCTAAGTTAGCAAAGGAAAAGGGAGTACGATTAATTTCTCTTACCCACTTTGATCGAAACTCCCTCCAGCAAATGGCTGATGTCAATTTATATTGTTACTCTCCAAGAAAAACATTAAACGGTTATAATATCACAGATAAAACCCCTGCCATGATTGTTTTGCGGGTGTTGTCGGAATATATGTGGGACTCTTTCTAGGGTGTGTATAAATACACATGAAAGCGTTTTTACATGTAAATTACTGTGTAAAAATAAGAAGAATTCGGGCTTCTTATTTTTTTTTGTTAAGATGGGGTCAAGTTCTTTTCAAGCTATAAAGGGGGTTACAACATGTTATTAAAACATCTTACATCACCAGCCCTTATTCATACAAAGCAATCATTTTCTAAAAAGGAGGAAGTGATTCGCTTTTTAGTTCAAAAGCTGGGTGAGGAAGGTAAAATTTCATCGGAAGATGAGTTTTATCAGGCTGTATTGGATAGAGAAGCCATTTCTCCTACAGGGTTTGAGGGTGGCCTTGCGATTCCGCACGGTAAATCTTCTGCAGTAAGGGAAGCCGCTTTTGCTGTGGCTACGCTTTCAAAGCCGATCGGCACATGGGAGAGCATTGACCCAAATAATCAAGTCGAATTAGTTATTTTGTTAGCGATTCCAAAAGAAGAAGAGGGTTCAACTCATCTTTCATTATTATCAGAGCTTGTTACAAGATTATCGAATAAATCCTATAAAAACAATCTTTTACAGGCACAGACCAGTAAAGAATTATTCGAGAGTTTGGATCCTATACAACAAGTCGATGAAGAAGCAGAAAAACCAAATTCAGTAAAACTTGATAAGACCGTTCTGGCAGTCACTGCTTGTGCGGCAGGGATTGCTCACACTTATATGGCTGCTGAAGCACTTCAGAAAGCTGCGAAGGAATTAGGTGTGGATATTTTTGTTGAAAAACAAGGGGCAAACGGAATTGAAAACAGGCATTCAAAGGAGCTTCTTAAAGAAGCGGACGTTGTCATTTTTGCAACAGATGTAGCAGTAAAAGATGAGAACCGATACAATCACCTGCCCAAGCTGAAAACATCCGTTGCTGCTCCTATTAAAGATGCCAAAAGAGTTTTACAGGATGCCTTACAAAAAGCAGAGAATTCATCTAAAACTGAATTTCTCGATACAGCAGATTTTTCTAATGAACCAGACCGTAATTCCATTAAAACTGAACTAAAGGATTCGATTTTAACGGGTATTTCTCATATCATTCCTGTAATCGTGGCAGGGGGAATGACATTAGCAGCTGCTGTCTTTATCTCACAAGCGTTTGGTCTTCAGGACTTATATGCTGAAGAAGGATCGTGGTTATGGTTATTAAGACAACTCGGCGGAACCTTGCTCGGTACATTAATGGTTCCAATTCTTGCAGCATATATGGCGTACTCGATTGCCGATAAACCTGCATTAGGACCAGGTTTTGCAGCAGGGGTTGCCGCCAACTTAATTGGCAGCGGTTTCCTGGGGGCGATGTTAGGCGGTATTTTAGCCGGTTATTTCTTAAAATTCTTAAAAAACAAAGTAAAGCCAATCGGTACTTTTGCAGGGTTTATTAGTTTTTGGCTGTACCCGGTAGTTGGAACCCTGGTTGTTGGTTCTATCATGTTGTTCGTTATAGGGGAACCATTGGCAGCCTTGAACAGCGGATTAATTCAGTGGCTAGAAGGAATGTCTGGCGCCAATGCCATCATTTTAGGTGCAATTCTGGGAGCCATGGTGTCCTTCGACCTCGGAGGTCCAGTTAATAAAGCTGCCTACACGTTTTGTATTGGGGCAATGGCGAGCGGAAATATCGTACCATATGCTGCTTTCGCATCTGTCAAAATGGTATCAGCGTTTTCCGTAACAGGAGCAACTATAATTGGTAAAAAATATTTTACTCAGCAGGAACAAGAAGTTGGTAAGCAAACCTGGCTATTAGGATTAGCTGGTATTACAGAAGGTGCAATTCCATTTGCAATTAACGATCCATTGCGCGTTATCCCTTCATTTATAGCGGGGTCTGCTGTAACGGGCGCGATCGTAGCTTTCTTTGACATCGGTCTGAATGTTCCAGGTGCCGGTATCTTTTCATTAGCGTTAGTACAGGGACAGCCGTTAGTAATTGCTGCTGGCATTTGGCTGGGAGCTGCATTGCTGGGGGCCTTTATCTCGATGGTATTGCTTATTGTAACTAGAAAACAAAAGCTCAATAAAGAGCAAAAAAATAAAGAGCTAGTAAAGTCAGCATAAGAACTCACAAAAGCGGGGAGATATAATGAAAAAAGTTCATATTGTTCCGCACATGCATTGGGACAGAGAATGGTATTTCTCGACGGAAGAATCTCGTATTTTATTAGTTAACAATATGGAAGAAATCTTAGATATGTTAGAGAATAATCCAGATTACCCTAACTATGTATTAGATGGACAAACATCCATTTTAGAAGATTATTTTGCCGTAAAACCAGAGAACAGAGAAAGAGTTAAAAAGCTTGTTCAAGAGGGCCGTCTTATTATAGGACCATGGTATACGCAGACTGATGAGATGGTGGTTGGCGGAGAGTCAATTGTCCGTAATCTGTTATATGGAATCAAAAACAGCGAAGAATTTGGCCCTTATATGCAAATTGGCTATCTGCCTGACTCATTTGGGCAATCGGCGCAAATGCCAATGATTTTAAACGGATTTGATATTAAGTATTCCATCTTTTGGCGTGGCACGTCAGAACGTCATGGAACCGATAAAACAGAATTTTATTGGGAAACGGATGATGGATCTAAAGTTCTCGTTCAATTGTTTCCGTTAGGGTATGCAATCGGCAAATACTTGCCAGAGGATGAGGAAGCACTTCAGCAACGGATTGATAAATATTTTACGGTGCTGGACAGAGGAGCCACTACCGAGAATATTATTTTACCTAACGGTCACGACCAAATGCCGATTCAAAAAAATATTTTCACGATTATGGAAAAACTCCGAAAACTGTATCCGGACCGTGAATTCTTCTTAAGCAAGTATGAGAATGTATTTGCTGAACTTGAAAAACAGGAAGGTCTTGCGACACTTTCAGGTGAATTTTTAGATGGCAAATATATGCGAGTCCATCGCAGTATTTACTCCACTCGTATGGATATCAAGGCAGCTAATGCCAGAATCGAGAACAAGATTACAAATATTTTAGAGCCCCTGGCATCTATCGCTTACAGCTTAGGTTTTGAATATCATCATGGCTTAATTGAACTGATCTGGAAGGAAATTATGAAAAACCATGCTCATGACAGTATTGGCTGCTGCTGCTCGGATAAAGTTCACCGTGAAATTTGCAATCGTTTCTTCCTTGCAGAGGAAAGAGTGGATCAGCTAATCAAGTTTTATAAAAGAAAAATAGTAGATTCCATGAATACAGAGTGGAATTATGACCGGCTAACTGCCTTTAATTTACTTCCGTATGAGCGTAATGAGGTCGTGACGACAGAGGTTATCTCAAAATTCACGTCATTTAAGCTGATTGATGAAAATGCTGAGGAAGTTGAATTTGAGATTCTTGGAAGTGAAATCATGGATCCAGGACTGATAGACAGGCAGATTGTTCATTACGGCAACTACGATCCATTCATTAAATATACAATCCAGCTAAGGGATACACTTCCAAGCATGGGGTATAAAACGTATTTTGTAGCAGAAAGCGATCATGAAGTCAATCAGTCAGCAGCCGAAACGGAAAAAGTAGACACTGATTTTTATGAAATTACCGTTAATCCAAATGGAACTTTAAATATTTTTGATAAGCAAACCAAACAAAGGTTTAACCAGGTTCTTTTACTGGAAAATGGCGGCGACGACGGAGACGAATATGATTTTTCTCCATTACCAAACGAAACATTGATATATAGTGATCAGGTACAGGCAACTGTAGACGTAACGCAAAATCAATATGAAGCAATTATGGATATTGAATACAGACTTAGTGTTCCGTCTGATTTGGAAAAAAGAAAAGCAGGAATAATGGATGGATTTGTAGATGTTCGTCTTGTGGTGAAGGTACCGAATCATAAACCGATGATTGAAGTAAAAATAGAAGTTGATAACCAGGCGAAGGATCATCGTTTACGGGCATTAATCCCGACGAATATTGCCTCTGCATTCTCTATTTCCGACAACCAATTTGGTTCAATTAAACGAAAAGTTCTGGATGAAGCAATGGAGGTTTGGGAGCAAGAGAATTGGGATGAGCGTCCAGACTCGATTTATCCAATGTTAAGTTATGTCGGTCTATCCAACGACACATATGGTGTGAGTGTCCTTACCAACAGTACAAGAGAATACGAAATCGTTGGAGAAAGGTTTGATACGATTGCGATTACTCTTTTCAGAAGTATCGGCTACCTTGGTAAAGAAGAGATGCTGCGCCGACCCGGACGTCCATCTGGAATCAAACTGGCTACGCCTGATTCGCAAATGATTGGAAAACTGGAATTAGACTTTGCCATAACCACTCATCCAGGGTCTGCTCTAGAGGCCAATGTGGCTCGTGTCGCAAAAGAGTATCTCACACCGGTGGAAACGTATAATAAGATCCCATATGATGCAATGAAACTAAATCAAGCGAAAATGAAAACGCCACTGACATACAGCTTGTTGGAAGAAGCCGGGCCCAATGTTGTTCTAAGTACACTGAAAAAGGCTGAAAAAGCCAATCAGTTTGTTCTGCGTTTCTACAATCCTACAGATACTGAAAAAACGGCAGCCTTTAAGTTCAATCGTGAAATGGGCCAAGCCTATCTTGCAAACTTGAATGAAAAAGTGGCTGAAGAGCTAGACGTTCACAAAAATTCAGTCCAGACTATTGTAAAAACCAACCAAGTCAAGTCGATTTTGTTTTAAAATAAAGAAAAAGGCACGAAGCTAGTGTCTTTTTCTTTTATCGTGTCAGGAGGTTTATCAGTTGAAGGTGCTCATCGCAATAGATTCGTTTAAAGGTAGTCTGTCTTCTGTTGATTCCGGTGAAGCAATCAGCTTGGGGATTAAAGAAGTGTATGATGATGCGGAAATTGTCATCATTCCAATCGCTGATGGCGGAGAGGGAACGGTTGAAGCTCTTGTTCAGGCAACTCAAGGGAAATACGTAGAAAAAGAAGTAATTGGCCCATTAGGCAGACCGGTTCAAGCAGTTTATGGAATATTAGGAAATGGCACAACAGCTGTGATTGAAGTTGCGGCTGCATGCGGACTTCCGCTTGTTCCAGTAAATGAACGGAATCCTTATTACACAACTACTTATGGAGTTGGACAATTAATCCTGCATGCAATCGAAAAAGGTTGCCGCGACTTTATTGTTGGTTTGGGCGGAAGTGCCACTAATGATGCAGGGGTCGGTATGCTTCAGGCATTGGGATTTTCTTTCATTGATGATGATGAAAAGGAAATCGGATATGGCGGACTTGAATTACAAAAAATCCGCAAGATTGATTTAACCGGTGTTCATAAAGAATTGAAAAACTGTACGTTTAAGGCAGCATCTGATGTAACTAATCCCCTATCTGGCGAAAATGGGGCTGCCTATATATATGGACCTCAAAAAGGGGCCACTCCAGAAATGGTACAAGTGTTAGATAAAGGTCTTGCTCATTTTGCTAACCTGACTTTAGCTCAGTTAGGCAAAGATATTCAGCACATTTCGGGGGCAGGAGCTGCCGGAGGACTAGGTGCTGCCTTTGCCGGATTCCTAAATGCAGAGATTCATTCAGGAATAGATGTATTATTCGAAACCGTTGGTATGAAAGAAAAAATGGCAGGGGTCGACCTGGTCATAACGGGTGAAGGAAAGCTTGATGGTCAAACTTCCATGGGGAAAGCACCATTAGGAGTCGCTCAACTGGCTTCGCAATTTAATATTCCTGTTATAGCACTAGCTGGAGGTGTAACAAAGGAGGCTTCCATTCTGAACCAGCGGGGGATTACGTCATTCTTTTCGATCACCAATGGCCCTCTTTCTCTAGAAGAAGCTATGGATCCTGTGAATGCATTTGAGAATATGAGGATGATGACTGAACAGCTTTTCCGACTGATTAAAGGGATAAAGGCATAGGATTTCTTGATAAAGTTTTCCTGATAAAAAATCAACACTGCCATCTGACAGTGTTGATTTTTTTTAACCATTTATTTAATGACTGCGATAATCCCCTCGATATCATCCAGCACTAGCTCAATCCCAGCAAAAGGGTCTCGGTGTAAAAACTCATCCAGCCACAAACGCAGAGCCTCAATAATGTTTTTCGTAATCAAGACCTGCTTTCTGTCATGAACATAGGCTTCTGCGGAAAAGCCATAGTCATCATCATACATGAGCTCGACTTCCACCTCTTCTGGTTTCACTTGCTTTTTTCGGGCTATATACACGCATAGGGCATTAATAATATCCTGTTCAGAGATGATTAGCTTCTCCATGAATTTTCTTCCTCTTTTTTACGTTTGTTCTTGAAGAAGGACAATATACCTCGGATTAAAGCAATCACCAAAACGATCGCCATAATATTAACGAATAAGCCAAGCATATAACCTAATACTCCCATGTTGGCAAATAGACTGCCAAATAAGAGTCCAGCAATTCCACCTAGCATCAAGCCTTTCATAAGACCGCCAGTCATAAATCCGCCTGTTTTATTGGCAGTGGCAGATTTATTAATGGTTGAATGATCGGCTTTGTTTTGGAAACTTGATTGATTCGTTGTGCTGCTGTTATTGAAGTTAAAGCCCTTCTTACCTGATTTATAAGATTTGGCTTCTACTGTGGTTATGTGGTCTGGGAAAACAAAGTGACTAACGGGTGCAAAGATAAGCGCTGCCGTTAGTAATGCTGATAATATTTTTTTCATAATTGCATTCCTCTCCTGTATATATAGTAGTATGTCTAATAGTTGTATAAAATTGTGCTAGTAAACTACTTCACATCACCTTCCCAATCTTCTTACTATTTACGGTACAGTATGTAAAAGGTTTCATTATTTTAATAAAATAGTAGCAGCCAATTTTTGGAGTTTGAGACAATAAAAAAACTTAGCGGAACTGCTGTCTGTAATAAATCCGATTCCGCCATACCACTGGTGATATAGGACATAATCGCCTCTATTTGCCGAAAAACATACAATAATTGCTCGGTTCGGGGGATGAAAATTTAGAAGGTAGTTACTTCTATAATGGTATTACAATATAAATTACAGTAAAAGATAACAGCTTTGTTCGGAATGAAGTTATTTTTAAAAAACGCACAAATAAATCCTGTCACAAAACGGTCACCAGAGGATATAGGAGATTACGTAAATACGATTTGACAAAAGTGAGAGCATCTTTTATAGTAAAAGTATCAAATGGAATAAGTTCTCCTAAAGGGGAGTAGCTTTTACAACAGAGTCGTCAGTTCGGAGGGTATCCAATCTCCCGGCTTTGTTGGCAACTAATCGTTGTTAGCAAGACCTTTGCCTATTAGGTAAAGGTCTTTATTGTTTTTACAAAACCTTTACCGGATTCGGTAAAGGTTTTTTTCGTTTCAAGCCGATAATGTAATAAAAGGAGAGATAAACGATGAGAAAACCAAAAGTAGACTTTTTAGAATTAGTTAGAAAAAACAAAGAAGATTTACTGAGAGATAAAGAACAAATCGAAAAAATCGAGGAACGAATTGAAGAAAGACAAGTACACAGTGAAAAAAGGAAATATGAAAATTTTGGGGCAGGAGGAGCTATATGATACTTAGAAAATATATGTCTCTTTTAGGGATAGGTTCAGCCCAGATTGACCTAATCCTCGAAAATGAAACGTATAAACCTGGCGAGGAGGTAAAGGGATATTTTTTGATTAAGGGAGGGACCGTTGTCCAAAAATTAAAGCGAATTGAGTGTGATTTGATCAGGGGGGATTTGAAAGGAGAAACCGAAGAAACCATTGAAACGAAGACGATATTAACATCTAAGAATATTCAGTGTGAAACCGCGGAGCGAATCCCGTTTCGCTTTCTGCTCCCAGAATCAATTCAAGTATCGTCAGGTACAATAAGCTACCATTTTAGAACAAGATTAGTTTTTGAAAAGGGAATAGAAAGCAAGGACTTGGATGTGATTCGGATTGTTGGAAAATAATAATGAAGGTGCGGGATCTGCTTTTTAGCAGATCCATGCCCTAAAAAGGTGATGACATGACAAGATTTTTAAGAAGAATGAAATTTGTCTTTACTTTTTGGAAGTCACTTCCGTTTATAGGGGAGTTCTTTTTGTCAAAGGAAGTGGAGACGAAGAAAAAAGTAATGAGTCTTGCGCTGATTTTAGGCTATGCCCTCTTTCCCTTTGACTTAATTCCAGACTTTTTGGTTTTGTTTGGAATCATTGATGATACGGTGATTATTGCCTTTATAATTGAAAGGATGATAAAGTGGGCTCCTGATTCACTTAAAGAAAAATATCGTTTAGAAAAGTGATCTTAATTTATGAGGTTACTTATTACGGGATTTTCGTTTACTATTAAAATAGGTTAATCATCATAGGAAAGATTGGGGATCTAAATGACAAAAAAGGTTTATTTCAACCATGATGGCGGGGTCGATGATCTCGTTTCGTTATTTCTTTTATTAAAAATGGATAGTGTTGAACTGACTGGTGTGTCAGTCATTCCTGCTGATTGCTACTTAGAGCCGGCCGTATATGCAAGCCGTAAAATCATAGACCGCTTTGGTAATGGCATAGGGCTTGACGTGGCAGAGTCTAATTCACGCGGTAAAAATCCGTTTCCCAAGGATTGGCGCATGCATGCTTTTTTTGTAGATGCTCTTCCGATTTTAAATGAGTCTGGAAAGGTTGTTACTACAGTGGCCGACCAGCCAGCTCACTTACATATGATTGAGAAAATCCAATCATCAGATGAAAAAACAACCCTTCTGTTTACAGGTCCGCTTACGGATTTAGCGCGAGCATTGGATGCAGCTCCAGATATCGAAGAAAAAATAGAACGGCTTGTCTGGATGGGTGGAACCTTCCGGGAAGCGGGGAATGTGGAAGAACCTGAACATGATGGAACAGCTGAGTGGAATGCGTTTTGGGACCCGGAAGCGGTTGGACGTGTCTGGGAAAGTAAGATTGAGATAGATTTAGTCGCATTAGAAAGTACAAACAAGGTGCCGTTAACGCTGGATGTCCGGAAACGTTGGGCTGCTGAACGAAAACATCTGGGTGTCGATTTTCTCGGGCAATGCTACGCTATGGTACCGCCTCTTGTCCATTTTGCTACGAACTCAACCTACTACCTGTGGGATGTATTAACGACAGCGTTCGTAGGAAACAGGGATTTAGTAAAAGTGGAAAGACTCTATAGCAAGGTGATTACAGACGGACCTAGCCAAGGCCGAACCGTGGAAGCTGCTGACGGCAGACCAGTTAATTTAGTGTATGATGTCAACCGAGATGCTTTTTTCGATTATATAACGGATTTAGCTAAAAAGGAGTCTTGATTGACATGAATTGGCCCGTTAATTGTTCTATTCAAAAATTAAATGAACGTTTGTTTAATGATTGAGTATATCTTGTAAAACATAGAAGAAGCACTTCTCCGTTAGCGGGCAGTGCTTCTTTTTAGATTTATGTATACATGTTTCATTCATTTTATTTATGAATCTTTGGATAAAATACCGCAATTTGTGACACACTTTTCTGAAACAGGACATTTCAAATGGTGACAGCACCGGAAAGGAGATCTATAACATCATGATTGAATTCATTAAAGGTATCATTGAAAAAATTAATGAATTGATCGTCGAGTTAGTTGAATTTGATTATGAAGAGGCTTATGAAGAAATGCTGAAGAGGAAGTAATTTACTTTTTACAAAATGAGGCACCCCTTTTTATGACAATCATAAAAAGGGGTCCTTTTATTTAGTGCTTACATTACATGCAATGCACTTGGTTCAATTTTAATTTGGACAGGGGTCTGCCCGATCATTTCCCCGTCTCCATGGATCATCAATGGGGATGGGGATTCAATTGTTATTTCTTTACCTCTTATAATTTTTATAAAAGGAGAGGTTGTATGATTTCCTTTAAAAGCTAATGGAAAGACCCTCAAAAATTCAAGTTTGGACATGCCTTGGACAATGCAAATGTCAAACAATCCGTCATTGTTTTTAGCCTCTGGGCAAATGGCAATTCCACCGCCATAAAAAGGAAAATTAGCAACGGCAATTAACCATACTTTCGGGATTTTGTATAATTTTTTGTCAACCATTAATGAGATATCTGCAGGTCTATATTTTAATAAAACATTTAGTGCACTAAAGATGTATGAGATTTGCCCCAATCTTACGTAATTTAGCCATTTTTTATATATGGAAGCGTTTGTTTTTTGAGCCACTTCTCCGTCAAATCCGATTCCTGCCACAGTACAAAAATAAGTGGAATTTACTAATCCGATATCGATCACTTTTGGTTCTCCATTTAAAATACGTTCAAGGGCTTCATCATGTTTTAAAGGCACATATAGTCCTCTTGAAAAATCATTTCCAGACCCAGCCGGAATAATTCCTAAAGGAATATTGGTATTTACAAGTCCATTGATGACTTCCTGAACGGTGCCGTCACCGCCTACTGCCACGATTGCCGTCACATTTTCCTGAAATTTCAGTTCCCGAACCAATAAAGTCGCGTGTTTAGGTTTCTCTGTAAAAAAAACACGGTAGCTGACGTCCTTATTCTGAAGTAATTTTTCTATTTTCGACCAAATTTTGAGTGCTCTTCCATTCCCAGAAACTTTATTAACAATGAAATGATACAAAGAACTCACCTATTCTTGTATTTTTAGCAAAATTATAGCCGACTTCATTTATGATTATACAGGGCGGTACAAGCTGTTTTAGCTAAAAACAGTAAGATGCTGAGGTATAACGGTAAAATCCAGATTATTTGCAAAGGCTTGTTCCCCATCGAGGTTAAGTGCAATCGGCTCTGGAAATGTGAAGCTGCCCGTTTTTATTTTTGTAAACCGAATCATGGATGGGTGCTCAGCTATGTTGAGCATAATGGCAAGTAAAGAAAAAAACAGGTGAAGCCGATTGGATTTTTTTATGGTGAGAAGATGAAAAGAACCATCATTATCGGTTGAATTCTTAATAAGGCGCTCAAATGGCCCGACAGAGTTTCCATTCATGATTAAAAATAAAGCAACGTCTGAGATGACTTCATCAGGCGAAATTTCAATTGATATCGCAGCTGATTGTTTTGTTAGCAAAAATGTTTTTAAAAAATAAAGACCATATGCTAATTCGCCAAAACTAGATTTTAGAGCAGGGGATGTTTTATAGGTGATATCAGCGAGCCATCCTGCTGCTGCAATATTGGCAAAGTATCTATTTCCAATTTTTCCGATGTCTATTGGTTTAGTTTGGCCCCTCTCGATTATGGAAAGAGCTTCCGTATTGGAAGAAGCACCGATATATTTGGCAAATTCGTTGCTGGTTCCAAATGGAAATACCCCTATAGGCGGTCTATATTCTTCATCCGCGATCAATTGGAGCGTTTGGTTTACAGTGCCGTCACCACCAGCAATAAATATGGCATCCCATTTACATTTGCATGCTTTTTTTATTGTATGATCCGCACTTTTGACGCTTGTTGGCTGAACGATGTCTAATTGGTACCCCATTTCTGAAAGTTTTTTTAAAAGTATGGGAAAGTCTTTATGAGTCCCTTTTTTTCCTGAAAACGCGTTATAAACCATCAATGCCTGTTTGCTTTTTGTACCCATATAAAATCCTCCGGCCTGCAAGATACTCTCTCACTCAAATTTATAACTCTCATACTATTTTTCTTTCTATGCGCTCACATCTATTCATTTCATGTGAATATTGTTTCCATATTTATGTAATTAGTGAATAAAACGGAAAGACTCAGGGAAAATTAAACCTAAATTGGTAAAGAAACTAGGTGACTTTAGTGAAAGCTTTACAATTCGATTTTAAAATGCCGCGCTATATTTCCAGCAAATTGATCGGCAGATTAATCCCTTCTGTGTATTGGGATTCCAGATTTTCCTGCTTGCAATTTCGGAACCAGGCAGAGCCTGAACTTCCGAATGAGGATTGGGTAAAAGTAAAGGTCAAATTTGGAGGGATTTGCGGCAGTGATCTAAACCTCATTTTTTTAAAAGATAGTCCTGCCACTTCACCATTTGTTTCATTCCCGTTTACAATCGGTCATGAAATTGTAGGGGAAATTGCAGAAACTGGATCAAACGTTACTCATTTCAATCGGGGGGATCGAGTGGTGATAGACCCGATTTTGTCATGTATATCAAGAGGAATTGAACAACCATGCCCCGCATGTTTAGAGGGTAATTTTAGCCTATGTATTCATAAACATAAGGGGAACCTCTCACCAGGATTATTAATTGGGACATGCCGCGATACAGGGGGAGGCTGGAGTTCCTGTTTAGTAGCCCATAAAAGCCAGGTCTTTAAACTCCCTGATCATGTAAATGATTTAAACGGTGTGATGGTTGAGCCATTTAGCTGTGCTTTACACAGTGTTTTAAGAAATCCTCCTAATCATAATGACACTGTTTTAGTCATAGGAGGGGGAGTGATTGGGATATGTGTGATTGCCGCAATTCGGGCACTGGATATTCCATGCAAAATTGTTGCATTGGTAAAACATCCTTTTCAAGCCGAGATGGCCGCAGGTTACGGTGCAGACGATATCGTTTATCTGCAAAAGAACTATGTTGATTCCTTAGCGAAAGCTCTGAATGGCCAGGTATTAAAACCGCTTTTTGGTCCGGAGGTTATTCAGGGAGGTGCAGATCTTGTTTTTGAGTGTGTAGGGAGAAAACAGAGTATTAATGATGCACTTCGGTTTTCCAGAAGTGGAGGCAAAATTGTTTTATTAGGACTGGCTAGCATAATGGATGGGATTGATTGGACGACTGTATGGCTGAACGAATTAGATGTTAAAGGCTGCTTTGCTTATAGCACCGAGATGTTCAAGGGGAGGAGAGTACGAACGTTTGATATTGCAATTGAGCTAATGCGTGATGGCAAGGTTGATCTTGCACCATTAGTGACCCACCGTTTTCCGCTAGAGGATTATCGAAGTGCTCTAGATACTGCTTTTAATAAGAAAAATGGTGCAGCAATTAAGGTGGTTTTTGAACCCTAACTACAACTAAGATTTTTTAAATCAAAGTAAGGAGGACATGATGATGAAGAACTTTACAATAACAGGTGCGGAAAAATCACCTTTTCTTACATGGTATACGGAAGGATTAAA
This sequence comes from Bacillus litorisediminis, assembly GCF_022808645.1. GTDB lineage: Bacteria > Bacillota > Bacilli > Bacillales > JC228 > Bacillus_BF > Bacillus_BF litorisediminis. Next base: position 20,180 of record NZ_JAKZKT010000021.1, read on the forward strand.
GGACAAATTCTCTTCTCAAGGGTATGAATTTTCTGAGGAGCCGATTGATGATATTAGAATTGTATTCAATGTCATTAACCATGAAAACCCTAGACCTTTCCGCAGAAAAGCGCAAGCGACTTTTGTCATTTCTATATTGGAGAATAATGAAGAACCGGAAAATATATTTGAAGCAGCTTATCCGTATTTAGTCAGATCGCTAGCCAATCATTTAGTTTTTATCGTAAATACCGATGAGCAAACGGATGTTTATTTTATTACACCTGAACAGGGATTTTATAAATTAAGCTATGAAAATGAAGATGAAGAAGAATTTTTTCAAAAGATTTATGAAAGATTAGAACCGGTTGCCTCATCTCAATTAGTGATTGACAATGACTTTGTCGAAGATTTGGATCAAGAATTATGGAGTGGTAATGAAATAACAGAAAAAATGTATGTGGCAGGTAAAAAATTAGACCAAATGAACTTGCTGCCTGCTCCTTTTCCGCTCGATAAATATCTATCACCTCGCGATATGCGTCAGTTAAAAAAATTATACGGGATTGGGGGCTTGAGCTACGGGAATCTAAGCAGCCGGCACGATGAAAGCCGCTTCTGGATGAGTGCCAGCGGATGTAACAAGGCAAATTTACGCATAATTGGCCAGGATATTTTACATATCAAAGGATTTAATTCAAAGAAAAATGCAATGGAAATTAGAGTTCCGCCAAGTATTACTCCAAGAAGGGCATCGGTTGATGCAATCGAACATTGGATGATTTATAAAGAACATCCAAATGTAGGGGCAATCGTCCATATCCATGCCTGGATGGATGGGGTGGAAGCAACGGAAATTAACTATCCATGCGGAACTATTCAATTAGCAGAAACAGTGGCGGAACTCGTTCGGCGTGCTGAAGACCCATCTCGGGCAGTCATTGGGCTTAAAAATCACGGTCTTACCATTACAGGCAGGGATTTAGATGATATTTTCGAACGAATTGAAGGGCAGGTCATTCCTCAAGTACCAATGGCGTAATAGCTCTTGACTGAAACACTAAAAATTAAAATGTAAAAGGGGTCTTAGTATGGAAAATAACATTCAGCCAATCAATCGGGTTGCCATTGAACTTGGCGGGATTGAGATATACTGGTACGGTGTTATTATTATTTCAGGGGCCATTCTGGGTCTATGGCTGGCCATACGTGAAAGTGAACGGCGAGATCTTCCAAAAGATACATTTGTTGATCTTGTCCTATTTTTAGCGCCGGTTTGCTTTATATTTGCACGCCTTTATTACGTGATGTTTAAATGGGAATATTATGCCGAACATCCCCTTGAGATTTTTGCTGTCCGGGAAGGCGGGCTGGCCATGCATGGCGTACTAACGGGTGCAGTCTTAACGATTATAGTGTTTGCTAAGGTTCGTAAAATTTCGTTTTGGAAATTAGTTGATATTTTAGCTCCAAGCCTGATCTTGGCTCAAGCTATTGGGCGCTGGGGAAATTTTATTAATCAGGAAGCTCATGGGGGGCCAGTAACAAGAGAATTTCTCGAAAATTTGTATTTACCGGATTTTATCATTAATCAGATGTACATAAATGGGATGTATTATCATCCTACATTCTTATATGAGTCCATTTGGAATTTTGTGGGGTTTATTGTTCTCATGTCTTTACGACGGGTCAATTTAAGACGCGGTGAGTTATTTTTGACTTATATTATGTATTACTCAGTCGGGCGTTTTTTTATCGAAGGAATGAGAACCGACAGCTTAATGCTCACTGATAGTTTGCGGATTGCCCAGGTCGTTTCTATTGTTTTAATCTTAGTTTCTGTGCTTACGATCTGGTACCGGCGTAAAAAAGGGTATGCGAATATGCGCTATTTAGATAAGAGCATGTAAAAGGGTGGTGCCAGGCACCACCCTTTTTTTCTAGTTGTATATTTAAAAATTTGATTAATCGGCTGGTATAATCTAAACTAATTCTTCAAGCTTTTGCAAATTTTGAGTCCATTTCAGAGATGGGGGATGGATTGCTTTTAATGATAAAAACGCACTTTCGACTAGGAAACGGCGGGGTTCCTTTGCGTGAAGGGTTTCACTTTGGATGAAATCAAGCAGTGCTTTGAATTTAGCTTGATCTTCGTGATTTACCAGCTCTTCTTTTAATAAAGAAACGGTTCGGACAATTTCTTCATGGGATACATGCTTATGTGCCGCGCTTTCGGGAAACCATTGTTCTAATAGCTCAGGAGGAAATAATTGCTCTCCCTTCTCAGATACATCGTTTACCATGCTCACCAGCCGCGCTACACTGTAACGGACAACTTCGGTTATACTCTCATGTGGTCTTCGTGCAAAGGTATGGTGCTTAAGATTTTCGAATAAAAAGCCTTTAAACATAATCGCACAATCGAATAGGTAGGGTTTCTTGCTTTCCCCGAAGATATCAATAAACCGTTGATATAACCATTGCAGCATCTTTAAATGTCCGCGTTTGATAAACTCTTTTAATTCTTCATCTGGTATAAAAATTACTTCTTCAAACAGATTCACTAATTTATTTGTTCGATTTGACCTGAGCTGGAGGACAATCTGTTTAATAAAGATTTCAATATCTCCTGGATCTTGACCGATCAATAATTCATTTCTCTCTTTCTCCATCTTTTTGTAGACAGAATGAAAAATTGCGATTAATAATTCGTTTTTAGATGAAAAATAATTATAAAATGTCCCCTTTGAAATTCCGCTGTATTCTAAAATATCCTGAATGGATGTGGCTTGAAATCCTTTCTCAATAAATAGTTGATGTGCTTTATTAATCACATGCTGTTTTCGGTCATTCATTATAATCACCTTTACCTTTAAATGTACTAGCAGTACAAATAGTATAATACATTATTATTAGAGTAGATACAAACGTTGATATAATGGGATATTTTTTGATTGCACATTTTGTACTCATGGTATATGATATAGTTTGTGTTTAAAAGAAAGCAGATCAATCTGAACTGAGTGTACAGAGGAGGAAGAACTATGGACCAAACTGTGGCTAATACAAATCGTCCGCCATATGGGATCCTCGCCATTTTAATGATAGGAGCTTTTATCTCGTTTTTAAATAATACTTTATTAAATGTTGCATTGCCTTCAATCATGGTAGATTTACATGTTGATACCGCGACTGTCCAGTGGTCGACAACCGGCTATATGTTAATAAACGGGATATTAATTCCAACCACCGCCTTTTTAATTCAAAAATACTCAGTTCGCCGACTATTTTTAGTTGCTATGAGTTTATTTACAGCCGGTACCATTATTGCTGGAATGGCAGATGTATTTGGAGTATTATTAGCAGCCCGTATGGTTCAGGCTTCGGGATCAGCCATTATGATGCCGTTGTTAATGAATGTCATGCTAGTCAGTTTTCCGGTTGAAAAACGGGGAACTGCAATGGGAGTGTTTGGACTTATTTTAATGTTTGCGCCAGCAATTGGTCCGACTTTATCAGGCTGGATTATTGAACATTACGATTGGAGAATGCTGTTTCATTTTATCACCCCTATTGCAGCTTTGATTTTAATATTAGGCTTTTTCTTATTAAAGGATCAAAAAGAGAAGGTAGAGATTCATCTTGATACGATTTCCGTCATTTTATCCACAATAGGATTTGGCAGCTTGCTGTATGGATTTAGTTCCGCAGGTAACAAGGGCTGGGGAAGTCCTTTCGTATACGGAACGATTATCCTTGGTGCGATTTCTCTAGTTTTCTTTATCCGCCGTCAATCCAGACTAGAAAAACCTATGCTGAATTTTAATGTTTTTAAATACCCGATGTTTAGTTTAGCTTCAGCTATTACTATGATTTTAAATATGGCGATGTTTTCCGGCTTTTTGCTGCTGCCTATTTATGCACAGACAATTCGCGGTATTTCACCGATGGAAACAGGCTTAATGCTTCTCCCTGGAGCCCTGCTAAATGCAGCGATGTCCCCTGTTACCGGGAGATTATTTGATAAATTTGGTGGTCGCATTCTAGCAATTATCGGACTCGTTATTACAACATTTACTACTTATTTATTTAGCCAATTATCATTTGAAACAACTTATTTAAACCTTGTTATTCTGCATGCAGTTCGAATGCTTGGGATGTCGATGGTAATGATGCCAGTTTCAACAAACGGTTTAAATCAGCTGCCAAGATCTTATTATCCGCATGGCACAGCTATGAACAATACATTAAACCAAGTCTCAGCGGCAATTGGTACAGCTTTCTTGATTACGATTATGTCGATTCGCGAGAAGGCTTATACGGATGAACTGATGAGAAATGTCGTTGGCCAACCTACTGCTGATGTCCAGCAGCATATTATGTTGGAAGCCATGCTTGGGGGCATTGACGACACGTTCCTAATTGCAACGATCCTAACAGTTATTGCTTTGATACTTGCCTTCTTTATTAAAAGAGCGAAGCCGGCAGAGGATCCTTTTGAAGGAAAACAGCCTGGCAATAAACTGGCTAAAGCTATTGGAGATTAAGAGCGTATATAGAAAAGGAGAAGAGAATTCAATGTGCGACGTTCTCTTCTCTTTTTTTTGTTATTTTGGCGGGACTAGCTTTGTTGACAGGAACAGAACGGAATCGTCGATCAAAGAACGTCTAAAGGACAATGCCGATGGGAACAGGGCAGAATCATTCTTGTTCAGTGTCTAGTTATCAAACTCCTCCGATTGTAAATTCTATGTTAAATCCTCTTACATAAGAGAGGAGATTCATATAGTAGTACGAAAACATAAAAGAGGACGTACTATTTGTTTATTTACAGGAGGCATTCATGAAAGCAACTATTCGAAAACCTTTTCTTTTAAAAATGTGGGAGAACTATCCGAAACTATGGAAATTTCTTATTGATGTTGGGATATTACTCAAATATAAGACATTAAAAGCGGAGAAGCTTCCGAAAAAAGTGGTCTTGCCTTCTTCAACCATTTTATATGTTAATTCAGAGGAAAACAGGGGGCGGGCTTTGTTAATTAGTAATGGGATGACGCAAAAGCGGATGACCCATTTTTGGAGTCAGGCTGTTCATGTGATGAATCCAGATCTTATTATTGATGTGGGAGTCAATTACGGCGAATGTATTTTTTCTGCCATTTACCCAAGCCACACAATGATTTACGGTGTAGAAGCAAACCGTCAATTATTCAAATATATCGAGCAATCAAAAAATGTACATCCAAATAAAGCACAGATTCTTTTATTTAATACCTTTGCAGCAGATAAAGATGATGAAGAAAAAGTGTTCTTTGTTGATAAACACTGGTCTGGCACTTCTTCTGCTTCCTACAGGCCCTCTCATCAGATGGTTGAGCCAGTAGCTGTTCATTCAACCACAATCGATTCGCTGGTGCAGGGGATTGCAATGAATAAGGCGGTATTATTTAAAGTCGATGTGGAAGGTTATGAAGCTTTTGTATTAAAAGGGATGACAACCATTTTTGAAACAAGTGCAGCTATGCTTGGATTTATCGAATTCAATAGCGAATATATTGAAAAATCCGGGATCGCCGTCAATGATTTTTTAACATTTTTAAACCGGTATTTTACCCTATACATTTATAAAGCAGATGATTCATTGGTAAAAGCAAACAATCTGCAATTTGAAGATCTAAAAGAACTGTTCAACTCAGACTATATTCATACCGATATGATCTTAGCATCGGACGAGGGAATCATTGAATTATTAGGAATGTAAACTTCACTTCGGGGTGCCAGGCAGGCACCGGTTTTTCTTGTTTCACTATGTATGTTATATATAGCAAGAGCAGGGACTCGATTTTTTCATGAGCCGCTGCTTTTTTTTATTTTGAGGACATAGATTTATAGTAGTGTCCGAGGTAAAATGAAAGGGGGATACAAACGTATTAAATGTGTCATAGTTCAAAATCAATAAAAAAGGAGTGAATGACTGGTATGATGAGTTATTTACAAAGAATCGGACGATCCTTGATGCTACCGGTAGCTGTTTTACCTGTGGCGGCCCTATTAATGGGGATTGGTTATTGGATCGACCCTAACGGATGGGGGGCTGGCAGCCCGGTTGCCGCCTTTTTAATCAAGGCGGGCGGTTCTATTTTAGACAATCTTGGAATCCTTTTTGCAGTTGGGGTTTCCTTAGGAATGTCCAAGGACAGAGATGGAGCTTCTGCATTAAGCGGATTAGTTGGATTTCTAGTTGTGACAACTTTACTGTCAACCGGTTCAGTAGCGATGCTTCAAGGTATAGATGAAGCTGAAGTGAACGCAGCATTTGGTAAAATTAATAATGCATTCATTGGTATTTTTTCTGGTGCCGTTGCTGCAGCTATGTATAACCGTTTTAGTCACGTCCAATTACCTGCAGCATTGGCATTTTTCAGTGGCAAACGTTTGGCGCCGATTATGACAGCGGTTGCGATGTTAGTCGCCTCTGCTATTTTATTCTTTGTCTGGCCAGTTGTTTATACTGGATTGGTTTCATTTGGTGAAGCGATTAGTGGATTAGGAGCGATTGGTGCGGGACTTTACGGATTCTTTAACCGCCTCTTAATTCCAATTGGTCTGCACCATGCATTAAATTCCGTGTTCTGGTTCGATGTTGCGGGAATAAATGATATCGGTAACTTCTGGTCCGGTGAGGGAGAAAAAGGGGTAACAGGTATGTACCAAGCCGGCTTCTTCCCAGTCATGATGTTCGGTCTGCCGGCAGCAGCCCTTGCCATGGTTCATACGGCAAAAACGAAGAAGAGGAAGATGGTAGCCTCGCTGATGTTAGCAGGGGGGTTTGCCGCATTCTTAACAGGTGTAACTGAACCAATCGAATTTGCCTTTATGTTTGTGGCTCCTGTTCTATATGTGACTCATGCTGTTTTGACAGGTCTGTCGCTGTTCATTGCTTCCACCTTTGGATGGACAGCCGGATTCGGGTTCAGTGCAGGATTTATCGACTTTTTCCTAAGTTCTAGACTTCCATTGGCTAACCTGCCATATATGCTCTTAGTCCAAGGACTTGTGTTTGCAGTTATTTATTACTTTGTATTCCGCTTTATGATCACAAAGTTTAATTTAATGACTCCTGGAAGAGAAGAAGATACAGAGGAAAAGACAGCTGGAGAGGCTATAGCCGCTCAATCTGGAAAAAGCAAATTTGCGGCGATGGCAGCTACAATATATGAAGCATTAGGCGGAGACGAAAACGTTACTTCTTTAACAAACTGTGTAACCCGTCTAAGAGTGGAAGTAAAAGATATGGATGCTGTTGACCAGCAGAAAATCAAGAGCACAGGTGTTCATGGTATTAATATTGTAGGTAAAAACAATATTCAAGTTGTCGTAGGAACACAAGTACAGTTCGTAGCGGACGAAATTGAGAAGCTGCGCAAATAAGCTTTAGGGTGTGCTAGTCACGCAACGTTTTCATAAAAATTCATTCCTGCCAAAAAAGGTGCCAATCCTCAAGTTGAGGAGGCACCTTTTTTCTATTTATTGAACAATTTCCACCTGACGGGTTTCTCTTCCCAGGAATGCTACTGTTAAAACGCCAATAATGATGCTAATACAGAATATTGTAAAAATCACACCGATGGAATAGCCTGCGGCAACCATCGATCCTACTAGAAGCGGACCTAAAATACCGCCAACCCGACCAACTGCTGCAGCCATCCCAGTACCGGTTCCGCGGATAACAGTCGGATATTGTTCAGGGCTGTAAGCATAGAGAGCCCCCCACGCCCCCAGGTTAAAGAAGGACATAAGAATACCTGAAGTCATGAGTAAACCGGTTGTTTCTGCATTTCCGAAGACAAGAGCAGAAGCCGCCGTCCCTAGCAGGTAGGTTACGAGGACGAACTTTCTTCCCATTTTTTCTATCAGCCATGCTGCACTAAAGTAGCCCGGCAATTGGGCAAGAGTCATAATTAATACATATTCAAAGCTTTTTATCATGGTAAATCCTTTGATTACCATCACGCTTGGCAGCCATAGAAAAATGCCGTAGTAAGAAAAAACAACGGTGAACCAAAGAACCCATAATACTAGTGTGGACCGGGCATGTTCTTTTGACCAAACTTCCCGCAAGTTTTCTAAAATAGAGCGCTTTTCGACTTTTTCTGGTGAAAAAGCCGGGGAATCAGGCAATTTAACCCGCAAGTATAAAGCGTACAATGCTGGAAGTGCTCCAATGATTAGTGCCGCTCTCCAGCCATATTCAGGAATGACAAAGTAAGAAATAATAGCTGATAATAGCCAGCCAAATGCCCAAAAACTTTCAAGCAGAACTACTACCCGGCCGCGATTTTTAGCAGGGACACTTTCAGAAACGAGAGTGGATGCAACTGGCAGTTCTCCTCCAAGTCCAGCTCCGATTAAAAATCGCAAAATTAAAAAGGCGCCTAATGAGGTTGTCAGAGCGGAAAATCCGCTTGCCAGTGAAAATAAAACGAGCGTAATGATAAAAACATTTTTACGGCCAATCCTGTCAGCCCAAAGTCCAAACAAAAGGGCTCCAACTGCCATCCCGATCGAGTTAACACTTCCAATCCAGCCCATTTCATCCGGTGTTAATTTCCATTCTGCCGCTAATGCAGTTATGATAAAGGACAGCATTCCGACGTCCATCGCATCGAACATCCAACCTGTTCCAGCAATTCCGAGCAGTTTTCTTTGGGAAATAGGTTTCTCCGCCATTAGTATTCCCTCCTTGATATGTGTCTTGACACTTGGATTTACACAAATAACTATAGCCATAGTCTTACTAAATTACAAGTAAAAAATTTTCCGAGGATTATAGAATGTTATTCTTGCTTTATTTGAAGTTTTTCCTTCCATCGAAAAGTGATTCATCCATTTGATTAGGCAAATGTGCATATTTTATAAGGATTTTTAAGTAAAGACACACTGATGACTATTGTCGTTCAATTTTTATCGGAAGAAATTTGAAATTTTGGGGATACTACAGAGTGACTCAATATTTACCTTTTAGGAAATAGAATCTAATGGGGTGAAGACATGTACAAAAAGCATGAACGCTTACTTATATGGTTATCTTTTATTGTTGCAACCATTACGGGATTATCCTTTATCGGCAGGATTTTTTCCGGATAAGGAAAGGGGGCGGCCAAAATCGGGAATCAAGATGCCGTTTTCTATAGTCGGGTTTTAACAGAATTGACTTTGTCCTTTCATATTATTTATGCAACCATTGGGGTCGGAATCCCGCTTATGATCATGATTGCCCAATGGGTTGGGATTAAGAAAAAGGATGAGCATTACATATTATTAGCGAGAAGATGGACCAGGGGGTACGCGATTACTGTTGCTGTTGGAGTCGTGACGGGTACAGCAATTGGCTTGCAGCTCTCCTTGCTCTGGCCACACTTTATGCAAGTAGCCGGTCAGGTTATTGCACTGCCTTTATTTATGGAAACCTTTGCGTTTTTCTTTGAAGCGATCTTTCTTGGGATTTACTTATATACATGGGATCGGTTTGAGAATCAAAAAAAGCATTTGCTGCTGTTAATTCCGGTAGCAATTGGTGCTTCCTTTTCCGCCGTTTTTATTACCATGGTGAATTCTTTTATGAATCAGCCTCGCGGATTTGATGTGGTAAACGGGGAACTTGTCAATATTAACCCGCTTGTTGCCATGTTTAATCTGGCAACTCCGACTAAGGTAGCTCATGTCTTAGCGACCTCATATATGACAGCGGCCTTTGTGCTTGCAGCGATTGGAGCATACAGACTTCTAAGAGGTTCCGAACATATTTATCATAAAAAAGCATTATTTTTAACAATGAAACTGGGCCTTATATTTTCAATTACTACAGCTGTACAAGGAGATTTATCAGGAAAATATCTGGCAGAATATCAGCCGGAAAAATTAGCTGCGGCTGAATGGCATTTTGAAACAGAAGAGGGTGCGCCGCTAATTCTATATGGGGTGCTTGATAACGGGGAAGTGAAGTATGCGATTAAGATTCCATACGCGCTTAGTATATTAGCTCATGGGTTTCCTAATGAAGAAGTAATCGGACTTGACCAGTTTCCTGCAGAAGAAACACCGCCTCTTTATATTCATTATTTATTTGATTCGATGGTGACAATTGGGATGATGTTAGTGCTGCTGTCCCTTTTGTATGTCCTCGGGATTGCGAGAAAATGGAGATTTGTTTCCTCCCGATGGTTTCATTGGCTGATTGTACTCGGAGGGCCATTATCTATATTGGCCATCGAGGCTGGGTGGTGGCTCGATGAAGTGGGACGACAGCCGTGGGTCTTACGGGGCATTTTAAAAACCGTAAATGCGTCCACGACAAGTGGGGATGTGGACCTGATGTTATGGTTATTTGCCGGTTTATACCTTGTTTTAGGGGTTGCAAGTGTTGTCGTTCTAATGCGGATGTTCCGTAAAAATACAGTTGAACGGGAATTAGCAGACAGAGAGCTCGATAAGGTTGGTGAGTCTCTATGACATTTGAAATAGAAATAATTGGGATATCTGTATTATGGCTGTTTCTCTTCGGATATGTTATCGTTGCCTCAATAGATTTTGGAGCAGGCTTTTTTAATGCATATGGAACGTTAACAGGGAAGCAGCATATTTTAACGAAAATTATTCAGCGATATTTGTCTCCTGTCTGGGAAGTGACCAATGTTTTCTTAGTTTTCTTTTTTGTCGGGATAGTCGGTTTTTTTCCAAGAACTGCTTATTATTATGGCACCTCATTACTGGTTCCGGTGAGTATTGCCATTGTGCTTCTGGCGATTCGCGGTTCTTATTACGCCTTTACAACATACGGTGGGCTTATACATAAGCGATATATCTATTTGTACGGTCTCTCCGGTCTCTTTATTCCCGCCTCATTGTCTATTGTCTTTACGATTTCTGAGGGCGGGTTTGTGACAATTGAATCAGGGCCAGTTTTAAATTACTGGACCCTTTTTACAAGTCCTTTAACATGGAGTATTGCGGTGCTGAGCCTGGCTGCTGTCCTTTACATCTCAGCCGTTTTTTTAACATGGTATGCTCATCAGGCTAATGACAAAGGTGCGACCGAATTGCTCCGGAAGTATGCACTGTTCTGGGCAGGGCCATCTATACTAGCGGCATCCGGAATCATGGTTGAATTGCGTTCCCATACACCTTTGCACTATGAACGGATGGTCGATCTTTGGTGGATGTTTGCGGGATCGCTTTTGTTTTTCCTAGCAGCTGTTTATTTAATATGGAGAAAAAAAGGGTATGGATTGGCCGTATGGCTGATGATTGGCCAATATTTCCTCGCCTTTTTTGCCTACGGAATTTCTCATTATCCATACTTGCTGTATCCCTATCTTTCTATCTATGACAGCTTAACAAACGAGGCAATGGCGATTTCTCTTATTATTGCGTTCCTGGCTGGATTTGGCCTGCTGATTCCGTCCATTTATCTGCTCTTGAAACTATTCTTATTTAATAAGGACTATGTACAAGGATCACAATAACCCTTTTCTGCCTTTGGGGTGCTGCCTGTCACGCCCCGGTTTTTCTTGTTTCAAAAGAAATGTTTACGCTCAGCTAGGAGGATTCAGCGATGGATGGGTTTTTAGTTTTTTATGCGCCGATTTTGTTTGTTATATTGTCAATAATTATTGCTTTTTGGGTTGCACAAAAAGACGAATCGGTGGGAAAATAGAGTTCGGGACCAATTACCCGAAATTTGTCAAATGTTGTCGATTGTCTAGCGGTGAGTTAAGGATATAAAAGATAGCTTCGATTTATAATCGAGGGGAGAAAAGCTCTTTTGGGTATTTTTACTCAAGGGTATAGTAGAGGGTGTGACTTGAGTGAAAACAGTATTGATTGTCGGTGGCGGAATAACGGGTTTATCTGCTCTATATGAGTTACATAAATGGAAAAAGGCGAATCAATCAGATGTTCATTTAATTCTGGCAGAAGCATCTGATAAGCTTGGCGGAAAAATCCGAACTGCGAGAAAACCAGGATTTATAATCGAGGAAGGGGCAGACTCCATTGTAGCGCGGAAAGAAAATGTGATGCCTTTTATCCAAGAACTGGGGATTGAAGAAGAAGTTGTCTATAATGCAACTGGCAGATCTTATCTTTATACAGAGGGAGAGCTAAAACCAATTCCTGCCGATGCAGTATTCGGAATTCCAACCAGTATTGAGTCATTGGCGAAAACAACTCTTGTATCTGCTGAAGGAAAAGTAGAAGCACTTAAGGATTTTTATACAAAAAATGAATCATTCACGATGCATGATTCAATTGGTGATTTCCTTGAGTATTTTCTCGGTAAGGAATTCGTTGAAAAACAAATTGCTCCTGTTCTTTCAGGTGTTTATTCCGGAAAACTTAGTGATTTAACGATTGGTTCTACACTGCCTTATATCTTAGAGTATAAAGATCGGTATGGAAGTATTATAAAGGGTCTTGAAGCAAATAAAGAAAAATACTTAAGTAAAAATGAGAAGAAATTTCTATCCTTTAAAAATGGACTTGAAACATTGATTCAGGCGATTGAAGATCACTTAGAAGAGGCTGATATTTTAAAAAATAAAAAGGCTAGCCAAATTAGAAAGGCAGATAATCGCTATCAGGTTATCTTTACTGACGGGGAGTCAATTGAGGCTGATCAAGTAGTTCTCAGTGTTCCTCACCATGCGGCTGAAATCCTGTTAAATCAAGCAAATCTCGAACATGAATTTGCCCAGTTAAAAACAAGTTCACTAATCAGTGTATATCTCGGATATGATGTTCCAGATCAGCAGTTGCCCATGGAAGGAACAGGGTTTATTGCTCCTAATTCCGAAGAGTTGGCATGTAATGCATGCACGTGGACAAGTCGCAAGTGGAAACATACCACAAGACAGGGGAACCTATTGGTCAGACTTTTTTATAAAAGCAGCCACCCATCCTTTCCTGATATAAAGGATTTACATGAAGAAGAACTGCTTCGGGTTGCACGGGCAGATATTCAGAAAAGTCTAGGCATAACGGCTGAACCAGTAACAAGTGTTGTAACAAGCTGGTCAGACAATATGCCTACTTACAGGATTACTCATCCAAAAACAGTAGAAGCATTGGAAAGAAAGCTGGCGCAAGCCTATCCGGGTGTCCTGCTGGCCGGCTGTTCCTATTATGGCGTGGGAATTCCGGATTGTATTGAAAACGGGAAAGAGACGGCTGAGAAAATCATTCATATGCTTTGATAAGAGTGGGAAATCACAGAATGTTGAGACGGGATATCTGGGCTTAGGTTCTTATGGCCAAGATATCTTTTTTTGCGTCTAGTCAAAACGATTTAGAAGGAAATAGGAAAAAAATAACGAAATTAAATGATAGGAAATGGGTCAATGATACACGCACCGGGGGCATTTTAATGGTCACTTACCTGAAGGATATTTTATTAATTGTTTTCTTTATTTTTTCTCCATTAGTCTTTTATCCCTACATTTATAAATGTAAAAACAATATAATTTTATACCGCTCATTATTGGCTGTTCTTTTTTCTGTTATCTTAATAATCGTTATGACTGTACCTATTAATATCCAAGGAGTCATCTATGATTTTCGATCAGTTATTGTGATACTGGGTTCGCTTTATGGGGGACCGGTAGTCTCTCTCATTTTATTTGGATTGCTGGTTATGTACCGGTGGATTCTCGGAAACCCTCACATGCTGATCTACATCGTTTCCATTTTACCAATAGTAATCATTGTTCTTTTGACACTTAAAAAATATAATCCTTTAAAAATAAAGCATAAAATAATTATGGCTGTGATCCTTTGTACAGTTATGAAACTGCTTACAATCAATATTTATCTGTTACTGTTAGGAAGCGCCGATACAATCATAAACAATATTATAGAAACCATACAGACATATATTGTACAGGCCTTCATTATCGGAGTGGTAGTTTATTTGATAGAACTTCTGATTCAGTATTACTACATCCAGGATGAAATTTATAAAAGTGAGAAAATTAAGATGGTAAGTGAAATGGCTGCATCGGTCGCACATGAAATACGGAACCCTCTGACCACTGTGAAAGGCTTTATTCAACTATTAGGCTCAGACCTAATTGAAAATGAAAAGAAAGAATATTATATGGATATATGTTTGGAAGAATTAAACCGGGCCGACCTTATTATTTCTGATTATCTTTCTCTAGCAAAAACAGATGAGACGATTACGAAGAAAATTAATGTGACGAATGAAATGAATCATTTAATGAGTGTCCTTATGACCTACGCCAACTATAATAATATAAATGTAGAGACAGACTTCTCCAATGGCTATGAAACATATATTATCGGGGATAGAAATAAGTTTAGACAGGCCTTAATCAATATCGGCAAAAATGCAATTGAAGCAATGGAGAAGGGAGGCACTCTTTCTCTTGAAGTGATTAAGTTAAGTGAATCTGTAGTTGTAAGGATACGTGATACGGGTGTAGGAATGACGCAGGAACAAATAAACAAGCTCGGGACACCTTATTATTCAACCAAAGAGAAGGGGACAGGGCTTGGCACAATGGTTACATTCGCTATTATTAAAAAAATGAACGGAAAAATAGAGATTAAGAGTGAAGTAAACAAGGGAACCGAATATACCTTTACTTTCCCGCTTGTTAAAGGAGAAGTTTCTTAATGATCTCTTTAAAGCATACCAAAAGAGACGCAGCTGTATATGCGTCTCTTTTTTAAGCGAATCCGCTCAAAATGTAAATGGTGCTCATACGCAAAAAAGTTAGATCTGTTTTACCTCTGCTTCCAGTTTAACGTGATCAATGAACTTAAAATAAGGCAGTATCATTCCTAACAGGGACACCGTACAAATGATAGTGCCGATGAAAAAATATAATGGCCGGATTCCCCATAACTCACTTAGAACACCGCCTGCAATGACCCCGAGAGGCATGGCTCCCCTAATAATAAAAAGGCGAACCGATGATACTTTTCCCATTAGCTCATTGGGAACGGCCTGCTGACAAATCGTGATATTGTGGACACCAAAGAATGCCATCGCAATTCCCGCCACAGCCTCTGTAAAAATTGCGAAAGCAATACTAGAGTTAAGTCCTAACGATATAAAGGTAAATCCGCCAACCACTAAAGATCCTAACATCAGCATTCTGCGGCTTTTAAAGTGGATCTTCCCGACTAACAAAGAACCGATGACATAGCCAAGCGGAAACCCAGCCATAAAATACCCATATTGGGCATAAGTACCCGATAATTCTTCCGTTATATAGGGAAGGGTAACTACCATCGTCACGCCAACTCCAAATTGTACAAATGCTAGAAAAACACCTAACCAGACAATGACGGGCTGTCCGAAGAAATACGAAATCCCCTCTAAGAATTGATGAAGCCAAGATTTCCGAATAGGCAAAGTACCTCTGTTTTCCTTTATAAAAAGCAGCAGTGTGCCGCTTATAATCAACAAGACACTGACTACAATGAGTGTAGGTTTAACACCGATATTCTCTACCACAATACCGCCTAAAAGCGGTGCACAAAAGGTCATTAATCGAACAGTACCATCAATATAGCCGTTAGCCGTACTTAATTGGTCTTTTGAAACAATCGTGGGAGTAATGGCTTGGTTGGCAGGGGTGTACACAGGAGTGATTAAACCAACGATGATTTGAACGGCGAAAATATGCCAGGCTTCCAATACACCAGCAATTAATGAGATGAGCGGCAAGAGAAATATCAGTCCTCTTATCCATTGGGAACAAATCATGGTCCACTTGCGGCTCCATCTGTCAATAAAGGGACCAATGAAAAGCTGGAGAAGAAGGGAGGGGATAAAGTATAGCAGCCACATACTCCCTAATGCCATCGTCGAGCCTGTCAGTTGATAAATTAATATAGAATTACAAAACGTTCCGAATGCTCCTCCTAACTCAGAAACTGCATTTCCAATCCACACAAATACAAACGAAGAGTTTCTTAAAATATGATGAGAACTCAATAGCCACAACACCTTTTGAGAAATGTACACAACTTTTATTATGAGCTGAAATGTGATGGTAGAGTAAAAAGTCGTTCCTTTTGATTATAAAGGATATGGTGGAATTTAATATAAATATTGGAAAGAAAGTTTGTTTTTAATTCTTTTTCGAAAAGATTGTGGTTTTTTCGACAGTAGTGGTTTTATAAAGCTATTGATTTGAACAGGAAAGGCATAGAATTAAGGAAAGCAGTCCGAATGCGCCTGTGATTCGGACAGAGCCTTTCCGAATCAACCCCTGATTCGGACAGGAAAAGCGTAGAATTCAGAGGAGCAGTCCGAATGAACCCCTGATTCGGACAGGAAAAGCGTAGAATTCAGAGGAGCAGTCCGAATGAACCCCTGATTCGGACAAGAAAAGCGTAAAAATCAGTGAGGCTGTCCGAATGAACCTCT
The DNA here is from genome assembly GCF_022808645.1 of Bacillus litorisediminis. Classification (GTDB taxonomy): domain Bacteria; phylum Bacillota; class Bacilli; order Bacillales; family JC228; genus Bacillus_BF; species Bacillus_BF litorisediminis. The sequence continues at coordinate 36,621 of NZ_JAKZKT010000021.1, forward strand.
GATTCGGACAGGAAAAGCGTAAAGATCAGTGAGGCTGTCCGAATGAACCTCTGATTCGGACAGGAAAAGCGTAAAAATCAGTGAGGCTGTCCAAATCAACTTCTGATTCGGACAGGAAAAGCGTAAAAATCAGTGAGGCTGTCCAAATGAACCCCTGATTCGGACAAGAAAAGCGTGAAAATCAGTGAGTCTGTCTGAATCAACTTCTGATTCGGACAAGAAAAGCGTAAAAATCAGTGAGGCTGTCCGAATGAACCTCTGATTCGGACAGGAAAAGCGAAAAAATCAGTGAGGCTGTCCGAATGAACTTCTGATTCGGACAGGAAAATCGTGAAAATCAGTGAGGCTGTCCGAATCAACTTCTGATTCGGACAGGAAAATCGTGAAAATCAGTGAGGCTGTCCGAATCAACTTCTGATTCGGACAGGAAAATCGTGAAAATCAGTGAGCCTGTCCGAATGAACCTCTGATTCGGACAGGAAAAGCGTAGAATTCAGAGGAGCAGTCCGAATGAACCCCTGATTCGGACAGGAAAATCGTGAAAATCAGTGAGTCTGTCCGAATGAACCCCTGATTCGGACAGGAAAAGCGTAAAAATCAGTGAGTCTGTCCGAATGAACCTCTGATTCGGACAGGAAAAGCGTAAAAATCAGTGAGTCTGTCCGAATGAACCTCTGCTTCGGACAGGAAAAGCGTGAAAATCAGTGAGTCTGTCCGAATGAACCCCTGATTCGGACAAGAAAAACGTAAAAATCAGTGAGTCTGTCCGAATGAACCCCTGATTCGGACAGGAAAAGCGTAGAATTCAGAGGAGCAGTCCGAATGCGCCTGTGATTCGGACAGGAAAAGCGTAAAATTCAGAGGAGTAGTCCGAATGAACCTCTGATTCGGACAGGAAAAGCGTAGAATTCAGAGGAGCAGTCCGAATGAACCCCTGATTCGGACAGGAAAATCGTGAAAATCAGTGAGTCTGTCCGAATGAGCCCCTGATTCGAACACGAAACGATTAAAATGCGTGCAATTCTGTTCAAATCCGCACGATTCGAGTGGATTTCGTTGGGATGTATGAAGCCTATCCGATCGACCTTTATGTAGTACACAAATTGGTAGCAATGCCAACAAAGCTTACGAAAAGAGCTTTTTATAAAAATAAAAAACCTATGGCACAAATTGATTCTTGAGAATTTGTGCCATAGGGCAGCTAGTCATCAGGATTCATTCATTTTTCCCAGTTAAATGGTATTATTGTCCGGACATTAATTGAGATTTTAGCTGCTGAACCACTTCTTGTGAAGCAGGAGCAGATGGCTGATAGTATCCTTTTTGGAGTGCGAATTCATATAGCTCTCTTTGGCGCGCTTCATCTTGATTTCTTAATTGAATTAAAACCTGCCGTAGCTGGGGATTATTTGATTCGCTAATATAGCTCGCATACCCCGTTAGGCTCGCGTTTAATCCTGCTAAATAATCACTGACGATATCCTTATCTTGTAACATGATCATCCCACCTTATCCTAAAAAATTTAATAGTTGCTGTTGAGCTTGTCTAGCTGATTGGGCATCCCTTTGCAGCATTGTTTTTAATTGCGGATCTGTGCAGCTTTGGGCATAGGTTTCTAATTTTTTTGCGACTGTCGCATGTCCGCCAATGAGATGACGCAAATTTTCAACCTCAAGTTCGGTTAAATTATTCACAGCAATATCCTCCTTTTCCATATATCATTTGTAATTTTCCCATGTTTTGAAAAGAAATACTTTTGCATGGAATTTTCATTAAACTTTTATTTAATCTGTACGGATATATTTTCCAATCTATTCTTTTTTTTATGGTAAACTGACGTTAATGCTTATGTTGGTCTATTCAATTTAATTAAACAAACGTTTGTATAATTCTAGCTGGCATAAATGGCAGAGGGAGGATATAAGTTTGAGAGACTATTTAAATAAGCTAGGAATTGGCACGGTAAAAGGAAATTCACTAAAACAAATAGAAGAATTAACAAGAGCACATTTACATACGTTTCCGTTTGAACTGATTAGCAAATATACTCTTGCGGACGAAAATTTCAAAAAGAGAATTCCGAGTGTTTCGGAATTCTTAGAGCGGCATGACAAATTAGGATGGGGCGGCAATTGTTATGTATTGAATGGCCGTTATGTTCAGCTTTTAGATTGGTTAGGATATGATGTTAAACTCGTTCCAGTTGAAAAAGGGCATATTGCGATTTGGCTCAAATGGAAAGGAGATGAATATCTGGTTGACGCTGGGTATGCTGGACCGTTTTTTGAACCGATCCCGATTAAGAAGGGAGATTGGATAGTGGAAACAATGTATGAAACCTCTTATTTTGAGCGGTCAGAGGATGGAGGAATTGTTTGGACTCGAGTCCTGGATGGAGGGAAGCCGATTGTCACAAAGACGCTTTACCTTCGCAAGCTGACTAGGGAAGAATTTAACTACTGGCTGCAGCGGTCTTACACGGATATACCAGAAAACCGTCTTTTCCGTAAAATCGAAGTTACATGGTATCCAAATGAGGAGCGGCATCAAATCATGAATTCGACATACACAGTCCATAAACCAAATGGAGAGCAGTTCGAAAAAATTTATGAGAATAGAGAAGAATGGATTCAGCTGATTGAAGAAAAGGCTGGAATATCCAGGGTTTCAACTGAAAAAGCTTTAAGCTTTTTGAGTGAACGGGGAGTGGAATTGTTTACTTAGTTTTTTAAAAATTTCTAGCACGCGGATCTTTTGCTATGGAAATCGTTTTAAATAAAGGCTACATACGTAAAAGGTGATAAAAATGGTAGACGTAATGACCGAAATAAAAATTCAGTTTCCCATCGAAATGGTTTCAGCGTATGCCGCAAATCCTGATCATGCACCAGAAATGAAATAATTAGGTCGAAGTTATTGGTGAGACGGGTACTTGGCCATTCTAATGGATTTCACCATGTACTTAATAAAAGAGGTGAATCAAGTTTTGAGAAGCGACAAGGAAATGTTTGATTTAATTATAGGGGTAGCCGAAAAGGATGAACGAATTCGGGCTGTTTATATGAACGGGTCAAGAACCAATCCAAATGTGCCAAAAGATATTTTTCAAGACTACGATATTGTGTATGTGGTAAACGAAACGGGATCTTTTCTAAAAGATATGAACTGGATTCATGTGTTTGGAGATTTGCTGATTATTCAAGAACCAGATAAAAATAATAAGCTCTTAGGAAAAGAGATGGATTTCGATCGGTCTTATACATATCTCATGCTTTTTACAGATGGAAATCGGATAGACCTTCATATCGAAACAATAGAAGCCATGCTAGAAGGGTACGGCAGCGATAAACTGACAATTCCTTTATTAGATAAAGATAATATTTTACCAAGGATTGGTGCACCTACAGATATTGATTATCATGTAAAAAAGCCTACTGAAGCAGAGTTTATCATCTGCTGCAACGAATTTTGGTGGTGCTTGCAAAACGTCGCTAAAGGCATTTGGCGTGATGAATTGCCATATGCAAAACTCATGTTTGAATATACAAGTAAGGCCATGCTCGATTGTGTTGTTTCATGGTGGATTGGGATGAAGCATGATTTTCGAGTTTCACCAGGTAAGCTCGGGAAGTATTTTAAAAAATTTCTTCCTGAACACTATTGGGAGATGTATAAGAAAACTTATTCTGACAGTCATTATGACAACATGTGGGCCTCTATATTTGTTGCGTGTGATTTGTTTCGGAAATTAGCTAAAGAAATTGCTGAAAATTTATCGTTTACATACCCAATTGCTGATGATACAAACATGATGAAGTACCTTAAACGTGTAAGGGAACTGCCAGCTGATGCAGAGGGGATTTTTTAAAATACGAAAATAGTATTATTAAAAATAAAGCCTGGCTCCATATCAGCCAGGCTTTACCTAATCTATTAAGATACTTTTTCCTCAGCAATTGGATGTGCCAACACTGCCTTTTTAGAAGGAATTACATTAAAAATAATATTCAAAATGATAGCTGTAACACTTCCGGCAACGATTCCGTTATCGGTCAGTATCTGTACACTTTCAGGCAGTTTAGAGAAAATGTCTGGTACCACCGTTACTCCTAGTCCCATTCCAACTGAACATGCAATAATTAATAGGTTTTCTTGTTTACCAAAGTCAACCCGGCCTAACATCTTAATTCCATAGGCAACAACCATGCCGAACATCGCGACCATTGCCCCTCCTAAAACAGGTGTTGGAATGATGGTTGTAAAGGCTCCGATTTTTGGAACTAAGCCAAGAAGAATAAGGAGAGCCCCAGTCAGATAAATAATCTTCTTTGTTTTAACCCCTGAAAGCTGGATCAGTCCTACATTTTGCGAATAAGTTGTATAAGGAAATGCATTGAAAATGGCGCCTAATACAATGGCCAATCCCTCAGCACGATAGCCCCGCGCAACGTCTTTTTCTGTAATATTTTCTTCACAGATATCACTCAGGGCAAAATAGACGCCTGTCGATTCTACTAAACTAACTAGTGCAACGAGAATCATTGTAATCACTGCTGTCCATTCGATCGTTGGTGTGCCGAAATAGAACGGTTTTACCATGTGAAACCAAGATGCGTCAGCAACAGGTGTAAAGTCAACCATCCCCATAAATGCGCCAGCAACAGTTCCTAATATAAGCCCGAGTAAAATTGCAATGGAACGGATAAAGCCAGTGAAGAATCGGAATAAAAGAATAATAAATACCAAAGTTCCAAGAGCTAGTGCAAGATTAGGAAGGGCCCCGAAGTTTTCACTACCCTGACCGCCTGCCATATTGTTCATCGCAACTGGAATCAAGGTAATTCCAATAATGGTTACAACAGATCCTGTGACAACCGGCGGAAAATAAGGAACAAGCTTTCCAAATACCCCGGAAATGAGGATGACAAATAACCCTGATAGTAAGATTGAACCATAGACAGCTCCAACACCATATTCACCGCCAATGGCAATCATTGGACCGACAGCTGTAAATGTACATCCAAGTACAACTGGTAAGCCGATTCCGAAAAATTTGTTTTTCCATACCTGTAAAACCGTAGCAATTCCACACATTAAAATATCAACGGATACCAAGTAGGTCAGCTGTTCACCAGTCATACCTAAAGCTCCGCCAACAATCAGCGGAACAATAATAGCACCAGCATACATCGCTAATACGTGTTGAATGCTTAAGGAAACTAATTTAAATGGCTGTTTTCTCATAGTCTACCTCCTCTAAAAATTGGACATTTCCAGCTTCTAATGAGCTGATTCGCGCCAAAGATTCAACACGAATAGCTTGTTCTTCTAAACGTTTTCTGCCTGATTGGAATGCTTTTTCAATCACAATTCCAATACCTTTTGTTTCAGCCCCAGCCTTTTTGACTAATTCTAGCAGGCCGAATGCAGCTTCCCCATTTGCGAGGAAATCATCTATAATCAGCACCCGGTCTCCTGCGTTTATATATTCCTTAGAAATAGAAATTGTGTTGGTTTCCCGCTTTGTAAAAGAATAAACCTCTGCGGTGAATAAATCATCGACTAATGTCAGCGGTTTTCTTTTTTTGGCAAATACAAACGGAACTCCAAAATTCAAAGCTGTCATCATCGCAGGTGCAATCCCGGATGATTCTAATGTAAGAACCTTTGTAATCCCATCATGGCGAAAACGCAGATAAAATTCATCGCCTATCGCCTTCATTAGCTGTGGATCGACTTGATGATTAAGAAAAGAATCCACTTTTAAAACGGTATCAGACAATACTTTCCCGTTTTGTCTGATTTTTTCATGAAGCAATTTCAATGATTATGCCCCCTTTATTAAAATAGTAATCTCCGATCTTTGGGGCATAAAAAAAGCCCAAAAGATCATTACATTCACATCTATACAGAGTGAAGCAATGCCCTTCTGAGCTAACATCTTTAGGGATGAAAATAATCCGTAAATCGGACATCTTCCATTGCTCACTCATAGTCGGATTATTTACGGTAACCCGGTAGAGACTTGCGAGCCATATTCCCGCGATTATATGAGTGAATGCTATATAAAATTACGAAAACATTATAGCATACATCTAGAAGATAACAAGATGGAGATTCTTGTTAAATAAAGATTGAGCAGATTAATAGTCATGATGGCAAGGATTTTAGTAAGCTAATGGAGGGTGCGGGAAACAATTTTACATCGAAGCTTTTCAGTTGACAATTTTGATTGGGATATACTATGATATGTCTTGTATTCAAAAATCTCCAATTAGAGATAAACGAATATAAGATAAACAGGAATATAGTCTTGGGTATAAAGTTCCATAATTTTAAATATTTTTATCGGATGAGCTCTAATGACTATTAGGGGACATATATCTCAAAATTGAGAATTGTGAATAGGTACTATTTTTAAATACCTAATATAGTCAATAGAGCGAATCTTGATGAAAATAAATCGGGGAACTTATGAGTTATAAAATGGGCTTAAACTCTCAAATTTGAGATTTAAGATATATTTCCCTTCATTTTAAGGAAAATTGGAACGAATCCAATTATGGCTGTATTTTTAGGATGTCAGATGTACCGATAGGTGGTGTATAAAATGGGATTTTTCGACAAGCTATTTCGCAATACAACAACCGAGGAGGAAAAACCAATGGATAAATTAAAAATTGGTATTATTTTGGGATCTACTCGTCAAGGACGTGTTAGCACACAAGTAGGAGAATGGGTAAAAGGAATTGCTGACAAACGTGGAGATGCTGAATACGAAATCGTAGACATTGCAGACTACAAATTACCATTCTTAGGAGAAACAGATGGTTCTGAGCCTGGAATCGCTGCTTGGAATGAAAAGTTGGCAAGTCTTGATGGATTTGTATTCATCGTAGCAGAATACAATCACAGCATTACAGGAGCACTTAAAAATGCGCTTGATATGGCTCGTGAAGCTTGGAACAACAAAGCTGCAGGTATTGTCAGCTATGGTTCAACAGGTGGAGCTCGTGCAGCTGAACACCTTCGTGGAATTCTAGGTGAATTAATGGTTGCGGATGTTCGTACTCATCCAACATTGTCATTATTCACTGACTTTGAAAACTTCTCTGTTTTCAAACCACAAGATCTGCACCTTGATAATGTAAACCTCATGCTTGACCAAGTAGTTGCTTGGAGCGGTGCATTAAAGACTCTACGATAAAACGCCTTTTAAAATGAAGGGAAACCGAAAGAGGGGATCAATTGGATCTCCTCTTTTTTAAATTCAATTTGCCGTGATTCGTGTCTGTCACGTCCCGAAATTTACAGAAAAAAGACACCCTGATTGCGGGTGTCAATACTTGAAATTTCTATGAAGCAGGCTACTTTGGTTTTTCTAAGAAAACTCATGCTGTTAGCACGATGGAAGCAATTTGGAATAAATATAAGCCGAACCAGAACAAATGACGATTAATAAAATCCGCCGCCAAAAATACTGGAGAATGCACTTACCAATGAGTCAAATAACATTTCACCCATAATGCGCAGTGCGATAAAGGTTAGTACATAAGTTATTAGAATTCCGTAAACCTTATCTAATCCTTCCTGAGATGCCTTGCTATAGCTTGTAACAACTAAAGCTGGAACTAAGAAAATCGCACCAACTAAGCCAAAGAATAATAAATAGATAAATAGACTGACATTTAATAAAGATAAAATAAGTGCCAAAGCAAGAATGGTTACAAATGGTATTAGGAAGCTGGCAAAACGTGAGACAATTTCTTTGAAACTGCTATTAACTTTGGCTAATTTAACAGCAACGAATGAAAAGGCTGCTATTAGAAAAATAAAAATAACGTAAGCGATAAATGGTTTAATGACTACATCAGCAAAGGGAGGATTAATATCCATTGATTCGCCGAAGAACTCAGCACCAAAATCATTTAGATCACCTATTACTCCTTTTAATGCAAAGTAAATGATTAAAGGCACCAGTAATGAATAAAGAATAATGGTAATAATTCCATTAATAAACTGTTCTTCCCCAGCTTTAACAGAAGCTGAATAAGGCTGTTTTAGCACCTGGACAAAGGAATTGAAGTAAGACTTTGATATTTTTTTAGCACCCTCTACATACTGGCTCGCTTGAACGTTAGAAGCAGGTTCAGGTTGAGACACATATTCTTCCTTTGTTCCGGAAACTTGGTGTGGTGCTTGTACAGGTTGGTTATCTGGTCCAATCACAGTCTCATCAGATGTGCTTGAAAGCTGAGTCCCGCACTTAACGCAAAACTTACCCCCTTCATTTTCATGACTACAATTCGGACAAATCATCAAGTATTCTTCCTCTCTGAAATAAGTTAATAGGCATATGACTTTATACCCATTTATGTAAATACTATCTAATTATATAGAAAATTAGCAGAATTACCATACATTTCAATTAAAAATTTGCAAAAAATCAATGAATGCCTGCCGCTCCCTGATGGTTGTTGAAAACTAGAGGTAAGCAATGGGCACAAAGGTGTTAAAACGTTTGCTTTATTGGTAGCCACAATTTTCCTGTTTATGAATCATTAATGTACCAGAGGAAGCGGGAAGGATTATTATAACAATCATCACCGTTGAGGGAACATTTATAGAATTAATTTTCCTTTATATGTTACGGAAATTTAAAAGTATTGTTTGAGTTGCCACACACCTTGAATAACGGATTTTATGTCCAATCCGAAACCGGTATTTAATCAAAGAACATACATTTGGTTTATTAACAAAACCATTAGATATAAAAAGCACCCTTTGCTTTAAAAGCATAGAGTGCTAAATTTTTGCTTAAACCGACTTCAAACTCTCTTCCCGGATTAATTCCAATAATTCGGCTTTTAATGCAGCGAATTCCGGACTTGCCTTGCTTTGATAATCTCTTGGGCGGGGAAGAGGGACTTTAATGTTCGCCTTGAGACGTCCTGGTCTGGCTGTCATAACGTAGACGGAGTCACCTAAAAAGATAGACTCTTCCACATCATGGGTGATAAACAGAATCGTTTTTTTCGATTCTTCCCATACTTTCAGAAGAATTTCCTGCATGATCGAACGGGTTTGAGCATCTAAGGCGCCAAATGGTTCATCCATCAGTAATATTTCAGGATCATTGGCAAGGGCCCGGGCAATGGCGACCCGTTGCTTCATCCCTCCTGAAAGCTGAATCGGGTAATGTTTTTCAAATCCGCTTAAACCAATCATATTTAAATAATGTTGGGCCACTTCCTGCTGTTCTTTTTTCGAAACACCTTTTAACTTAAGGCCAAATGAGATGTTTTCGTCGACCGTTAACCAAGGGTACAGAGAATAGGTTTGAAATACCATTCCCCGGTCAGGACCTGGTCCTTTAACCTCTTTTCCATCGACCAGCACTTTCCCTGAAGTAGGCTCTTCCAGCCCTGCAACGACTCGTAAAATCGTAGACTTTCCGCACCCAGAAGGGCCTAAGATCGTAACAAACTCTCCTTCTTCAACTGTAAAGGAGGTTTGGTTCAGAGCCACTACATCTCCACTTTTCGTTGAAAAAACTTTTCCGACTTGATCGATTACTAGCTTTGTTGTCATGGTGTTATCCTTCCTTTCTCATCCAGCCAAATGATAAGCGGTAGATCGTTTTGAAAATCAAATCGGTTAGTAGACCTAGAAGACCAATTATCAAAATTCCGACAATGATTTCTTCTGAATTTAGGAAGCGGGAGGCTTGCATGATCATATACCCGAGTCCGCTTGAAGCCCCAACAATTTCGGCTACAACCAGGTAAGTCCAGGCCCAGCCAAACGTAATCCGAAGTGTATCAACAATTCCAGGAAGAGAAGCAGGCAAAATAACCTTCGTAAATAATTGGCCTCTGCTAACTCCTAACGTGTAGGAAACCTCGATCAGTTCATTCTGTACATTTTTTGTAACGTCCATCACCATTAAAGTCAGCTGGAAGAAGGTTCCGAAGAAGATAACCGCCATTTTTTCGGTTTCGCCAAGTCCAATCCAAAGGATAAATAAAGGAATAAATGCAGAGGCAGGCATATAACGGATAAAGCCAATAAATGGTTCAAATGCTGCCTGAAAAATGCGCAAAGAGCCCATTAAGATCCCTAGTGGTACCCCAATTGCAGCTGCCAATAAAAAGCCAAGAGCGACACGGGAAAAACTAATGCCAATGTCAGCCAAAATCTCTCCATCTTGAAACATTGAAATCGCAGTGGTAACTATTTTGTCCGGTGCAGGCAAGAACAAAGGACTTATGAAACCTCCGTAAGTTAAAACAGACCAGATGACGATGAATAGGAAAAAGGTAGTTAAACCGGCTCCAATTGATAGTTTTTTTGAAATTTCCTTCTTAGGTGTAAAGATTGATTTCCACATTTTTTGAACTCCTCCATCATTGCTTAATGAAAAAAGGAGGCCAAGACAGGCGCTCCTTGCTTGTTTACTGCCCTTCTACAAAGGTTGAGTTCAAGACCTCATCTGCACTTGGGGCTGTTTCGATTAGCCCTTGCTCTAAATAGAAGTCACTAGCTTTTTGTGCTGAGCTATAAATATCACCTTGCTGCTCACTTGTTCCAAATAGTTCTTTATTTGCTTGTCCATCCAAAAATTTAAGACCTTTCACTGTAGCAGTAAATTCTTCCACATCAATATTTAAACCATCAGCCATAATCTGATTGGATTCTTCTTCATTTTCCTTCCAATAATCCATTGCTTCTGCCATTGCATTGACAAGGGCTTGAATATCCTCAGGGCGTTCTTCCACTACATTTTTTCTAAATCCGACGGTGTCCACGATAATTCCTGGCAAATCCTTAGTTGAGACGAGAATTTTTCCGTTTGCCTCTGAGGCTTTAGACAACCAAGGCTCCCAAGTGACGGCTGCATCAACTTGACCAGCGACAAAAGCTGCTCCTGCATCACCAGCTGACATCTGTACCATTTCTACATCTTGATCTGTCAAACCTGCTTCTTCTAAAGCAGTAAGCAGAAGAAGGTGGCTCGTCGATCCTTGTTCAAAGGCAACCTTTTTCCCTTTTAAATCTTCAACAGTGCTGATCTCATTTTTTACGATAATTCCATCTCCGCCATAGGAGTCATCTAATAGCCAGACAACCTCCATTGGAACATCGGCGGCTGCCATTGTAACCTGAACATCTAATGCAGTCGCCATTCCATCAACTTGTCCGCCAGCAAGCGCTTGCTTCCGTTCTGCTAATCCTTCAATGATGGAAAGCTCCACGTCAATACCATGCTTTTCAAAAAATCCTTTTTCTTGTGCTAAAAAGAGCGGCCCATAGCCTGTCCACGTTGGAAGTGTAACTTTTAAAGGTTTTTTTGCTGAGCTATCTTGTTCGCCAGCTGCGTTGTTGTCGGATTCAGAAGCTCCACACGCAGCCAATACGAATAGTACGAATATAGATAGAAGTGCTAATGCTATTTTTTTCATTGCTTGGTTCTCCTTCAGTTCATTTATTTATGAAAAATAGAATATAAGGCGTTCATTAATGCTGCCAGCTCGTTCTCTGCACCAACAGATATTCTGAGAGAGGTCGTTAATCCATATCCGGAAAGATCGCGCACGATAATTCCATATTGTTCAGAAAGGAGAGTGAATAACTCGCCACTGTTATACCCGGTATCGACATAAACGAAATTTCCATAACTTTTAATATATTTAAAACCAAGCTCTTCAAATGCCGCATATAAAAGACTTTTGCCGGTATCATTGATCCTTCGAGCATTTTGAACATGCTCTTGATCTTCGAGACTGGCAACTGCCCCAGCCTGAGCAACACTATTGACATTAAAAGGCGGGCGGACCTGGTGAATTGCATGTACAATTGGTTCTGGCCCGATTCCATAACCAAGTCGGGCCGCAGCCATGGAATAAATTTTTGAGAAAGTTCGAATCACAAACACAGGATAATTTTCTTTTACAAACGGAATCGAAGAGAAGTACTCAGGTCCGTTCGCGTATTCATGATAGGCTTCATCTATGACTACAATGACATGATCCGGAAGCTGTTGGAAAAAGGCATCAAGCTCCTGTTTCGGGATTACTGCACCGGTTGGATTGTTTGGATTACAGAGACAGATTAGTTTGGTTTTGGTTGTGATTCGATCTAATATCGCCTGTAAATCGATGCCTAAATCCTCTTTCATTGGAGAAAGTATAGGTGTTGCTCCCATTAAATGAGCAGAGGCTAAGTATTGAACAAAGGTAACTTCAGGAATGATGACTTCATCCCCTGGGTCAAGATAGGTTTGTGCAACCATCGTAATCATTTCATCGGCTCCGTTGGACAAAATGATGTTTTCTGGCAGAACACCTTCTATTTCTGCAATTTTTTGCTGAACAAGCGTGCCTGTTGAACTAGGGTAAAGATTTAAAGTTTGGAGTGCCTGTTGCATAGCTTTAATTGCCTTAGGAGAAGGTCCTAATGGATTTTCATTGAATGATAGCTTAAAAACTTGTTGTTTTCCTAAAATCTTCTTCATTTCTTCGACTGGAAGGTCTGCAAGCTGAGAGGAATATGGCATCAGCTTCGGATAAACCTCGCGTACTAATTGTTCCACTTTCACTGTATATTCACCAACTTCCCAATTTCCTCGACGTGTTGAATTGCGTTTATAACCATAGAAGGAGTGACCTCAAATGGCATATTTGCCATATCCTCGATGGTGACAGATACCTCGCCTAATTGCTTCCACTGAGCAGGTGAAAGAGTTTTAATGCCCAACTGTTCTAGCAGATAGGGTAATTCCACTTTTTGATAAAAAGATATAAGATTCGTAATCTCTTCTTTTGGCTTATCTTCAAGGCTTAGCTGTGCTAAAATGCCGTAAGCTACAATTTCTCCATGATAGGTATGATGAACTTCAGGGAAAATGGTTAGCCCAGAATAAATAGCGTGTGCTGCTGCTGTACGGCAATCATCGCCGCCATATCCGCTCACACTTCCGCTTACAAGGATAATGCTATCAACCACATCTTCAAGTGCAGAGGTTACTATGCCTTGCTTAGAAGCATTGATTGCAGCTTCTCCCTGCTCCAAAAGCAGCTGATAGATTCCGTGAGCGAGCCTTACAGCACTTTGATTTCGTGCATTAGGCTGTACTTTTTGAACAGATGCCCTTGATTCAAACCATTTGGCGAGTGTATCGCCAATCCCGGCAACCAAAAATCGGTATGGAGCTGATTGAATAATCTCCATATCGACAAGAACTACATTTGGTGCCTTTGATTTGCGGCTGATTTCAATAAAAATGCCCTCATCATCGTAGAGAATGGAAATCGGAGTAGCGGCTGCACAGGTAGCTGCAATCGTAGGAACTGCAATTAAAGGAAGCTTTGCAGCAAATGCAACAGCTTTAACTGTATCTAACACCTTCCCTCCACCGACACCGATTAGGACGTCAGGCTTGATCTCCTGTACAATTTCAATGAGTCTATTAATCTCTCTCCAAGAACATTCACCACTAAAAGGGATTGATCCAAGAAGAGGGAGCTGATTCTTTTCAAGACTTTTCATTATTTTCGGTTCCGCAACTGACAATGCTGTTTGCCCGCCAATTACTAATACTGTTTGTCCATATTCTTTTACATAAAGCCCAATTTCCTTAAGTACATTCGTCTTGCGAACATACTCTCCCGGCCCGGTCACAACCTTCATGTTGCCAACTCCTATATAAAAATTGCATTTATATACAATATATAGAATGAATATACGGAAGGCAAGAGGAAAAGTGTCTGGAATCACTCGAATTTTGTCGAAAACGCTTTCGGAGCGTGGCTGCTTTAAAAACAAAAAGTTATAAATCCCCATATCTGCGGATTAACTACATGGTTAAACAAACGTTTGTTTAAATCCCTATAAAAAACCCTCTCAACTTTTTAGTTGAAAGGGTTTTTACCATCTTATAAACTTTTAACCGACTTAACTCCCTCTAGTTTTCTCAATTCTTCTCCAAGAAATTTAGCGACTTCCAGCATTCCAAACTTTCCGGCTTTTGCTTCTGCATCGGAATTATAGTTTGTGTTGGTATTGATATCATAGGTATAGACATTGCCATTTGCGTCGCGAATAAATTCAATGCCTGCAACTTCAATCTTATTTTCTTGCAAACATTGCTCATAATCTTTAATAAAGTCTTCATTGAAATCTTCAATAATTGCAAACTTTGGTTTTTCCTCCTGTTCACCAACAGGGCAGAATAAATCATTAATCTGACAAGCGTCAGCTGGGCAAAGTTCAAATCCTTCTGATGTGTCAACTTTCACAGCATACATAAATTTACCGCCTACAAATTCGCAGCGAGTAATGGATGAGTCAGGGGACTGGATGTATTCCTGAATCAATGTAATTCCGTCCACCGGCAATTCAAATGCAGGTCCATACACGTATTCCTGAAGGGCATCAATCGTGTGAAATAATTGAACGCCTAGTCCTTTACCAGCCCGGTTATGCTTGGTAATAAAGGATGGTGCACCCAACTTGCGCGCAGCTTCGATAATTTGTTCTTTCCCAACCGCAGCAATCGTTTTAGGTGTGCGAATTCCAGATTGGTTTAATGCCATGTACTGATTTACTTTACTAACTTCCAGTCTTAATGCGCGAGTGCCATTAATCACTCTTCGTCCATGTCTTTCAAGCCAGGCAAGCACGGCTTCTGTCATTTCAGGTGCGAAGCGATGATTCCGTGTATGGGAGGACGCACTCATTCGGCTATAAAAAACTCCCTCAGGCGGCTCTTGTGATAAATCAATCACACCTTCGTCTAAAAACCATTGTTCATAGGGCAACTCTAATTCTTCTAATCTTTTGACAAGGTGGTCCGTCCACTCTTGGTTTTCGTGAAGAACATAAATTTTGCTCATTTTAACCCCTCTTTTCCGTATTACAAAATCGTTTGTTTATTTCTCAGTTTTTCAACTAAAGGTATGACATCTCTAGAGAAACGTTCCATTTCTTCCAATTGTGGAGAGAACTGAAGTAAAAGCAGATCAACTCCTGCCTCTTCAAACGCAAGAATTCGTTCTGCGATTTGCTCTGGAGTACCAATTAAATTAGGACGTAATCCTCGGTTAGAAACGGAATAGTCATATAGTTTAACTTGCTGTTCCAATTGGGACTTTCCGACAAAATCTTTATAACCTGCATAACCGCTGGATTCTTTAACATTTGTAATTCGCGTAAGCTCTTGCCGGGCCTCTTCTTCTGTATCACGGCATATAATATAAGCTGCCATGCCAAAAGAGCGGAATGGCTCTTTCCCTGCTTCTTCTCGGCGATGCTTCATATCATCAATCTTTTGTTTTATTTCCTCAACTGTTCCTCCGTGCATGACATAGGCATCACAGCTGTTAACGATTGCTTGTTTGCCGCGTGGACTTTCCCCTCCGGCATAGAGGATCGGGTTAGGACGTTGTACTGGTTTCGGGAAAAGATGTGTATTTTTAAGAGAATAAAATTTTCCTTCATAATTAAGCACATCTTCTGTCCATAGTCCTTTTAATACCTCAATAAACTCTTCAGTCCGGTCATAGCGTTCATCGTGCTCTGTAAATATTCCTCCATATTGCCGGGCTTCCTCTTCCCACCAGGCGGAAACCACATTAAGTGTGAAGCGGCCATTACTGATTCGGTCAATATTCGCAGCCATTTTAGCGGTTACGGCAGGATTATGGAAACCAGGGCGTATGGCTGTCATGATTTCAATTTTATTCGTAACAGCTGCTAAAGCCGCGGCGGTAGACCAGGCCTCGAGTGAATCATGCTCTGGTCCTTTTATATCATTTAAGTAAAGCTCCGCAATTAAGGTCGTATCATAACCCCAATTTTCTGCGGATTGAATGACTTTTTTGGCATATTCAAAGGTTGGAGGCATTTTCTCATCATCTACATTTCGAAGCCATCCTCCAAAAATCGGTAACCAAAATCCATATCTCATCGGTAGTCATCTCCTTGTGCAATGGTTCCTTAAGCAGGTCCCTATTAAACTGAAATTTTTAGTTCAGTAATCCTTTAATTAGTTAAAACAAAAAAATATGGACCTTCGAAGATGAAAGGTCCATATTGTTTATGGTTAAGTACCTCTTATCTTCTAGGCGCATTAGCCTACTGGAATTAGCACCTTGCCCATATCTTAGGGTGGTTGCTGAGACATCATCGGGCCAGTCCCTACGTCTCTCTTGATAAGAACCAATATTCAATTTTTTCACTGAACTATGATTATTACCATAAACGAAGAATCTGCAAAATGCAAGAGGAAAATAGCACTTAAAATCTGGGGCGGATCAGTCCATTTGGAGGGGGCCGATTTGGGTATTACTAGAACGCTCTTAATTTTTTCAGTTGCCATGAAGAAGGAAATTTTAAAAAAGTTCTTTCTTTTTTTAAATAAAGTTGGTAGTATTACAGACATATAGTTGTGAATTGAATATGATTTCTTATCAAGAGAGGTTGAGGGTAAGGCCCTATGACACCTCAGCAACCTGTCAGCATTGACAAGGTGCTAATTCCTGCAGGTTTATAGAACCTGAAAGATAAGAGGATGACTGACATATCAAAATGGTCTCTTCTTATGAAGAGGCTTTTCTTATTCTGAATCCTTGAACAAAATGTAAGGTAGGGAGAAGAACGTAATGACAGAGACAAAGACTGTAAAAGCGCCATACAAAGCGGATCATGTGGGAAGTTTTTTAAGACCTGAGCGAATCAAACAAGCTCGCTTGCAAAAGGATAAGGGAGAGATTTCAGCAGAACAGCTTCGCGAGATAGAAAATGAGGAGATTATTAAATTAGTTGAAAAGCAAAAGGCTGCTGGGCTTCACTCGATAACCGATGGTGAGTTCAGAAGAGCTTACTGGCACTTTGACTTTTTAGAAAACCTGGTTGGTGTTGAGGGCTATGAAGCGGAAAAGGGAATACAGTTTCATGGGGCTGTGACAAAGGCTCACTCTATTCGTGTCGTAGGAAAAATCGATTTTGACGGTCATCCAATGCTCGAGGATTATAAATTCTTACATTCAATTGTTGGAGATCAGCATGTTGCGAAGATGACGATTCCTAGCCCTAATATGCTTTTCTATAGAGGCAATATTGATAAAGAAATTTATCCGAATGAAGAGTTGTTGTTAGCCGATATAACAAAGGCTTATAAGAAGGCAATTCAAGCATTCTATGATGCAGGGTGCAGATATTTGCAGCTCGATGACACATCATGGGCTGTTTTTCTATCTGAACAAGGTGAACAAATGATTCGCGAGCGGGGACAGGAGCCGGAACATCTCAAACAATTATTTGCTAAAGCCATTAACGAATCAATTGAAGACCGTCCAGAAGACATGTTGATTACAATGCATATTTGCCGCGGTAATTTCCGCTCAACTTATAGCGCTACCGGTCCTTATGAAGGTGCTGCAAAAACCATTTTTGGTGAACTAAAGGCAGACGGGCTATTTCTGGAGTATGATGATGACCGTTCAGGCGGATTTGAACCGCTTCGTTACGTAAAACGCGACAATCTTCACATTGTACTAGGTTTAATCACTTCAAAATTTGCTGAGCTAGAACCAGTTGAGAACATTAAAAAACGGATTGAAGAGGCGTCACAATATGTGCCAAAAAGCCAATTATGCCTCAGCCCTCAATGCGGCTTTGCCTCAACCGAAGAAGGCAACATCCTAACCGAAGAAGAACAATGGGCCAAAATCCGCCACGTCATAGAGATTGCAAGAGAAGTTTGGTGAAACAGGGGGACGGTTCTTGTGTTTCATTCTTCCAGTTCTGTTTAAAAGAGTGAATAGCCTCTTATAAAAAAGATCAGGTGTGTATACTCCTGATCTTTTTCCTGTAACTTATTCCACCATCTTCGTATTAACGTACACCAGCAAAACAACAAATCCCATAAGAAATATTGGCAATAAAATTTCTACATCCGGATTGTCAATGAATGAACTGATTATAAAAACAATGCCTGCTGCTAAATTATATGAACCTACTAAACTGGCTAATTTTTTTTGATCTTTCACACGTCTATAATTAAAACCAGATAGTAGCCATGTCTGTTTTTTATACCCGATTAAATAAGCAAGCACTAAAAGAATAGCACCGATCACAATAAAATGCTGATTCATACGGGGTACCTCCCTAATAGTATAGTTTCATGCATATGAAAGTTTATTTCCGTTTCACAATGGCCGGACCAATAAAGTAGGCAATATAGAAGGTAGCACCTAGATAAAAAATCAGGTAGTTTACCGGAATGGTTTGGCGTTCAAGAATGAGTTCGGCAATCAATAAATAAAGCAGTAAAAGTAAATTGGCCACCGAAAAAATCTGAATCGTACATCGTTTAATATTAAGATTTACTCTTTCATCGTACTCAATTTCATCATTTGCCTCTTTCCTTTTCATTCTGATCCATTTTAAGCCAGCTACACTAATTGCAAGTGCTGCTAAAATCCCCCATTGTAAATCAGCAGTTAGTAAATACACAATTCCAAAAATACTGATCGATGCAATGATGATTGCAAATAAGTTTATTTGCATCATTCTCCCTCCTTACTCTTCTATCCAAAACAACTCATCAACAGGTTTTTCTAGATGCTTACTAATAAGCAAACAAACCCGAATAGTAGGATTGTATTTTTGTGCTTCTATGAGATTCATCGTTTGTCTGGTAACTCCAACTAGCTTAGCTAAGTCGCCTTGGGTTAGCCCACCTTTTTCAATACGGGCAATTTTAACCTTGTTTTTAATTATTATTTCCTCCAAAATCAGATCCCGTCCCTTCGAGGTCTTCATTACAAATTGTAATATATAATTTCCAAATGTCAAATATATTTTACATTTGAAGCATCAGGGACGGTTCTTGCGTTTCAATAAAATGAAACGCAAGAACCGTCCCTGTGTTTCATCAGAAAATAGGAATAAAGTACAGTTTTCTATTAAAACGAAATATTACAGGTGATTTCGAATTATACATACATATAACAAAGTGATGTTAATTTGGAAAGCGGGGTTAATTTATGAAAAAGCTTTTAGTCCTTTTATCTTCTATTTTTCTAATTACCGGCTGCAGCTCTAATGGTAATGACAATGACCAGGATAGTGCAGGAAAAGTAGAAATAGAAGTTATGATGTTTGAAGGCGGATTTGGTTCAGAATGGGTGAAAGAATCAGCAAAAAGCTTCATGGAATTAAACGATCATGTAGAAATAAAAGTTACATCCAGTCCTGATATTCATACCCAATTACAAACGAGATTTTTGTCCGAGGATGTCCCTGATTTGGTAAACCCTGGTCCAAGCTTTGATATTCAGGGAGTTATTAACGAAGGTATGATAGAGCCATTAGATGATTATTTACAAGAGAATGCCTATGATAGCGATCAAAAATGGCTTGATACTTTTGAAACAGAACAATTTAATTTGAAAAAAGAAGGGAAAATCTATGGGCTGCCCACCATTTTCTCACCAGGTTACATTTGGTGGTATGACGAAAAATTGTTTGAAGAAAATGGATGGGAATTGCCTGAAACACAAGATGATTTATACGCCTTAAAAGAACAAGCAGAAAGGCAAGGAATTTCTGTCTTTGCCGTTCCGGGATTACACCCTGGATACTACTGGAACGGGATTTATTTACCTCTTGTTGAAAGGATTGGCGGGAAACAAGTTATTCTTGATGCATTTAATTTAAAAGAAGGGGCCTGGGAACACGAAGCATTTGTCGAGGCTGCAAAAGAATCACAAAGAATGGTCGAAGAGGGTCTGTTTTTAGAAGGGACTTTTGGCCTTTCCCATACCGAAGCTCAAACCTTGTTTTTTCAGCGAAAAGCATTATTCGTGATGGCGGGCTCGTGGTTAGAAGGCGAAATGAAGGATGTAATCCCTGACGATTTCAAACTTAGGGCATTCAATCAGCCATCTTATCCTGGCGGTAATGGAGAACAGCTTACACCCGTATCTACGGGTTGGGGAGGAGCCTGGTATATTCCTAGCGGGTCCGAAAACAAAGAAGAAACGGTTGAATTCCTAAAGTTCTTATCTAGCGAACAAGAAGTTGAAAAAATGGTGAAAATGAAAGGTCTCGCAAGTGTTGTTAAAGGAACAGATGATGCTATTGGATCCGAAGCACTAAAAAGTGCACTGAACGTTTTGTCAGGTGCTGAAGGTTCTTATGCACCAACTGCCATAAATGACTCTTATCCTGAAATGACGAACAATCTTATTAATATTTATCAAAGCTTAATGTTAGGAGAAATAACGCCAGAGGAATTTGTAAAGCAAGCTGAGGAGTATGCAGAGCAAACAAGAAATGACTCGAATATAGAAAAGGTAGAAATCTCCTGGTGATTGTAAGGTTAGTAATGAGAGGTCTAACTGTTTTTAGACCTCTTTATTTTGAAAGGTAGTGGGACAATGAGGAACAAAGGTGAAAGATGGTTCATATTTCTGTTTTTATTACCGGCTTCTTTGTTGTACATCACTTTTGTTATGTATCCATCTTTTAACGCACTTCGTATGAGCTTTTATAATTGGCGGGGAATTGGAACCAAAACATGGATAGGATCTGAAAATTATAAACGGATGCTGGAAGATGAAAATTTTATTAATGCCTTTATGGTTACAGGAAAATATATATTATTTCAGATTCCGCTAGTTTTAATTTTATCAATCGTTATTGCTTTAACGATTTCTCACTTTATCAAAACAAAATGGTTTAATATCTATCGGTCGATTACATTCTTCCCATATATTTTGCCAGGAGTTGCAATAGCGATGCTTTGGGCCACCATCTTTAATCCGGTTAGCGGCATGTTAAATGGAATATTAGATTTGGCTGGTTTAGACAGTTTGAAAAATGAATGGCTAGGGAGATCAGAGACTGCATTTGAAAGTGTTGTTTTTGTTAACGTATGGAGTATGGTGGGATTTTATAGCATTTTAATTTTAGCGGCTATTTTAAACATACCCCGAGATCTTTTAGAAGCAGCCGAAATAGACGGGGCATCCAAATTTCAACAGGCAATCTTTATCACATTGCCAATGCTCAAGGATATTTTGCAAGTGGTTATTATTTTTACCTTAATAAACACATTAAAGGTTTTTGAGATGCCGCAATTGTTAACGGCTGGCGGACCAAACCGCTCTACTCAGCCAATCTCACTCTATATGTATGAACAGGCCTTTACAAACTTTAACTTTGGGTATGCTTCTGCGATTGGGGTGGTATTTTTAGTTCTGACTCTGATTGCTTCCTTGCTCACGTTGAGGATAACGAGGAGGGGTGAGGGATGAAAAAAACAGTGAGAATGATCGGAAATCATTTCATTCTGGCAATCGTATCACTATTCATTATTATTCCTGTTATTTGGGTATTTGTTAACTCAATTAAAGCTTCAGCTGACATATTGTTAGAGCCTTTATCATTTCCCCGTGAGTTTGCTTTTGATAACTACATCAGGGCATGGAGTGAGGCTGGGTTCGGCACGGGATTTATTAACAGCGTGATTGTAACCTTGATTTCTGTCACGTTAATAGTCCTGGTTTCTGCAATGGCGGCTTATGTACTAAGCAGAAAAAAATTTCGCTTTCGCGTTGCCATTGAAAACACATTTTTAATGGGACTAATGTTGCCTACATTCCTGGCAATGGCTCCGCTATTCCTATTAATGAACGATTTACATTTAGTGAATACTTTCCATGGGTTAATCATGGTTTATACCGCTTATTCCTTATCGTTCACAATCTTTATGTTAACAGCTTTTTTTAAACAAATTCCATATTCATTAGAGGAAGCAGCGATCATTGATGGATGCGGACCGTTTACATTATTTTGGAAAGTCATGTTTCCATTAGCGAAACCAGGTTTGATTTCGGCTGCCATTTTTAATTTTGTAGGCATTTGGAACGAATATATTCTCGCATTAATTTTAATCAATGAAGAACAGTTTAAGACCTTGCCGCTTAAACTAGCAAATATTATGATGGTGCAACAATATCATACAGACTGGGGAGCGCTTTATGCAGGTCTTGTCATGTCCTTTATTCCTGTTACCATCTTCTATTTAATCTTTCAAAAGCGTCTGATTGAAGGTTCGACTGCCGGCGCTGTTAAGGAGTGAATCAGGGGGACGGTTCTTCCGTTTCACCCTTTTTTAATTTGATGAAAAGAGGAGAACTCCTGATTGCTTTATAGCATTGTGAAGCTTCCCCTGCTTTCATGTATTGATTCTGTAGGAGGAGGATCAGGAATCAAACAGGAACTGGTATGAGTTTATAAGAAATATTTAAATTAATTTTCACTCGTGTAAAATTTATAAAAGTATTTAAAAAATACAGTAAATTAGCCGAATTCCTTTTTTAAATAGGCTACTATAAAAAAGGCATCACCTAAAAAAAGGAAGGAGAATCTATCTTTATGTTTAATCGTAAAAAAGAAGAAAAAAGAGTTAGAACCAAATTAAAATGCTGGACTGCGGCAGCTGCAATTGGGATGGTTCTTACGGCAGTGAGCCCTGCGGCAGCCAGCGGCAGCGAAAAGCCAAAACTCGAATTTGGACTTGTCCCGGATGTCCAGTATTGCGACTGTGAAGTGAGCGGTACACGTTTCTACAGAAATTCATTGGACAAGCTTATGGAGGCGTCTCAAACATTTAACAGAGAAGATGTGGATTTCACTGTTCAAACAGGTGATTTGATTGACCGTAACCTTTCCAGCTTCTCAACCATTCTTCCAATCTACAACACGATTGAAAGCCGTAAATATCATGTGTTAGGCAACCACGATTTCCCTGTAACAACAGACCAGGTGGTCGACCTTCTCGATATGCCAAATCAATATTATGATTTTAAATACAAGAACTGGCGCTTTGTAGTGCTCGATACAAACGATCTCAGTTTATATGCGAACCCAGCAGGTTCAGAAAAGTATCAAGAAGCACAAATCATGTACAATTCTTTAAAAGAAAATAATGAAATCAATGCCCAAACCTGGAATGGCGGTATCAGCCATGAGCAGCTAACCTGGCTCCGCGGTGTACTAGAAAAGGCAGCACAGGCACAAGAAAAAGTTATAGTCTTCGCACACATGCCTGTATACCCTGAAAATGAGCACAATGTATGGAATGATGAAGCAGTCATTCAGGAACTTGAAGCCGCTGGCAATGTCGTTGCCTACTTCAACGGACATAACCATGCCGGCAATTACGCAGTTAAAAACGGAATTCACTATGTAAACCTCCAAGGAATGGTCGAAACCGCTGACACCAACTCTTACTCCGTAGTCCGCGTATACAAAGACCGCATAGAAGTAGACGGATATGGCCGCGAAATTGATCGCGTATTAGAAATTCGATAATGAAACAAGGGGACGGTTCTTGCGTTTCAACCCAAAGGAAAACAAGTGAGCCTCCCCCACATTTCCTTTACGAAAAAATACTATACATAGGGGTGATCATGTTGAAGAAATACTTCGGGTTATTAGTAATCCTGCTTTTTTTCATAACTCCAGTCAGTTCCTCTTTGGCAAGTGAACCAATAAATAAGGAGGAGAAAGCAATCGATGTCAAAGTAATGTCCTACAATATCCATCATGCTGAAGGGCTAGACCGCGTTTTGGATTTAGAACGAATTGCCAAGGTGATTGAAGATTCCGGTGCGGAAATTATTGGACTCCAAGAAGTGGACAATCACTGGTCAGAAAGAAGTAATTTTGAGGATCAGGCTAAATGGATGGCTGAGCGGTTGGATATGCATTATACGTATGCTGCAAATCTCGACAATGAACCCCTTAACCCGGGAGAACCTCGCCGTCAATATGGGACAGCTGTTTTAAGCAAGTATCCGATTATCGCATCGAAAAACTACCCATTAACGAAGATTGGGAATACAGAACAGCGCGGGTTACTCGAAACAGTCATTAATGTAAAGGGACATCACCTAAAATTCTATAACACTCATCTGGCTTTAACTTCCGCTGAACGCGAAATTCAAATAAAAGAAATCATTGAAATTGCAAGTAAAACAAATGGGCCGAAAGCAATTGTCGGTGATTTGAATGCAGTGCCTGACAGCGTTGAAATGCAGCCGCTTTTCTCTCATTATAAAGATGCCTTTGCTGATCAAAATGAAGCGTATACGATTCCAGCAGATCAACCAAATAAAAGAATTGATTACATTTTCACTTCCAACGAAATTGAAACGGCAAATGCCGAAGTCATCTCCACAATCGCTTCAGACCATTTGCCAATTGTAGCTGAACTGACACTTGACCCATCAGTATTTAAAAAAGGGAATTAAATGCGAAACGCAGGGACGGTTCTTTTGTTTCACTCAAGTGAAACAAAAGAACCGTCCCTGCGTTTCAATCGGGGTTGTTACACTTAAATTTCCGTGATATAGTTACCTAGGTAACTAATTTGAGGAGCGGACAATATGCGAAATAATCATGATTTATTTCATACAATTCACCAGCTTTCACGGCAGCTCCATAAAAGCTTGAATGAAGCTTTGCAGCCGTTTTCTATATATAGCGCACAATGGTCCGTATTGTTTGTTTTAAAAACGAAAGGCAATCTAACTCAATCGGAGCTTTGCGATTATTTGTCTGTTGAAGCTCCGCCTATGACACGAACGATCCAAAGGCTTATAAAGCAAGGGTATGTAAAGCAAATACCCAGTAAAGAAGATAAAAGAGTGAAGTATATTCAGCTTACGGAGAAGGCAATTGCGGAATACCCAGAATGGGAAAAAGCTGTATTGAAAATGAACGATTCATTACTTGCGCTTTTTCCAAAGTCATCTCAAGAGGAGTTAAGAAAGCTTCTGCATGAATTCTCAATTCAGCTTAGAAAATAATCAGCGGGGAGGAACATCAATGGAAAAACAACCGAAGCTTTGGACTAGAAATTTTATTCTGGTTTCCATCAGCAATTTTTTTGTGTTTTTAACGTTTTATTATTTGCTTATATTACTGCCGATATATGCCTTAGACTTTCTAAACGTATCAGAGGCTGAGGTAGGTTTACTTGTCACAGTATTTTTAATTTCTGCAATTGTATCCCGTCCATTTGCAGGACAATGGGTGAGCCGATATGGAATAAGGAAGGTATTCATTGCTTCAGCATTCATATTTGCCGCAGGGGCAACATTATACTTCTTGCCTCAATCGATAGGGAGCCTGCTCGTTCTTCGCTTCTTTCATGGAATTGGGTTTGGAATGGCAACTACTGCGACCGGAACGATTGTTGCTAATGTTATTCCTCCTTTGCGAAGAGGTGAGGGTATGGGCTATTACGTTTTATTTGTGAATTTAGCCATGGTCATTGGTCCTTTCTTAGGATTGACTGCAATCCAAGACTGGGGAGCTGAAACAACATTTTCGATGTCTGCCATTTTCGGGTTTCTCGCTCTTTTAACTGGACTTATGATTAAATTTCCGAATGAAATTAAACAAGAATCCACTCAAAAAGCAGAAAAAATTCGTTTCCGGATTGGAGATATGTTCGAAAGACCAGCTGTCAAAATTTCAGTCGTCGGTGCCTTTTTTGCGATTGCGTATTCTTCTATCCTCGCCTTTGTTTCCGTATATGCTAGTCAGATTGGTCTAGCCAAAGTGGCGAGCTACTTTTTTGTTGTATATGCGGTTGTTCTTCTGCTTTCACGCCCATTTACAGGAAAATGGTTTGACCAATATGGAGCGAATGTGATTATTTATCCTGCCCTTATCATTTTTGCTATCGGGGTATTCGTCTTAAGCGGAGCAGAATCTGCTTTTATTTTCCTGCTGGCAGCAGCGTTGGTTGGTCTTGGCTGGGGAACCGTGTTTCCTAGTCTTCAAACCATTGCGATCCAAGAAGCTTCTCCAGGAAAAAGCGGGCTTGCAACGGCTACTTATCTATCAATCTTTGATATTGGCATGGGGCTCGGGTCCTTCTTGGTCGGTATCATCGGTGCCGAAATCGGTCTAAACTCTTTATACTTTTATAGCTCTATCTACATTCTGGCAGGGATTGGACTGTATTATCTCTTGCACGGAAAAAGAAAAGAAGCTTCCGCCACTCGACAGGTATTATCAGAAAACAAGTAACGGTGCCTGTCACGCCCCGAGGTTTGTTGAAAACGGGAAGGTTAAATCCTTCTCGTTTTTTTGTGGAAAATCTTGTTAACCATCTGCAGAAGTGGTATATTTTTATAAAAGACCGATCGGTTTCAAAATTGAGGTGCAAAAGATGAGAAAAGGTGAGAAGACGAAACAGCAAATTATTATGCTTGCTACTGATGTTTTTAATCAGAAGGGGTATATTGGTACCTCTCTCACTGACATCATGAATGCTACTGGTCTCAAAAAGGGCGGTATTTATAATCATTTTGAAAATAAAGAGGAGCTGGCGATTGCATCATTTGATTACGCGATTGAGGTTTTAACTCATACCTATGCCAAGGCAATCGAAGGGAAAAAGTCTGCGATTGACCAATTAATCGCACTCATTTCTATTTATGAAAATATTATAGATAACCCGCCAATTAAAGGTGGATGCCCGATTTTAAACACAGCGGTAGAAAGCGATGATACGAATCCTGTCTTGCGTGAAAGAGCGCAAGAAGCTATGCAAAAATGGCTAAAATTAATCCAGCTTACAATTCGTAAAGGAATCAGGAAAAATGAAATTCAGCCAACTGTCGATATTGAGTCATTTTCAGCATTTCTTACATCAACCATTGAAGGTGCTGTAATGCTTAGCAAGCTATACCAGACCAATTCGTATATGAAGCAGGCTATAAAGCATCTAACTGAATCGATTGAAAATCTTCGAGTCCATTAAATTTTTTTTACCCAAAAAACAGACCGTTTGGTTTCTTTTTAAAAACATAAAACAAAGGAGAAGTCCATGTATATTTGGATAATAAGTACTTTAATGTTTCTCGTCGCATTTGCAGGATTAGTGTGGAAGTTGGCTGTTGTAAGCCAAACACCAAGAAAAACTGCCATTGATACCAAGCCAGACATCCCATTTGAACAAGTGAGTTTCCAAAGTGGGACAGAAAAAATGGCGGGATGGTTTATCCCAGCAAAAACAAATCAGCACGAAAAAAGCCCTCTCATCATTCTAGTTCATGGCTGGGGATCGAACCGGGCAAAAATGAAAAGGTATGTAAAACCTATTTTTGAAGCCGGATACGCATTATTGCTCTTTGATGTACGAAGTCATGGGGAAAGTGAGGAAATAAATGCTCCTACAGTAAAAACTTTCCGGGATGATGTCTTGGCGGCTGTTCAATATGCAAAAACAAAAAAGGAAGTTGATCCTGAACGAATTGGAATTTTAGCTCATTCATTTGGCGGGTTTGGCAGTATTTTAGCGAACAAAAATGATATTGGCGTTCAAGCAATCGTTTCAGACTCAAGCCCTGCCCAAATCAGCACCATTATGAAGGCGGCATTAAACAAGTATAAACTGCCTTACTTTCCGTTTGGCCCGCTTATCTCAAAAATAATGTTTGTAAGAGCCGGAATCCAATCTAAAGAATTAAAAGAATTTGATGTGCTCCATGCACTAAGGGAGAGGAAGTCTCCGGTTCTGCTTATACACTCAAAAAGGGACGATTATGTTCCATCAACCGAACTGGATTTTATTATAGAAAATGTGGATCTCCCGCATCTTTATGTGGATAGCAAAGGTCATCGGAGTTCAGAATCCGATCCGCAATTTTGGCAGCATGTTTTGCCTTTCTTTAAACAACATTTGGAATAGAAATCTTATTTAGAATATGTAAGCTGATTCCAAAGTATGGTTAAAAAGAGGATTGCAGCCGATTTAAAGCGAATTAAATATTGAAACAAAACGGGAAGTGGGTTTTTGTTTCTGATCATGAAAAAGAGGGGGCGGTTATTATGAAAATGAGGGGAACAGAATGGCTTGAGGTAAAAGAAATTTAAAATTTTTCAAAAGGGAGTTTTGCTATTGAAACAAGTCTTAGTAATTATTGATGCCCAACAAGAATTAATTGAAGGAAATGAAACTGAAAAAAGTGTTCTTCATAAAGAGCAACTGCTAAAAAATATCAATTTGGTTATAAAACAAGCTTTAGAATCAGATGCATTGGTTGTTTTTATGAGAGATAAGGATGTAGCTAATGGTGAAGGAAAAGGATTTCAAATTCATGAACAAATTAATGTCCCAGCCAATGCGAAAATATTTGATAAAGCAGCCACTAATTCATTTTATGACACTCCACTATTGAATTATTTAAAGGCTGAGAAAATCGAACATCTTGTCATAATGGGGTGTAAAACCGAATATTGTATTGATTCTGCAGTCAGAACGGCTACCATCAATCATTTTGATGTTACTTTAGTTGGAGATGGTCATTCAACAACAGATTCCCGAACCTTATCAGCTGAAAACATTATTAGTCATCATAATGCCATTCTCCATGGACATGATAATGTGGATCATTTTTCTGTTGTAAGAAATAGCCAAGAAGACTTGTTTAATCCAATTCATAATAATTACAGATAATATGTTAAAAAAAGACCCCCTTTTTCACAAAGGAAATAGGGGGTTCTTTACATTATTTCTGATTTCCTAACTCAATCTTCATAGCCTCAGCGATTAACTTAGGAAGGTCCGTATTGTTGTGAAGACCAACGAATAGATCGGATTGCGGTCCAAATGCATAGACTGGTACATCCGTTCCTGTATGGGCACTGCTTGTCCATCCTATTAAGGCACGGTCACAAATGACCTCATTAATAGCGATGGATGGACTTTCTGCATTTTTAATCCGGTTTACTTCGTCTGCCGTTAACTCAATTCCGGCATTTTCTAGAACAACTTCTTCAAGATTGCTTAAATCATCGTTTAACTGAGCTTCCATCGCATCTCCAGTGGCAGTAACGTTCTTAAGAACCTCAATATTTAAATCATATACTCCGTTTGAGCCTACAGACATTCCGCCTGTTTCATGGTCACCTGCTACGACAACTAATGTATTTCCATCTTTTTCTGCAAACTCTAGTGCCTTTGCAACAGCTTCATCAAAAGCTTTTACATCATTCATCGCCCAAGCGGCATCATGATCATGTCCAGCCCAATCAATTTGTGAACCTTCAACCATTAAAAAGAATCCATCATCATCCTGACTTAATGCTTCAATCGCTTTTTCTGTCATTTCGGCAAGACTTGGCTGATCCGTTAAATCACGGTCCAATTCAGGAGCCATCCCACCGTCAGCGAACAAGCCAAGGATTTTTTCGCCGTCTGAAGCAAGCAATTCATCACGGTTTGTCACATATTGATAGCCATCTTCAATGGCAGTTTCAACGAGGTTTCCTGCAGGCTGTTGTCCGCCTTCAGATGCTGGAAGGAAATAATCTCTTCCTCCGCCAAGGAGGACATCGACACCATTTTCAAAGTATTGTGGGGCAATTAAAGCTTCGTCTCCACGCGCGGATACACTGGCTCCGAATACTGCCGGTGTAGCGTGTGTTATCGTTGAAGTTGCTACTAAGCCTGTTGATTTGTCTGCTGCCTCAGCCGCATCTAAAATCGATGGAACTTCTTTTCCATCTGGTGTGACACCTACCATGCCATTGTTGGTTTTAACCCCAGTTGCCATCGCTGTTCCAGCAGCGGCTGAATCTGTCACCTCAGTGTTAGCCGAATAAGTTTGTATTAATCCTTTTACATAAGGATCAAATGAAGATTTTTCACCTTTAAACCAACGATAGTTCGTTGCATACGTGGCATTAAAGCCATCTGGAATCATAAAAATAACATTTTCAATCTTTTTTGCATTTGTATGAGGCGGTACTCCAGTTCCTGCCCATTCCGGTTTCCCTGCATTTGCTTCATTCCATGCTACACTCAGTCCTGAAAATAGAACTCCTGCTGTTAAAGTAACGGCTGCTGCTTTTTTTAGCATGATTCTTTCTCCTTTCAAATTTGAAAATCCTGCTTTCATATAAAAAAGTAACAGCCAAATTTAAAGGGAGTGTAGAAAATCTATTAAAATCTGATGACAATAAAAGAGATGAAAGACCTATTGAAATAGAGGAAAATAGGAAATTAAGTTAAAATTTTAGATAATCGCGATTGTTCTATAGGAAAAAATAAGGGAGGGATTTTTAAGAAACGATTAATATTGTTACAAGCCTTTTTACATTTTAGACATGAAAATGAGTTGCAATAAGTATTTTAATAAGAGTCTGCGGCTTTACATTTTCTTTAAATACGATGCACGTACTTTAAGTGAGATAGTCCTTTTGTTCTAATAATTTAAATAAAAAAAGAATTGCTCCATACGGAACAACTCTTACACCTCGCGAAGCTTCTGATTCAATGTTCTTAATTCATTTTCTATTTCGGTAATCTGTCTTTCTAATGGCCCAACATTTCCGCCGACAGATTCTAATTTTTCAAGATCGTTTTGAAGCCGTACATATTCCTCTTTTAATTCCCGGATTTGATATTCAATTTGCTTTTTATCCATAGCGAACCCTCGTTTCGGACTAGAGTATACGAAAACATTATAGCACTAAAACATAAGAAACAAAGGGACGGTTCTTATGTTTCAATCTAATTCCCGCGATGCTGATGAAAAGCGAGAAGTTTGAGAGCAATGGGAAATCACGCAAAAAAGTACAAAATCAAACAGACAAAGGGTAAACTAAAATAGAGGTGAAATGAAGATGCAAGTCTTGCTTAATGACGTTTCAATAGATGCTGAAAACTTTTATACAGATACGATTAACAGCAAAACATCCAATGAGAAACAGCGACTCATCGGCTTTGAATTTAAAGTATCCAGCCAAGAGTATCACAGAATAACCACATTGCTATACGAAAATGACTTTAACATTAAGGTACCCGAGAAGAATCTAGAATTCCGCGGAAAAATCAACTCTTACTCCACCTCTATTACCAATTTATATAAAGAAAATGAAGTAGGTATATTTAAACTCGAAATTATTGAAAAGGGGACTGCCTACTAGAACAAGGTTGTGATAAAACATGTGTTTAATTTTGTTTGCTTACCGGATCCATCCAAAGTATAAGCTGATTATGGCAGCCAACCGGGACGAATTTTATAAAAGACCCACTGCTCCTGCACACTTTTGGGAGGATGAGCCAAACATTTTGGCGGGCAGAGATTTAGAAAAGCGAGGAACCTGGATGGGGGTAACAAAAACAGGATCCTTTGCAGCCGTGACCAACTATCGGGACCCAAATGAAGAAACAGAAGGGAAGCGGTCACGTGGGGAATTGGTTGCTGATTTTTTAAAAAAACCCCAGAATGCTGTTCAATATTTACAAACATTAGCTGAAAAACGGACTTCCTATCCCGGATTCAATCTGCTCGCAGGTAATACGGACGAATGCTATTACTATTCTAATATTCAGAACAAGATTCAAAAGCTAGAACCAGGCATCTATGGAGTGAGTAACCATCTTTTAAATACTGAATGGCCAAAGGTTAAAAAAGGGAAAGCAGGACTCGAACAAATTATCAGAAGAGAAGAGACAGATATGAAAGAGCGATTATTCAAACTGCTGCAAAATGCCGATCCTGCTGAAGATCATCTTCTTCCGAACACAGGTGTTTCAAAGGAATGGGAAAGAATCCTATCCCCGCTATTTATCAAAACAGATTACTATGGAACAAGAAGTTCAACGGTATTTCTCCTTTCAAAAGAAATGATTTATTACCAGGAACGCGTCTTTTTGAATGGCGAAGTAAGTGAAGATCAGGTGTTTCATATTTCTCTTTAATAAGTTAATCCCCTGATTATGTAAATCAGGGGATACAGATTGAAGACAAAAGGCATTTGGGAATGTATTTATTCCCAAATGCCTTTATGATTTTAAGAATTTTTCTCAGAATCCATCTTAGAAATGAGTGTGATTTGTCTATTATTCTTATTCTTTATGCCATTTTTGGACTTACCCAAGTCCAGTTGGCTAAT
>NZ_JAKZKT010000022.1 GCF_022808645.1 Bacillus litorisediminis
ACGAGGATTAAAAGACTGATTACCTTAGGGGTTCCACCACATAAAGCATACGAATGGGGGAATTCTCGGAAGAAATACTGGAGAATCGCTTGTAGTCCAATCTTAAACAAAACCCTCCATAACTCCTATTGGAGAAATCGAGGGTTGAGAAGTCTAGCGGAACGATATGAATTTTTGCGTCAATCATCATAATTGAACCGCCGTATACCGAACGGTACGTACGGTGGTGTGAGAGGTCGGGGGTTAGTCACCCCCTCCTACTCGATTGAGCAGATAAAAGTCACTCATTGACAAGTTTTCTTTAGTTCTTTTCATATGCTATGATAGTGTCTATGTAAAAATAATTTTCATTATTGAGAGGTACGGTATATGAAAAGGAGAACAGCACGGGAAAAAGCATTGCAGGCACTTTATCAAATTGAAGTAAGTAAAGCGTCCGCAGATGAAGCGATTGAAAACATTTTGGAAGGAGAAGAATCAGACGATTATTTAACCTTTTTAATAAATGGTGTAGTAACCCATCAGTCTGAGATTGATTCCACAATCGAAAAGCACTTGCAAAAATGGAGACTAGACCGCTTAAGTGTAGTCGACCGAAATTTATTACGTCTAGCCACTTTTGAGCTTCTACATAGTGAAAGTGTACCTTCTAATGTTGTACTGAATGAAGCGATCGAAATTGCCAAGATATACGGGGATGATAACTCCAGTAAATTTATCAATGGCGTTTTGTCCAATATAAAGCAGAATAATGAATGAAGAGGGGGAAACATGATGACTGCAGAAATTATAAGCGGTACTGCAATTGCACAGGAACTGCGGAATCAATTATTATCCGACATCAAAAGCCTAGCTAATCAAAGCATTGTGCCAGGATTGGCTGTAGTTTTAGTTGGGAATAACCCAGCGTCCAGAACCTATGTTAAAAATAAACAAAAGGCTTGTGAAAAGCTAGGGATTGAGTCGCGATTAGTGGAACTGGAAGAAGCAGCATCCGAACAAGAACTGCTAGAGGTTATCAAAGAATTAAATAATGATAAGGCAATCGATGGAATATTGGTTCAACTTCCGCTTCCCCCTCACATCGATGAAACGAAAGTAATAGAAGCCATTTCTCCGGAAAAGGATGTAGATGGATTTCATCCGATTAATATTGGCAGGATGATGACAGGGCAAGCTTGCTTTTTGCCATGTACGCCATTTGGAATTATAAAAATGTTTGAATCAATCGATTATTCGTTGTCTGGCAAACATGTAGTGGTAATAGGCAGAAGTAATATTGTTGGCAAACCGATGGGACAACTTTGCTTAAGCAAGAATGCAACAGTAACATATTGTCATTCGAAGACTCCAGACTTAAAAGAGTTTACCACTCAGGCGGATGTAGTGATTTCAGCGGTTGGAAAAACCGGATTAATTACAAAAGATCATATTAAAGAGGGAGCCGTTGTCATTGATGTTGCGATGAATCGCGATGAAAACGGGAAGCTTTGCGGGGATGTCTTATTTGATGAAGTTAAAGAAAAAGCAAGCTACATTACCCCTGTCCCTGGCGGAGTAGGGCCGATGACGATAACTATGCTCCTTTATAATACAGTTCAATCAGCTAAAGCAAAGCTATAAGTGAATCTGCAGTCATCACTAAATAATATGGGGTGACTGCTTTCTTTTTGTTTTATATAATGAAGACAAGCCAATTATAGGATTTTAGTCTTAATAGCATGCCTTAAAGGAGCTTTTTATGGCACAAACAAAGTATTTAACAGTTTCTGCATTAACTAAATACATAAAACGAAAATTTGATTTTGATCCTTATCTTCAGGATTTTTATCTTAAAGGTGAGATTTCCAATTTAAAAAAACATTCGAGCGGACATCTTTATTTCACATTAAAGGATGACCAGGCAAGGCTGCTTGCTATTATGTTCGCAAGTCAAGCCCGGAGTGTCCCATTCACTCCCGAGAATGGAATGAGCGTTTTAGTAAGAGGGGAAATTTCAGTTTACGAAGCAAACGGGCAATATCAAATGTATGTGAAAGAAATGAAGCCAGATGGAGTAGGCTCACTGTTCTTGGCATTTGAACAATTAAAAGAAAAGCTTGAAAAGGAGGGGTTATTTTCTCAGGAGAGAAAGAAAAAAATCCCTCTTTTCCCTAAAACCGTTGGGGTCGTAACTTCACCGACCGGGGCAGCGGTGCGTGATATTATAACGACGATTCAAAGACGTTTTCCAATAGGGAAAGTAATTCTTTTTCCTGCACTTGTGCAAGGAGAACAGGCGCCACCTTCGATTGTAGAGGCGATTGAAAAGGCTAAGAATTATAAGGTCATTGATGTTTTAATTGTCGGCAGAGGCGGAGGCTCGATTGAAGAATTATGGGCCTTTAATGATGAAAGGGTTGCAAGGGCGATTGCCTCCTCTCCGATTCCGATTATTTCGGCAGTTGGGCACGAAACTGACTTTACAATCAGTGATTTTGTTGCAGATCTTCGTGCCCCCACGCCAACTGGGGCGGCTGAATTAGCGGTACCATTGCTTGAGGATTTATATCAGAGGATTCATGATAAAAAATTAAGGCTAACCAGGGCTATCGGAAACAAACTGAAGGTGGATCGGATTCATTTAGGAAAATTGACGAATTCATATGCCCTCCGATCACCCAGAAGACTGTATATACAAAAGATGGAAAAAATGGATCGCCTTCATGAAACCTTGCATCGGGAAATGCAAAGACTTATTGGAAGCAATCATGACAAGCGCGCAGTCTTACAAAACCGATTGCTCCGTTCTGCACCATTAGCAATGATAAAACGAAAAAGTATTGAACGGGAAGTTTTACAAAGAAACTTGCAAAGAAATATGCTGGTACATTTAGAAAAACAAAAGCAAACTTTTTCAGTCGTATTGCACACGTTACAAGCCTTAAACCCACTCTCTATTCTTGAAAGAGGATATAGTGTCACATATAGTGAAACCGGCCAGCTTGTAAAAAGCATTCATTCAGTAGAAAAGGGAGACACCATTAGAGTGAATGTAAAAGACGGGATTTTACATTGTGAAATTCATGAAAAGGAGAATATAGGTCATGAAGGAAGATCGTAAATTTACATTTGAAGAAGCCATGCATGAATTAGAGAAGATAGTGGAGAGACTTGAGGAAGGGGAAGTTCCGCTAGAGGAAGCCATTTCTATTTATAAAAAAGGCATGGAATTATCTAAGTTTTGCCATGATCAGCTTAAACTGGCAGAAGAGCAAATGGTCAATATTATGACTGAAGAAGGAGAGTTAAAACCATTCACCGTAGAGGAGGAAAATCGTTGAAGTGCCTTGAATTTGACCAATTTTCACTAAAGGCTAAAAAAATACTTGAAGCAGAGCTTTCAACGATTATGGATGAAATAAAGTGTCCTGGCATTTTAAAAGAAGCCATGCATTATTCATTACAAGCTGGAGGAAAAAGGATCAGACCATTGTTATTATTTGCAACAATGGATTCGCTTGAGGCGGATTGGCAGAAAGGTGTGAAAGTTGCCGCAGCCATCGAAATGATTCATACCTATTCTTTAATTCATGACGATTTACCGAGTATGGATGATGATGATTTAAGAAGAGGAAAGCCTACCAACCATAAAGTATTTGGAGAGGCTATTGCAATCTTAGCGGGTGATGCACTTTTAACGCAAAGTTTCCGGGTCCTTTCCGCACTTGACTCGGCCCTCTTTTCAGATCGCCAAAAGCTTGAAATAATTGCCTGCTTGTCCCAATCAGCAGGTGCGGAAGGAATGGTTGGCGGACAAGTAGCTGATTTATTAGGAGAGGAGCAACAAGTTTCGTTAGAGGAGCTCGAATCCATTCATATTCATAAAACAGGAAAGCTTTTAGCTGCCTGTGTGGAGGCAGGATGTATTCTTGCAGATGTGAATGAACCAATCCGCCAATTATTCCGAAGTTTTTCATATCATTTAGGTCTTTCCTTTCAAATAAGAGATGACATTTTGGATCAGGTCGGTGACGAGCAAACGATTGGAAAACCTGTAGGAAGTGATCTTTCGAATAAGAAAAGTACTTATCCATCTATTCTTACGCTAAAGGGCGCAGAAGAAAAATTGTCATATCATATTGATGCAGCGAAAAGTGCATTGCAAAAGATTGGCGGAAATCCTCATTATCTAAATATGATTACGGATCTAGTTGCAACAAGAGATCATTAATAATAAGTTCTTGATTTCCCCATGCATTTTCGTTGTAAACGTCTATTTCTTGTAGAATATGTATAGAACGTTATAATAAAGAAAACAACAAATTGTTCAAATGGGATAAAAGGCAGATTATTAATTTCTTTGACCTTATTCAAATGAGGTTAAATCTGATGAAAGTGAGTGTTAACATTGGATCTCTTCAATATAAAGGATCCTTCTTTTCTAAAGTCGATGACAACGTCAGAGTTGGAAGCGCTTAGTAAAGAGATCCGAACTTTCCTCATTGAAAATTTATCGAAAACGGGCGGACACATTGGGCCCAATCTTGGTGTGGTTGAGCTTACGATTGCTCTTCACAAATGCTTTGACAGTCCTAAAGATAAATTGATATGGGATGTAGGGCACCAATCGTATGTACATAAAATACTGACGGGCCGTGCCAAAGATTTTGAAACCTTAAGGCAATATAAAGGGTTAAGCGGTTTTCCTAAAAGAGATGAAAGTGAACACGACGTGTGGGAAACTGGGCATAGCTCTACTTCTCTTTCGGCTGCAATGGGAATGGCCATTGCCCGTGATTTGAAGAAAGAAAAAAGCTTTATTATTCCGATTATCGGAGACGGTGCCCTAACAGGCGGGATGGCGCTTGAGGCACTCAATCATATTGGGGCGGAAAAAAAGAACATCATTGTGATTTTGAATGACAATGAGATGTCGATTGCGCCAAATGTAGGAGCCTTGCATAATATTTTAGGAAGACTGAGAACGGCTGGAAAATATCAATGGGTTAAAGATGAATTAGAATACGTTCTGAAGAAAATTCCTGCAGTCGGTGGACGCTTAGCATCTACAGCAGAGAGAATTAAGGATTCATTAAAATACTTGGTAGTTTCAGGGATATTTTTTGAGGAATTAGGATTTACGTATCTCGGCCCCATTGATGGTCATTCATATCATGATCTGTTTGAAAATATTCAATACGCGAAAAAAACAGAAGGACCTGTTTTACTGCATGTTATTACGAAAAAGGGTAAAGGTTATCAGCCTGCAGAAGCAGATAAAATTGGGACCTGGCACGGTACAGGACCTTATAAAATTGAAACAGGCGATTTTGTTAAGCCGACTGCAATTGGACCAGCATGGAGTAAGCTAGTTAGTGAGACAGTTCGAAAATTAGCAAGAGATGATAAAAGAATTGTCGCTATTACTCCTGCCATGCCGGTAGGCTCGAAACTTGAAGGATTTGCAAGCGAATTTCCTGACCGTATGTATGATGTCGGCATTGCGGAACAACATGCTGCAACAATGGCAGCAGGTCTTGCTACGCAAAATATGAAGCCCTTTTTAGCGATTTATTCTACGTTCCTGCAACGGGCTTATGATCAGCTTGTTCATGACATTTGCCGTCAAAATTTAAATGTTTTTATCGGCGTTGACCGGGCTGGGTTAGTCGGAGCCGATGGCGAAACACACCAAGGTGTCTTTGATGTTGCCTTTTTAAGAAATTTGCCTAATATGGTTTTAATGATGCCTAAAGATGAGAATGAGGGACAGCACATG
The DNA here is from genome assembly GCF_022808645.1 of Bacillus litorisediminis. Lineage (GTDB taxonomy): Bacteria > Bacillota > Bacilli > Bacillales > JC228 > Bacillus_BF > Bacillus_BF litorisediminis. Next base: position 5,762 of record NZ_JAKZKT010000022.1, read on the forward strand.
GTTTATACTGCATTACAGTATAACGATGGTCCGATAGCGATGCGTTTCCCGCGCGGAAATGGTATAGGTGTTCCGTTAGATAAGGAATTGCAGATGATTCCGATTGGCACTTGGGAAGTATTAAAAGAGGGTAAGGATGCTTGTATATTAACCTTCGGCACCACTATTCAAATGGCGCTCGAAGCAGCTGATAGCCTTGCCAAACAGGGTATATCCGTGAAAGTGGTAAATGCACGTTTTATCAAACCGCTTGATCACGATATGCTTATGGAAATTTTGAGGGAAGAAATACCGATTTTAACGATTGAAGAAGCTGTCTTGCAAGGCGGTTTTGGAAGTGCCGTATTAGAATTTGCTCATGATCATGACTTTCATAATGCAAAAATCAGCCGAATGGGGATTCCGGATAAGTATATTGAGCATGGCAGCGTGTCAAAACTGTTGGAAGAAATCGGTCTAACTGCTGAGCAAGCGGTTAATCTATTAGCAAACATGATTCCACAAAAACAAAAAAGGGCGTAAGGAATGACTGAAAAAAAAGAAAGACTAGATGTGCTATTAGTCGAGCAAGGTTTGTTTGAAACTAGAGAAAAAGCGAAGCGGGCTATTATGGCGGGCCTGGTTTATTTAAATGAAGTAAGATTGGATAAACCTGGGGAAAAGATTCCGGTGTCTTCCAATCTTTCAGTAAAAGGAAATGTTATGCCCTATGTGTCAAGGGGCGGTCTAAAGCTGAAAAAAGCAATAGATAGCTTTGGATTAAATGTAAATAATAAAATTATGATTGATGTGGGCTCCTCCACCGGCGGGTTTACCGATTGCGCCCTTCAAAACGGAGTGATTTTGTCCTATTGTATTGACGTAGGATATAATCAGCTGGCGTGGAAGCTTCGCTCAGATGATCGTGTTGTGGTTATGGAAAGAACCAATTTTCGTTACGTTAAAAAAGAGGATTTAAAAGGTCCCACTCCTAATTTTGCAACGATTGATGTGTCCTTTATATCCCTCACACTGATTTTGCCTGTACTCAAAACATTAATTGAAGATGGGACAAATATTGTGGCACTGGTTAAACCTCAATTTGAGGCTGGAAAAGATCAGGTTGGCAAAAAAGGCATCGTACGAGATGTAAAGATTCATGTTGAAGTAATTGAAAAAATTATCGATTTTGCCCTGAATGAAGGCTATAGCGTGAACGGACTGACATTTTCCCCAATCACGGGAGGGGAAGGAAATATTGAATTCTTGCTCCTGCTTCATTGGACAAGGGAAGAAAGTAAGAATAATCTCACAGTCCCTATAGCAGAAGTCGTCCGACAAGCACATGAAACACTAAAAGGAGCTTCATCTTGAGGCTTCTTTTTTATCTTTCCATATACCTATCTTATCCATTTTTCTTCTTTATGATATGATGGTGAAAAATAGAGTCCATTAAAAATGAGGTGTTAAAGGGTTGAATAAGGGTCAGAGACAAATCAAGATAAGAGAATTTATATCCAATCATGAAATTGAAACACAGGATGAATTAGTAGATCTTTTGCGGGAAGCTGGCTTTAATGTAACGCAAGCTACTGTATCGAGAGATATTAAGGAACTCCATTTAGTGAAGGTTCCCTTAATGGATGGGCGCTACAAATATAGCCTTCCTGCCGATCAGCGATTCAATCCGCTTCAAAAACTTAAGCGAACATTAATGGATGCATTTGTGAAAATCGATTCAGCAGGTCATTTTATCGTTCTGAAAGCATTGCCAGGGAATGCACAGGCTATTGGTGCATTAATTGATAATCTAGACTGGGAAGAAATTATGGGAACGATCTGCGGAGATGATACATGTCTGATTATTTGCCGAAAACCGGAAGATACAGATATCATCTCGAAGCGATTTTTAGATATGCTGTAAAAGAGGGTGACCCAGTTGTTAGCCGAATTAACGATTCGAAACTTTGCGATTATAGACGAATTAACATTTTCATTTAAAGAAGGACTGACGGTATTAACAGGAGAAACAGGAGCAGGAAAATCTATCATTATTGATGCCATCGGTTTACTTGCAGGCGGAAGAGGTTCGACTGAGTTTATCCGTTATGAAGCTGAAAAGGCTGAACTAGAAGGTCTCTTTTTTGTGGAGCCAAACCACCCTGTTTGTGCAAAGCTAACAGAATATGGCTGCCCGGCCGAAGAAGGCAATATTATTTTAACGCGTGATATTTATAAGAATGGGAAAAGTGTGTGCCGGGTAAATGGAAAACTTGTTACCATTGCTTTGTTAAGGGAAATCGCTGCTTCGCTTATTGACATTCACGGCCAAAATGAGCATCAAATTTTATTAAATGAAGATAAGCATCTTTCTCTGCTTGATCAATATGGCGGACAAGAAATAGAAAAAGCATTACATGCTTACCAAGAGTTATTTGCAAAGTTTGAAAAAACCCAAAAACAATTAAAGCAATTAAGTCAAAACGAACAAGAAAACGCACATCGTATAGATTTATTACAGTTTCAGCTAAATGAAATTCAAAGTGCCAATTTAGCCCCAAATGAAGATGAAGAATTAAAGCTCGAAAAACAAAAGCTGATCCATTTTGAACAGCTATTCAAGCAGCTGCAGCTTACCTACGATGCCCTGCAGGGAGAACAAAAAGGAATGGATTGGCTCGGCCTAGCGATGTCGGAATTAGAACAGGTTCAAACGATTGACCCGAAAGCAAAGGAATGGTATGACACTGTAGCTAACGCTTTTTACAGCCTTGAAGATGTCGTACGTTCTGTTCGTGATCATATTCATAATTTTGAATTTGATGAAGAACGATTAAATGAAGTTGAAAGCAGATTGAATGAAATTAGCCAATTGAAGAGAAAATATGGGAAAAATGTATCGGAAATTGTGGAATATGCAGCCTCGATTGAAGATGAGCTAGACCGATTGCAGAACCGTGAAACACATATTGAAGAACTGACAAAGCATTTGCGTTCAATTGAATTAGATTTAGCCATTGAAGCAAAAAACTTACAGGAAATCCGGGAAAAATACGCAAAGCAGCTGACAGATGATATTCATCAGCAATTAAAGGATCTCTACATGGACAAAACGAAGTTTAAAGTTAAATTTAACCCATCTGCCCAGTATACAAAATATGGACAAGGTTCAGCGATATTTCTGCTTTCCCCAAACCCGGGCGAGCCATTAAAACCATTATCGAAGGTTGCTTCTGGGGGAGAATTGTCACGAATCATGCTGGCCATTAAAAGTATCTTCTCTAAACATCAGCATATTACTTCGATTATTTTTGATGAGGTTGATACAGGAGTCAGCGGAAGAGTAGCACAATCCATGGGTGAAAAGATGTATGAGCTTTCCGTCGATTCACAAGTACTTTGTATTTCGCATCTTCCACAAGTTGCAGCAATGGCAGATTCTCACTATTACATCGCTAAAAATATTGAAAATGAACGAACGACTGCGGAAGTGAAAATTTTAGCATGTGAAGAAAGAATTGATGAGATTGGCAAGATGATGTCGGGTACTGAGATTACTGAAGCTACCAGGCAGCATGCGAAAGAATTAATTGCATATGGGGAACGATATAAACAAGCATTTCTTCAAAATAGAAAGAAATCGGTTCAGGTTTAAGAAAAAGCCGCTATTATCAAGTGGCTTTTTGTTTTACCTAAAGGTCGTACGTCCCTTATACAGCTAATCATTTCGCTCCGCATTTTCTCTTTCCAGCTTCGAGGCTTAGATGCTTGATATGTCTATCTTCTGCATGGCAAAAACGCGCCATTACGAGGTTTGTCTTGTGCTTGTCGCCTCTAAACAAAGCCCCTCCGCTTTTCTTTGTCCAGCTTCGGGACTTAGAGGCTCGAGTCACAAGCCAATCCTCTGCGTGGCAAAAATCACGCCACTACGAGGCTGGTCTTGTTTGTCGCCTCTAAACAAAGCCCCTCCGCTTTTCTTTGTCTAGCTTTGGAGTCTAGCCCCTCGAGCACTTCAGCTCCTCCTTCAGAAGCAAGAAAAACGCTTCTTTGGAGGGGCCTCCAGTGCTTTTCGGGGCTGTTCAAGACTCCTCCGCTTTTCTTACTATATCCAGTTATAATTGGGTGGGTCAAAGGCAACATTAAAAATGTAGCCATTCCAAATTGTCATCTAAAGAAGCGAGGAGAGTGTGAAATGAAACGTGAGATATTTAGAATAGCAACAGGAATTCTTCTCCTTGTTTCTTTACTAGCCCTTAACTTCTTTAAGCCCTTTCAAGAATATTTATCAGTTCCACAGCAATTAACCCTGTTTCAGGGAAGCGAAGAAACATTTACGGTTTCAGCCCCTGTTTCAGTAAAGCCTGCCTCTGATGATACCGTTTCTGTTTTCAAACAACAGAACCACTTAACTGTTCAAGGTAACCAACCAGGCACACAAGAGGTCGTCTTTGAATTAGCTGGTCTGCCCATTAAACGTGTGGGAGTCAATGTATTAAAGGATTTTAAAGTAATTCCTGGAGGACAATCAATAGGTGTAAAGCTTAATACACTCGGGGTATTAGTAGTCGGATACCATCAAGTCGATACAAATAAGGGGAAAGTATCGCCTGGTGAACTTGCAGGAATCCAAGTCGGTGATATTATAACCAAGATCAACGGTGAGAAAATTGAAAAAATGTCTGATGTTGCTCCTTATGTACAGGCTGCCGGGGAAAAGGGAAAACCATTGGAGTTAGAAATTAAAAGGGAAAAGGAAACGGTTAAGACTCAATTAATGCCGCTCCAAAATAAAGGTGAATCCAATTATAAATTGGGTCTTTATATTCGTGATTCAGCAGCGGGAATCGGAACGATGACTTTTTATGACCCTAAAACAAAGAAATATGGAGCACTTGGACATGTGATCTCAGATATGGATACAAAAAAACCAATTGTAGTTGAAGATGGTCAGATTGTCCGCTCTACTGTCACTTCGATTGAAAAAGGAAAAGGCGGAGACCCAGGGGAAAAGCACGCCAGATTTACGTCTGAACATCAAGTCATTGGTAATATTACTCGAAACAGCCCATTTGGCATTTTTGGTAAATTAAACAATGATATTGAAAACGGAGTTATGGATAAAGCGATACCAGTGGCACTTTCTCACCAGGTAAAAGAAGGTCCTGCGAAAATTTTAACGGTAGTTGAAAATGATGAAGTTGAACTGTTTGACATAGAAATTGTAAGCACAATTCCACAAAAGTTTCCTGCAACGAAAGGGATTGTCATTAAAGTAACTGATAAACGCTTGTTAGAAAAAACTGGCGGTATCGTACAGGGGATGAGCGGAAGTCCAATTATTCAGGATGGAAAGTTAGTCGGTGCTGTCACTCACGTTTTTGTAAATGACCCTTCAAGCGGGTATGGTGTTCATATTGAATGGATGCTGAATGAGGCAGGAATCAATATATATGAAAAAGAAGAAAAAGCAAGTTAACAGGCGTTCAAGGCGCCTGTTTTTTTTGCCCAATAAAAGAGCATATGCATCCTTAGATAAAGATTTTTCGACAATTACACATGATAACAGGGTGTCAAATATCGAAATGGGTCGAAAATAGAAGAAAACAAGAGAAAAGAGGAGATTTAGACTATTTTTTAACATTTTTTCAAAAAAAGAAAGGATTTTTTATTGCATTGTCGAAATTGTCAGTTAGAATAGAAATCAAGTGATATTTTTTGACAAAGTTGAGGAGGAACACAGTTGAAGAAGATTAAAGTTTGCATTGTGGATGATAATAGAGAGCTAGTAGGCTTAATTGAAGAATACGTCTCCGAACAGGAAGATATGGAAGTTGTGGGAGTTGCTAATAATGGCCAAGACTGTCTGCAGCTTTTGGAAGAAACTGAAGTAGACGTTTTAGTATTAGATATTATAATGCCGCATTTAGATGGATTGGCTGTGTTAGAAAAGTTAAGAGAAAGTAAAAGATCACCATTCCCAAATGTCATTATGCTGACAGCTTTTGGCCAGGAGGATGTTACTAAAAAAGCGGTTGAATTAGGAGCGTCTTACTTTATTTTAAAACCATTTGATATGGATAACCTCACGAATCATATCCGCCAGGTTGCCTCCAAAATGAGTGTGAACATGAAAAAGTCAGTAGGACAATCAAGACCTTCTCAATCTGAATCAAAAGGTAAAAATTTAGAAGGAAGTATTACCAGCATTATTCATGAAATTGGAGTTCCAGCCCATATTAAAGGATATTTATACTTAAGAGAAGCAATTTCTATGGTTTATAACGATATTGAACTGCTTGGATCGATAACAAAGGTGTTATACCCAGATATTGCGAAAAAATATAATACAACAGCAAGCCGTGTAGAACGGGCTATTCGGCATGCCATTGAAGTGGCTTGGAGCAGAGGAAATATTGATTCGATTTCATCTTTGTTTGGCTACACAGTAAGTATGTCTAAAGCCAAGCCAACTAATTCCGAGTTTATTGCAATGGTAGCAGATAAGCTTCGCCTCGAACATAAGGCTTCTTGAATTGATTTCCAGTGAAATAAACTCTGCTAATCAGTTTATATGGAGTTGACGTGTAAGGTCTTTTCCTCTCATCATTATCTAGAATAAGTAATGTTGAACTTTCTAGGTTGATGCAGGTGGATCAGACCTTTTTTACTGTACTACTTTTTCGTATGACGGATACATGAGGAGGTGGAGCATGACGCTTATTTTTGCGCATAGGGGATCAAGTAAGTCGGAACCCGAAAATACAATGCCTGCTTTTAAAAAGGCATTAAAAGACGGAGCAGATGGGATTGAATTAGATGTACAGTTGACCAAGGATGGAGAAGTTGTTGTTATACATGACGAAAAAGTAGATCGGACCACAAACGGAAAGGGCTATGTAAAAGATTATTCTTTACAGGAATTACAGAAGCTCCATGTAAAAAGTCAGTTTCCCGTTTTACATAAGGTGACAATCCCCACTTTGATCGAAGTCTTTGAATGGTTAAGCAGAAATAATTTGCTCGTTAATATCGAATTAAAAAATGGGGTGTTCCTGTATCATTCTTTGGAGGAAAAAGTGATACAGCTGATTCGGCTGTACCGTTATGAACAAAGGGTCATTCTTTCCTCGTTTAATCATTATAGTATCGTCCATTGCTATCAGTTAGCTCCAGATATTGAAACTGCGCCGATTTATAAAAGCGGTATTTATATGCCCTGGGTCTATGCTCAAAGCATCCGTGCCAGAGGATTACATCCCCACTACTTAGCAGCACCAGATTTGATGGTTAAAGAAAGTTTAAAAAATGGAGTCTCCGTTCGCCCTTGGACTGTTAATAAAGAAAAAGATATAAAACGTTTGCTTGCAATCGGATGTTCAGCCATTATTACGGATTACCCTAAAAAAGCAGTTGAATACCGAAACCAAATAAAAAAACTTTTATAAATCGCCATAAATAAAAAACGACCCTGACAGATGGGTCGTTTTCCCTTTTTCATTGTTATCGGAAACGGTTTTGAACTTTTCGATTTTTTTTATCGCGTCGAAAGATGAAACCTGCAATAAAGCCAATACCACCTACTGTAAGGATGAGTCCTAATAAAAATTGGAGCCATAGAAAGGGAATCGGTTCGTGTAATATCGCGAAAACCGTATCTCGCATCCATTTGATTCCAACCCCAGCCAAAATCCCAGGAATCACTAAAATGATTAAAGCCACGATTCGGTCCATTTTATATCTCCTCATATGTAAAGCTTTAGCTAAAATGCCTATTCGCTGGTTATCAGACATGTTAATAAACAATGCTGTTTAACAGTCTGGATTTAAAATCTTTAATACATTTTTTAGCCAAGTTTTCTTTCATCTTATCATAGGAAGGGTGAAAAATCATTTGTAAACTTTTTGTCTTTTCATTAAAATGAAGGATATGAAAGAATTTGCAAACCTTAATAAAGGTGTGAAAGAATTTGCAGAACGTTATGATTGTTGGAGCTGGAAAGGGTGGAACTGAACTTCTTAAGATTTTGCATGAGACTGAAATTTTTACAGTAGCGGCGGTCATTGATGTGAATCGCGATGCTCCTGGAATGGTTTTAGCCCGTCAGCTTGATATCCCGGTTTTTTCAGACTGGCGCCCACATTTAACAAGTAAAATTGATATTGTGGTCGAAGTAACCGGGAAAGAGGACGTTTTTAATGAAATACGAGAAAAACGCAGTAAAGAAACAGTTGTCATTCCGGGAAGTGTAGCCTTTATTATCACGAAATTAATCAATGAAAAAAAGGATTTAATTCAGCAGTTACAGCATGAATCCGATTTACGGGATTTGATATTTAATTCAACCAATGATGGAATGATCGTCATTGATGTTGATTCGAGGATTGTCCTATATAATAAAAGTGCCGAGAAAATGGTTGGAGTCAAAAAAGAGGATGCCCTCGGCGTACCTATTCAGAACGTAATACCAGACAGCGGACTGCCTAGAATATTAACTACCAAGAAGAGCGAAGTAAACAAGGAACAAGTTTTACAAAACGGACTCAAAATCATCACTACCAGAATTCCAATGATTGATTCTCAAGGAAAGTTATATGGAGCGTTTGCTGTATTTAAAAACATAACTGAGGTTGTTCATTTAGCAGAAGAAATCACAAACTTAAAAGAAGTTCAAACGATGCTTGAAGCCATTATTCTCTCGAGCGATGAAGCTATTTCAGTGGTAGATGAACAGGGAAAAGGAATTCTTATTAATCCGGCCTATACCAGGCTTACGGGGTTATCGAAAGAACAAGTGATTGGCCAGCCGGCCACGGCAGATATTTCAGAAGGGGAAAGCATGCATCTTAAAGTCTTGCAAACGCGAAAACCGATTCGCGGAACAAAGATGAAGGTCGGCCCAGGAAAAAAAGAAGTGGTTGTTAATGTCGCTCCTATAATCGTTGACGGAAAGTTAAAGGGCAGTGTTGGTGTTATTCATGACATGTCCGAAATTCAGGCATTAACCAATGAATTAAATAAGGCAAAGCAAATCATTCGCTCATTGGAAGCCAAATATACGTTTGATGATATAATTGGACAATCGGAAGAAATGCAAATTGCGATTGAACAGGCAAAATTGGCGGCACGAACACCAATTACCATCCTCCTGAGAGGGGAATCAGGAACCGGGAAAGAGTTATTTGCCCATGCTATACATAATGATAGTAACCGCAAATTTAATAAATTTGTAAGAGTAAATTGTGCAGCGATTTCTGAGTCATTGCTTGAGAGTGAACTTTTTGGCTATGAGGAAGGGGCCTTTTCAGGAGCGAAAAGGGGAGGCAAGAAAGGTCTTTTTGAGGAGGCTCATAACGGGAGTATTTTTTTAGACGAAATCGGTGAATTATCCTTAAATACACAAGCGAAACTATTAAGAGTCCTTCAAGAGCATGAAATTATTCGAGTGGGGGGTACAAAGCCCATCCCAATTAATGTCCGTGTCATTGCTGCCACTAATCTCAATTTAGAAAAAGGGATGGCTGATGGCAGATTTCGGGAAGATTTATATTACCGGCTTAATCGAATGCCTATTCATATCCCGCCTTTACACCAAAGGAAACAAGATATTCCTTTACTGTGTGAGCGGCTATTACAAAAAATCAATCAGGAATACGGACGAAATATTGAAAATGTGAGTGAAGCGGCACTAGACAAGCTCATGGAGTATAACTGGCCAGGGAATGTCAGAGAGTTAGAAAATGTATTAGGACGAGCGGTTATTTTTATGAAATTTCACGAGAAAGTCCTGAAAGCATCTCATATCCCGACATTAGGAAACAAAGAAACAACTGCTTTCCATTCAGGTATAAACGGTGAATCAGCTGGCCAAAAAAATAAAAAATTAATCGATCTTTTAGATCAATATGAGAAAATGGTTGTTTTAGAGCGTCTGGAAAAATGTAATGGCAATAAAACAGCCTGTGCCAAATCGTTAGGCATTTCAATCAGAAATTTATATTACAAGTTAGAGAAATGGGAGCTTGAATAATTTTGCCTGCAATTCATTTCATGGTATGCAAAAAAATGCATGATTTGAAATAATTAAAATGAAGCGCTTTCATTTTTAGCGGTTGGCACGAAACTTGCAATAAAATATACGCAGAGAATTTTTTTATGAAGTTTTTCGTTTCATAAACGATTTCCTCGGGCAAAAGGATCATTCTAACAAACTGTACTATGTTTGTTTAGATAAAAATCAGGACACACAGATTGAAGGAGGAATTTGCATGGAAATTTTTAAGTATATGGAAAAGTATGATTACGAACAATTGGTATTTTGTCAGGATCAAGCGTCAGGATTAAAAGCCATTATAGCTATTCATGATACAACATTAGGCCCTGCTCTTGGCGGAACAAGAATGTGGACGTATGAAAATGAAGAGGCAGCAATTATTGATGCGCTTCGGCTCGCAAAAGGAATGACTTACAAAAACGCTGCTGCGGGATTAAATTTGGGCGGCGGTAAAACAGTTATCATAGGTGATCCAAGAAAAGATAAAAATGAAGAAATGTTTCGGGCTTTTGGAAGATTCATACAAGGTTTAAATGGCCGTTATATTACAGCTGAGGACGTAGGAACAACTGTTGAAGATATGGATTTAATCCATGAGGAAACTGATTTTGTTACGGGCATATCACCTGCTTTTGGTTCATCCGGCAATCCATCACCTGTGACAGCATATGGTGTCTATCGCGGAATGAAGGCTGCTGCTAAAGAAGCTTTTGGTTCAGACTCGTTAGAAGGAAAAGTGGTAGCTGTTCAAGGCGTGGGAAATGTCGCCTACACATTATGTAAATATTTACATGAAGAAGGGGCTCAGCTGATTGTAACGGATATCCATAAAGATGCAGTTCAACGAGCAGTTGAAAATTTTGGAGCTAAAGCAGTTGATCCAAATGAAATTTATTCAGTTGAATGCGATATTTTTGCCCCATGTGCATTAGGAGCCATTATTAATGATGAAACAATCCCGCAATTAAAAACAAAGGTTATTGCAGGAGCTGCTAATAATCAATTGAAAGAGACCCGCCATGGAGACATGATTCATGAAATGGGGATTGTGTATGCGCCAGATTATGTTATCAATGCGGGCGGTGTCATCAATGTGGCTGACGAACTTTATGGGTATAACCACGAACGTGCGATGAAAAAGGTAGAGCAAATTTATAACAATATAGAAAAAGTATTTGAAATATCAAAACGTGATAACATCCCAACTTATATGGCTGCTGACCGTATGGCAGAAGAACGGATTGAAAAACTGAAAAAGTCAAGATCAACCTTTCTGCAAAATGGTCAACATATTTTAAGCAGACGGAAGTAGGACTAGGCAAGGTCCCATTGCCGAGAGAATGAAGCACGTTATTTTTAAGGAGAGTGATAATAGTGGCTACAGAATATGATCTTGTGATTTTAGGCGGAGGGACTGGCGGTTATGTTGCGGCAATTCGTGCTTCACAGCTCGGTTTAAAAACAGCAATTGTGGAGAAAGGGAAGCTCGGTGGAACGTGCCTGCATAAAGGCTGTATCCCTTCTAAAGCACTTTTAAGGAGTGCTGAAGTTTATCGCACAGCTAGAGAAGGCGATAAATTTGGGGTTGAAATAAATACTGTGACACTAAACTTTGCCAAGGTACAAGAAAGAAAGGCTTCAATTGTTTCCCAGCTTTATAAAGGAGTTCAGCACCTGATGAAACAGGGGAAAATTGATGTGTATCAAGGTTTTGGAAGAATTCTCGGTCCTTCTATATTTTCTCCAATGCCAGGATCGATTTCGGTTGAATATGAAGAGGGAAAAGAAAGTGAAATTTTAATTCCTAAAAATGTAATTATTGCAACTGGTTCAAGGCCGAGAACTCTCCAGGGACTTGAAGCTGACCATGAATATGTGCTTACTTCAGATGAAGCGCTTGAACTCGAACAATTGCCAAAATCTATTATCATTGTTGGAGGCGGTGTAATCGGGATCGAATGGGCATCGATGCTTCACGATTTTGGGGTTAAGGTTACTGTTCTGGAGTATGATGATCGCATTATACCAACTGAAGACGAAGAAATATCAAAAGAAATGCACAGGTTAATGAAGAAAAAAGGCGTTCATATCATTACAAAAGCGAAAGTCCTTCCTGAAACGCTTATTAAAGATAACGGAGTTCGAATTGATGCGGAAGTAAAAGGAGAGCAACATACTTTTACAGCGGAAAAGATCCTCGTTTCAGTCGGAAGAGAAGCAAATGTAAATGGAATTGGACTAGAGAATACAGAAATTAAGGTTGAAAAAGGTGTTATTGTAACGAATTCTTTTTATCAGACGAAAGAATCTCATATTTATGCTATCGGTGATTGTATTGGCGGCCTTCAGCTCGCCCATGTAGCCAGTCATGAAGGTATTGTGGCAGTTGAGCATATCGCTGGGAAATCACCTGATCCTTTAAATTATAATCTTATTTCAAAATGTATATATAGCAGTCCAGAGGTTGCTTCTGTTGGTCTCACTGAGCAACAGGCTAAGGACCAAAACTATAATATAAAAGTAGGGAAATTTTCTTTCAGAGCCATCGGAAAAGCTTTGGTTTTCGGTGAATCTGACGGTTTTGTCAAAATTATAGCCGATCAGGATACAGACGATATTCTCGGTGTTCATATGATTGGGCCACATGTTACCGATATGATTTCAGAGGCTGGATTAGCTAAAGTACTAGATGCGACGCCTTGGGAGGTTGCTCATACGATTCATCCTCATCCAACCCTATCAGAAGCAATTGCCGAAGCTGCTTTGGCTGTAGATGGCTTAGCACTGCATGCTTAAATTTCATTTAATAAAGGGGGTAATTCGAATGACTGAAAATCGCCACAAAAGATTAGGACTTTCTGATGAAACAGTTTTAGAGATGTATGAAACGATGCTCCTTGCAAGACGATTAGACGAAAGACAATGGCTGTTAAACCGATCTGGAAAAATTCCGTTTGTAATCTCATGTCAGGGTCAAGAAGGTGCACAGGTCGGGGCTGCTTTTGCTCTGGACCGTGCAAAAGATTATGTGCTTCCTTATTATCGTGATTTAGGTGTTGTTCTTTCGTTCGGAATGACAGCAAAGGAAGTCATGCTTTCCGCTTTTGCCAAAAAAGAGGATCCAAATTCCGGTGGCCGGCAAATGCCAGGACATTTCGGACAAAAGAAAAATAGAATTGTTACCGGGTCTTCCCCTGTTACCACTCAGGTTCCACACGCTGTAGGAATAGCATTAGCAGGGAAAATGGAGAAAAAGGACTTTGTCTCATTGGTTACTTTCGGAGAAGGTTCTTCCAATCAGGGAGATTTTCATGAGGGTGCTAACTTTGCCGGTGTTCATAAATTGCCTGTTATTTTTATGTGTGAAAATAATAAGTATGCGATTTCCGTACCGATTGAGAAGCAACTAGCCTGTGAAAAGGTTTCGGATCGGGCGATTGGCTATGGAATGCCGGGTATCACTATAGATGGAAATGACCCACTTGAAGTTTATGCAGCTGTGAAGGAAGCCGCTGAACGAGGCAGACGCGGTGAAGGACCTACTCTGATCGAAGCTGTTTCCTATCGTTTAACTCCTCACTCCAGTGATGACGATGATCGCAGCTACCGTGCGGCTGAGGAAGTTTCAGAGGCAAAAACAAAAGATCCTATTCTCACTTTCGCTGCGTATTTAAAAGATGCGGGTGTCATGGATGAAGAAAAAGAAAAGGCCATTCAGGAAAAAGTGATGCAAATAGTAAATGAAGCCACAGATTATGCAGAGAATGCACCATATGCCGAACCAGAACATGCATTAAAGTATGTTTATGCAGAAGCGGAATAGGGGGAAAGGAAAATGGCTGTAATTTCATTTATTGATTCAATAAAAATGGCAATTAAAGAAGAAATGGAAAGGGATCCAAAGGTTTTTGTACTAGGAGAAGATGTAGGCAGAAAAGGTGGCGTGTTTAAAGCAACTGAAGGTTTATACGAAAAATTTGGAGAAGAGCGTGTCATTGATACCCCTTTGGCTGAATCTGCGATTGCTGGTGTTGCGATTGGAGCAGCGATGTACGGGATGCGACCGATTGCCGAAATGCAATTTGCTGATTTTATCATGCCAGCCGTGAATCAGATTATTTCAGAAGCGGCCAGAATCCGCTACCGGTCTAATAATGACTGGAATTGTCCCCTTGTTGTGAGAGCTCCATTTGGCGGCGGAATTCATGGTGCTTTATATCATTCTCAATCGGTGGAAGCCGTGTTCGCTAATCAGCCAGGTTTAAAAATTGTCATCCCATCTACTCCTTACGATGCAAAAGGACTCTTAAAAGCAGCAATTCGAGACGAAGACCCTGTTCTCTTTTTTGAACATAAACGTGCCTACCGCTTAATTAAAGGAGAAGTTCCTGAAGACGATTATGTTTTACCGATTGGAAAAGCAGATATTAAACGTGAAGGCGAAGATATTACTGTCATTACATATGGTCTTTGTGTCCACTTTGCGCTTCAGGCAGCGGAAAGACTCGCTGAGGACGGAATCTCGGCACATATTTTAGATTTAAGAACCGTGTATCCGCTGGATCGGGAAGCGATTGTTGAAGCGGCTTCTAAAACCGGAAAAGTATTGCTTGTGACAGAGGATAACCTGGAAGGCAGTGTGATGAGTGAGGTTTCTGCGATTATTGCAGAGGAATGCTTATTTGAATTAGATGCTCCGATTAAACGGTTAGCAGGTCCGAATGTTCCTGCCATGCCTTATGCACCAACTATGGAGAAGTTCTTTATGGTAAATCCTGAAAAAATTGAAAAAGCGATGCGAGAATTAGCTGAATTTTAAAATTTGTAGCAAAGGAGGTTAAGTACATGGCAATAGAACAAATGAAAATGCCTCAGCTCGGGGAAAGTGTGACAGAAGGGACGATTTCCAGATGGCTTGTATCTGTCGGAGATCATGTGAATAAATACGATCCCATTGCCGAGGTGATGACAGATAAAGTAAATGCAGAAGTGCCTTCCTCCTTCACTGGAATCATTAAAGAATTAGTGGCAAATGAAGGAGATACACTGGCGGTTGGCGAAATCATCTGTACCATTGAGGTGGAAGACGGAGCAGCTGACCAGGTTTCTGGCGCGGAATCTGAAAATAAGCTGACTGAGGAAAAAGAAGCTGAATCCAATGGAGAAGAAGCTTCTGCACCGAATAAAGCTAGATATTCACCCGCTGTTTTGAAACTATCGCAAGAGCACGGAATTGATTTAACTCAAGTAAAGGGCTCTGGAGCGGGCGGACGTATTACACGTAAGGATTTACTGAAAATCATTGAATCTGGAAATATTCCTGTTCCTGGGACAGCTCCGTCCACTCAAGCCCAAGTCAAAACGCAAGAAATGGATAAACCACAGCCAGCTGCAGCTCCTGCACCAACAGCAGCCCCTGGTGACATCGAGATTCCTGTAACTGGAGTTCGTAAAGCGATTGCGGCTAATATGGTGAAGAGTAAACATGAAATTCCGCATGCTTGGACAATGATGGAAGTAGATGTAACAAATCTCGTTGCTTACAGGGATTCGATTAAACAGGAATTTAAGCAAAGGGAAGGTTTTAATTTGACCTATTTTGCTTTCTTTGTAAAAGCTGTGGCGCAGAGCCTAAAAGAGTTTCCGCAGATTAATTCGACTTGGGCAGGAGATAAGATCATCCAAAGAAAAGATATTAATATCTCGATTGCGGTAGCAACGGAGGATGCCCTGTATGTCCCAGTCATTAAACATGCCGATGAAAAATCTATAAAAGGAATCGCAAGAGAAATTAATGAACTGGCTGCAAAGGTTAGGACAAATAAGCTAACAGCAGATGATATGAAGGGCGGAACCTTTACTGTCAATAACACCGGATCATTTGGTTCGGTTCAATCGATGGGAATTATAAATCACCCGCAAGCTGCCATTCTGCAAGTAGAATCCATTGTTAAACGGCCAGTTGTTATGAATAATGGCATGATAGCTGTTAGAGATATGGTTAATATTTGTATGTCATTGGACCATCGCGTGTTAGATGGATTAATATGCGGCAGATTCCTGCAGCAGGTGAAAGAAGTTTTGGAAAATATTGATTCGAAGACAACGTCTGTTTATTAAGAAATATACGATAGGCACCGCTAAAGCCTATCGTTTTTTGTTTTTCGATTTGATTAAGAAAAAGATTCAAACAATAAGACATAATAATCAGGGAATAGTATACAGAAACATCATTTAAAAGGAGGAGTAATGATGGAGTTTACCGTAAAGTGGAATGATAAAATGTCTTTTAGCGGACAAACTACTTCTGGCCACGAAGTCAAAATGGATGCTGCCGAGGAAGTAGGCGGAGAGAATGCAGGTCCCAGGCCAACTGAACTTCTTCTCAATGCAGTGGCCGGATGTACAGGGATTGATATTATTTCCATATTGACGAAAATGAGGCTCCGGCCTACTGCGTTTCAAATGGACGTTAAGGGGGAGCGGGCTGATGATCATCCTAAACGGTTTACAGCGATTCATATCCACTATGCTCTAGATGGAGACTTACCTGAAGATAAAGTCATTCGTGCAATACAATTATCAAAGGATAAATATTGTTCAGTTTCCCATTCACTTAGTGCAGAAATTAGTGTCAGCTATTCTATTAATGGTACCAAAGGGGACAAAACAATCGAATAAAAAGCTCCCGAAAAAGCAGGATGTCAGATTTTGATATCCTGCTTTTTGCCTATTCATGTGTGCAAGCACTTACATTTTTTAGAATATTTAGTAATTAGATTTAATACCTATTAATAGATATGTAGACAGGGGGTGAGATTGTCCGTTCCTGATTACTAGGATTTGTTGGTGTCCCTTTGTGTTTTAAGAAACATAATGTGGAGGTGTTAAGCGTGAGCAATGAACAGTTAAGCGAAAAACAGAAGGTGTATTGGAAAAAGAACCTTCGCTTGATTACTTCGTTACTGGTGGTTTGGTTTTTGGTTTCATTATTCGCGGGAATTATTTTAGCTCAGCCGCTCGGTAATATTTCGTTTTTCCAATTGCCCTTATCATTTTGGTTTGCCCATCAGGGATCCATTATTGTGTTTATCATCCTTATCTTTATATATGCCGTCAAAATGGACCGGCTTGACAAGGAGTTTGGAGCAGAAGAAGTGATTTTGACAAAAGAGAAGGGGGATGAGTCATGAGCGTTGAAGCACTGACACTCACCCTGGTTTTGATTACGTTCGCCATTTATCTGTACATAGGATGGTGGGCAAAAGTTAAAGACACCAGTAATTTTTTTGTAGCAGGTAAAGAAATTCCGGCTGTGGCGAATGGTGCTGCGATTGCCGCTGACTGGATGTCTGCCGCATCCTTTATCTCTATGGCTGGGTTAATATCATTTCTGGGATATGATGGAACTATTTATTTAATGGGCTGGACAGGCGGATATGTGTTGCTTGCACTGTTACTGGCTCCTTATCTTCGTAAGTTTGGGCGGTATACAGTTCCCGATTTTATCGGTGACCGTTACTACTCAAATGGAGCAAGAGCAGTTGCGGCTATTGCGACCCTATTTATTTCATTAACCTATGTAGCCGGACAAATGCGCGGGGTTGGAATTGTTTTTAGCCGTTACTTACAAGTTGATATTGCTATGGGAGTATTAATAGGAATGGCAATAGTTGCCTTTTTCGCCGTATTAGGCGGCATGAAAGGGATTACCTGGACACAAGTCGTTCAATACTTCATTCTAATCATCGCTTTTATTATTCCTGCAGTTGCTATTTCCCTGCAATTAACAGGTATACCGATTCCTCAAATTGCATTTACCTTTTCCGATATCGCCCAAAGGTTAAGCAGTTTACAAGTCGAACTTGGGATGGCTGAATTTTTAGCTCCGTTCCAAAATTTATCAGGCCTTAATGTTTTTGCTGTTACATTGGCTTTGATGCTTGGTACAGCAGGTCTTCCTCACGTTATCGTCCGTTTTTATACCGTTAGGGATGTTCGTTCCGCACGCTGGTCAGCTGGGTGGGCATTAATTTTTATTGCATTACTGTATACAACAGCACCAGTGGTGGGTGTGTTTGCAAAATTTAACTTGATTGAAAGTTTACATGATCAGCCGATTGCTGATGTTAGGGAAATTAGCTGGGTAAGTAAATGGGAGGAAACAGGTCTGCTCACATTAGATGACAAAAATGGAGACGGGGTCCTTACATTTGCAAATGCTACTTCACCAGAAAATGAAGTACAGATTGATCAGGATATAATCGTTCTTTCTACACCGGAAGTGGCTGACTTATCTCCTTTTGTCATTGCATTGGTGGCAGCTGGAGGATTAGCAGCAGCCCTGTCAACGGCGTCCGGATTATTGCTCGCGATGTCTAGTGCCATTTCACATGATTTATATTACCGGATATTCAGACCTGGTGCTAGTGAAGAACAGCGGTTAAAGGTAGGCCGAATCATGATATTCCTGGCTGTTCTTGTTGCAGGCTACTTTGGCATAAATCCGCCGGGCTTTGTTGGTGAAGTTGTAGCCTTTGCTTTTGGACTTGCAGCATCCAGTTTATTTCCAGCTATTTTACTGGGTATTTTCGACAAACGCATGAACCGGGAAGGGGCAACCTGGGGAATTATCGTTGGTTTGGTCTTTTCATTAACAATGATATTACTGATGCGTTCCGTTCAAATTTTTGGTACCGAAACTCAATTAGTAGAAAGTTTCTTCGGTATTAATGCGCAAGGAATTGGGGTTGTAGGGGCATTGCTTAACTTTATCGTAGCTTTCTCAGTGTCCAGAGCAACAAAAGCTCCGCCAGAAGAAATTTCAAAAATGGTTGAAGATATACGGGTTCCTCGCATTACAAATGAGGAATAACATTTGACTTTTAAGAAAGGGGAGGGCAGACCCTCCCTCTCCATATACATTTCATAACAGGAAGGATAGGAATCATGACTATTTTCATTCTTTTAGGTCTAGTTATAGCTTTATATATTCTACATCCCTATCTCAGTATCATGGTCCTGAAAAAAGTAATGGGAATTACGCTGTTTATAGAAGCTTTTTATTTAATTGGCCATTATATGTCGGGCTGGCCATTCCCGACACCAGAAGTGATTTTAGAAATTGCGATAGTAGTTGCTTCAGGGGTTGCTCTGGGTGTTATCTTTTCAAGGATCTGGCCATTGCCGGAAAATAAGGGATTTGAGCGAATCTTTCGAACGGTGTTAGTTGTTGTCCCTTCGCTTGGAATTGGTATAGGCTTTCAAGTTTTGCTTCAGGGGCAATATGCAACACAAGCACTTTATCTTGTTTTTGCCTTATCCGCTTGGCTTGGATCTGGCCATTTTATCAAAAGAGCAGAAGCATCCGTCAAATTTTAAAATGGAAGGGAGTAAATGAAAAATGATTACCCCATTAACTCCATTAGATTGGAAACGAAGAGCGGTTAAATATTATCCGAAAAAAGTAGCGGTTATCGACGGAGAGAAGCAATTTACCTATGAAAAGTTTGGCAACCGGGTAGACAGGCTGTCTGTTGCCTTGCATAAAACGGGGATCAGAAAGGGCGATCATGTGGCTGTTATGCTGCCAAACACTCATTATATGCTGGAGTGCTTCTATGGAATCAGCCAGCTCGGGGCCGCAATGGTACCATTAAATTACCGCTTATCAGCCAACGATCTGGAATACATCATTAATCATAGCGATGCGAGGATGCTAATCGTTGATGCACAATTTGCGGGATCCATTGAAAAAGTTGCTGATCACCTCTCACTTGAACAAATCATAATTGTCTCTGCAGAAGATTATCAAACTTCATTAGAGGGGATTGATTATGAAGCTTTTCTTGAAAATACGGCTGAAAATGAAGCTCCGCCGGAAGTGGAGATTGATGAAAACTTGCTTTTAACAATCAACTATACAAGCGGAACAACATCAAAACCAAAAGGGGTTATGCTCACCCATCGGGCTAATTATTTGAATGCAGCTAATTTTATGTATCATCTTCAGGTCAAACATGATGACGTCTACCTCCATACGCTTCCGATGTTCCATGCTAATGGATGGGGCGGCGTATGGGCGATTACAGCAGCAGGAGCAACCCATGTCTGCTTAAGAAAAGTAGCACCTCCAGTTATCCTGGATTTATTTGAAACAAAAAAGATTTCGCTTTTGTGCGGTGCACCTACTGTAATTAATATGCTCGTCAATGATCCAAAAGCAAAAGAAACCCATATCAAAACGAATCCGCGCATGGCAACAGCAGGAGCCCCTCCGGCAGCAGCGCTTATCCAAAAAGCTCAAGACATTCTGGGATTAAATATAATCCATGTCTATGGGCTAACGGAGACCTCTCCATTTATCCTTTATTGTGAATGGAAAAAAGACTTTGACACAATGTCCCCAGATGAACAAGCTACAATCAAGGCTAGACAAGGGATCGAATTAGCCTTTAATGGGGAGACAAAGGTTGTTCGTCCGGATGGTGAAGAAGTAGCATGGGATGGAGAAGAGCTGGGAGAAATTATCACACGGGGAAATGTAGTGATGGCGGGGTATTATAAAAATCCGGAAAGGACAGCTGAAGCCATTAAAGACGGCTGGTTTTATACAGGAGATTTGGCTGTCACCCATCCGGACGGATATATTGAAATTCGCGACCGTGCTAAAGATTTAATTATTTCTGGCGGTGAAAATATTTCTTCCACAGAAGTAGAGGGTGTCCTATATAAGCATCCAGCAGTCAGGGAAGTGGCTGTGATTGCAATCCCAGATGAAAAATGGGGTGAGGTACCGAAGGCGATGATTGTGCTGCAGCCAGATGTCCATGTTACCGAAAATGAAATCATCGACTATTGCCGTTCCAATATGGCTCACTATAAAACGCCAAAGGCAATTGAATTCGTGGATTCCCTTCCGAAAACTGCGACAGGAAAACTCCAAAAATATGTTTTAAGAGAAAGGCATTGGAAAGGGAAGAAAAAAGTCAATTAAAGAGTGAGGGGTGGGATTGGATATATATCGATCCCACTTTTGTTTTTCTAAACATAAAAATAGATAAAATTGGTTCATAATAGCCCGGATTCAAGCTCGCTCATAATCTTACATATCAAGTTCTTGATCCAATTCCTTCAGCAGCTCACCAATTTTTCGATCATGAAATACCAGATCTGCATAAAAATCTAGAGCAGTGGGCTCCTGATTCACGATAACAAGCTTCGCCCCATTTTCTTTTGCAAAAAGCGGGAGCTGATTGGCAGGCGTTACAGAAAGGGACGAACCAAGTACAATGAATAGTTCAGCTTTCTCCGTCTCCCTCAAAGAAAAATTAAAAGCTTCCTCTGGCAAGGCTTCACCGAATAGTACGATGGATGGACGCAGGATTCCGCCACACTTACAATAATAGTCCTCCTTGATATATTCTTCACTGCTGTATTCCTTGCCGCAGGACTGACAGTGAAGTTTTTGCAAAGTCCCATGCAGTTCTGCTACACGCTTTGAGCCGGCGAGCTGATGAAATCCGTCTACATTTTGCGTAATAATCGATTGTATGATCCCGATATCTTCCCATTTTGCTAGGATATAATGCCCTCTATGAGGTTTATATTCCTTTACTCCGAGTACGCGGGTCCGATAAAATTCAATAAAGTCTTGAACATTTTCATTCAAAGCCTGTATACTGGCAATTTGACTGGGATCCTTTTGCTTCCACAGTCCTCTTGAGGAACGAAAATCCGGGAGACCGCTCTCCGTCGACATGCCAGCCCCCGTGAAAATAACCGTATATGCTGAATCGAGAATCCATTGTTTTAGCATAATCATCCACCCTGTCAAAAAAATGTATCAGGAATATTTGCTATTTCATATGTAAAATTTATCATACCAAAAGCAAGAGGGAAACGATACGAAAGCTATTAGAGTTTTTGTAAAATTTATATTAAAATAAAAATATGCAATTATCATTTTTGTAAGCGATTCCACAGATGGAAGGGAGGACCTTCTTCTCTATTGAAGAAGCAATTGATTATGAGTAAATTAATGAAAAACTCATTCCCGGCTTTACCCGTAGAAGCATGGGAAACGCTTTCTCTAAAGACTTTAAATAAGGAAACTCTTGAAGATTTGCAAACCAAAACATATGAAAATATGATTCTTTCGCCATTATATACCTCAAATGACAAGGGGATGGAGGGAGCACAGATTCCACCAGGGTTAGCCCCTTTTATTAGAGGAGTAAGGGATGCAAGTGTTTTAAATAGACCGTGGAAAATAGCACAATGGGTTACTTCTTTACCAGCGGGACTTGACGATATCAAAACGCTTGAACAAAAAGGGCAGGATGTGATTTCCTTTCAAACTAGTTTATTTTCAGAATCAGAGCTCGAGTATTGGAAAGAAATCTTGGCTCAATTACCACTAAAGGAAGTATTTATAGAATTGGACGAAGAAGAGCATGACTGGCTTACAAACTATGATTTTTTACATTCTACAAAGGGGTTTATAGGCTTTGATCCTATTAAATATATGATTGAGAGCGAAAGCAGCCAGGATAACCTAAAGCAATACTATGCAGTGCTGTCTAATGGGATTAAGCTTTCTTCTGCTGATCAGAAAAATATTTTAATAGATAATACGATATTTCATAATAGCGGAGCGGACATTATTACTGAGCTTGCAAGTGTATTAGCAGTAGCTGCTGAGCATATAGACCGGCTTGAGGGAGCGGAAGCAACTGCAGATTCGATTTTATCTAAAATGATTGTTCGAATCGGAGTAGGAGGCAGCTTTTTCTTGGAATTGGCTAAAATAAGGGCTCTTCGCTACCTTTGGTACAAATTTACTTCAGCATACGAGCTTAAGAATGAAACCTGTAAAAAAATCACAATTGCGGCAGAAACGTCACTTGTGACCAAAACAATTTATGACCAATATGTCAATGTCCTTCGCTCAGGCAATGAAGCTTTTGCGGCGGTTACAGCAGGCGTGGACTATCTCACTATTACGCCATTCGATGTGTGTCTACAAGAAAAAACAGAACTGGCCGTTCGGATTGCAAGAAATACACATCATTTATTAGCCGAAGAATCCCACATCAATCGGGTATTGGATCCAGCAGGCGGCTCATGGTATGTGGAATCCTTAACAAAAGAAATAATTGAAAAAGCCTGGGAGCTTTTTATTGAAATCGAAGAGCGCGGCGGTATTCTTGCTTGCATCGAAACCGGGTGGATGCAACATCTCATTAAAAATACCAGGGAAGCAAAAATCCAAGCCGTTAAAGAGAGAAGAATGGAGATTATCGGTACGAATATGTACGTAGATGTAAATGACCGGAAACCAGATGAAAAGCTGCCTTCATCAGGCACACGATTAGGATTTCCATCCTTCCGCTTATCTGAAGCTTTTGAAAGGTGGAGACTGTACTTCGACCGGCATCCGGTTAAGGTTGCGATTATCGGTTTAGGAAACATCAAAGATTACAAGGTGCGCCGGGATATGGCAAGAAATTGGTTTGCTTCTGTCGGTATTAGAACCGATTTCTTTGCTGGAGTTGATTCGTTCAGCAAAACTATCGAAAAGTATAAGGCTGTTTGTATTTGCGGAACAGATGAGTCTTATGAAACGTGGGATATAGAATATGGGGACATTGCCAAAAAATTTCCAGTATTTGCTGCAGGCAGACCCCGTAAAACTGACTCCATGATTGCCTGGATTTATCCTGAACTTGAGGCTGACCACATTGTCAGCGGTTTTGCAGCAGAAGGTGAGGTTTTATAATGACTAAACCAAATTTTAAAAATGTAACAATAAATAGTAATGAATTTCAAGAACTCATGAACCAAGAAGTTCAATCCACAATGTCTCATGAAAATATTTTAATTAAAAAATATTATACGGTGCAGGACATAGAACATCTGCAGCACCTACATGATCTTCCGGGGCTGCCTCCTTATACGAGAGGACCCTATCCAACGATGTACGTCACTAAACCGTGGACAATTCGGCAGTATGCCGGTTTTTCCACAGCAGAGGAGAGCAATGCTTTTTATAAGCGGAACTTAGAGATGGGGCAAAAAGGACTTTCTGTTGCCTTTGATTTGCCAACTCACCGCGGTTATGATTCTGATCATCCCCGTGTTGTAGGAGATGTAGGGAAAGCTGGGGTAGCTGTTGATTCGATTATAGATATGAAAATATTGTTTGATGAGATTCCCCTCGATAAAATGAGTGTCTCGATGACGATGAATGGGGCCGTATTGCCGATTATGGCTTTCTATATTGTTACAGCAGAGGAACAAGGGGTCGCTCTTAAAGATTTATCCGGTACGATTCAAAATGATATTTTAAAAGAATATATGGTCCGCAATACTTATATTTATCCGCCAGACGTATCAATGCGGATCATCTCAGATATTTTTGCCTATACAGCAAAACATATGCCAAAATTCAACTCCATCAGTATTTCTGGCTACCACATGCAAGAAGCAGGCGCTCCAGCAGATCTCGAACTCGCCTATACCCTTTCCGATGGACTTGAGTATGTCCGAACAGGATTAAAAGCTGGAATTGATATAGATTCATTTGCCCCAAGACTGTCATTTTTCTGGGGAATTGGCATGAATTATTTTATGGAGGTAGCAAAGCTTCGGGCTGCCAGAAGAATTTGGGCGGAGCTGATGAAGCAGTTTGAGCCGAAAAATCTTAAATCGCTAGCTTTAAGAACGCATTCTCAAACCTCGGGCTGGAGTTTAACAGAACAGGATCCATTTAACAATATTATCCGTACTTTAATAGAAGCACATGCTGCAGTAATGGGTCATACTCAGTCTTTGCATACTAATGCCTTAGATGAAGCAATTGCGCTTCCGACTGATTTTTCAGCAAGAATTGCCCGTAACACCCAATTATATTTACAAAAGGAGACATATCTGTGCAATGTGATTGATCCATGGGGCGGGTCTTACTATGTTGAAACTCTAACAGATGAACTGATGAGAAAAGCCTGGGAGCATATTGATGAAATTGAACGTCTTGGCGGTATGACAAGGGCGATCGAAGCAGGTCTTCCCAAGCTGAGAATTGAAGAAGCTGCAACAAAGCGGCAGGCAAAAATTGATTCTGGAACAGAAGCGATCATTGGCGTAAACTGCTATAAAGTAGAGAATACGGATCCCTTTGAAATTTTGGAAATCGATCAGGAAGCAGTGAAGCAAAAACAAATAGAAAAGCTTAAACAACTAAAGGCAAGCAGAAATCAAGAACGAGTTGCAGAAGCCTTAGAACGTATTACACAGGCAACTGCAACAGGGGAAGGAAATTTGCTCGAGCTGGCAGTTGAGGCTGCGCGGGCACGTGCCACACTTGGTGAGATTTCGATGGCTATTGAAAAAGTGACCGGCCGGCACCGGGCTGTGATTAGGAGTGTTTCTGGCGTGTATTCATCCAATTATGAAAATGAGGAAAGCATGCAAAAAGTCATTCAAATGACTGAGGAATTTTTACAGCTGGAAGGCAGAAGACCAAGGATGCTGGTGGCGAAAATGGGTCAAGACGGACATGACCGGGGAGCAAAGGTAATTGCCACAGCATTTAGCGATCTTGGCTTTGATGTCGATGTAGGTCCGTTATTCCAAACCCCTGAAGAAACGGCGAAACAAGCCGTTGAAAATGATGTTCATGTCATTGGGGTAAGCTCACTGGCTGCAGGGCATAAAACATTGCTTCCAAAGCTTGCGAGTGAACTAATAAAACTAGGAAGAGAAGATATCATGATTGTTATTGGCGGAGTGATCCCTGTCCAGGACTATCCTTTCTTGCTTGAAAATGGAGCATCCCACATTTTTGGTCCTGGAACAGTCATTCCAGTTGCAGCAGAAAAAATTTTACATGAAATTTACGTCCGATTAGGCTATGAAAAGGTAGATGAATAAAGGACCGACACGAAAATATCAAGCCATAAATTGTACGGATCGGTCAATAAACGGAACGAATCGGTCCATAAATGGACGGAACAGTTCTTAAACTGCACGGATCGGTCCATAAAACAGCTCGGAACCTCACACGAACAGATCGCATCAAGAAAGGAGGAGAGGTAAGATTTTAAGCGATGATAAAATGCCAAAATATCGAAAAGTAAAAGATCAAAAGCTAGAAGTTTGTGACTTGAAACAGGCGATATTAGCCGGGGATCGAAAAATATTAGCCCAGGCCGTAACCTTGGTTGAAAGTCAGGCGCCAGATAAACAAAAGCAGGCACAAGAATTGCTGCAAGAACTCCTCCCCTTCACCGGAAACTCGATTCGAATCGGCATTACGGGAGTACCCGGAGCGGGTAAAAGTACTTTTATCGAGGCGTTAGGATTAAAACTATGTGAAAAAGGTCATCGTTTAGCTGTTTTGGCAGTGGACCCCAGCTCAAGTGTAAGCGGCGGAAGCATTCTAGGGGACAAAACCAGAATGGAGGAGCTCTCCAAGCATCCAAACGCATTTATCCGCCCTTCTCCTTCGGGGGGGACACTTGGCGGAGTTCACCGCAAAACAAGAGAATCGATCATTCTCTGCGAGGCAGCCGGGTTCGATATTATTTTTGTTGAAACCGTTGGGGTTGGTCAAAGTGAAGTGATTGTCAGAGAACTGGTTGATTTCTTCCTTCTTCTCGTGATTACCGGGGCAGGTGATGATCTGCAAGGTATGAAAAAGGGAATAATGGAATTAGCAGATGCCATCGCAGTCAACAAAGCCGACGGAGAGAATGAACGACAGGCAGAATTAACGAGGAAGGAATACAACCAGATTTTGTCCATGGTGCAGCCTGCAACACAAGGTTGGAAAACAAGAGCATATACATGTTCGGCCCTTCATCATAAAGGGTTAGACGAATTATGGGAGGTTATCCTGGCATTTATAGAAACGACCAAAGCATCCCAGGTTTTTTATGACCGGAGAAAGTTACAATCCAAACAATGGCTTTTGCAATCCATTCGGGATGAATTAGAGACACGATTTTATACGAGTCCAGAGATTCGCTTACTTGTTCAAGAGTATATAAAACAGGTAGTGGAAGGGAAAGTAACGGTAACACAAGCAGTTAACTCCCTCTTTTCAAAGTATGAAGATAATATCCTGAAAAAATAAAAATGGGATAGCGCATTCGCTATCCCATAGATCCAGGGAGTTTAGGGGTATGGATCTAGATGTAGTTTTAGGATACCCATTTTCTAAAATGTCTAAACCTCTAAAACATAAAAATTTGAAATTTAGAGCAAGAACTTGTTATGATTATGATAAAGTCCGTAATAGTTATCGAAATTTTGGAAGTAATGTTAGTGGATTTTGATTAATCTCTAAAAAGGAGAGAATGATATGAACATCGATTTTAATCTTTTGATGAATGATGTAGTTCGTCAAGCTCGCGAAGAAATTGTAGCAGCGGGATATACTGAATTAAGAACACCTGATGAAGTTCGGGAAGCCTTTAGTAAAAAAGGAACCACTTTAGTGATGGTCAATTCTGTATGCGGATGTGCAGGCGGCATTGCAAGACCTGCTGCCAGTCATGCTATTCATTATGATAAAAAACCGGATCAGCTAGTCACTGTTTTTGCCGGTCAAGATAAAGAAGCAACGGAAACAGCAAGAAGCTATTTCGAAGGCTATCCTCCATCTTCCCCTTCCTTTGCGCTTCTAAAGGACGGAAAAATCTTAACCATGGTAGAACGCCATGAAATTGAAGGCCATGACCCAATGTCCGTTGTCGCCAAGCTTCAAGAGTATTTTGATAAATATTGTGATGAAGTATAAGGTGCAGCTCCCAAATATCGTCGGACAGATGTGTTTGACAAATAAAAGTTCCACAGAAAAAATCTGTGGGACTTTTTATTTTGTGGTATTCTTGTAGCAGATTAGACAAGAATATTGATATTGTTAGAGCAGGGCATATTTTATAATTTGAGGGGTAACACATGTTTAAAATTGGTTATCGTACAATCAAGACAGCGGTGGGTGCCGTGGTATCAATCATGATAGCTCAACTGTTTCAGCTGGAGAATTTTGCTTCAGCCGGGATCCTCACCATTTTATGTATTAAGCCAACCAAACGGAAATCTCTTAAAGCTGCCATAGATCGATTTGTAGCTTGTTTTATTGCTTTATTATTCGCAAGTCTCTTTTTCGAATTGATTTCTTATCATCCGATTGTAATCGGAATTTTATTATTAGTCTTTATCCCTGTCACAGTAAAGTTAACCGTTCAGGACGGTATCGTAACGGCAAGTGTTATTATTTTACATGTATACATGGCTGAAAAAATAACGGTGTCCTTTCTATTGAATGAGGTTTTTCTTATTGTCATAGGCCTGCTTGTCGCACTTCTGTTAAATCTTTATATGCCATCTCTTGATAAAAAACTATTAGAAATTAGGGATGAAGTGGAACTCCATATTTCAAACATTCTGCGTAATATTGCCAACTATCTGAAAATCAATGATGAGGGTTTGCTTGCAAGTGAAATTACGGGACTGGATCAGGCAATTCAGCGAGGCAAAGCGTTAGCTTTTAAAGATTATGAAAATCGTCTTCTCCAAGAGGAGAATCTTTATTTTACTTATTTTGCTATGAGGGAAAAGCAATTTCATATTATTGAGCGTGTTCTTCCATTATTAGCATCGTTCCAGTTTAATACGTCCCAGAGAATCAAAGTTGCCGATTTTATTCAGGAATTAAGCGACCATGTTCATTCGGGTAATACAGCCCATCATTTTTTGTATAAATTGTACCGGTTAAAGCACGATTTTGATCAAATGGAGCTTCCGAAAAGCCGCCAAGAATTAGAAGAACATGCCGCTCTTCTGAATTTTGTCAGAGAAATGGAACAATATTTACAAATTAAAAGCCATTTTAAAGGTTTATATGATCCTGGCCAAAAGATGCGGAGAAAAAAAGAAACAGCGGAGTGAATGGAATCTGAATTGTTCATGCACACTATAAATAGGTGATGGACTATGAAAATACTCCTTGCATTCATATTAGCTGTTATGTCACCAATATGGCCGATTGGAGAGAATCCATTGCCGGGTGACCCCTTTATCATCGTTAATAAAAAGTTCAATAAACTCGCTTTTGTACTTGATGAAAAAATTGAAGTCTATCCAATCGCTACTGGGAAAACCGAAGATTTAACGCCAGAAGGACTATTTACAGTGACTGTAAAAGCAATTAACCCTTATTATCGAAAATTAAATATTCCTGGGGGCCATCCGAAAAACCCTTTAGGAAGCAGATGGATTGGGTTTGATGCATTGGATACAATCGGAAGAACCTACGGAATTCACGGTACCAATCGTCCTGAATCGATTGGCATGTATGTTTCCAACGGCTGTATTCGGATGAGAAAAGAAGACGTGGAGTCCTTATTTGATCGAGTTCCAATTGGAACAAAGGTGCTGGTTGTTTCCACCTATAAATCATTTTATGATTTAGCCGTTGAAGCTGGGGCAATCATGGATGAATCGCAAAAATTAAAGTGGCCATTAGTGATGAATTGATACTCACTAATGGCCACTTTTTTAATGAAACCACTACAAAACCAAGGTTCCCTGTTTGAATTTGAATAAAAAAGATTAATCGATTCAGTCCAATTTTGCACAAAACAATTGCGCGGGATTTGGTCTTTTAAATAAAGCATTACAAGCAGTATAGTATATGTAAGCCATTTACCTATTAAAAAGTGAACACTTTTTTGCACATACTAAAGTGCAAAGGAGGTATGAAACATGTCATTAGATAAACGAAGTATTGCGATTTTATCGTATCTTGTAGATGCAAAATCCTATGTGTCTGTAAAGGAACTGATGGAAAAATTCAAGATTTCCAGGCGAACAATATACTACGATATCGAAAAGGTTAATGGCTGGTTAAAAGAAAATAAATTAGAACCGGTTAAACATGTAAGAGGGGAAGGGTTTAAACTCGAGGAACATACATCCTTACAAATTCCTGAAAAAATTGAATTATTCAGGACTTGGCAATATGAATATTCTGCAAAGGAACGAAAAGCTTGGATAGCCCTATATTTACTGGGAAGTGATACTTCATTTTATTTGGATGATTTAATGGAGAGGACTCGTGTCAGCCGAAATACTACACTAGATGATTTAAAGGTATTAAAAGAGGAGATAGAAAGATTTCACTTGTCCTTAGAATTTAATCGTAAAACAGGTTATACCATTATAGGAGCAGAGGATGAAAAGCGAAAAGCAATCGTATATTATTTGTCCCGTGTCCTCCCTAATGAAGGCTGGCAGACATTGCTGGCAAAAATACCTTTTATTTTGAATCGTACCGATACAAATCTAGAAGATCATGCAGATCTTTTTAGCGCAGAAGAAATGAAAGCGGTGCAGCAAATTGTCGCAGAAAGCGAAAAAGATCTTCATATACAATTTACAGATGAATTTTTCTATAGCTTGACCTTACGCTTAATGTTTTTTGCAAGAAGGTTAACGCAAGGAAAAAAAGTAAAAATCAATGAGGTAGAAAAAGAAGTCCTTAGTGAAACGAAGGAATATCAAGCTGCTAACAGACTATCGAAAAAACTGTCGATTGTGTTAAATGTAGATTTCCCAGAAGATGAAATTTTTTATATAACGAAACATTTACTAAGCTCAAGGGTTCAATTTTCTGAGCGATTATCTTCGGAATGGGAGAAATCTGAGACTCAAATCTTAGCAGAAGTTGTTTCTAATATGGTAACTGACTTTCAGAAGTATGCATGTGTATTTTTTAAAGACAAAGAACTATTAGAAAAAAATTTACTGGTTCATATAAAACCTTCCTTTTATCGAATTAAATATGGTCTTGAAGTAGAAAATCAGATAGCTGAATCATTGAAAGAGAAATATCCAGATATTTTCCTTCTTACTAAAAAGGTAATTCATCATCTTGAAAAAGTCGTTGGGAAACGTGTTCATGAAAATGAGATTGCTCTTATTGCTATGTACTTTGGCGGTTGGATGAGAAGAACTGGGGTCAAACCGGCAAATCGGAAAAAGGTCATCATTGTTTGTGCAAGCGGATTAGGAACTTCAAAGCTGCTTGAGTCACAGTTAGAGGGACTTTTTTCTACTATTGATATTATTGGAAGCGTTTCACTGAGGGAATATGAAAAAAACGATTATAATGTAGACTTTATTTTTTCAACAACACCCGTACAAAAGAAAAATAAACCTGTTTTCATAGTTAGCCCGATTTTAACAGATGCGGAGAAGGAAAGCCTTTTAAAAAAAGTAAACGCTTTATTGGACACAAATGTATTGCAGAAGCAGAATTCTGTGGATGCATTGATGGAAATCATAAAAAAACATGCAACCATTAGTGATCAAGCAAATTTGGAAAAAGAGTTGAGACAATATTTAACAAAGCCAAAATCCAAATTGCAAGCTGCTGCTAAACCATCATTACAAAACTTACTCCAGAGAGAAATGATCCAATTGGAAAAAGAAGTCACGGACTGGCAAGAAGCGATCCGAGTCGGTGCGATTCCATTATTAAAAACGAATCATATACTTGAGAATTATGTAGATGCGATGATTGATTCCGTTATCAAAAATGGTCCATATATAGTGGTTGCGCCAAAGGTAGCAATTCCACATGCCAATCCTGAGGATGGAGTAAAAAAATTAGGAATGAGCTTACTATGTTTAGAAAAAGGGGTTCGTTTTTCTGACTCACCAAAACATGATGTGCAGGTAATGATAGTTCTGGCTCCCATTGATGGAGAAACCCATTTAACCGCTTTATCACAATTAACCAAAATGTTTTCAGAGCCAGAAAATCTAAAGGAAATCATTCAATGTCGTTCCGTCGAGAGAATACTTGAAATAATAGAAGCCTATTCGAATTAATGTAAAGAAAAGGAGTAACTATTTTATGAGGTTTTTAGATGAAAGCCTAGTTGCCTTAGATGTGGAAGTAACATCTTCATACGAAGCTATTAAAGCTGCGGGAGCTTTGTTAGTCAATGAAAGGGTTGTTGAAGAAACCTATGTTGAAGCGATGCTTCAATCCTATCAAAAGAACGGACCATATTTTGTATTAGCGCCTAAGGTTGCTTTACCTCACGCAAGGCCAGAGGATGGAGTAAAGGAGGCATCTGTGTCATTTATTCGGCTCAAAAATCCAGTCGAATTTGGAAGTAAATTGAATGACCCGGTTAAATTTGTGTTTGCGCTAGGAGCTTCTTCAAGTGATGAACATATTCAAATATTACAAAAACTAACATTACTGCTGAATGATCCAACTAATCTAGAACAATTGGAACTAGCTATAAGTTATCAGGATATTAAAAAAATTATCGGAGGGAAACAAGGATGAAAATTTTATGTGTATGCGGATTAGGTCAAGGAACTAGCTTAATTTTAAGAATCAATGTCGAAACCGTTTTAAGAGAACTAGGGGTACAAGCTGATGTGGATAACACAGATGTTTCAAGTGCATCAAGTGAAAACCCAGATTTTATCATAACAAGTAATGAATTAGCTCAATCCTTAGAGGGGCATTCTTCAAAGATTATTATTGTTAATAACTACTTTGATATGAATGAGATTAAAACGGCTCTTAAAAGCAACCTATAAAACTTATTAATGGGGGAAAAATAATGGAAGCTATTCAATGGATTGCAACAAACATATTTGGGGTTCCAGCTATTTTATTAGGTTTTATCGTTTTACTAGGTTTACTGTTACAAAAGAAGTCTACGAGTCAGACGATTAGCGGAACTTTTAAAGCCATGATCGGATTTTTAATTATCAATGCAGGTGCTGGTGTAATTGTTGGCGCATTAACTGTATTTGAACCGATGTGGAAGGAAGTATTTGGTTTAGAAGCAAGCTCATTTGGCAACTTCTTAGGTCAAGAAGCCTTTGGGGTGAAATACGGCTCTGCTGTAACTCTTGCGATGTTTATTGGTTTTATTATTAACGTATTGTTAGCGCGATTTACGAAATTTAAATATATCTATTTAACCGGACATATGATGTTCTGGACGACTACGATTTTTGCAGGAATCATTATTGATGCAGTTGGAGATGTTTCATTTGGAAAGCTTGTTCTTTTCTTATCTATCTTCATGGGACTATATTGGACACTTCAGCCAGCACTCGTTCAGCCTTTTATGCGTAAAGTTACAGGAAACGATAATATTGCATTAGGTCACACGTCAGCAGTTGTCGCTATTTTAGCTGCATTACTCGGTAAAGTACTAGGTAATAAGGAAAATGATTCTGAGAAAATCAAACTGCCAAAAGGTCTCGAATTTTTAAGAGATTCAAACGTAATTACAGCATTAACAATGGGTATTCTTTTCTTTGTTGGAGCCATCATTTTAATTGGAAAAGGCACTCCTGGTGCTGATGAGCTGATCGCTCAGGCTGGTGACCAAAACTTTATTATTTACTCTATTATTCAATCATTAACATTCGCTGGCGGTATTGCCGTTGTACTACTTGGGGTTAAAATGTTCATCGGTGAAATTGTACCTGCATTTAACGGGATTGCTACTAAACTAGTTCCTGGTGCAAAGCCTGCGCTAGATTGTCCAGTAGTCTTTACATTTGCTCCAAACGCAGTTATTTTAGGTTTCCTTGGAGCATTTGCTGGTGCGCTAATTTGGCTAGTGATTTTAGGAAATACCGTAGCTTATGTATTTGTTCCAACTATGATCGTATTATTTTTCCATGGTGCAACAGCTGGTGTGTTCGGAAACTCAACTGGCGGGGTGAGAGGTGCACTGCTTGGCGGTTTCGTCACAGCTACGATTGTTGCATGGGGACAGTATATTACCGTTAAATTTTTACTTGATTCAACGATTCCAGACACAGCCATGTGGGCTGCAGACTCTGACATGTTTGTTTTAGGTCCAATTGTAAGATGGATTGGTCAATTATTATTCTAATACCGGAAAGGGTCTGACCTGCTTATGGCCAGCCCCTTTTTGCTCATATGAATACACTACATTACATCGGAGGTTATTTAAAATGAGCTTTATTCGTACATTTAATGGTGATATCAGGCCTGAGGAATTAGGTTTTACGTATTCACATGAACATATTGTTTGCCGCCCGGATTATTGGCTTCAACGCGGTGAGGACGATCTTCTTTTAGATGATAAGGAAAAATCACAAAAAGATGTTGAAGATTTCAAGCGCCACGGTGGAAAGACGATCGTCGATGCAACGGCGATTGATTACGGGCGTGATGTTAAAGCGGTTAAGCAAATCTCTGATGAAACAGGTGTCCAAATAATTGGGACTGCGGGGTTTAATAAAAGCTTTCTGTGGGATGCAAGAATAAAGCCAGAATTAAAACCAATCATTGGTCACTATGAAACGTATGCTGAATGGATTGACAATACTCCCATAAATAAGCTAACTGAGTTTGTCATTCGTGAAGTAGAAGAAGGTCTTGAAGGGACACCTTTTAAAGCTGGACAAGTAAAATTTGGTACAGGATATAACAGAATCACTCCACTAGAGGAAAAAACACTGAGGGCAGTGGCGAGAGCACACCATGAAACAAAGGCACCTGTCCATTCACATACTGAGGCAGGAACGATGGGTCTAGAGCAGCTTGAACTCTTGAAAAGTGAAAATGTGAACCTTGAATTCTTAAGTCTAGGTCATATGGATCGTAATCCTGATCCGTATTATCACGAACAAATTGCTTCGACTGGTGCTTATTTAAGCTTCGATGGTATTGCAAAAATAAAATACGCTCCAGAAAGCACGCGAATTCAATGCATTTTAGAGCTTGTTAAAAAAGGGTACGAGAATCAAATCTTAGTTAGCGGGGATACGGCAAGAAAAACGTATTATAAACACTATGACTATGGACTTGGGCTTGAATATATTATTGCGAAGTGGGTTCCGCGCTTTATAGATGATGCAAACCGTCAAGGATTTGATGGAGAGAAATTAGTTCATAAATTTTTTGTTGAAAATCCGGCACGTTGCTTTGCATTCAAAAAATAAGAGGTGTATCAGGTTGAAGTTTCAAAATGAAAATTCATATGAGGTCAAAGAAAAAATAGAAAAGAGTAAGGTTGCGATTTTACCAATTGGGGCTGTTGAAGCTCATGGTCCCCACCTTCCGCTCGGAACAGATAATTTTTTAGCTGAAAGGCTGTCGGAACGGGTTGCAGAAAAAACAGGAGCATTGGTTTTGCCAACCTTGCCTTATGGACAAGTGTGGAGTCTGAGAAAATTTCCGGGCAGCATTAATATTAGTAATGAATCTTTAATTTCTTTATTAGTAGATATGGGAATTAGCTTATATGAACAGGGTTTCCGAGTTTTTGCAATGATTAATGGTCATTTAGGAAATGCTGTTGCTTTAAAGGAAGCTGCGAGAAAGCTTTATCACCAATATCCTGATT
Organism: Bacillus litorisediminis; assembly: GCF_022808645.1. GTDB lineage: Bacteria > Bacillota > Bacilli > Bacillales > JC228 > Bacillus_BF > Bacillus_BF litorisediminis. Next base: position 41,223 of record NZ_JAKZKT010000022.1, read on the forward strand.
ATAAGATACTTTATTTGTTTTACCCAGGGACAAAAAGGGTGATTGAGGAAGTGAGAGAGACAAAATCCTCACATGCAACGTATTTCCATGCTTGTGAAATCGAAACCTCCTACATGCTTTATTTAGCTGAGGAGTACGTCGATATGACGAAAGCCATTACTGACATCCCTAATATTCCCATGAGTGCCGATGTAACACCAACCCCTTGGGAGGAATTTACAAGCACAGCGGTATTAGGTGATGCAAAAATTGCAACAAAAGAAAAGGGGCAAAAAATTATAGAAGCCGCTATTGAAAATATGGTGAAGTTAATTGAAGGTGCGAAAAGTGAAATGAATGCCACAAAAAAATAGATTGTAGACGCAGTTTGTGATACAGGTATTCATGTTTTGAAGCCGCATGTCTTTGGCTCTGCCATCGATAAAGTAACCGAAGGTATGATTCCAAATGCAAAAAAAAATTATTCAATCGGCAAGGAGATAAATGAGATGCTTTTACATTATTTTGATATGGCCAAAGAAAGAATTGAACTCGTCGAAAAGACAGAAAAAGTTAAGTTGCAGGAAGCTGCAATAAAAGTGGCCGAGGCAATCCAAAATGGTGGGATCATTCAGTTGTTTGGCTGTGGACACTCACATATTTTAACAGAGGAGGTATTCTATCGTGCAGGTGGATTAGTTCCTATTAAACCGATTTTTATCGAACCATTAATGCTTCACGAAGGGGCATTGCGTTCTTCGCAGCTAGAAAGACAAAATGATTATGTCGGCGAATATTTAAAAGATTACGAGATAAAGCCGAATGATGTTGTTTTTGTATTATCAACATCAGGAAGGAACCCGGTGCCAGTTGATGTTGCTAATGAAGCCAGGAGTAAGGGTGCATTTGTAATAGGCATAACTTCTCTTGAATATTCACAAAGTCAGCCTTCGAGACATAAGAGCGGTAAGCATTTATTTAACTCAGTCGATCTTGTGATTGATAATCATTCAGTCAAGGGTGATGCCATATTATCCTATGAAAAGGTTAAGGTTCCATTTGGTCCGACTTCTACGGTGGTAGGTGCCGTAATTTTAAATGCTATCTTTGCAGAAGCAATTATGATCATGGCTGATAATGGCTATGAACCTCCCATTTTTTTAAGTGGGAATATTGATGGTGCAGATGAACATAATGATAGAATTATAAAAAAATACAAAGAAAGAATTCCGTTATTATCTTAAATAATAGAATGGCCAGAGACAGACGCTAAATGTCTGTTTCTGGCCATTTGTTTTTTTATACTTTCAGATCAAATAAAAATTTATGTTGAAGCATATTCGACGCAGTCAAAATTTTTAGGATTAAAGTGCGACGGGCAAGAGACATAGTCAAGCTATGCATCAGGACGTGGCGTTTTGAGCGTGATAAGCGCAACTAGGGATCGCCTGAGCCTATCCTAAAGCGCTAGCCAAGTTTTCTTTATAAAAACCAGCTGACTCCCATTAGCAAAGTAGAAGCAATCATAGCAAAAAGCATTAAATAAACTACTATTTTTCGTATCTTTTTATTTCTCATAGAAGGCGCTCCTTTCTACAAACTCCTTTTTATATTGTACAAAGATTTCAAGCTTTCAACAAGTACACCAAATATGGGAAAGCAGAGGTATTTCATATTTGGTGCAGGAATTTCGACAAAAATAGAGAATGTATTCCAGTAAAATAGAATCGTCGTTTAGCAAAAGGAGGAGTCAGCTTGGAAAAGGTAGATCATATTGGTATTGCCGTGCGCTCAATTGAAGGGGTTCTCCCTTTTTATAAAAATGTTATGCAGCTAGAACTGATTAAAACAGAAGAGGTTGAATCTGAAGGGGTACGTGTTGCTTTTCTGCAGGCTCATAATACAAAAATTGAACTGCTGGAACCATTGCATAAGGAGAGTCCAGTAGCAAAGTTTATTGAAAAAAGAGGAGAAGGGATTCATCATCTTGCCTTTCTTGTTCAGAATATTGAAACCGAGATCCAAAGATTGAAATTTCAGGGAGCACAATTGCTTCAGGAGCAGCCTAAGCGGGGAGCCGGAGGAGCCAAGGTTGTATTCTTGCACCCAAAACAAGCCAACGGAGTGTTATACGAGATTTGCGAAAGATAAAATAAGGGGAGAAATCTGATATGGTGGACATTTACGAAAAAATTAATGAACTTTACGATAAGCGAAGAGAAATAGAGCTTGGCGGTGGAGACGAAAAAATTAGAACACAGCATGAAAAGGGAAAACTGACTGCAAGAGAAAGAATAGAGCTGCTTTTAGATGAAGGAAGTTTTGTGGAATTGAATCCATTTATTGAACACCGGGGTCATGATTTCGGTCTAAATGGAACCAAGGGACCAGGTGACGGAGTGGTGACTGGCTACGGGAAAATCCATGGGCGTCCCGTTTATCTATTTTCCCAGGATTTTACTGTATTTGGCGGGGCATTAGGAGAAATGCATGCGAAAAAAATTGCCAATGTAATGGATTTGGCGGCCAAAAATGGAACCCCTTTCATCGGGTTAAATGATTCAGGTGGAGCACGTATACAGGAGGGAGTCGTTTCGCTTGACGGATACGGCCACGTTTTTTACCGTAATGCGATTTATTCTGGGGTAATTCCGCAAATCTCAGTAATCATGGGACCTTGTGCGGGTGGAGCTGTTTATTCGCCAGCGATTACAGATTTTGTTTTTATGGTCGATGAAACCAGCCAAATGTTTATTACAGGTCCTAAAGTGATTGAAACGGTAACAGGAGAAAAAATATCGTCGGAGGATTTAGGCGGTGCTCATGTCCATAACTCCATCAGCGGCAATGCCCATTTCCGCGGACAAACAGAAGAAGAGGTATTGGAGAAAGTAAGGGCCTTGCTTCGATACCTGCCTCAGAACAACGAGGAAAAAGCGCCAATCGAAAAGACGGCGAACGGGGATGACTACCGGTCTAACTTAACTGATCTAATCCCGTTTGATCCAGTCCGTCCTTATGATGTCCGTGATGTTATCGCTGAAGTGGTCGATCCTCATACTTTTTTTGAGGTGCATAAAGAATTTGCAAAAAACATTGTCGTTGGATTTGCCAAATTGAAAGGAGAAACAGTAGGGCTTGTTTGTAATCAGCCGAAAGTGATGGCAGGGGGGTTAGACATCGATTCTTCTGATAAAGCAGCCCGATTTATCCGCTTTTGTGACTCATTTAATATTCCGCTCCTTACATTTGAGGACGTTACTGGTTTTTTCCCTGGCGTGAAACAAGAACATGGGGGCATTATTCGCCATGGGGCAAAGATTCTTTATGCTTATTCTGAGGCCACTGTTCCAAAAATAACAGTGATTTTAAGAAAAGCATATGGGGGAGCATATGTAGCTTTAAACAGTAAATCAATTGGGGCGGATCTGGTATTTGCCTGGCCAAATGCTGAAATTGCTGTAATGGGTCCACAAGGAGCGGCAAATATTATCTTTGCAAAAGAGATTGCATCCAGTCCAAACCCTGAAGCCACTAGGAGAGAAAAAATTGAAGAGTATCGGCAAAAATTTGCAAATCCTTATGTGGCAGCTAGCATGGGTATGGTCGATGATGTGATTGACCCTCGCGAAACGAGAATTAAATTAATCCAGGGTTTAGAGATGCTTCGAAATAAAAAAGAGCAAAGACCAAAGAAAAAGCACGGGAATATCCCTTTATAATAATGCTATGTCAAAACTTAATGCTGATAAGCGGTCAAAACTGCTCGGTGCGCGGGCGAATTCAAGACACCTCCCCGCTCGACCCTCCCTGCGGGGCTCGATTGGCTCGTTTTTCCGCAGGAGTCCTCCGGTTTTGACTCCATATTAATAAAAAACGTTCAAGTGCAATTTTACACAGCCTATCAGTGCGCTTCCCCAGCTTGTATCATTCAGCTAGTGAGCGTTATACTAGAATGGAAGTGAATAATCGGAGGGAATACATAATATGAACGCAGAACGATTGCTACAGGAATTCCTTGAATTAGTACAAGTAGATTCAGAAACAGGGTTTGAAACAGAAATTGCTAAAGTTTTAAAGGAAAAGTTTTCTAGTCTTGGATTGGAGGTAGTAGAAGATGATACTACCAGCCAGACAGGCCATGGTGCAGGGAACTTAGTTTGTACACTGCCAGCTACAAAAGAAGGTGTGGATCCGATTTATTTTTGCTGCCATATGGACACAGTGGTTCCTGCCAAAGGCGTTAAGCCCAGTGTGAAGGATGGCTATGTGGTAACAGACGGAACAACCATATTAGGTGCCGATGATAAAGCAGGGATTGCGGCTATGCTGGAAGCGGTTCGTACTTTAAAAGAAGAAAAGATTGAACACGGACAAATCCAATTTATCATAACGGTTGGAGAAGAGTCAGGCCTTGTTGGAGCGAAAGCACTAGACTCATCCCTGGTAAAAGCAAAATATGGGTATGCGCTCGACAGTGACGGAGCAGTAGGAAATGTCATCGTTGCCGCTCCAACTCAAGCAAAAATCAAAGCAATTATCCGCGGGAAAACAGCCCATGCAGGAGTTGCACCTGAAAAAGGCGTTTCAGCAATCACAGTTGCGGCTAAAGCAGTGGCAAGAATGCCTCTTGGCCGGATTGATGAAGAAACGACTGCTAATATTGGCCGGTTTGAAGGCGGTACAGCTACTAATATTGTAAGCGACCGAGTAGATATTTTAGCTGAAGCCCGTTCTCTTGTTCCGGAAAAAATGGAACAGCAAGTGGCGAAAATGAAGAAAGCATTTGAAGAAGCAGCAGAAGAAATGGGCGGAAAAGCTGAGGTTGAAGTAACGGTTATGTATCCGGGATTTAAATACTCAAAAGATGATCAGGTAGTTCAGATTGCACAAAAGGCAGCTGCGAAAATTGGCCGCTCAAGTGAGCTTTTAAAAAGCGGAGGTGGCAGTGATGCCAATGTCTTCGCCGGTATGGGCGTGCCTACAGTCAACCTTGCTGTAGGATATGAAGAAATTCATACAACCAATGAACGGATGCCAATTGAAGAATTAAACAAATTGACCGAAATGGTAATCGCCATTATTCAGGAAGTCAGTCAATAAAACCCAAGGAGAGAAATAAAATGGCAACATTAGGACATGCCGTCACATTTATCATGGGTGATCAGACATTCGCCATCTCATTAGACTATATTAAATCAATCGAACCATTTAATTTAATAGAAGCTGCTAAGTCAGGCACAGGTATTATACTTGGAAAAAGTGTAATCCGTGATGAAGAGGTATTCGTACTTGATTTACAGTCTTTTTTGTTGAATCGTCCGTTTGAACCGACGGAGAATTCCCGGCTTCTATACGTCGAAGCAGAAAATGAACATTTTGCGATAGCCATTTCCGATGGAGAAGTGACGAACGGCCACAATCTTGAACTAAAACCAATGGGGTTGGCCGGAAATTCGGAAAATCAGTTTTTTACAAATGTAGTTTTACTGAATGACCAAATTATCCCAATAATCGATCCGCAAATATTGTTTGGAACTTTTAATCAAAAAGTAAGTTGACAAGCTGCCGATTCGGCAGCTTGTTTCTTTTTTGGGAGTTATTATAAGATAAATGTATATTTGATGAAAAGAAGGGTTCTCCATGGAATCTAAAGCAAGAGTTATTTTTCATATCGATATGAATAGTTTTTACGCATCGGTTGAAACAGCTTTTCATCCTGAATTAAAGGGCTTGCCGCTCGCGATTGCCGGAAATGCTAAGGAACGGAGAGGCATTATTGTGACGTGCAGCTACGAGGCAAGGAAATTTGGTGTAAAAGCGACGATGCCGATATGGGAAGCGAAAAAGTTATGTCCTCACCTCATCGTAAGAGAACCGGATTTTGATAAATACCGTTCTGTTTCGAAACAAATGTTTCGGATTTTAGAAGAATATACAGAATGGGTGGAGCCGGTATCGATTGACGAAGGCTACATGGATGTAACGGAGGCTGAGGGAAAACTGCATCCGATTTTATTGGCGGAAACAATTCAAAAACGATTGCTTGATGAACTGCAGCTTCCTTGCAGTATTGGAATCGCTCCAAATAAATTTTTAGCGAAAATGGCTTCAGATATGAAAAAACCATTGGGAATCACCGTTCTGCGGAAAAGAGATATAAATACGAAGCTATGGCCTTTAGAAATCCAAGAAATGCATGGGATCGGGAAGAAGACGGCTGAAAAATTGCGGAAAATGGGAATGCATACCATTGGAGATTTAGCAAATCAATCGGAGTTGACCTTAAAGGTAGCTCTTGGTATTAACGGAAAAAAATTATGGGAACGAGCAAATGGAATTGATCGGAGAAAAGTCGATCCCGAGAGTGTCAATGAAATAAAATCAGTGGGGAATTCAACCACTCTTCCGCGGGATACGGACAATATACAGGAGATATATCAAATTCTCGAAAGACTGACGGATCGGGTTAGCAAACGTCTAATAGCAAGAGGTTACGTCACAGAAGGAATTCAAGTAACGATTCGCTATTTTAACAGGAAAACCGTTACGAGAAGCATGACCCTGAATGATGCCCTTTATAAAACAGAGGATTTATTCTATTTTGTAAAGCAGCTATTTTCTGCGAATTGGAATCATGAACCTATCCGCTTACTAGGTGTAACCGCAAATCACCTGCTTGATAAAAAAAGCTTTGTCCAGCAGCTTGATCTATTTTCTTTTGAAAAGGAAGAAAAACAAGTTCGATTGCAGGAAACCCTGCAAAAATTAAATGCAAAACATGGAGATGCGATTATCAGAAAAGGAATAGAACGAAGGCAATAGAAAAAGAGGCCAGTTTATTAGCCTCTTTTTTGATTTATATATCCTTTTAACAATTTTCAACATCTAAATCTGTAACCGGCCACCAATGGAAACCGTCATTTTCTAATAACTCATCTGCCTTTCTTGGCCCCATTGAGCCAGCCTTATAGTTTGGAAAGGAAGGTTCTTTTATTTCTTCCCAAGCCTTGGCAATCGGATCGATATAGGTCCAGGATAAAGCTACTTCATCCCAATGGGCAAAATTGGTAGCATCTCCCCTTAAGCAGTCATATAAAAGCTTTTCATAAGCCTCTGGCGTATTCATTCCATCGGTGCTTTTATTGGAGAAATTAAGCTTTATTGGAGTGGCATCCATAAATTGGCCAGCTTTTTTGGCGTTAAGATGGAGAGTAATTCCTTCATCCGGCTGAATATGTATGACCAATAAATTGGGGTTCAGTGTTTCTTCTGTTTTCATATATAAATTCATTGGGATATCCTTAAATTGGATGACAATCTTCGTGGACTTTTCTGTAAGACGCTTGCCTGTCCGGATATAAAATGGAACTCCGGCCCATCTAAAGTTGTCTATCATGAGCTTTCCGGCCACAAATGTTTCAGTATTGGATTGAGGATCTACATGATCTTCCTCGCGATAAGCAATCACTTGCTTGCCTTTACTCTCCCCTGCATCGTATTGTCCCCTTATAAACGATTTCTCAATTTCATCTCCAGTAACAGGTCTTAATGCTCTTAACACTTTGACCTTTTCACTTCTGATTTCATTTGTGTTTAAACGAATTGGGGGCTCCATTGCCAGAAGTGCCACCATTTGCAGCATATGATTTTGTACCATGTCACGCAAGGCACCGCTGCTCTCATAATAACGTCCGCGGTCTTCAACACCCAGCGTTTCGCTGGAGGTTACCTGGATGTTTGAGATAAATCGGTTATTCCATAGAGGTTCAAAAATCGCATTGGCAAAACGGATCACCTCAATATTTTGAACCATTTCCTTGCCGAGATAATGGTCAATCCGGTAAATTTCTTCTTCATCAAAGGCTTGCCGGATATGATCGTTTAACTCCTTCGCTGATGCAAAATCATGTCCAAATGGTTTTTCAATAATTAACCGGTTAAAACCAGTTTCTGACTTTAAATTTTGTTTATAAAGGGACTCAGCAATGGTACCAAAGAATTGCGGAGCCATTGCTAAATAAAAGATGCGGTTGCCGCCGATCTCGTAATGTCCATCCAATTCATCAATCAAGGTTTTAAGCTTCACAAATTCATCTGTATTTGAAACATCCATGGGCATATAGTAAAAATGTGAGATAAATTCGTCTAGCTCATTCACTTGTCCCACATGCTCAAGAATCGATTCTTTTACTTGATTATGAAATTCCTCTGTCGATAGCTCTCTTCTTGCAGTTCCGACAACAGCAAAATTTGAATGAAGCCGGTCTTTTTTAAATAACTGATAAATAGACGGAAAAAGCTTGCGGTTAGCTAAATCACCAGTGGCTCCAAAAATAGTTATAAGTGCTGATGGTAGGTTTACGGACAATGTTGTTCCCTCACTTTTTAAATACGATTGTGATATTTTCGTTCTTATGTAAAACATGTAAAACAATTTTTTATAGGATTTCATAAAATATGACACTTATTCGAGATTTTTCCCGTATAAATGTTATCCTTTTCTCTGGATAAACGCAAATGAATTTGCATAAAAAATATTTTTTCCTAGTTGAAAAATGTGTTTGTAAAAGATGAGAAGCATTTTTGTGAATCGGGGAGCAAGCGAGTCAAATTACAAGGAGTGAATTAAATGAGTGTTCAGTTAAAAAGGGTAACGAAAACATATCAATCGGGTGAACTAAAAGTTACAGCTTTAAAAGATGTAGAAGTCGAGATTCCTGATGGAAAAATGGTCGTGCTGTTAGGCCCATCTGGATCTGGAAAATCAACATTATTGAATATAATTGGCGGAATTGATCAGCCTGACGATGGAATCGTTTCTGTGAATGGCTGGGATATTGCCAGTGCCACAGACAAAAAATTGACTCAATTCAGAAGAGAAGAAGTGGGGTTTATTTTTCAGGCTTACAACTTAATTCCTAGTCTGACAGTTTATGAGAATGTCGAGGTAGGAGCGCAAATCAGCAAAAATCCTCTAGCTATAGATGAAGTGTTAGAGTGGGTTGGATTGCTTGATAAAAAAGACAAATTTCCCCATCAATTAAGCGGCGGTGAACAGCAAAGAACCGCGATTGCCCGTGCTATTATAAAAAATCCATCTATCCTGCTATGTGATGAACCCACAGGGGCCCTTGACGAAGGAACGGGAAAAATGGTGCTGGAGTTATTGCAGAACATACAGGAGACTTATGGAACAACTATTTTAATTATCACACATAATCCAGGTATTAGCGAAATAGCTCACATCGTACTCAAAATGAAAAGCGGTGAGATCGTTTCTCAAACAGAAAATAAAGCTCCGATTCCAGCGAAGCAGGTGAATTGGGTATGAGTCTGCAGAAAGGTGTATTTCGAACGGTTTGGAAGCGAAAGGTGCAGTCTTTCGGGGCTATCCTCCTTTTTACTCATAGCTGTTATGCTTTATATAATGATGAGCAATTCTCTTTCAAGTTTAGATAAAAGCTATCAGCAATTTAAAAACGATTTTATACAGGAAGACTTCCATTTTATTGCGGCAAATCAAATAGAAGAATCGCAAGTTGACAGATTAAAAGAAGAGTTTTCGATTCAGCTTGAAGAACGTTCATTCACTGATGTGTCATTGGAAGGGGAAGAAACATTAAGAGTTTTAACCGTATCAAAAGAAGTGAATCTTCCCTATGTGTCCGATGGACTGCTGCCTGAAACAAAGAATGAAATTGCTTTATCGGAAAAATTTGCAGAAACTCTTAATGTGAAAGTAGGCGATTCTATTCGTATTAAGGGAAATTCCTATACCATATCGGGTCTCATTTTTCTGCCTGACTATGTGTACCCAATTGAAAATGAAACGAATCTTCTATCAATCCCTGGTTCCTTTGGCGTGGGTGTTATGACTGAGGAAGGAATGTCTGCTTTAGGCTTGCCCTTAATCACTCAATATATGGGCGTCACAGAACAAAATTCAGACCTTACTGAATTGAAACAGGAAATGAACCAGGTTGTCCCGGTTCTAAAATGGGTCAATGCTAGCGAAAACCCTGGGATTTCTACTTTTGAAACAGAGGTGGAAGGCTCCAAAAGCTTTTCAACGGTTCTTCCTCTTTTCATTACTCTATTGGCGATTATGATGGTTACATTACTTGTAACCAAACAGATTGAATGGGAACGAAAACAAATAGGAACTCTAAAGGCCCTAGGGTTTAGTAAAGGAGAATTAGTTAATGCTTATATCTCTTTACCGTTATTAGTAGGACTTACGGGTACAGTATTAGGCAGTATAGCAGGATGGCTGCTTTCTGCTCCGATTCAAGCTTTGTACACCGATTATTACCATATTCCGTCTCTCACTACAGTCGGAAACCCGCTTATATTTGTATGGGCGATTGCAGTCCCTGTCTTTTTAATTCTTATCATTAGCGGGATTGCAATTCATCGAAAAGTATCCAGTGATCCGCTCACATTAATGCACGGAGCTGCTATAGGCGAGCTGAAGCATTACAGGACAGTGGGAAGTCGGTTTGTATCACGCTTTTCCAATTTTCAAACGAAGTATCGTGTCCGTGCCATGCTTCGCAGCAAGAGCCGAATGTTTTATATGCTGATTGGTTCAATTTTTTCATCTGTTACCCTATTATTTGGATTTTTAAGCATGAATTCGTTGGATACCCTTTTTACTGATACCTATCAAAACGTAAATAAGTATAACTATGCTGTTCATTACAACAGCATTCAAACTGAACAGGATGCAACAGGGGGAGATCCTTTTGCGCTAATCCAAGCTGAAATAGGGACAATCAATGTAAATGATAAGAAGAAAGCCGTTGCAGATCAGACCGTAACTCTCTACGGGGTGGATCCTGAGGTTACTTTAGTGGACCTTTCCGTTGGTGAAAATAGCGGCAATATTTCGGCGGCTTTAAAGGATGGAGTTATCATCAATCAGGTAATTGCCTATACTCATGATTTACATTTGGGTGATGAGATCACGTTAATCAGCTCAACCAATGGAGAAGAGATGACTTTTCAGATTAATGGGATCGTAGATTCTTACACCGGTGCTTCTCTTTATACAGACATAGCTATCCTTAATGAAATGGCTGGATTTCCTGAGCATAGCTATACAGGAATCTGGACCATGGAGGAGCCAAAAGATCAAAGTGAGATTTTTATGATGGAAGATAAGTCCAAAATTGTGGATTCATTTGAAAGTCTAATCGGTCCATCGCGATTCTCGATTTTAATTACTGCGGGCATAGCAATCTTTATTGGGGTATTAATTATGTCATTGTTGACAAATATGATTTTAGAAGAAAATACGTATACGATTTCCATGCTGAAAGTTCTGGGATATGAAAACAAAGCAATTGCAAAAATGGTATTAAACCTGTATACGGCAGTAGTCATTGTCGGATACCTTCTTTCGATTCCGCTTTCGCTTGCAGCCATGGAGAGCATTGTAAAATATTTGGCAGGGGAAACCAGCTTCGCCTTGCCAGTTGAGTTAAGTCCAATCTCGTTAATCGCCGGGCTGCTCATTATGCTTGTAACCTATCAATTATCACTATTTGTTTCTAAACGAAAGGTTGCTAAAATTTCACTTCAAGAAGTTATGAAACGTCAGGACTAATGCAATATGGTATGATGATTACAAGCCGGGCTCATCTAAGAGTTCGGCTTGGTTAATATAGGAAAGTTGAGGTATTTCGGATGGAGTTATTATTTTTAGGAACAGGCTCTGGCGTTCCTTCAAAAATGCGTAATGTTACCTCTATCGCACTGAAGCTGTTAGCAGAAAGAGGGACAGTCTGGTTATTTGATTGCGGGGAAGCAACCCAGCATCAAATTTTACATACAAATTTAAAACCAAGAAAGCTTGAAAAAATCTTTATTACCCATTTGCATGGTGATCATATTTTTGGACTGCCAGGTTTGCTCGGAAGCCGATCATTTCAGGGAGGCGTTGGTCGCCTGACCGTTTATGGACCTATTGGGATTAAAGAGTATATTGAAACAAGTCTTCGTCTTTCTGGAACACATCTTAAATATTCGCTGAAAATAGAAGAATTTACGGGTGGGGTTATTTTTGAAGATGAAAATTGGCAAGTAGAGGTGTTGCCCCTTCAGCATGGAATGCCATCGTATGGGTTTCGGATCACGGAAAAGGATCAGCCCGGACCGCTATTAATTGAAAAATTGAAAGAAATTGGAATTAAACCAGGACCTCACTTTCAAAAGCTAAAAAATGGGGAGACGGTCGAATATGATGGCCAAGTTCTGAACGGGAAAGATTTTGTCGGACCGCCCATTAAGGGACGGGTTGTTGCCATTTTGGGAGATACAGTTCCATGTCAAACAGCGGTTGAGTTAAGCCAAAATGCCAATATTGTTGTACATGAAGCAACATTCTCCGAACATGAGGAAGAGATGGCCAGAAACTATTTTCACTCTACAACAAAGCAAGCAGCCTTGCTAGCCAGAGAAGCCAATGCAAGACAACTGTGTATGACTCATTTTAGTGCCCGTTACCAATATGAAGATTTGGCTGAATTAGTGAAGGAAGCAAAGCAATATTTTCCGAATGTTGTTGCGGCCTATGATTTTTTGGAGATGGACGTGCCAAGAGAGTAAGCACTAAAAAGGCGATTTGTTGAAATATGTTTTTATGCGTTGATAATAAAGATCAATTCGCTGATAAAAGGTTTCAACTCATTGAAAAGGGTTGAATCTGTTGATAAACGGGGAGGCGAAAACTGCTAAATCCGCTGATATCAGGTTTATCGTATTCGAATAGTATTAGACCCGCAAAAGCCTAAATATGAACAAACTATGACCAATCGATGAATATTATAAGAAAGTTTTTGATAATAGTTGCTTCTTAAAAGTATTTATTTAAAGTTAAAAGTAGAGACCTGTTGGATGTGTGAAGGGGGAGACATCAAATGAAAATTTTAGTGATTGAAGACAATCAAAGTGTCTGCTCAATGATTGAAATGTTCTTTACAAAGGAAGGGATTGACGGTGAGTTTGTCAATGACGGATTAGAAGGGTATGAACGTTATAAAGAAGATCATTGGGATTTGCTCATTATTGATTGGATGCTCCCTGGGATGGACGGAGTTACGCTTTGCCGGAAAATAAGAGAGGAAAATAAGGAAATCCCGATTATTATGCTGACTGCGAAGGACAGTGAATCGGATCAGGTGCTGGGTCTTGAAATGGGTGCGGATGATTATGTAACGAAACCCTTTAGTCCGTTAGCGTTAATGGCTAGAATTAAGGCGGTTAGCAGAAGATATAAGCATTCCAATCATGAAGAAGAAATCAGCCCATCTCCTTATAAAACGAACTATCTTAAAGTCAATAAAGAAACGAGAGAGGTATACCTTAATAATCAGCTGATTACAAATCTGACCCCAAAGGAATTTGATTTGCTTTATTTTTTTGTGCAGCATCCACGGCAGGTTTTTTCTAGGGAACAGCTGTTGGAAAGAGTATGGGGCTATCAGTTTTATGGAGATGAACGAACTGTAGATGTCCATATAAAACGGCTTCGAAAAAAATTAGAGAATGACACCTATACCCTATTCCATACGGTTTGGGGCGTTGGCTATAAATTTGATGAAGCGGTTGAAAAGGATGAAAATTAAATATTTTTATCAGCAATTTATTAGTCATATTAGTGTGATTGTTGTCGCATTTTTAGTTTTAAGCCTGCTCTTTACCCAATACATGGAGAGAATTGTCTATCAAAATAAAGCAGACGAATTAATTACGTATGGAGAAAATATTCTTCGGGAATTTGATAGAACGGTATTCGGAAGAGAGAATATTTTAAATCAGTATTACAATGTACTTAATGACCGTGATATTTTATTTGCGGTTTTTGATGATAAAAGCTCAATCCTTTATGCGGGAGACTGGTTTATCACGCAAGACAGACTTACCGAGAGGGAATGGAATCTATTAAAATCCGGAAAAATTGTTGAAGTCAGACAGGATCTTAAACGATTCGAACAAGATGTCTCTCTTGTGGCAGTACCTTATTTTGATAATGGAGCGTTTATCGGCGGTATATTATTAATCTCCCCGATTAGCGGCATAAGAGAAATCATCAGTGAAATGAATCAGTTTTTATCGATTGCTGTTTTAATTGCGTTAGCTGCTTCATTATTGCTAAGCTCGGTGTTATCTTATATTCACGTGAAACGAATCACACGAATAAGAAAAGCGACCTCTTTAGTTGCATCGGGTGACTATTCTGTTCATCTTCCATCCTCGACCTTTGATGAAATTGGGGAGTTAGCTAATGATTTCAATCAAATGGTGAAAAAGTTAAATGACTCGATGGAAGAGATTAAAAGCCTAGAAAACAGAAGAAGACAATTTATGTCGGATGTATCGCATGAATTAAGAACACCGCTAACTACGATTCGAGGCGTGATAGAAGGCTTGAAAAATGACATGATCCCTGAAGAGAAAAAGGAGAAGGGGATTCAATTAGTAAGCCAGGAAACAAATCGTCTGATCCGCCTTGTAAATGAAAATCTGGATTATGACAAGATCAGGTCAAATCAAGTAACGCTTTTTAAAGTAGATATTCAGCTGTCTGAAGTGATGGAAATAATAAAAGAGCAATTACAGCTTCAGGCGGATGAAAAAAACAACCAAATCATTGTGGATGTTGAAGAAGGTCTGATTGTTCATGCTGATTATGATCGCTTGATTCAAATCTTAATTAATATAACGAAAAACAGTATTCAGTTTACGGATGACGGAAGCATTTTCCTGCGAGGAAAATCCGCTGAAAACGAGACCATCATTGAAATCGAAGACACAGGTATTGGAATCGATCCGCAAGAGGTAGAAAAAATATGGGACCGTTTTTATAGAGCGGATATATCGAGAAAAACAAATCCGTATGGAGAATTTGGGTTAGGTTTATCAATTGTGAAACAACTGGTTTTGCTTCATAATGGCAAGATTGATGTAACCAGTGAGAAAGGAAAGGGAACGAAGTTTGTCATTCGTTTTCCATTAATAAAAAGCAACTCGATATAATAAAAGCTGTTGGGCTGCCCAGCGGCTTTTTTCTGTAAGGAGATGCATAACCTAAAAAACTATTGACCCGGATTAGAGTGTTATCATAATATAAAAGTGGTTGGGTCACCATGCCATCCGAAAGAAATTTTTGTTTTGCTTAATGATTATTGTAAATTTTTCTAATCTCCATTATACGAAGGAGGATATTCATGAGAGTTTTAGTTACAGAAATGATTTGGAAAGAAGGCATAGAGGAACTTGTCAGAAAAGGAGTACAGGTTGACTGCGATGATCATTTATGGAACAACCGGGAAAAACTTCTTGAAATTATAAAAGAATATGACGCGATAATTGTCAGGAACCAGACAATCGTAGATCAGGAACTGTTAGAGGCTGGGAATCGATTAAAGGCAGTTGGAAGACTGGGTGTAGGTTTGGATAATATTAATCTAAAACTGGCAAAACAAAAAAATGTTAAAGTCGTGTATGCCCGTCATGCGAATGCTACTTCAGTTGCGGAATACGTAATGGCAGCAATACTTAGTGCTGTCAGACCTCTTCACTTAGCTGATATGGATGTCAGAAAGGGTAATTGGAATCGAATAAAGCATACAGGTGAAGAACTGGCCAATAAAACTATTGGTTTAATAGGACTAGGAGAAATTTCGCACAGGGTTGCGAAAAGAGCAAAAGCATTCGGTATGCAGGTCATTGGCTATGACCCATTCATCACTCCCTATGACTATATTGTTGCTGAAACCGGTGTAAGCGTTTGCGATTCATTAGACGAATTATTAAGTGTTTCAGATTTTGTTTCCTTACATGTACCTCTTACAATCGACACTAAAAATTTGATCTCTGAATCTCAACTAAAAAAAATGAAACCGACTGCATACATAATTAATTCCTCTAGAGGCGGTATCATTGATGAAAATGCACTTGCCTACGCTTTAAATCATCACATTATTAATGGAGCATTTATTGATGTTCTCGAGGATGAGCCTATTTCTTTACAAAATCAGCTTTTGTCGACTGAAAAAGCCGTCATCACACCACATATAGCCGGACTTACCAACGAATCACAGGTAAGAACCTCAGTGTTAGTAGCCAGAGAAGTAATCAAGGTACTAAACGGTGAACCATCCCTGTGTATTGTTTAGTAAAAATTATCGGAAAATTAAAATATTATGATTGACTATTAGATCATTAGGTGATTTAATAAAAGTATACGATATTGGTTGGGTCACTCAACCACGTAAAAGGAGGTATTAGTTATGAGTCACAGTCAAGCAAATACTCTCACAGAAAAACAGCATGAGGACTCAAAGCCTGTCAGCACTCATAAGTTTTTAATCCATCATAGGGGTGATCATGTAGGAGTTGCAATTAGCCCGATTCAAAAAGGGGAAGAAGTAGTAGGGGTTTATATGGATGATGACTCGCAAATCACCGTTACCGCAAATGGGGATATTCCATTAGGCCACAAAATTGCGTTAGCCTCATTAAATGTAGGAGAGCCTGTATTAAAATATGGAATTCAAATTGGTTTAACTACACAGAAATGGGAAGTTGGCGACTACGTGCACACTCATAATATAAAAACGGCGAGGTGGTAAAAATGACACAGCTATATGGATATCGCAGAGAGAACGGTAAAGTAGGAATCCGCAACCATGTAATTATTCTGCCTGTAGATGACATTTCAAATGCTGCATGTGAAGCAGTAGCACGGCAAGTTCAAGGAACATTAGCACTTCCGCACGCATATGGACGTCTCCAGTATGGACCTGATCTTGATCTTCACTTTAGAACAATGATTGGAACAGGTTCAAATCCAAATGTTGCTGCAGTTGTCGTAATTGGTATTGAAGAAAACTGGTCAAAAAAAATTGCGGATGGCATTGCTGAGACTGGTAAACCAGTATCCTATTTTTCTATTGAAGGAAACGGGGATTTAGAAACAATACGTAAAGCTTCTTTAAAAGCAAAAGAATACGTGCAATGGGCAACAGAACTTCAACGGGTGCCTATTGAATTAAAAGATTTAACCATAAGCATAAAATGTGGTGAGTCTGACACGACAACAGGATTGGGTTCTTGTCCGACTGTTGCCCAGGCAGTGGATCGATTGGTAGATGCAGGTGCTACTGTATTTTTTGGAGAAACTTCTGAATTAACGGGTGGAGAGCATTTAATCTATGACAGGATGGCAACACCGGAATTGAAAGAAAAATTTATGGCAATCTACAATGATTATGTAGGAGAAATTGAATCCAAGGGTGTTGATTTATTAGGTTCTCAGCCAACCCAAGGCAATATCGCTGGCGGACTTTCAACGATCGAGGAAAAAGCTTTGGGGAATATCGCCAAAACAGGAACGAAAAGAGTGATTGGCGTATTAGAACCGGCAGAAAGTCCGGCAAACGGCAATGGGCTTTACTTTATGGATACTTCCTCTGCTGCAGCCGAATGTGTGACTCTGATGGCAGCTGGAGGAGCTGTTCTGCACTTATTCCCTACAGGTCAGGGAAATATCATCGGAAACCCAATCGAACCAGTGATTAAAATTACTGCAAACCCTCATACAGCCAAAACTATGAGTGAGCATATTGATTTGGATGTACAAGGATTGCTGACACGTGAGATTACTTTAGAACAGGCTGGAGATCAATTAATGGAATTGATTTATCGGACTGTAAATGGACGCTTTACAAGTGCGGAGGCATTAGGACATAAAGAATTCGTTATGACAAAATTATATCGCAGTGCTTAACACATTATCTCCCTACCCATAAGTTAATGAGTAGGGAGATAAACTTTGTCTCTATCAATCTATTTAAAAGGCAAAGAATACAGGTTGAGGGGTTAAAAAATGAACATTTATCATGAGTCGGGTTTAAGACAGTTTTGTGAGGAACTTTTAACCAGGATTGGGATGGCTGAAGAGAATGCCAAAGTGGTTGCAGACTCTTTAATTCAAGCAAACCTAGAGGGGATAGACAGTCATGGGATTAGCAGGCTCCCTATTTATGTAAAACGTTTTATGGATAAAAGAATTACATTAAATCCAAGCATTCAAATGACAAAAATGACCCCTTCCATACTGATAGTGGATGGTGATCATGGCCTCGGGCATATTGTAAGCTATTATGCGATTAAGGAAGCAATTGGAATGTCAAAAGAAAACGGAATGACAGCGATTGCTATTAAAAATAGTAATCATTTTGGAACAGCCTCTTACTTTTGCCAGCTTGCATGCGAGCAAAACCTTGCATGTATAGCACTGACTAATTCTCCTCCAGGAATTGCTCCTTGGGGCGGGAAAGAGGCTTTCTTCGGTACGAACCCGATTGCTTTTGGTTTTCCGACCGGAACTGACCAACCTGTTATCATTGATTTATCGACTAGTATTGTGGCTAGAGGGAAGATTATTTTGGCAGCTAAGCAAGGCAATCGAATTCCTGATGATTGGGCGATTGATGATGAAGGAAAACCGACAAATGATCCAGAAGCTGCACTAAGAGGATCCTTATTGCCGATAGGAGGAGCAAAGGGTTCTGCTTTAGCGCTCGCTGTTGAAATTCTGACCGGTGTGCTTACTGGTTCTGCCTTTGGGCCGCATGTTAAAAACATTTATGATGATCGAGAAACAGAGTATGCAAAGGTTGGCCATTTTTTCATATTAATGGACATTGAAAAATTTATGGAATTAAACATGTTCTTCGCGTCTATTCAAAATCTTTTAGATGAAATGAAATCAGTGTCTAAAGCAGAAGGAACAAAGGAAATTCGCTATCCAGGTGAAAGAAGGAAGAAAGACTCAGAGAAAAAGAGGAAAGAAGGAATCCTCCTTTCGTCAAGCGTTGAAATGGAATTATTAGAGATTGGAAGTAAATACAACGTTAATTTTCCGCCTCCATTGACTCTGCAAAAAATAAAATGAAAGAAAAAAAGGCTGTTATGAATTGTTTTTTCATAACAGCCTCCATTTTTTAATTAGATGAATTATTTTCTGTAATAGAGCGCTCAACGCTGTCTAAGTGTTCAATCATGTATTTTTGGGCGAGTGCTACATCCTTTTGTTTCATTGCTTCTAAAATCTTTGTATGTTCCTTTACCGATTGTAGAGCACGTCCAGGAATTTGAATCGCCGTCCTCCGGGATTCTGAAAGTAAATCAATTAAATAATTCATAATTCGAATGAGGACAACGTTTTTAGAGTTATTAGCTAATGTAATATGAAATTCATGGTCGAGTTGGGCAAGCCGTTCATAGTTAATCGTTCCATTCACAACCTCATTGGCTTCTTTAATAATTCGTTCTAATTCTTTAAATTGCTCAGCATCAGAATTTTCAATGGACCATTTGACTGTCCATTCCTCCAAAATTTTACGGACAGAGAAAAAATCTTTAATTTGATCTGTAGAGACAAAAAAAGCCTCTGTCATTTTTTGAATTTGATGTTCAGGAGAGGCAACAAAAACACCAGTACCATGTTTTGCTGTAATATACCCGTACGCTTCTAAAATTTTATAAGCTTCCCTAACTGTATTTCTGCTGACAGAAAGTTCAATTCCCATTTCTCTCTCGCCTGGAATTTTTTCTCCAACTTTATAAACGCCCTCTTGGATTTTTTTCTTTATGCTGTCGGCAACTTGTTCTGAAATGCCCTTTCTATTAAATTCCATATGAACCCCCCATATCCTTGTCTTTGCAATAATAGATTTGATCTCTGAATTATTTCCTATATACGAATATACGAACAATGCTCTTATCCTTTTTATTAAATCATTTGAATTTTTGCTTTTCAACAGGGAAACATCCTAAATTTTTGTAATGATAAATCCAAGACAGACTAATGCAATCGATCCTGAGATACCGGTAATAAGAACTTTATTATTCAGCTTTTTGAATTCTGAGAAATTAACGCCTAACCCTAGTCCAGCCATAGCCATAGATAATAAGAATATACTTAAAGCAATTAACATTCGCGTAAAACTTTCTGATAAGATTCCCATTGTATTGACGAGACACATTAATAAAAATCCAAATATGAACCAAGGAATAGGAAGATCTTTTAACTTGTTTTTATGTTTAGGAGTATTCATTTCCTTTTTCTTGAACAAAACACCTAAAATCAGTGCGACGGGAATTAATAGTGCCACTCTGCCTAATTTAACAAGGATTGCGGTGTCGCTGCTCACATCTCCTCCTGGCACCGCTGCTGCGATAACATGTGCTAATTCATGAAGTGTTGCTCCGGTTAATAATCCGTATTGGTAGGAATCTAACCCTAAGACCGGATATAGAAAAGTGTAAAAAATGGTGACAATGGTGCCCATAATAGCGATAAAGGCTACTGAAATCGCCGTTAATTCTTTTTTCGCTCCAATTAAAGGAGCCACCGCTACAATCGCTGCGGCACCACACACGGCTGTTCCAACTGCAATTAAAGCGGAAAGATGAGGATCAATGGAAAGCAACTTTCCAATATATAACATAATAATCAAGGTGAAGACAATAACAGCAACATCTATTAAAATAATAGAAATACCAGCAGAAATAATCGCCTCAATATTTAGTCTGAGTCCCATTAAGATAATACCTGCCCTTAGCAGATATTTGCTGCTAAATGTGATTCCAGGTAAAGAATCCTGAGGAACTCCCATCAATCCTTTCCATCCCATTCCCAAGATAATAGAAATAATCATGACTCCCATAACGGAAAGAAAAGGAAATCCCGCTAAATATCCTGCTGCTATCGCTAAAACAGCCGTTAAAACGAGTCCTTTTATGAATCCTTTGTTCATTTTGAGGGATTTTGGTTTTTGACGGGGATTTTGCGGAGAGGAGCATTCTTCTTGTTTCATTGTTGCACCTAAATTACTCAAAACGATACCTCCCTTTTAAATGTAGGTAAGCTGTGCATAGTGATCAACCAACACGCAATGGTTCGGTGACCCAACCAGTATATATAATCATTAAACCACGTTCAGAAGCATGAATCAATATTATTTACTTCTGGATTAAAAAAATATTGATTTTTTGGAAAATTAAAAATAGAATATAGTTAGTGGTTGGGTGACTGAACCATACCGTGACGGAGGGAGGAGTTGTCTTTAGTTGTTGGTTTACTTTAAAAGATTATAAGTTAATTTGTCTCGAAATGATACAACATGAAAATGATTCCTTATGCATAAATTTTAGAATTATAGATTCAAATTACCCAGATAATCATTTTTAAATGCTTGGATTTGTAAGGGCTTACAAAATGTATGGGAGGATCTTAAATGAAAAAGTATGTACCCCTGCTTATTATTTTACTGACGCTAGTGATTAGTGGCTGCGCAAATCTGGCAACAGGAAAAAATACAGACGCAGAATATGTTTTGAGATTAGGCCACTTACAGACAGAGACTCACTCTTACCACAAAGGTGCTATAAAATTTAAAGAATTAGTCGAGAGCAAATCAGATGGAAGAATTCGAATTGACATTTTTCCAAGCAGTCAGCTAGGAAACGGAAGAGATCAAATTGAAGGAGCGCAGATTGGCTCGATTCACTTTCATATTGGATCTGTTGCCCCTGTTACGAATTTTGCTCCAAAGTTTAATGTATTGAATATGCCATATCTATTTGAAAGCCGGGAACACGCATTTAAGGTCTTGGATGGCGAGATTGGCGAGGAACTTTCTGCCGATTTGGCTAATAGAGGCTTAATGAATTTAGGTTTCATGGAAAATGGCTGGAGACATATGACTAACAATGAACGACCAATCAAAACTGCTGCAGATGCTGCTAATTTAAAACTGAGAATACAGGAATCTCCTCCTTATATTGCTTTTATTAATGCGATTGGGTCGACACCTGTTCCTATTCCATTTGGAGAACTTTATACAGCATTAGAACAAAATGTTGTAGATGGCCAGGAGAACCCGCTTGCTCAAATATATTTAAATAAATTTCACGAAGTACAGCAATATTTGACATTAACCTATCACAATTATGACGCCGCCGTATTTATCATGAGTAAAACCACATTTGACACATTACCCACAGAACTTCAAAAAATCATAAATGACTCTGCAAAAGAAGCCATTGATTATCAAAGACAAATAGCGTTGGAGGATGAGGAGGTACTGCTGGAAAATTTAAGAAACAGTGATATTGAAATTGAAGAAAACCCAGATCTTCAGTCCTTTAGAGAAGCGGTTCAGCCAGTATACGAAGAATTTGAAGAATCACTGGGCAAGGAGCTATTTGAGAAAATCGAAAGCCTTAAGTAAAGGTGCGGAGGTGTGGTGAATTTGAAGGACATATTCGGCAAAACGAGCGAAACGATTAATAAATACAGCAAAATGCTGATCATTATACTATTTGCTGTAGCTTTTTTAGCGACTGTTTACCAAGTAATTTCGCGTTTCATTTTACAGAGTTCATTTGTACAAAATATTTTCCCGATGGTTGACTTTTCCATTTTTAATTTTAGCTGGATAGAAGAGCTAATTCGTTACTTGTTTATATGGATTGTGTTTTTAGGCATTGGGGTTGTGTATAAGAGTAAAGAGCATGCACAGGTAGAACTTTTGCATCATTATTCGCCCGAAAAATGGAAGAATCGGATTAGTTTATTTATTGAAATTGTAAATTCTGCAGTTTTTGTGTTCTTAATCATGTACGGTTGGAGTATTTTAAAATTTACGAGTCAGCAAATTTCTCCTTCTATGGGGTTGAATATGACCCTCATTTATTCTGCAGTATTAGTCAGTTCGATAATTTGTCTTATTCATGCGATTGAAAGTGTTATAAACATTACTATCGGAAAAAGGAAGACAGCAAAAGTAGATCCAATCAATGAGAATTCCAGCGTAGGTTAAGGAAGGAGGAGATAAGATTGACAGTAGCCATTGTCGTTCTTGTTGTACTATTTTTATTTATGTTAATTGGTGTTCCCATTGCAATATCCCTGATTTTAGCATCGATTGCCGGTTTTTTATCCAGTATTTATTATATTCCCCTAGAAGTAATTCCACAGAGATTAATAACTTCAGTAGATTCATTTTCACTTTTAGCCATTCCGTTCTTTATGCTTACAGGGGAATTAATGATGTCTGGAAGTATGGGAAAACGAATTGCAGCATTCGCCTTTGCAACCGTAGGATGGTTAAAAGCCGGATTAGCGCAAGTGTCAACCTTAACGAGTATGTTTTTTGCCGGAATTTCAGGCTCTGGAGCAGCTGACACCGCAGCTGTAGGGAAAATGATGATTCCGATGATGGAGGAAAAAGGATACGATAAAGGATTTGCTGCAGCAACTGTAGCTAGTGCAGGTACGATTGCGGTTGTTATACCGCCTTCCATCCCCATGATTGTATATGGGGTAACGGCAGGCGTTTCGATTGGAGACTTGTTTACAGCCGGGATTGTTCCTGGAATATTAATAGGTTTATCGATCATGATGTTAAATTATTGGCTGACCAAAAAGAAAAATTATGCCGAAGAAGTAGCAAAATTTGAATTTGCTTCATTCAAAAAGACTTTTCTTGATGGAATATTAGCTCTAATCTTACCATTAATCATCATCTTTGGGATTCGCGGCGGGATCTTTACCCCGACAGAAGCGGGTGCGGTGGCTGCAGCGTATGCATTTATCATCAACAAATTTATTTATAAGGATATGAAATGGGAGGATATCCCTCGAGCATTTATTAATGCTGGAAAGATGACGGCAATGGTTGTCTTCATAATTGCCGCTGCGAATCTGTTTGGGTGGCTTTTAACAGCAGAACAAATTCCGCAATATCTGTCATTGCTTGTCACAAGTATCTCAGAAAACAGATATCTGATTCTCATCATGTTTAATATCATTTTCTTTATTGCGGGCTGTTTCTTAAACGCATCGGCGGCTATTACAATTCTTACTCCATTACTGCTGCCAATTGCCCTCGCCGCAGGAATTGACCCAGTCTTCTTTGGCCTGATTATGGTGGTTAATCTTTCAATCGGATTGATTACTCCTCCAGTAGGGTTAGACCTATTTGTTGTGAAGGGGATTGCAAATGTTTCGTATGATAAGATAATCCAATCGGTTGTACCTTTTATCATTGTGATGGTTGTGGATCTGTTAATCATCACCTATTTTCCTGCATTGTCTATGTTCCTGTTGTAAATAAGGCTAGTGAATGGGCTTGTTATAATAGCAAGCCCATTTTTTTGCTTTCAAATATGTAGTTGACGCTTTTTCATATTTCCCTGTCTTTTAAAAGTTTGTTCATAGTTTGGTCATAATTAATCGCTATTCTATACATGTACACAAGAGTAATAAGTTGAATATACCTTGCTCAGCAACCACATTCCTGATAAGGAGGTACATGTATGGTTCATATGGATGATGACTCTCAAGTTACATCTGATCATCAAATTGAAGAGCCGACAGGCAACAGAGAACAGCCAATGAAAGAGACGAAGCGAAAACCAAAAAGCAGAGCATTTTTATCTTCATTAACAGCTGGTGTAATTGGTTCTGCTTTAACTTTAGGAGTCGTATCCTATACCGATTCTTTTTCAGACCAAGAAGCATCTAATAAAGATACATCTGTTTCTTCAAATGAAATGGCTGCTGATACTGCTTCGATTACACCTACACAGGTTTCAAATGAAGCAGGATCCATTGCAGATATCGTGGAAAAGGCATCTCAGGCTGTCGTTGGAATCGTCAATATCCAGCAGCAAAGAAATTATTTTTCAAACAGCAGTCAAAATGTTGAAACCGGTACAGGATCTGGCATTATTTTCCGGAAGGATGAGGATCGTGCCTACATTGTTACGAATAATCACGTAATTGAAGGTGCCAATGAAGTAGAAGTTTCTCTTCATAATGGAGAAAAAACGGCCGCTAAGTTAGTGGGGGCAGATGCACTTACAGACCTGGCTGTTCTCGAAATTGATGCTGAAAATGTAACATCAGTCGTTGACTTTGGGGATTCATCTGCACTACGTCCTGGAGACCAAGTACTTGCAATCGGGAATCCGCTTGGACTCGACTTATCAAGGACTGTAACTCAAGGGATTGTCAGTGCGGTAGACCGGGCGATTACTGTCTCAACCTCTGCAGGAGATTGGGAATTTAACGTTATTCAGACTGATGCAGCCATTAATCCAGGAAATAGCGGTGGAGCTTTGATTAACACAAAAGGTGAGGTTATTGGGATCAACAGCTTAAAAATTTCTGAAAATGGTGTGGAAGGTTTGGGATTTGCGATCCCAAGCAACGATTTTATTCCGATAGTCAATGAGATTATTGAAAATGGAAAAGTAGTCCGTCCCTACATTGGCGTTGGCTTAGCTAGCTTAGAAGAAATTCCGCGTATGTATATCCAGGATCTTCCTGAAGATATAACCGCAGGGGCAGTGGTCACAAATTTAGACCCAAACTCAGCTGCAAAAAAAGCTGGAATTGAGGTTCAGGATGTAATCGTTTCTATAAATGGAGAAGAGGTTCAAAACTCTATTGCCCTCAGGAAGTATTTATATACAAAACTTGATGTCGGTGATGAAGTCGAACTTGGCATTTATCGTGACGGAGAACTCATTACGGTTAAGTTAACATTATCAAGCAATCAGCAAGGGTTATAAAAAGAAATGTAGCAAATAAAAGGAGATTACAATGAAAAAAGTGATTTTTATCATACTCGGAATGATGGTTATGCTTACCGTGATTCTGGGAGTAGCCTTTTCAAGGGAAGAAGCAGTTGCCACCGTAAATGGAAATGAAATTTCAGAGGAAGAGCTTAACGATTTATTAATGAACCAATATGGGGCTAGTACCCTTGATTCACTAATAAATGATAAAGTCATTCAATTAGAAAGTGAAAAGCAGAATGTTACAGTAACGGACGAAGAAATTGATGAGGAACTCAAGATTTTTATCGATTCATATGGCGGAGAAGAGAGTTTTAATACAGCACTGGAATCAAGCGGGATTACTTTAGATATGGTAACAAGTGATATTAAAACGTATCTGCTGACAAAAAAATTGATGGCTTCTGACATTGAGATTACAGAAGAAGAAATGCAAACCTACTTTGAAGAAAATAAAGATATGTTTGCCCAAGCGGAACAAGTGCAAGCCAGTCATATTTTAGTAGAAGATGAAGCCACAGCTCAAGAAGTAAAAGAAAAACTAGAAGCTGGAGAAGATTTTGCAGCATTAGCGAAGGAATATTCCACTGATACCGCCAGTGCAGAAGCTGGAGGTGATCTCGGTTTCTTTGGAAAAGGAGAAATGGCAGAACCATTTGAAGAAGCCGCCTTCTCTCTTGAAGTGAATCAAATTAGTGATCCGGTTAAAACGGAACATGGTTTTCATATTATAAAAGTAACAGATAAGCAAGAAGCAAAAGAGGCAAATTACGAGGAAAGTAAAGAAAAAATAAAAGATACATTGTTTGACGAAAAAATGAATGCCCAGTATACAACATGGCTGGAAAATCTAAAAGCCGATTATGAAATTGAAACATTCATAGAATAATGCAGGTTTTCACCCTTATACAGAAAGTGGCGATTGTTTGGAAAGAGATGACGTGACAGTCGTAATTGATGCACTAAGACAAAAACTCATTGCAACAGCGGATCAGAAAGGACTTCAGTCGCCTGACACCTTACAGATTAGCCGTGAATTGGACCGGGTTTTAAATAATCTGATGAATAAAAACAAAAATTAGGGGAGTGTAATATAAACTGTGTAAGTAAGGAATACGTACGGTTCCTTACTCACACAGTTTTTTATTTGATAGAATAATAAGTATAAAGCTAAAGGAGTGTTTTCAATGGGGAAATTGAAAAGAGATCCGAACTCCGT
>NZ_JAKZKT010000023.1 GCF_022808645.1 Bacillus litorisediminis
TGGTCTCTTTCAATATTATTGTTTCTCGTCATCATAATCCATCACCTCTAGATATCTCATTATAAATATTGTAAATCAAAAAAGACTGTAGGCAAACTCGATATTATCGAGTTTGTCTACAGTCTGATAGGAAGACCTTTTTATTCAAGAAAGGTCTTCCTATTTTTTATTCTGCTGGAACAATAGTTTTTGCCATTTCCAGAAAAGCGTCCCTGTAGTCAGATGAAGGTGTTGTAAACATGGTAATCTTCCATTGGAAGTCTCCCTTTTTAATATAAGAAGTTACCGTTTGTTCGTTGTTACTGGCTTCTAGTTTGATCGCATCTGGAAGTTCCACATTTTCACTTGATTCATCGTGATTCACAACATCTGTAACAACAGCCAGCTGATCAGTAGTAGTTTGTATTAATTGCTCTATATTGACGGTTTTGTCAATCAGCTCTATTCTCATAAAAATAGAAGAATCGTCATTCAGGTATAAAACATCTTTTCCTGGTTCTTCCGAATCCAGCGTAAATCCAGGCAAAACTGATAAAGAGTAAGGCTGTTCAGGACTGCTGATTAAGGAAGCAGTTTCAGAGACCTCACTGCCATTAAATGTATAAGTAAGAGTTTTAGAATTCTCTTCTTCATTTGTATCAGCATCCGGCTCTTCAGCTGCATCAGTTTCTTCAGGATTTTGGGCAGTATTCTCATTTGCTGATGGATTTGTTGTATTTGCAGGCTCTTCCTCAGGTGCAGTACTGCTTGTCCCACATGCAGTGAGTATAACAGATGTTAGAAATAATACCCCAAAAATGTGATTGAATGGTTTCATGCAAGTTCCTCCTGCTGATAATATCTTTCTTTCTCTATTGTAGAACAAAACGATGCAAATGGGGATGCTCGTTTTAACTTTTGATTGTATTGACCTATAAATTAGTAAAATATGTTAAATTTTTCAGTGGTCAAAATTATACAGGAAGATACCAAAAAAGCAGGAGATCGAAAGTCAGATGTGACACTATAAGCAGCGGCATACTTTTTTTCCAATGGTATAGGATATTCCAATATATTCCTGCTCCAATGGCAGCCACTACTAGTATCCATGCTTCTGCATAAATTTGAACAGATGCATAGAGCAGACTTGAAGCCATTATACTATAAATGAGATTGGATTGTTTTTTTAGCTTGGAAAAGACATAGCCTCTCCAAAATATTTCTTCACCTGGCACTACAAATAGGATTAAAGCTAAATACTGCCAGATATTGTTTGGGGCATAATCCCGATAAAGCTTTGCCACATCACGTACGCTTGCTGAATCCAAAGCCTCTAATACAAAATAACCCAAGTAAAATACTCCAAATAGGAGCAGACCTGAAGCCACTCCATATGCTAAAAATAAAGCTGGTGAAAGCTTATCTTCAACCCGGCTATTCAATATCGCATAACTAATCAGGACAAGGGAGCTGGCTGTAAACATGTACCAAAAAACATCCTCATCTTTATAGGTAAAATTTAATAGAAGATGAGCACTGATGACACCGATAAATAGTTTAATTAGTTCCCTTCTTTCTATCTGCATTGAATCCTCATCCTTTCTACAAATACAAAAGGGTTCTATCTATTGAATGTTTTTGTCGATTATGTAAACGATACATAGTGGAGGTGAACCTCCTGTTAACATATAAACGAAACAAATCCCATTGTACCATAAAATCGGGTGGCATCAGGGAATTTTGATGAAGGGAGAAAAATATGACATTTCAAAAGAATGAAAAAGAGAGAATGTGGAATGTGAGAAAGCAATCACAAAACCCACATGGAAAAGTGAAATCATTTAAAGAGCTCGGAAAAGACACGTCAAAATAACTCGGGATATTTTCATGTTCCAGACAATAATGATAAAGGTAAGATAGCCTAGAAAAAGAGGAGAGAACATCATCTCTCCTCTTTTCCATTGTTATCAAAGACTTTCTTTTAGAACTTTATAATTTTTATGATTAACCACGGTTTTTTGTTCTAACTCCAAATCTCTATAGTTACCCATATAGGTTAAATCGACAATTACTGAGTTTTCATTTACTTTCTCTACAATTCCTCTTAAACCGTTCCGAAATTCTATTAAGTTCCCTACTTCAGCTTTTTTCAATAAAAATCTCTCCCTTTTATCTTCTATATCAATAGACCATCTTATTTACACATTAAGGCATAAAGTTATACAGTAATTAGGGGACCCCCTTATAGAAGGTGGGTAAGAAGTCTTATCCATATTTTGCATGATTTTATATCATACGTAAAGGATTTTTCTGAAATTTTCCTAAAATAAAAAACAACTATTGAGAGGATGAGAGAGATGGATCCAAAACAGGTGAATAATTTACTTGAAGAATTAAAAGCGGGAGAGAGAAATGAAATAAGGGTGGAGAAAGACGATTTCATGTCTTTTCGGGAGGTATTGGTAAAAAGAGAGGATTTTAAACATTTTAGAGGAGTGGCTCTGCGAGGTGGAGGGGTTATATATTACTATACCCAGGAACCAAGGAGCTAGGGTAGGAAGAATAAGCAAAATATCGGAATCTAGCAATTTACATAGTGCTGTAATATAAATTTAATAGTTTGTCTTTTTGTTGAAACATTGACAAAAAAGCCGGAACATACAGGGTACATCTATACTTTGGCGTTATAGATCTGGCTTATCCAAGGAAGAAATTACTGACAAAGCCAACTTTTAGTTAATGAATCGACTCTATGAAACTGGTAGCCTATCATTGTAAGAATATTCTGTGGAGGAGAAACATCATGAGAAAGCTTGGATTAACCCTACTTCTTTTAGGAGCTGCAGTGCTGGGATTTAACACCAGTGCATCTGCTCAAAGTAATATTCATGTAGTTCAAAAGGGAGATACACTTTGGAAAATAAGTAATACATATGGTGTATCTTTATTACAAACTATGAAACTCAATCATATTACGTCACCTTTGATTTATCCTGGTCAGAGAGTAACTCTTCCAACCGGAATTACAAGGGAAGAATTAGATTTATTAGCAAGATTAGTTCATGCGGAAGCAAAAGGCGAACCATATGCGGGAAAAGTTGCTGTTGCAACAGTTGTATTAAACCGTGTTGATCACCCTGATTTTCCGAATACAATAAAGGGTGTTATTTATGAAAAGTCGAATGGTTATTATGCCTTTTCACCTGTAGCAAACGGGCAAATCAATATTCCGGCTGATGCTGATGCTTATCGTGCAGTTAAAGAAGCGTTAGCCTTTAGAGGACAAGGAAGCGGATCACTTTTCTTTTATAATCCTGACAAAACTACGAGTCAATGGATCCGTTCAAGAGAAGTAACGGTGACAATAGGAAATCATGTTTTTGCCAGATAAATGAGGACTGCAGCCCGCACATACATAGATGTGCGGGTTTTTTAACGAATGTTATTGAACAGAGCATCATTAAAAGATGTGGTTGAATCAAGAAATAGAATAATTTTTTGATGCGTATACTATTTACGAATCTACATAAAAAATATTCAGAAAAGCAACAAAATAAGACATTAGTTGACTAACGTATAAAAGTTGTATAATTTAAGGGCATGATACTTTTTAAAGGAGAATGATGAAAGATGGTAGAAAAAACATTTACTATTACAGCAGATACTGGGCTGCATGCAAGACCAGCAACCCTTTTAGTTCAAGCAGCAAGTAAATTTGATTCTGAAATTCAGCTTGAGTATAAAGGCAAAAAAGTGAACTTAAAATCAATCATGGGTGTTATGTCACTAGGTGTAGGTAAAGGTGCGTCTATTACCATTAGTGCTGAAGGAAGTGACGAACAAGAGGCGATTAATTCTCTTGAAGATACTCTCAAAAAAGAGGGCCTTGCCGAATAATGCCAAATATTTTAAAAGGGATTGCAGCATCAAGCGGCATCGCAATTGCGAAAGCATACAGATTAGTTGAACCAAATCTGGATGTCTCCAAGAAAACAATTGAAAACACCCATGATGAAATTGAACGCTTTCAAAATGCTATTAGCCAATCCACTACAGAACTTGAAGCACTTAGAGACAATACGAAAAAGAAGTTAGGTGCAGATAAGGCTGCTATTTTTGAAGCACATCTTTTGGTTGCGAATGACCCTGAATTTTTGGGACCAGTAAAAGAAAAGATAGATGCAGAAAAGGTAAATGCTGAATTTGCACTGCAAGAAGTTTCCGCTATGTTTGTTTCCATGTTTGAACAAATGGAAAACGAATATATGAGAGAGAGGGCAAGTGACATCAAAGATGTTACGAAAAGGATTCTTGCACACTTGCTCGGAGTAAAACTGCCTACCCCAAGTTTAATCGCTGAAGAGGTTATTGTGATTGCGGAAGACTTAACTCCGTCAGATACGGCGCAGTTAAATAAAGATTTTGTAAAGGGATTTGCCACCGATATCGGCGGGCGCACATCACACTCTGCAATTATGGCCCGTTCGTTAGAAATTCCGGCAGTCGTCGGGACAAAGGAAGTTTCCAAAACTGTTGAGAATGGAACCATAATAATCGTTGATGGCTTAAATGGTGAAGTCTACATAGATCCGACACCAGAAGTTATTGAAAAGTATAAACGCGATCAAGATGCCTATGAAAAGCAGAAGCAAGAATGGGCCAAGCTTGTTAACGAAAAAACCGTTACAGCAGATGGACATCATGTTGAACTAGCTGCCAATATTGGAACGCCAGCTGACCTAAAGGGTGCCCATGCAAATGGGGCGGAAGGAATTGGTTTGTATCGTACTGAGTTTCTATATATGGGACGGGATGAACTGCCAAGTGAAGAGGAACAATTCGAAGCCTACAAAACGGTTTTAGAAGGTATGGAAGGCAAGCCGGTTGTTGTACGAACCCTTGATATTGGCGGGGATAAAGAGCTGCCTTATTTGAATCTGCCAAAAGAAATGAACCCTTTCCTTGGTTTTAGAGCAATCCGGCTCTGCCTCGAAGAACAGGATCTATTCAGGACTCAACTTAGGGCTTTATTAAAAGCTAGCCCATACGGCAATTTGAAAATCATGTTTCCAATGATTGCAACAATTGATGAATTCCGCCAGGCGAAGTCAATCTTGGAAGATGAAAGTAAGAAACTTATTCAAGAGGGTATTGAAGTATCTGACAATATTGAAATAGGAATCATGGTAGAAATCCCATCTACTGCGGTATTAGCTGATCAGTTTGCGAAAGAAGTAGATTTCTTCAGTATTGGTACTAATGATTTAATTCAATATACTATGGCGGCTGACCGTATGAATGAGCGGGTTTCCTATCTGTATCAGCCGTATAATCCTTCTATTCTTAGATTGATTAAAATGGTGATTGATGCTGCTCATGCAAATGGAAAATGGGCAGGCATGTGTGGAGAGATGGCTGGAGATGAAAAGGCGATTCTCATTTTGCTTGGTTTAGGATTAGACGAATTTTCTATGAGTGCTACCTCCATACTGAAGGCACGTTCATTAATTAAAAAACTATCTTTAGCAGATATGAAGCAATTAGCTGATAAAGTTCTCCAAATGTCATCTTATGAAGAAGTAAAGCATGAAATTGAGCGAGCTATCAGTTTGTAATCAAAATGTAATCAGAAAAGGGTTTCCTTTGTAACAATTGGGGAATAGAATAATAAACACAAGGATAAAGTTGCTTAATATTTTCTCATTCCCCCCTTTTTTGAAAGCCGGCTGTTTAGCCGGCTTTTGTTTTTCTATTCATTACTCAGAATAAAATGGATTCTTCCATTCCATCAATAATCCATAGTTATGGGACTCTTCGTCCTCCAAATAGTTTTTAACGATATGAATCGGCATCCTGCCACACCGGAGTAAGAAGGATATAACAGGATCAAAAATTTCTCCTGCCACAACCTTTTCTACATATTGTTCAATCGTTAGCTTATCCGCATAACGGTAAAAATAAGGAAGCCGCCCTCCTCCGAGTAAACGTTCAAGATTTAACTGTATCACCGTTTCATACATAGCATGCATAAGCCATTTTCCAAGTCCAAATTTACGGTAGGAAGGGCGAACGCAGATATCTACTACATATAGGGTTTTTCCATTTGGATTATGATTTGAAATATATCCATTATCGGTTGCTTCTGCCCAAGTATGATTAGGATGGGATGGATCAAAATCGGTGAGAAGACCTGTCATCGAACCTACAATCATTCCATCCATTTCTACGCATAGGGCACCGTCAGGAAATAAATGAGTATGGTTGTGCAATTGATCAAGATTCCACCAGAGTTCAGATGGAAAGGGTGGAGGAAAAGCTTCTCTTTGTACATCGATTAAGCCATCAAAATCTTTTTTCTGATAGGTTCTAATCACAGCTTTCTTATTTTCCTTACCATTCCAAACGTAAAGTTCTTTTCTGTAAGCCATCTTAAAAAAACACCTCCAAAACTAATAACTAAACAGAACCTGATATGATAAGATAAAGTTGTCTTACCATATTTTCGCAAAATTTTTCTCGATTCACCAGAAAAATATGAAAAGAGGGATCAGATGAGAAGGATTGGATTTATAGGGTTAGGAGTTATGGGGCAAAGCATGGCCAACCGTTTGCTAAATGAATACGGAGAACTATTTATTTATACAAGATCAAAAAATAAAGCGGAGACATTAATTGAAAAAGGTGCTTCATGGTGTTCTTCACCTAAAGAAGTGGCGGGTCAAAGTCAACTTATCATTACGATGGTAGGATACCCTAAAGATGTAGAGGAATTATACTTGGGTGAAGAAGGTCTAATCAAACATGCCCAGCCTGGAACTATTTTTATTGATATGACCACATCAAAGCCCGAACTAGCCGAGCGAATTTATCAGGCTGCGAAAAATTCCGGTCATTCCTCACTAGATGCACCGGTTTCCGGCGGAGATATTGGGGCTAGAGAAGGCACTCTTTCGATAATGGCAGGCGGAGATAAAGCTACTTTTGAGGAGGCTTTGCCAGTTTTACAAATTATGGGCAAAAATATCATGTATCAAGGGGAAGCAGGAAGCGGACAGCATACTAAAATGTGTAATCAAATTGCAATAGCCACCAATATGATCGGGGTTTGTGAGGCATTGGTTTACGGTCAAAAAGCTGGGCTAGACCTAGAGCAAGTATTGAAAAGTATCTCAGGAGGGGCAGCGGGAAGCTGGTCTTTATCAAACCTCGCACCGAGAATTTTATCCAATAATTTTGAACCGGGTTTTTATATCAAACATTTTATTAAGGACATGGGCATTGCACTTGAGGAAGCAAGGCGGATGGAACTGAACTTGCCAGGGCTTTCCTTAAGCTTAGATATGTATCAATCGTTAGCAGAAAAGGGCTACGGTGAAAAGGGAACTCAAGCCTTATACAAATATTGGGATATGTAGAAGGCTATACATTAGATAGGTGTATGCATAAGGGCAAAATCTCTCCGCAAACTAAAACTTGAGGAGGGATTACGTAAATGGCCAAACGAAATAAGAAAGATGATCCAGAGCAAAAAAATAAGCAGGGATTTGATTCAGCAGTCAGCGATGTTGAATTTGGCAAAGAAATGGGTAGTGCAGAGGCAAATAGACTGCACAAAGAAAAAGCTAAACAGGTAAGAGAAGCTGAACGAAGAAATGGCGATTTATCATAATAAAAGGAGCAGCAATTAGCTGTCCCTTTTATTTTTTGATAAGGAAGAGTAAAATTTTGAGGTTGCACGTGATAAGCTTTTTTCGGACATTGGATCCTTTATTTTTGAATAAAAGTTTGGCGGATCCTCATTCCGTTATTAGAACGAAAACCTGCACTTTAGGGGCGGAAGCGGATTCTGATTCCGCTATTCGTACAAAATCGATCAAATATGACATGAAAATAGGCAAATAACGGAACCAGGAACCGGAATCATGGTCCAAACAAAGAATTTTGAAATAATAGCGGAATGAGGATCCGTAAAAAA
Organism: Bacillus litorisediminis; assembly: GCF_022808645.1. GTDB lineage: Bacteria > Bacillota > Bacilli > Bacillales > JC228 > Bacillus_BF > Bacillus_BF litorisediminis. Next base: position 7,955 of record NZ_JAKZKT010000023.1, read on the forward strand.
AGTTTGCGCGGATCCTCATTCCGTTATTAGAACGAAAACCTGCACTTTAGGGGCGGAAGCGGATTCTGATTCTGCTATTCGTACAAAATCAATCAAATATGACGGGAAAAAAGACAAATAACGGAACCAGGAACCGGAATCATGGTGCAAACAAAGAATTTTGAAATAATAGCGGAATGAGGATCCGTAAAATAAGTTTGGCGGATCCTCATTCCGTTATTAGTACAAAAACCTGCACTTTAGGGGCGGAAGCGGATTCTGATTCCGCTATTCGTACAAAATCGATCAAATATGACAGGAAAATAGGCAAATAACGGAACCAGGAACCGGAATCATGGTCCAAACAAAGAATTTTGAAATAATAGCGGAATGAGGATCCGTAAAAAAAGTTTGCGCGGATCCTCATTCCGTTATTAGAACGAAAACCTGCACTTTAGGGGCGGAAGCGGATTCAATGTCCGCCAAACATACATAAAAAACCGAGTTATTTTACTCGGTTTTTTATACAAATATTAGCGTGCACGTGCTCCCGCCAAATATGCCTTAATGCCATTTAATCCTTTTTTAAGCTGAGCCATCGAACAGGCGTATGACATTCGAAAATACCCTTCCCCAAGAGGTGAGAAGGCATCCCCAGGTACGACGGCAACCTTTTGTTCACGAAGGAGGTTGGCAGCAAATTGAAATGAAGGCTCGCCATTTGGAATCGGAACAAAAAAATAAAAAGCTCCGTCTGGCAGCACAACCTCAATCCCCATTTGGCTTAACTCCTGATAGCAATAATCTCTTCTTTTTTGATATTCCTCCCGCATTGGCAGTGCATCATCTATGCCGTTTGTTAATGCCTCTAAAGCTGCCATTTGGGAGATTGAGGTGGCACAGCTTACATTATATTGATGGACTTTTAGTATATGCTGTACGATCTGTTCCGGGCCAAACAATAGGCCAATCCTCCAGCCAGTCATGGCATGGGATTTAGACAGTCCATTAATCAGGATTGTTTGATCTTTCAGAAATTGTGAGATCGAAACATGGGTTCGTCCGTAGGTTAGCTCGCTATATATCTCGTCAGCGATTACGAATATATTTTTCCCCTTTAATAATGAAGCAATAGCTCTTAATTCATTTTCATCTAAACTGACTCCAGTCGGATTGGACGGGTAAGGCAAGATAATACATTTTGTTTGATCCGTTATGTATGTTTCAATAATATCCGCAGTAAGCTTGAAACCATTTTGTCTTACGTCCGCATATATGGGCTGACCGCCGCTTAATTGGACGAGCGGTTCATAACCGGGATATACAGGTCCAGGTAAAATAACCTCGTCCCCTTTATTTAAGATTGTTCGCAAAGCGATATCAATAGCTTCACTAGCGCCGACCGTTACAATTACTTCGTTTTCATTATAATCAAGCTTGTATTTTTGTTTTACAAATTGACAGGCTGCTTTTCTAACATCTAATCTTCCTGCATTGTAGGTATAGGTTGTGATATTCTCCTCAATTGCCCTGATTGCTGCCTTTTTGACGTGATCTGGCGTTGGAAAGTCAGGTACACCAATTGTTAAAGAAACAACATCCTCATATTCAGTAACTAAATTAAAAAACTTTCGGATCCCAGAAATTTGTATATTCTTTACATTCTCATTGATAAGTGTTTCCAAAGATGAACATCCTTCCATATGGATCTTTTGTTATTTCATTTTACTTAATTTAAGACTCCTTGTCATTGTTTTGGGTGAACCGTTTTTTCCGATTCCTTATTGAAAAATTGGATAATTCTCTTTAATGAGGAAATGATAGTTTTTACATAATAAAAAGGAGTGGGATATATGAGTAATCGAAAAGAAGGAGATTTTCAATTGAGTTACGAATCTGATGGTAAAATGGGGAAACAGCAAAAATTAAAAAGAGAGTCAAAAGTAGAAAATAAAAACAAAGAAGAGGAATTTTATTTTAATGTAACGCAAAATAGTGAATGATTTCTATGTTCTCCTCCCATTTCGTGATATAGTAAAGGTAATAAATGGGGAGGAAAGAAAAGAATGGCACAATTGATTCCGACTAGTGAGGCTGTTAAAACTATAGAAATCGTAGAATTTACAGTTGGGAATAAAACATTAGGTGTTATGATAGACGCTGTTCAAGAAATTATTCATTATAGCCCCGTTACACCTATTCCTTTAGCACATCCTTTTATAAAAGGGCTGGTGGCGGTTCGCGGAGATGTACTGAGTGTTTTAAATCTAGAAGTAATTTTGAATGAATCTTCCACATTCAATTCTAAACAGGAAAAAATGATTGTTCTTCAATGTTTAAATCATAAATTAGTGATTCACGTTGACCAGGTGACAGAAATTAAAATTTTGAATAAGACTGATCTGAACAAATCACAATCTCCATATATGAACTATGAAATTGAAACAAATACTGGACCGCTCTATATTTTAGATGTTGAAGATATTCTAACAGAGATTAGGTAAGAATAGGGCAAATGGCTGTAAAGGTAAAACAACCGGAAAAGACAGTAGTCCTTTCCGGTTTATTTTTTTCTTGATATGGGGCCATACGATTCGCCAAGTCTTTTAAAAACAGGCTTTTGGTAACCCTTTCTTGCTTTTTGGTACAGTACATCCAGATTTTCCTTAATGCCTGTATAGGATTGGAGAACCTTTTTAGCCGTGTTGAGTGACATATGAACTTTAGGATTTCTTATAGAGGAATTTAACTCACCTAAATGAGGTAAAGTTTGAAAGTCTTCTTTGGATGGAGGTATATGAAAAGTAAATTCATTACATTCAACGAGGACATCCGATTGCTGCTGACTGTATTTTGGATTATTTGAAAAATGTAATCCTATTTTCTGAGCTTTCCCTTCTTTTATTAATTTGATTAAGGCTTCTTGTTTTAATTTGTATAAATATTTATTATTAGTAGCTGTTTTTGCATGCCGGTTCACGGTAAAAATAGCCTTGGCTATCGTATGGGGTGTCAGCGTGAACGGCTTCGAGTCTGTTGACCTTTGCAAGCGATTAATCTCCTTTCTTATATTTAAACATTGTTTTCTATCCTAATAAATAGATAACATCTGATTTTTATTATACCGTGATTCTTCTTTTATGCAAAGGCAGTTTACAGTTATTTATTTTATAATAAATAGAGGCCATCCCATTGGAAATTCAAATGGAGATGGTCCCTATAAAATAGATTTTCTACTGTATAATCATTAATCTTTAAGAATAGATATTGATTGTTTCTTGAACGGGATAGCCTCCGCCCCCGCCGTAGTATGGCCCATAGGCAGGGTAGGCAGGAGGATATACTGGCGGATACGGATAAGGCGGATAATATGGCCGATAGAAAAAAGGGGCAACCGCTAATCCGGCCAGACCGCCTAAAACAAATGGGAAAAATGGAAAAAAACGAGTGTCATGCTGGCTTCGGCGGAATGATGGATAAACAAATTGAGGATGCATATATCTGTAAACGGAATGCATGTATTCTACCTCCTCTCTTTTCAGACGAATCTTACTTTAGTGTATGGAATAAGGTTAGTCTCGCGCCTGTCCCCTATGAATACGGGCAATCTGCCTAAAGAGGTGAATTCTATTGGTTCGCATAATTGCTGTTGGTGTTGGCGGTGGGATTGGAGCATTAACACGGTTTTGGATATTAGATCCATCAGCCATATTTCCGTTTTCTACCTTACTAATCAATATAATTGGGTCCTTTTTAATTACCTTTTTTACATATGTATGGCTTGACCGCGAAATCATTAAAGCCCTATTGACAACTGGATTTTGTGGGGGATTTACAACTATGTCTGCCTTTTCGGGGGAAGTGTACGCTCTCTTCAGCATTGATATTTGGATCGCTTGGCTCTATATTTTATTGTCTGTAGGATTGGGCATAGCAGCTGCAGTAGCTGGAGAGAAAGCAGCTCGCCTTGTGAAAAAACAATTCAGGGGCAGTCCTCATGTCTCTTAGTCTATTACTTCTCATCTTTATAGGCGGGTTTGTTGGAGCTGTTGCTAGAGATAGAATCATTCAATGGATGCAAAATCTGAAAAACCGCTTTGCGGGAACAGTGTTTGTTAATAGTACTGGCTCTTTTTTATTAGGTGTATTCAGTCATTTAATGGATTCATCCGGTTCGATTTGGGGAGTAGTGATCAGTACTGGAATAATTGGTTCGTATACGACATTTTCCACATATAGCCATGATGCTTACAGCTTGTGGAAGGGAAGAAAAAGTGTTTTTTGGATGTATGCAGCAGGAACGATCATTTTGAGTGTAGCCTTTTTTGGGGTTGGACGATTCATTGCAAGTAGCTTATAGAAAAAAGAGCAATGGATTAGCTGCTTGGCCATTCATTGCTCTTTTGATTATTCGCTTTCAAGCTGGAATACTGTAATCTCTGGTCTGGATAAAAAGCGGAAAGGAAGTCTTGTTGTTCCTAAACCCCGATTTACATAAAGCGTTAGATTCTGATTTTTGTTAATCTCATAAAATCCATCATAATATTCTTCCCCAAAAGGGGGTTTTACCAGCGCACCTATGAAAGGGATTTGTACCTGGCCGCCATGACTATGTCCGCTTAATTGAAAGTGAAATCCAAATGTCGAGGCTGTATCGGCTAAATCAGGTGCATGTGATAAGAGCAGTTTAAACGTATCTGCACCCATTTTATCGGTAATAGCCTGGAAGTCAGGTGTTCCTAACATTGGATCGTCAAGTCCTGCCAGATAAAAAAAATCTGAATTTTTAGCGATCGTAACAACTTCATTTTGTAATAGGGTAAAACCGGATCGTTTCATAATTTGACCATATAGGTTTGTCCCATATCCGCCATGGTCGTGGTTTCCGTACACAGCATACTTACCTAGCGGAGCGGTTAATGATTGAAGTATGGGGATGATTTGTTCTGAATAAGGATAGTTTTGGGGCTCGTCCATCAGATCGCCGGTAAACACAATAATATCCGGCTTTAAAGCCATTATTTTATCCGCAGCTAATGTAAGGTCTTGCAGTTCATAGTGAAAACCTAGATGAGTATCGCTAAATTGCACGATTTTAGTTCCTGTAAATCCCTGCGGAATTGATTGTTTTTTAATGGAATATGAATTTATTTCTAGCCAATAGGGTTCCAAATGTTTGGCATAATAATAACCTCCTGAAATGGAGGCAATCGAAGCACCTACGGTTTTAAATCCGTTTTTTAAAAAGCTCCTTCTCGAAATCTTTTTTTTCATGATAAATCCCAACCTGAAATTCTTTTATTATGAATCTGTTACAAATTACATCAAAGCCGACAATTAAATTGAAACGAACACTTGAAAGTTGTCTTGCTTATATTTCTTAATACTATCAGAGTCTAATGAAAATGGAAATTGTCATTATTATCCTCTTGTTAAAATAAAATTGCTATTACTTAAACTTTGACAAAAAGACCAATTGTCCTTTAAAGTTTGTATAACTGCTATTTTAATAGCTTTAGGGGGAGCCAAAATGAAATCTCAAGCTAAAATGGAAGTACTCGTTTTGCCAACTGTTAATGGTACTGTTAAAGTATGGGTTTATGGCTACCAAAGAGCTGGTGATTTTGGGAAAGCAATTGCTGTTTATGGCAGTACTGCGGTAACGGCAAAAGGATATAACCGAAAAAAAACGATTATCAGATCCTTAACAAAGTTAAATCAATTGCTGATCGATCAGGAAAACGGTCTATAATAAAGCCGTCAGCTACTTCTTGTAACTGACGGCTCTTTTTTCTAAAGCTTCCCAGGATTGAATAAATTGCTCCTTATTTACTTTTGCTTGTTTTACTCCACTTAGAGGGTCGTTAAGGTAAACATTTTCTTGATCATACCCGACTAATACTACAACATGAAGATCCAAGGGTGTTTTGATAGTTTTTCCCTGATGGTCCCAGGATTCCCATCTGTTTGGCAGTTTGTAATCACCTGTTGTCCAAATCACAATAGGAAAACCTTTCCCTACATGAGTTAATAAAGAGGAAAAGGGCATGTTCGTAAGATTAATGGCTTTTCCTTCTAAATATTGGTTAATCAAATCTTCAATAGGCTCATCAAACACCGCATATCCCATTTTCTTTCCAGTCATATCTCCAACAAAACCTTCTGCAGGATTTCCCCAGCTGACAATATCTTTGCTATTCATTACAATCGGGTCAGGATCTTTACTTACTTGCTTGTATAGCTCCATTTTATTAACAGGAACCCCTGCATATTGAAGTATCATCGCAGTACTGGTTACTTCACATCCGTATTTTAATTCTGGGTTTTGTTTAATTAATGGAACATCCAGCATAATCTCTTTTTTAACTTCTTCTTGTTGGACTAATTTTTTTGGTTCATAATTTATTGTATAGGATGTAGCAACATCATGATTGGCGAGATGTTGCTGGCATCCAATGAGCGGAATAAAAATAAATAAGAAGATCAACCACTTCATAAGGTAAGACCTCCCCTAAACTACCGCTTATATATAGAGTGGTCTGATCGAAAGAAATCCATGATGAATAAGTTTTGGAAGAAAAGGGTGGAAATCAGATGAATATTGACCCTCTTGATATAATTTCAAATTTGGATCATTTAGTTCCTTTTTATGAACCATTCTTTAGCGCTGAAGACCTTCAAATTGTCGGATATGAGGCAGTTGGAAAATTTATAAAAGATGATACTGCTTTTGAAATGGATTCCTTTTTTATGGATCAGCAAATACCGGAGGAGTACCGTCTCGAGGCTTATATTCATTTAATGAATCGGGCTATGGATCATTTAATCCAGGAAAAACAATCCGGATTTTTGGCTTTTAGAATGGATCCTGCTATCCTGCTTTATGATGTGGAAGAATCCATTATTAAAACAGTTCTTTCTAAGCAACACGAGGGCTTTTTTCCATCTCAAATTATTTTTGTTTTGCCGGAGGAAAGTCTAAAAGGGATTGAAGGTTCAATTGAACACTCGGTTCAATTTTTCAAAACCTTTGGATTCCGGATTGCGATTGAAAATGCAGAATCCAGCGGCGTGAGGCTAGAGAGGATTGCACCTTTATCACCCCATTTTATTCGGGTTCATCTTTCATCATTAAAGTCACAGACAGGCACGATTGGAATCGATGAAACAATCTATGCGCTTAGTTCATTTGCCCGAAAAATAGGGGCTACCTTAATGTTTGACAAGATTGAAATGGAGCATCAATTAATGTTTGCCTGGAAAAATGGAGGCAGGTATTATCAGGGGCCATTATTGGCAAGGGCCTCTTCCGCATTTGAGAAGAAAGATAAAAGTAAAGAGCTTCTTAAGAAGGAATTATCCAGGTTTATGTCATTTGAAAAGAAAAAACTCGAGGCTTTAAAAGCACTGGAAACAAAGCTTTATGAAGAATTAAACGGTTTATTGGACAAATACAAAAATAATCATGACTTTGAAGAGCTGATCCAAGAAGCAGCTGCTCTTCTAAAGGAACGTGCATTTAGGGTGTATGTCTGTGACGAAGATGGGTATCAGCTGTCATCCAATTTGCTTAGACAGGGCCAAAAGTGGATTCATCAAATGGAGTATCTTCAAAAAAATTGGAGCTGGAGACCTTATTTTCTTGAAAATGTATTTAAAATGAGCCATTCCAAACAAGGTTTACTGTCTGATTTGTATAGTGATATTGAAACGGGGGAATGGATTCGAACTTTTTCGATCCCCATCACTAATCGTTCCTTTTTATTTATAGACTTGTCCTATTCATTCCTTTTCGATGAGGAAAATTTACTTTAAACTGCCAAAAATTTAACAGGGTAATGGAACCGTTGCGGTGGAAAGGTAAGTTTAAAGAAAAATCCGATTTAATATTTTGGGAAGTACAGAAATGCTCACCAATAATTCCCCATTATTAGGAGGAATGAAAATATGTCAAGTTTTATGCTGATTTTAACTCTAGGCGCTGTAGTCATTTCGATTTTTGCGCTGGTGTACACGTATTATGTAGCCAGACAGCAAAGAGTTCTCAGAGGAGAGGTAGACAGTAAAATAGGTGAAGATGTTCAAGATCATCCGTATGCGAGAAATCCTGTATTTTTGGCGTATCTTATTTTTGGCGGCTTAGTTTTACTGTTCATTTTATTTTTTGCTTACCAATACTATTGATCATAAAATCCCTCGTCTTTCCTGTACTGCGAGGGATTTTATTTTTAAAGAACTTTTTTACAGTACTAAACATATTTCTACATTTTTCCATCAATCCAAGGTAGTTTTTTGTTAAAAAATAGCGTGAATTTACGAACGATTACACGTCAATCCCTGCATTTTAGTTGATACAATTTTGGTACAACCCTTGAGGGAGATGATGAATAAAAAATGAAGAAAAAAATTGCTGTTGCGATCATTGCCGTATGTATGTGTTTCATCAGCGTAGAAGCTGGAGCAGAAGCGCGGCTTAGCAGAGGACAAGCCATCACGCTCGTTCAAGATACATTTTCCGCACAAGTCTCATTATCTGAAAAACCACGGACGATAGAAGAGGTAATTGCAATATTGGATCCTTACGCAACCTCTGAATTCAGACAGTCCTTTTTGGAAGCAAATTTAGTCAATGTAGACGGGAAATATCAAACATTTGGATCGGACTTTGCCCCTTTCTATATTCCCTTTTTTGCTTTTAATCAAGATACAAAATTTGCTTTAGCAGATAAAAAAGCATATGTTTATGAGATGTTTGCCGCAAACTCAGATGGACCTGTCAAGTATAAGGAAGGATTCCGCGGAGTTGAATTGCAATTAACCGAGGACGGGTGGAAGGTTCACAACATTTTATCACCAGAAGAAATGTTGCCTGTAATTGAAAAAATAGGAAATTATATGCAAGATTCTTCTAAATGGAATCTGCCGAGTATGCACCTTGCGATTCAAACCCCTGCAGTCATTCCTTCTGTTTATTTTGTTCCGTTTTTTTATTCATCGCTGGTGTTAAGCCACTTAAGTATTGGATTTCTGTAAAGATGTTCAAGATTTATGCTTTAATAAAGAACAATCACCTCGAGCAGTAACGGCTAGAGGTGATTGTTTATTTATGTCTGTTTTATTGCAATCATGTTGCTAAAAAAGGGATGAGTTTTGAGAAGAAAAATAATAGATATTATGTTACACTGTTGTTTGAAGACATTAAATGTAGGGAGTCATGCGAAATGATCAGTCTTCATAGCAGTGAATTTTCAAAGAATACATTAGAACAATTATTAATACCAGCGGAACGTGTTGCTCACGTTCAAATTGGCAATAGCCTTGAACATGCTTTACTTGTTTTAACAAAAACCGGTTATACAGCAGTTCCGGTATTGGATACAGCTTATAAATTACATGGACTTATCAGCACACCTCTTATTCTGGACCATATTACCGGTATTGAAAGAATTCAATTTGAAAATTTAGATCAATCAAAAGTTGAACATGTCATGAAAAAAGAAATTCCTCGGATTCATACAAACGGCCACTTTCAAAAGGCACTCTCTTTATTAGTTGATCACCCTTTTATATGTGTAGAGGATCAAGATGGATTTTTTATAGGGATTATTACGAGAAGAGCCTTATTAAAACAGCTTCAGAAAAATATACGGCAAATAAACGAAACCTGACAAGCGGCTCCGACAAAAATGGAGCCGTTTTCTATACTTTGTGATAAGCGCAACTAGCAATCTTCAGCGTTTTAAGGCTTGGCGCTAGCCAAGTTTTCTTTATGGAAGGAAGAGGGCAAATGCATTTTTCGGATTGTAAGCTTTTAAGTGTGCTGGCTCAAGAAATGAATATGAGAAAGGCTGCAGAAAAATTGTTTGTTTCGCAGCCTGCGCTATCTCAGCGTCTGCAAACAATTGAAAAGGACTGGGGCGCACAATTATTTATAAGATCCCAAAAAGGATTAACCCTCACGCCGGCAGGGGAAAAAGTCGTTGAATATGCCAATATGGTAATCAGACAAGAAGAAAAAGTACGTGAAGAACTTTCTTTATTAGAGTCAAAGGTGTTTGGGACCTTAAAAATTGCCTGTGCAACTATCGTAGGACAGAACTGGCTTCCGCAAATTCTTAAAAGGTACGTAACGAAATATCCTCAAGTTAAAATTTCATTAATCACAGGCTGGAGCAGCGAAATATTAAAATCTGTTTACGATGGAGAAGTACATATTGGAATTATCAGAGGAACCCCAGACTGGAAAGGAAAGAAAATGCATCTCTTTAAGGATCATTTATATTTGGTGGACAAAGAAATACAAAGTGTAGATGAGGTGCTAGAGACAGAGCGTCCTTTTATTCAGTTTAAGAGTGATTCGAATTATTATCAGGAAATTCAGGATTGGTGGCATCGCCAGTTTCAGTCAACTCCGAAAAGAACCATAGTTGTGGATCAAATCGAGACGTGCAAGCAGATGACTTATAATGGGATTGGCTATGCGATATTGCCGGAGATTACATTGCAATCTTATCAAGAGGAGATTTCTAAAATTCCTCTTCTCGATGAGAATAACCATCCTTTAGGACGAGATACATGGCTTTTAGGTTATGATGCAGCCTTTGAACTAAAACAAGTGCAAGCCTTTACCCAGATGCTAAAATAGTTGTCTGACCAATCTTTCTTTGATAAAGTAGACCATAGTACATAATAGGAGGAATACATACATGAAAATGATGGATGCTAACGAAATTATTTCTTTTATTCAAAATAGCAAGAAATCAACACCTGTAAAGGTGTATGTAAAAGGAGCTTTAGAAGGGATTAACTTCGGGGAGTCTTCAAAAAGCTTTATAAATGGCAACACTGGGGTTGTTTTTGGAGAGTGGGCTGAAATTGAAGCCGCTTTACAGTCAAATCAAGATAAAATTGAAGACTATGTAGTAGAGAATGATCGCCGCAACTCAGCGATTCCTTTACTCGATTTAAAGAATATTAAAGCGCGTATTGAGCCTGGTGCCATTATTCGCGATCAAGTTGAAATCGGCGATAATGCCGTTATTATGATGGGAGCAAGCATCAATATAGGTGCTGTTATTGGCGAAGGTACGATGATTGATATGAACGTTGTACTGGGCGGAAGAGCAACAGTCGGAAAGAACTGTCACATCGGTGCAGGCTCAGTCTTGGCAGGTGTAATCGAGCCGCCTTCTGCAAAACCGGTCGTCGTCGAAGATGATGTTGTGATTGGCGCCAATGCAGTTGTTCTAGAAGGAGTTACCGTAGGAAAAGGAGCTGTAGTAGCAGCCGGAGCAATTGTAATTGAGGATGTCCCTCCATATACAGTTGTAGCGGGTACTCCAGCAAAAGTTATCAAAAAAATTGACGAAAAAACAAAATCAAAAACAGAAATTAAACAAGAATTGCGTCAATTGTAATCCAAGAAGGCAGCGCGGGAAATTTTTCGCGCTCCTTCTATTTTTAAATAGGGGAAGGGACTCATATGGACGAAAAACTGAAGCAGCAATTTATTTCGATTAGACGGGATCTTCACCAAATTCCAGAAAAAGGATTTGAAGAATATAAAACGCAAAAGTACTTAATGAACTATTTACAGGAGCTGCCGGCCGAGCGATTAGAAATTAAGGTCTGGAAAACGGGTATTTTTGTAAAAGTAAAGGGCCTCAAACCTAACAAAACATTTGGTTATCGCGCTGATATGGATGGACTCCCAATGCAAGAACTGACCGAACTTCCCTTCTCATCCCAGCATGACGGCATGATGCATGCATGCGGACATGACTTTCATATGGCGATTGGTCTCGGAGTATTAACTGCCCTTGTTTTTAATCCGATTCAAGACGATGTAGTATTTCTCTTTCAACCCGCAGAAGAAGGGCCAGGCGGAGCTAAGCCAATGATCGAAAGTGATATATTTGCCCAGTGGCGGCCGGATGAAATCGTGGCTCTGCATATTGCTCCGGAATACCCTGTCGGAACAATTGCGACAAAACCAGGGCTTTTATTTGCTAACACCTCTGAGCTGTTTATTGATTTAAAAGGAAAAGGGGGACATGCTGCTTACCCTCATCATGCCAATGACATGGTCGTGGCAGCCAGTCAGCTCGTTTCTCAATTTCAGACGGTCATTTCCCGCAACATTGACCCATTAGATAGTGCGGTTATTACTATTGGTAAAATTACAGGCGGTTTCGTTCAAAATGTCATTGCCGAAGAAGCTCGCCTTGAAGGCACAATTCGAACATTGTCAGAGGAATCTATGGGAAGAGTGAAACAAAGAATTGAAGCGATTGTGAAAGGAATTGAGGCAGGCTTCGAATGCAAGGCAGCTATTGATTACGGAAGCATGTATCACCAGGTTTATAACCATGAATTATTAACACAGGAATTCATGAATTTTGCCAATGGCCATGTGGAAGTCATTGAATGTAAAGCAGCTATGACCGGAGAAGACTTTGGATATATGGTGAAAGAAGTGCCTGGCTTTATGTTTTGGCTCGGTGTAAATAGCCCCTATGGATTACATCATCAAAAATTAAACCCAAATGAAGAAGCAATTGAAGTGGCTATTTCTCTTTTGACGTCCTATTTTTCGTTTAAGAGTCAAAGTTCATGAAAAAATGGCCGCTGAAATAAAACGACTAGTCCGTTGGGCTAGTCGTTTTTTATAACAGGGAGAATTCGCAGATATTGTAACGATATCCGTTGAAAAAGCTCAACAAGTTGTTAAAAATAAAGCAAAAAATCCCGATAAGTAGGGAAGGGAGATATGGATAAATTCGCTAGCCTTCATAAATTCCCTTATTTCTCATACTAAAGTTGTAGTAAAACTGCTTTCAAAGTTGGTTGTGATCATCGAATCAAATGTCAAAATTAATAAAAAGGGAGCAAAAATCAAAATTAGAAAAAAATTCTTGCAAAGGGGTAGCCAAATATTTCGAAACCCGATATATTTATATTTACGTGTTAAATATTTACTTTTCATCATGAGAGGGGGATTCACTTGGATATTTTTAAAAAGCTTAAGAATTTTTATTGGCCGTACAAAAGTCATTTTATTATTTCAATCATTTTCCTTTTTGTACTGACCGCTATTACGGTGATCTATCCGATTATCCTTCAATTAACCATCGACGAAGTGGTTTTGTCGGGGAAATACGAATGGGTTCCGTATTTGGCAATAGGGTTTGTTCTGATTATGGCTATTAAGGGAATCGCTACTTATATTCATCAATACCATGGCGATCTTTTTGGAATTAAATCCGTTTTTTCTTTAAGAAATGAACTGTATGAAAAGCTGCAATATTTACCGTTTAAGTATTATGATAACGCAAAGACAGGAGATCTAATGTCAAGATTAACGTCCGATGTTGAAGGGTTTAGATTTTTCCTTTCATTTGGATTTGCTGAGCTGCTGCGTTTCATTTTGCTTGTATCTGTTAGTTTCTCAGTGATGTTTTATTACTCACCAGCCTTAACATTTGTGACATTAGCTACCATTCCTTTCCTTGCCTTTGCTGTGTACCGTTTTGACAAGCGAGTTCATCCGGCTTTTCGAGGTATTCGTAAATCAATGGGGAAGCTGAATACTCGCTTACAGGAAAATATTAGCGGGATCAACACGGTTAAATCACTGTCAAGAGAAGAGTTTGAAATTGACAGATTTAATGTCTCAAATGCGGATTACAAGGATAAGTATTTATTCACCTCAGATATTTGGGCTAAATTTTTCCCGTTTATGGAGGTATTAGGGAATGCCAGTATCGTTTTAATGTTAGGGTATGGAGGCTACTTAGTTATAGACAACCAAATGGATCTGGGAGAGCTTGTTGCTTTTTACAGTTTGCTAGGGTATATTATGTGGCCGATTATGAACCTTGGATTTACAGTCAATATGTTTTCTCAAGCAAAAGCCTCAGGGGAGAGATTATTGGAAATATTAGATGCACCTAATGATATAAAAGAAATTCCGGAGGCGATCCACGCAGACCGTCTTGATGGAGAAGTAGAATTTCGGAACGTCACATTAAAGTATGCTGGGGATCATCACCCGGCACTATCTGATATTTCCTTTCATGTTTATCCAGGGAAGACTATTGGACTGATTGGGGGAACCGGTTCTGGTAAAACAAGTATTACTCAATTGATTACTAGATTTTATGAACCAATAGAAGGGGAAATATTAGTAGATGGAAGGAACGTAAACCAATATACGCTGAAATCCCTGCGTCACAATATTGGATTTGTTCTCCAAGAACCTTTTCTTTTCTCTTCTAGCATTAAAGCTAATATTTCATATGGAAAACCAGAGGCAACTATGGAAGAGATTATGGAAGCCGCCAAGCGTGCTCAGGCACATGATTTCATTTCCGAGTTGCCAGATGGCTACGATACGATTTTAGGAGAACGTGGTCTTGGGCTTTCAGGCGGTCAAAAGCAAAGGATATCAATTGCCCGTGCGATATGTCTGGATCCAAGTATACTGATTCTTGATGACGCAACCAGTGCGGTTGATATGGAAACTGAATTTGAAATTCAAAAGGCGCTAAAAGAAGTAATGAAAGATAGAACCACTTTTATCATTGCCCACCGTATTTCTTCCTTAAAGCATGCGGACGAGATTCTTGTATTAGATGAAGGAAGAATTGTAGAAAGAGGGCGGCATGAAGACCTTATAAAGAATAACGGACCTTATAAACGGATATTTGAAATTCAATATAAAGATCAGGAAGCAGTTCTTCAATCACAATCAGGGTGAGGTGACAACAAGTTGAGTACTCAGGCAGAACAAAAATATACAAAAAATAATAAGGACCACTTAAACAGGAAGGGAAATAATGTCCATCCTAATGCCTTAAAACGTTTTCGCTATTCACAGGACTTGGTGATTGAAAAGCCATTTAACTGGTCGCAGATGTGGAGACTATTAGGTTATTTGAAACCTTATTCAAAATCGTTAGTCCCCCTTTCGATCATCGTAGTATTAATAACAACAGCGATACGTCTGTTTATTCCGGTGATCATTGGAGTCTACATTTTAGAACAGGCGATTACCGAGAAAAACAGCAATTTGCTGGCAACTCTTGTCATTAGCATAACAGTTATGTACCTGATTTCTTACGCGGCCAATATTTTAAGAATCAGATGGCTGAATCGGTTAGGGCAGCAGGTAATTTATGACTTAAGAAAGCATCTCTTTACTCACGTACAAAGTCTATCGCACCGTTTTTTTGATCAGCGTTCGGCAGGGTCTATATTGGTAAGAATCTTAAATGATGTCAATTCGCTGCAAGAATTGTTTACAAATGGGATTATCAATCTCTTAATGGATTGCATCATGTTAGTCGGAATTGTTGTGATTCTATTTACTCTAAGCCCGCCATTGGCTTTAGCCGTAATGATTACAGTTCCTATCATGTTTTTTATATCAACAAAGCTTAGAAGAAGTATCCGCCGGTCTTGGCAAACGGTCAGACACCGTCAATCAAGCCTAAACTCACATTTGAATGAAAGTCTTCAAGGAATTCGTGTGACACAGTCTTTTACACAAGAAAAGGAAAACATGGCATTTTTCGATGGTGTGAACACAGATAACTATGAGGCTTGGAGAGTGGCTACACAAAAAAATGCTACCTTCAGACCGCTCGTAGAAATGACGAATGCAGTCGGTACAGCTATTCTCATTTGGTTTGGGGCTGCTTTAATCAGCAATGGACAAATCTCAATTGGTGAATTTGTATCCTTTGCCTTTTATTTGGGTATGTTCTGGGAACCTATTTCTAGACTAGGTCAGGTTTATAACCAGCTTCTTATTGGAATGGCCTCATCCGAGCGGATCTTTGAGTTTTTAGATGAAAAGCCGCTCATTGATGAAAAGGAACAAGCGGTGCAATTGTCCGATATAAAAGGGCATATTCAATTCGAAAATGTGGAATTCTCGTATGATCAAAAACGTAAAGCTTTAAATGGAATCAATCTTGAAATGAAGGCAGGCCAAACTGTAGCATTAGTAGGGCATACGGGTTCTGGGAAAACTACCATTGCGAATTTAATCAGCAGGTTTTATGATGCAACAGGCGGAAAAGTAAAAATCGATGGCTATGACATTCGGGATATTTCCGTAAAAAGCATAAGAAGTCAAATTAGTATCGTTCTTCAGGACACATTCATTTTTTCAGGCACAATCATGGAAAACATTCGTTTTGGCCGTCCAGATGCTACAGATGAAGAGGTTATCGAAGCAGCAAAAGCAATCGGAGCTGATCCTTTTATTCAAAAACTTCCAAACGGCTATTTTACGGAAGTAGAAGAACGAGGAAATGTTTTATCAGTCGGTGAAAGACAGCTTCTATCATTTGCACGTGCTTTATTGGCTGACCCGAAGATATTAATCTTAGATGAAGCGACAGCAAGTATAGATACAGAAACAGAGGTAAAAATTCAATATGCTTTAAGAACTTTACTGAAAGGGCGAACTTCCATCATCATTGCACACCGATTATCCACAATCCGTGAAGCTGATCAGATTTTTGTACTTGAAAACGGACATATTATTGAATCAGGCAATCATGATCAGCTCATGATGAAAAAAGGGGAATATTACGGATTAATAAGTGCACAATTTAAAATGCTTAATGCTTTAAGCTCATAATGTAAAGCCTTCTAAACTCTATGAATGGGATTAGAAG
Organism: Bacillus litorisediminis; assembly: GCF_022808645.1. Lineage (GTDB taxonomy): Bacteria > Bacillota > Bacilli > Bacillales > JC228 > Bacillus_BF > Bacillus_BF litorisediminis. The sequence goes on from NZ_JAKZKT010000023.1 coordinate 24,622, forward strand.
GCTTTTTTGCCTGCAATAAACTAGACTAATAAAATCCTCTACAAAGTCTAGGTCCATTTGTGTTAAAATGGCTTATAAGTCGTACACTTGACTTGGAGGAAACAAAATGAAAAAAGAATTTGTTGTCATTGGACTGGGACGATTTGGTGGAAGTATTGTCCGGAGCCTGGTCGAGCTGGGAATGGAAGTCATGGCAATAGACCGGGATGAAGATAAGGTTAATGAATATTCTGCGATAGCCACACATGCAGTCGTAGCAGACAGTACTGACGAATCGGTTATTAAAAGTTTAGGGATTCGAAATTTTGACCATGTGATAGTTGCCATTGGGGATGACATTCAATCCAGTATTTTAACAACGTTAATTTTAAAAGAACTGGGTATCAAAAATATTACAGTTAAAGCTCAGAACGATTATCATGAAAAGATTGTTCGCCGGATTGGAGCTGATCATGTCGTGCATCCGGAGCGGGACATGGGCAGAAGATTAGCAAATAATATCGCGTCTAATAGTGTTCTTGACTATTTGGAGCTATCCGATGAACATAGTATCGTTGAAATTGTTGCAAGCGAAAAGTTAGACGGAAATACCATTCTTGATTTAGACATCCGGGCAAAATACGGAATTAATATTGTCGCGATTAAGAGGAATAACGAAATTATTGTTTCCCCTCAAGCTAATGAAGTCATTTTGAGTGGAGATATATTGATTGTTATTGGTGCAGACAATGATATAAACCGTTTCGAGAAAAGGGTCATTCAAGATTAAATGAAAAAAGCTGACTGCAAATATTTCTTTTGCAGCCAGCTTTTTTACTTAAACCTCCATAATGATTGGTAAAATCATTGGACGCCGTTTTGTTTTTTCATATAAAAATGGTGCTAAAGTGTCTGTAATCTCATTTTTAATTTCCGACCATTGAGTCGTTCTTCGTTCCATGACAGAGGTAAGGTGTTTGGTTACGATTCCTTGTGCCTCTTGAATTAAGTCACCAGACTCTCTCATGTATACAAATCCTCTTGAAATAATATCTGGTCCTGCAGCTATCTTAAAGTCCTTCATGTTAATGCTAACCACAACTACCACAAGGCCTTCTTCAGATAGAATGCGGCGGTCTCTTAAAACAATGTTGCCGATGTCCCCAACACCGCTTCCGTCAATATACACATTGCCAGAAGGAATTTTTCCAGCTATTTGTGCTTCATCCTGGCTTAGTGCTAAGACCTCTCCGTTATCCATAATAAAGCAATTTTCTTCAAGTACGCCGCAGTCTACAGCTAGGTTCGCATGCATTTTTTGCATACGGTATTCCCCGTGAACCGGCATGAAAAATTTAGGCTTCATTAACCGGAGCATTAGCTTTTGCTCTTCTTGGCCGCCGTGTCCGGATGTATGGATATTGTTCAATGGGCCATGAATCACATTTGCGCCGGCTTTGAATAATGTATTAATTGTCCGGCTTACGCTAATCGTATTTCCTGGTATAGGGGAAGAAGAAAATACAACCGTATCTCCGGGAATAATTTGGATCTGCCTATGGGTTCCATTTGCAATCCTTGAAAGGGCAGCCATAGGTTCTCCTTGGCTTCCTGTACACAAAATCGTTACCTGATGAGCAGGAAGGCGGCTCAATTGGGCGGCATCGATAAAGGTATTTTTCGGGCATTTTATGTACCCAAGTTCTTGGCCAATTTCAATGGCTGATTCCATACTGCGACCGAAAACTGCGATTTTTCGTCCATTTAAAACGGCAGCTTCTACAACCTGTTGCAGTCGATGAATGTTGGATGCAAAAGTAGCAAAAATAATACGTCCGTCTACTTTACGGAAAATGTCATGGATGCTTTCTCCTACACGGCGTTCTGACATAGTGAAGTGAGGAACCTCACTATTGGTACTATCGGAAAGCAAACATAGTACTCCTTCTTTTCCTATCTCAGCCATTTTCGTTAAATTAGCTGGTTCACCCACCGGTGTAAAATCAAATTTAAAGTCACCTGTATGAACAATGTTTCCAGGCGGTGTTTTTACTACGATTCCAAAAGAATCAGGAATACTATGAGTCGTTCGGAAAAACGTAACAGAGGTTTTTCTGAATTTAATAATGTCTTCTTCCTGTACTTCGATAAGTTTGGCATGTCTTAAAAGACCATGCTCTTCTAATTTATTTCGAATTAATCCTAGAGCAAGTTTTCCTCCATAAATAGGAATATTGATTTCACGCAGTAAATAGGGGATTCCACCAATATGGTCTTCATGTCCATGTGTAACAAAAAGACCCTTTATTTTTTCTTCATTTTTCACTAAGTAAGAGTAATCTGGGATTACATAGTCAATACCTAACAATTCGTCCTCAGGAAATTTAATCCCAGCATCAATTAATATAATTTCATCTTGGAATTGTATACCATAGGTGTTCTTTCCTATTTCACCTAACCCACCAAGTGCAAATATAGCCGTTTGATCATTTTTTACAAATTTCATTATTTATTCTCCACTATTTGAAAGTCTTCGTTTTGCTGCTCATATTCTAAATAAGCACCGGTAGTTGGCTGGATATACTCAATGTTGTAGTTTTTTTCTTTTAAAGCCAAACGAACCTCACGTTCCGATTCAGCTTCAATAAATAAAGTTTTTGTGTGTTCACGTACTGGAACCTCAGTGTTGGATTCTTGATAGTATACTTTATAAATCATTCATCTCTCTCCTTGACTATCTAATAAAATTTACATTGGTTGTGGACTGCCTATTTTGTGAAATCAGTTTTTCTCCTTGGAAGAAAACCTAATAAGACGAAACAGGAGGAAAAAACAACCGGACGAACAGTTATTTCCCCTGTTAAGCTGCTCACTTTGCGAATACCCTGCTCTAGGAATTCAAAAAAGAAATCGTGAGATAAAAAATATAATCCGACTCATCCTCTGCTTCCTTCACTTTACAAAAATAACCCAACAATAGCAAGTGGGCTGATACATCATTTTCAATAAAATTGTTCCCCGTGAGCGAAAAAACCCTCCAAATATAAGGAGGATTCTTGGAAAAGCATGAAATTTCGTTTATATTTGAACAAGATTGTTTTTTTAAAAATACAAACTAAAATGGCAAAGAGCATTCATACAAAATGTAAAGTGACACACTTTTCAAAGGATGCTCTTTATGCCATTAGTTTCTTTTTGACAACATTTCTCCATTGTTTTTTTATACGATTCCTTATTTTTTTCAGCATAATTAGCCCTCCTTTATTGATGGTTCTATTATTCATCAGTCTTCTTTTTTATAGTATATGGAGAGTTTTTGAAATTTTTCATGGGGAAAGCTGGAATTGGGCGAAACTTCATAAAATAAACGATACACTGACAGAGGTGAACAGATGTGAGTAAAATTGTATTTTTTGATATAGACGGGACCTTATTAAATCATGACAAAACCATCCCGGAATCAACGAAAAAAGCAATCAGGCAGCTAAAAGAGCAAGATGTCTTTGTTGCCATTGCAACCGGAAGAGCTCCTTTTATGTTTGAAGATATTCGCAAAGAATTGGATATTGATTCTTATGTCAGCTTCAATGGACAATATGTGGTGTTTGAAAACGAACCTATTTATAAAAATCCGCTAAATCAGGAGGCTTTAATAAAGCTGCATAATAAAGCAAAGAGTCACCATCATCCGCTTGTATTTTTGAATGAAAGTGATATGAAAGCTGATATTTTAGAGGATGTTATGATAGCTGAGGCAATGGGAAGTTTACGTTTTGGACATCCGGAAAAAGATGAAACGTTTTATTTAAAAAATGAGGTGTATCAGTCCCTCTTATTCTGCAAAGATGAATGGCAGCAGGAGTATGAAAGAGAATTCACTGCTTTCACATTTATCAGATGGCATGAATACTCAGTGGATGTTATTCCGAAAGGCGGTTCCAAGGCAGAAGGCATTAAAAAAATGCTGGAAAAGGTTGGATTCCAATTAAAGGATAGTTATGCATTCGGAGACGGCCTAAATGACATCGAAATGATCCAAACAGTGGGTACCGGTGTAGCCATGGGGAATGCAGTGGAAGACTTAAAAATTCATGCAAATTTTATTACAAAGAATGTTGATGAAGAGGGAATAGTTTATGGCTTGAAATCTGTAGGACTGCTTCGTTAATTGCAAAGATGAGATTTGATTTTATACAGTTTCGAAGCTCTAGTTTCTCTATCAACTTGTAAACCATTTTATTCAATCTTAAATAATAGGGTCATATTCATTAAATGGCATGAATAGATTAGGGACAAGTAGAAATTAGGAAAAGGGAATGACCGCTATTTTTCTGACAATATTTACACAAATTTCAAAATAGGACAAGCTATTGTCAAAAAGTGGGGGCAAAGATATAGTAGAGTAGGCAATAGTTTTTTGGGGGTAGGAGCATGAAAAAGAGTTTTACTCAAACATTACTAGTCATAGTTGGAACAGCCGTCATTTTATTGGCTGGATGTACTGAAAAGACCTCACCAGTTGAAACGATGTATACAACTTTGGAAGGTGTTGTTTCTGCAGAAGAAGACTTCAATGAGCAACAGGAACCGCTGCAGCAACTAGAAAAACAAGAGCATGAATTATTTGAACAAATTATTTCATTAAGTATGAATGAATTTGATCAAATCGTGAATTTATCAAAAGAAGCCCTATCCATCGTGGAAAAAAGAAAAGAAAAAATAGAGATTGAGCGCGAAAGCATGATCGAATCTGAAGAAAAATTTAAAGAAGTTCAAGATATTATTGAAACGATTGAAGACGAAGAACTGAAAGCAAAAGCAACTGAACTGTCTAAAACGATGAATTCGCGCTATCAGGTCCATAAAGACTTATACGATGCTTATATGAATGGCCTTCAGCTCGATCAGCAATTATATACAATTCTTCAAGATGAAAACCTTACCCTCGATCAATTAGAAACGAAAATTAATGAAATTAATGATGCTTATAAGATAGTGATGGAAGCAAATAATGAATTTAATAAGATAACGGAAAAATATAATGAATCCAAACAAAGCTTCTATGAAGCTGCTGGAATGGAAGTAACTGTAACAGCAGAGAATTAAGAAGATCTCCCGCGAGGTCACAATTGTGTGACAGGCGGGAGATTTTTTGTTTGGCCAAATTGAAAACCTTCGTTTAAAACAGAGGATTTTGAGGAAACATGCACATAGATGATTCTTTCATTGTGTAAGTTAAGGAGGGTTATTATAAAACAGATTATATGAATTTGGCACTGTTTTATAATACAGACGCATTCATTTTAATAATACAGTTCACTTAATGTCGTGATTTAATAACCTTCAGATTAAAGTAATTGACGGAAAGAATGGCAATCATGTAAACTTGGAACTGAAATTAGTTGTATTAATGTAAATTAGTTTTTCATTGATACAGTTTTTTCTCCCGAATGGAGTTTGATAGCAATCCGGAAGGGAGAAACTGATAAGTATTGATATTATTTATTATGAAATGAAAGGGTGAAGGGAATGGCTTCAAACACAAAGACTCAAATCGATTACAAAAAGCAATTTGAGACCATTAGTGAGCAATTCCAAACATTTCAAATTCTGAATGAAAATGGTGAAGTAGTAAATGAAGCTGCTATGCCAGAATTATCGGATGAGCAACTACAAGAACTGATGAAGCGTATGGTTTGGACGAGAATTCTTGATCAGCGTTCTATTTCTTTAAACAGACAAGGACGTCTTGGCTTCTATGCTCCAACCGCAGGACAGGAAGCATCACAAATTGCTTCTCAATTTGCTTTGGAAAAAGAAGACTGGATTTTGCCGGGTTACCGTGATGTCCCTCAAATCGTGTGGCATGGTTTGCCGCTTTATCAGGCTTTTTTATTTTCTAGAGGTCATTTTCAAGGGAACCAAGCTCCAGAAGGAGTTAATGTTTTGTCTCCGCAAATTATAATTGGAGCTCAATACATCCAAGCAGCTGGAGTTGCCCTAGGCTTGAAAAAACGAGGCAAAAAAGCAGTTGCTATTACCTATACAGGTGATGGTGGAACCTCTCAAGGCGATTTTTATGAAGGAATCAATTTCGCAGGTGCATTTAAAGCACCGGCCATTTTTGTTGTGCAAAACAACCAATTTGCGATTTCTACTCCTCGTGAGCTTCAAACAGCAGCTGAAACATTAGCTCAAAAAGCAGTAGCAGCCGGAATTCCTGGTATCCAAGTCGATGGAATGGATCCATTAGCAGTGTATGCCGCTGTTAAAGATGCACGCGAAAGAGCGATTAATGGAGAAGGACCTACATTAATTGAAACACTTTGCTACCGTTACGGTCCGCATACAATGGCTGGGGACGATCCAACCAGATACCGTACAGCAGACTTAGATAACGAATGGGAGAAGAAGGATCCTTTAGTTCGCTTCCGTAAATTCCTTGAAAACAAAGGACTATGGAATGAAGAGCTTGAGAATGAAGTGATTGAACAAGCAAAAGAAGAAATCAAAGAGGCTATTAAAAAAGCAGATGATGCACCAAAGCAAAAAGTAACCGACTTAATTTCCATCATGCATGAGGAATTACCATATAACTTGAAAGAGCAATATGAAATTTATAAAGAGAAGGAGTCGAAGTAAGCATGGCTCAAATGACAATGATTCAAGCGATCACGGACGCATTGCGTACCGAACTGAAGAACGATGAAAATGTTCTTGTTTTCGGGGAAGACGTTGGTGTTAACGGTGGGGTGTTCCGTGCTACTGAAGGCTTACAAAAAGAATTTGGGGAAGAGCGTGTATTTGATACACCGCTTGCTGAATCCGGGATCGGCGGACTCGCGGTTGGATTAGCTTTACAGGGCTTTCGTCCTGTACCGGAATTACAGTTCTTCGGTTTCGTATATGAGGCAATGGATTCCATTTCCGGGCAATTAGCCCGTATGCGCTATCGCTCTGGCGGACGCTATTCTGCACCGGTTACGATTCGTTCTCCTTTTGGAGGGGGCGTACATACGCCGGAACTCCACGCAGATAGTTTAGAAGGTTTAATGGCACAACAGCCTGGCTTAAAAGTAGTCATCCCTTCTACCCCTTATGATGCAAAAGGACTATTAATTTCTGCGATCCGTGATAACGATCCGGTTATCTTCTTAGAGCATATGAAGCTGTACCGTTCTTTCCGTCAAGAGGTTCCTGAGGAAGAATATACAATTCCGCTTGGAAAAGCTGACGTTAAACGTGAAGGTAAAGACCTTTCCATTATCACCTATGGTGCGATGGTTCAGGAATCTTTAAAAGCAGCAGACGAGCTTGAAAAAGAAGGATACTCTGTAGAAGTTGTAGACTTGCGCACGATTAGTCCTTTAGATATTGATACGATTATAGCTTCTGTTGAAAAAACCAATCGTGCGATTGTGGTGCAAGAGGCACAAAAACAAGCAGGTATTGCTGCCAATGTTGTAGCTGAAATCAACGATCGTGCGATTTTAAGTCTAGAAGCACCTGTATTAAGAGTAGCTGCACCAGATACAGTTTTCCCATTCTCTCAAGCTGAATCTGTCTGGCTTCCAAATTACAAAGACATTATTGAGACGGCGAAAAAAGTCTTAACTTTCTAATGGATTAAGATGAAAGGTCATTGCCTTTCTTCTTAATTATTTTTTGAACTAAAAGGAGGTTGAACCAAGTGGCATTTGAATTTAAATTGCCGGACATCGGAGAAGGAATACACGAAGGTGAAATTGTAAAATGGTTCGTAAAGCCTGGTGACGAAGTAAAAGAGGACGATGTATTATGTGAAGTCCAAAACGATAAAGCAGTTGTTGAAATTCCCTCCCCTGTTGCAGGTAAAGTTACAGAGATTAAAGTGAATGAGGGAGAAGTAGCAATTGTTGGAGACGTTCTGATTACTTTTGATGCTCCAGGATATGAGAACTTACAATTTAAAGGAAACGAAGAAAAAGCGGAGGCTCCAAAAGAAGAGCCAAAGCAAGAAAAGGCTGCACCAGCTGAAGAAACTGTAACTCCTGAAGCGAAAGAAGAATCGAGCGCTCGTGTAATTGCGATGCCGTCTGTACGGAAATTCGCCCGCGAGAAAGGGATTGATATTAGACAAGTTTCGGGTACTGGCAAAAATGGACGTGTCTTAAAAGAAGATATTGAGGCATTTATCAATGGTGGTGCAACACAAGCTGAGGCTGTTTCCGCTCCAGCTGAATCAGAAAAGCCGGATGCACCGCAAAAAGCAGCACCGCAAATTCCAGAGGGTGCCTTCCCTGAAACACGTGAAAAAATGAGCGGTATCAGAAAAGCGATTGCTAAAGCGATGGTTAATTCGAAACACACAGCTCCTCACGTGACGCTAATGGATGAAGTGGATGTCACTAAGCTGGTCGCTCACCGTAAAAAATTCAAGCAGGTGGCTGCAGATAAAGGCGTAAAGCTTACTTTCTTGCCTTATGTGGTTAAAGCTTTAGTAAGTGCCTTACGTGAATATCCAGCGTTAAATACTTCACTAGATGACGAAACAAGTGAAATTATTCATAAACATTACTATAATATAGGTATAGCTGCCGATACTGAAAAAGGCTTGCTTGTACCAGTAGTAAAAAATGCAGACCGTAAATCAATGTTCACGATTTCTGGAGAAATTAATGAGTTAGCCACTAAAGCCAGAGATGGCAAGCTTGCACCAGATGAAATGAAGGGTGCGTCTTGTACGATTACAAATATCGGATCTGCTGGCGGTCAATGGTTCACTCCGGTTATTAATCATCCAGAAGTGGCCATTCTTGGTATCGGCAGAATAGCTGAAAAACCAATCGTGCGTGATGGTGAAATCGTTGCTGCTCCAGTGTTAGCCTTATCTCTTAGCTTCGATCACCGGATGATCGATGGTGCAACAGCTCAAAATGCACTCAATCACATTAAGCGATTACTCAGCGACCCAGAACTATTATTAATGGAGGCTTAAATCATGGTTGTAGGAGATTTTCCAATTGAAACAGATACTCTTGTAATTGGGTCCGGCCCTGGAGGTTATGTAGCTGCCATTCGTGCTGCTCAACTTGGACAAAAAGTAACAATAGTAGAAAAAGCTGAACTAGGCGGAGTATGCTTAAATGTGGGATGTATCCCATCAAAGGCACTAATCACCGCTGGTCATCGATATGAGCAAGCTCTTCATTCTGATGATATGGGGATTAAAGCAGAAAATGTTAGTATCGATTTTTCAAAGGTACAAGAATTTAAAAGTAAAGTCGTTAAAAAGCTAACAAGTGGTGTTGAAGGGCTTCTTAAAGGCAATAAAGTTGAAATTGTAAAAGGTGAAGCCTATTTTGTAGATGCGAACTCAATTCGCGTCATGAATGAGAATTCAGCACAAACCTATACATTTAAAAATGCGATTATTGCAACAGGCTCCCGTCCAATCGAATTAAAAACATTCCCTTATTCAGAAAGGGTCATCGATTCTACTGGCGCATTAAATTTAACTGAGATACCGAAAAAACTCGTCATCATCGGTGGCGGTGTTATCGGGGTTGAACTAGGTACAGCCTACGCGAACATGGGATCCCAAGTTACCATTTTAGAAGGAGCCGATGACATCTTAGCCGGTTTCGAAAAGCAAATGACAACCTTAGTGAAGAAGAACTTAAAGAGCAAGGGTGTTGAGGTTGTTACAAAAGCAATGGCGAAAGGTGCAGATGTTACTGGCGATGGCGTAGTTGTAACGTATGAAGCTGGAGGGTCAGAACAAAAGCTAGAAGCTGATTATGTTCTTGTTACTGTTGGACGCAGACCGAATACAGATGAGCTTGGCTTAGAGCAAGTAGGTATTGAAATGACTGAACGCGGATTAATTAAGGTTGATAAGCAATGCCGCACGAATGTAAGCAATATTTATGCAATTGGCGATGTTGTCGAAGGGCCACAGCTTGCACACAAGGCTTCCTATGAAGGAAAGGTTGCAGCAGAAGCGATTGCTGGAGAACCTGCAGAAGTTGATTATCTGGCAATTCCTGCAGTAGTCTTCTCAGAACCGGAATTGGCGACTGTTGGTTTAAATGAACAGCAAGCTAAAGAGGCCGGTCTAGATGTAATCGGTGCAAAATTCCCATATGCAGCAAACGGGCGTGCACTCGCATTAAACGAAACAGATGGCTTCGTAAAACTAGTTACCCGTAAAGAGGATGGTTTAGTCGTTGGAGCGCAAATTGCTGGTGCAAATGCATCTGATGTTATTGCAGAGCTTGGTCTGGCGATTGAAGCAGGAATGACAGCTGAAGATATTGCCATGACTATTCATGCTCACCCAACATTAGGCGAAATCACAATGGAAGCTGCGGAAGTAGCATTGGGTTCACCGATTCATATTTTAAAATAATACATTCTGCAAGTAAGAGTGTGAAATCCATTCGATTTCACACTCTTTTATATTTGTTGGAAAGAGGAAACTTAAAGAAAACTTGGCTAGCGCTTTAGGTTAGGCTTGAGGCGATTGCCTGGTTGCTCTTATCACGCTCGAAACGCCGCGTCCTGTGGCCTCGCTTGACTCATTCTTCTGCCGGCGCACTTTATTCCTAAAAATTTTGACTGCGTCGAATTTACTTCTTTGCTAAATTTTATACTTTTATAAAGCGCAGGCAAAAAACCGGGCACAGATTGCCCGGTTCTACTCATTTATTATTTAGCTGATAAAAGATGTATAACAGGATCAATAATTTCTTCTTTTGGGGCGGCACCTTTTACACTAAAAATAATGTCATCTCCGTTTGTTATAAGTAAAGCAGGGAATTCGTCAACTTGCAGCTGCTCTTCTAGCCGTTCAAGATCATTAGGTGTAATAACTTTCATTTTATTTACAAGAGTCGGGTATGTTTTTCTTAATTCTAAAATAGCATCATAATAAGAGATTTCTTTTTCAAAATGAGTATCATCGGTAAAAAAAATGAGGTTTACTCCTTCTGTTTGAATCATAAGTTTCTCTTCATTTGAACAAGAACTTAGAATAATACAAGCGAAAAACAAAAATAACAATCGTTTGTTCATACACTCACCGCTCATTTATAAAAGTTCGAAATTTCAAATATCAGTTTAGCATAGAAATAAGGACATTTTGCCTATGTCATTGGAATGTTACAGAATTGATATATCTGATATGGCGCTGTCTTGATTGATCCGTAAAAATATGGGTAAAAGAAATATATAGAGAAAAGGAAAGAGTGGTTGAATGAAAAGCTATGTCGCGGTTCTTTTGCAAATGATGATATGGAGCGGATATAGTCTTGCTGAATGGCTATCCAATCACGACCGGCTTGAATATAATATAGGAATGTTTATAATCTTTGTATTTTTAGCATTTAATATTGCTAAATATGTAGTAAAGTCAACAAAAGCCTCACTGATCATCACGGGCGCTACCCTTTCTTTTTATTTATTCATTCATTGGGGAATGCCGGCTATATCTTCATGGGTATAAAACATCCACTGCCTAAAATAAGACAGTGGATGTTTTCATGTCACCGATATTTGAGAAAGAAAAATTAGGTCAAATATCCGTTTTAATCAATATTTCTTTGCGTTTTCTGCCCCTTCGGAATCTCTTCCATAAAGGATTTTATCAGCGAGTATACGATGAGGAGCATAATCACTGTAAATGGCAGTGCAGCAATTATAGATGCTTTTTGTAATGCAGCGAGCCCTCCAATATAAAGTAAGATGGTGGCTGTTCCAGCTTGAATCAGACCCCATACCAGTTTTACAATATTCGGCGGATTTAAGCTCCCATTCGTGGTCTGCATTCCCAAAACAAAGGTTGCTGAATCGGCAGAAGTTATAAAGAATGTGCAAATAAGCAAGATTGCCAGTATAGATAAGAATGCTGAAAACGGAAAAAAATTAAAAAGCTCGAATAAAGCTACTTCTTCACCTATACTCTCAATTGCTCCAAGGATTGATTTTCCCTGAAAGAAGTCGAGTCCAATTGCACTTCCGCCAAATACAGAAAACCATAAAGCACCGAATAAGGTTGGTACGAGCAAGACTCCGATCGTAAATTCTCGGATCGTTCTTCCGCGTGATACGCGTGCAATAAAAGTTCCGACAAATGGTGCCCAAGAAATCCACCATGCCCAATAGAAAATCGTCCAATCTTCATACCAGGTGTTTTCAGGGTCAAAAGGTGCTAACCGAAAACTCATGGAAGGGAGATTTTGAATATACGAACCAAGTGTAGTTGAAAAAACGTCCATAATAAAGTTCGTTGGCCCAGTAAATAAAACAAAAAGCATTAAAGCCATGGCCAAAACAATATTAGCATTACTAAGATATTTAATACCTCGATTTAAGCCAGTCTGGGCAGAAATTATAAATAGTATCGTTACAACAATTATAATAATCAATTGCGTAAAGAACGTATTCTCAATCCCTTCAAAGGTGTATGAAAGCCCGCCGCTTATTTGTGATGCTCCTAAACCTAGTGAAGTTGCGACTCCAAATACGGTTGCAAAGACTGCAATAAAATTAATAAGAATGCCCAAGCCGCCGTCAACTCGGTCACCAAATATGGGTCTGAGCAATGAACTAAATACCCCCGGTGACTTTTTTCTGAACTGAAAATAGGCGAGTGCTAATCCAACCACTGTGTAAATGGCCCATGGGTGTAAGCCCCAATGGAAAAATGAATATCGGAGTGCTGCTCTTGCCGACTCTTCGGATGCAGGCTTCTCTAATGGAGGATAGTAATAATGAAACATGGGTTCTGCGGCGCCCCAAAATACTAATCCGATTCCCATACCTGCACTAAACAACATCGCAAACCATGTTAAATAGCTGTATTCAGGCTGATCCCCTTCTTTACCTAGCCGAATGTTTCCATACTTTGTAAAAATAAGTATGATAGTAAAAGCAAGAAAAATCGATGCAGAAATCAAGTAAAACCAGCCGAACTTTTCTAAAATGAAACTATGTACCGCTGTCGTTACTGCATCCAGACTGAAATTATTTAGAATCCCCGCTGGGATGGCTCCCCAAATAATAAAGAACAAAGTCACAATCACTGACAAGGTAAATACCGGTGTAACTTTTTTCAAAGTATCCCCCCTATTAAATGGTTCTATCAATAGTTTGAAATGAAATGTTCAAAAATATGATAGGAAATAAATTTATTCTCACGTATAATGAGAACAAGTACGAGTATCCGGAATTTTAAGGTAAATAGATGTCGAGGAAGCAGTGCAGACTAAAACGGATCTTGTTGTTAGTACGGGATAGAATGATAGCATACTAGATTTTGGAAACGCAACTATTACTTAATACCCAGACAAGAGACCATTTAAACTGGAAATTTTAAATAGTTATTTATTGTGTACATACAACATAGGGGGAGCTATCATGAAACAAGTTTTGATTATGCTTTTATTACTAGGCACACTAACTGCATGCACCTCTACGGTTTCAAAAAATCTAAGTGAACCTGGGGAAAACTCACAAAGCGAACCGGAGCAAAGTAAAACCGAAGATACATCGACAGATGACCTGACTGAACCAGAGCCAGAAAAGGAGCAGCCAAAAGAAGAGGATCCAGCACAAGTAACAGACGAACCTCCTTCAGAAACGGTGGCAAAGCCGCAGTATGTTGTGAATCCAGCTAACTGGACCATTGAGCCGATTGACTCTGCCAATGATAAAGTGGTTCTATTGACGTTCGATGATGCCCCGGATGAGCACGCAGTTGAAATCGCTAAGTTGCTTAAACAGCTCGGCGTTCAGGCAATCTTTTTTGTAAATGGTCATTTTATTGATACCGAGGAAGAGCAGCAGAAGTTAAAAACAATCCATGAGCTAGGTTTTGAAATTGGAAACCATACATATAACCATGCATTGCTCAGAGATTTAAGCGAAGAAGAACAACGAGACGAAATTATCAAATTGAATGAGTTAATAAAAGATATTATCGGTGAGAAACCGGTATTTTTTCGTGCACCACATGGGGTCAATACAGACTACAGTCATCAGGTCGTTAAAGAAGAAGGGATGATTGCCATGAATTGGACTTATGGATATGACTGGGTCGATGGCTATCTGGAAAAGGATGCGTTAACAGATATCATGGTAAATTCGCCGTACTTGACGAATGGCGCTAATCTCTTGATGCATGACCGAAGCTGGACCTATGAGGCAGTAGAGGGGATTATTGAAGGGCTTCGCAATAAAGGGTATGAATTTGTTGACCCTGATACAATTACAAAAATTGAAAACGTAAAATAAAAACAAAACCCACTGTCAAAATTGAACTGCACCCCAATTATCAGTTATCTAACAATTGGGGTGCAGTAAAAAGACAGTGGGTTTTCATTTTCTTTTATCGAAATACATTACCCGATTATTAAAAAGCTTTAACTCTGCCTCCCATTTTTTTGCAATAAATCTGCATAGTTCATTTGCTTTTCCTTTATCCGCTAATGTTGAACTTGGTGGTAATGTAATACGCAGTAAAGTTGAAGGTGAGTCATCTGATGTATTTGGTATATCGATCAAAATGGAATGATAATGAGGATCTTCTTTACTCTTGAGCAGGAGATATGTACCTTCAGAAGTTTTTGTTTCTATAACTGTGTAAGGGAATGCCATTTGATCATAATCCCAACTTAATTGTTCACCTGTCTTATGTGTAATTTCCTGATAGTATTCTAAGATCTCTTTTACATCTTCATACGAAATCGATTCTTTTTGGGAGTGGGGAGTTACCTTTATTAAAGCTGCCTCATTCATAGAAACACCTCGAAACGTTAAAATTTTCAATTTTCAAAAATAATTATATCACAGTGTCATCATTTTTGAAGTTTCAGGTAACATAGGAATAATAAAATACAAAATTAGACAAATATGACATACAATTAGGGCTTGAAATTCTAAATGTGTCATAATATTATTATATTAAGTTAAGCGTTTTCAAATTATAGGGCAAAGGAGAAGGGGAACAATGGGGACAATTATTTGTCAAACCTGCAATGCCACAATTACTCACTTTGAGGATGAGAAAGTTTCTGTACTCTATGCCAAATGTGATCATTGCCATGATTGTAATAATGAGGAAGAAACAGAGTAGTTTATAAATATAATAATAAAACCATCGATTCAACATTAAATCGATGGTTTTTTTTACTTATTTGATCGCGTGGTGCTCTTTAATGACTCTGATTGATTTTAATTCAAAATCTTCCGGCCCCTGAACAGGAAGTCCAACTTCAAGATTTTTCTTAATATAGGCAAGGTTTTCCTCAGTAATGATCTCCCCAGGGATAAAAATAGGAATGCCAGGCGGATATACCATAACAAATTCAGCAATAATTCTTCCGGCTGATTCATTTAAAGGAATTACTTCTGTATCTGCGTAAAATGCATCTCTTGGAGATAATGCAAGTACGGGTATATCTGGAAGCAATACTTCAATTTTCTCACCCTCTGTATAGTCTTTGCAAATATGGGATAATCGCTTGAGCGCTTCGACTAAATGATTGGTTTCGGCTTCCGTATCCCCAGGTGTAATAATACAAAGTAAGTTATATAGGTCAGAAAGTTCCACTTCAATCCGGGCTTCTTCTCTTAACCATTTTTCTGCATCATAACCGGTAATGCCTAAATCGCGAACATGAATAATTAATTTGGTCGGATCATAATCAAATGTAGCTTTCGAACCCAGGATTTCTCTGCCGACACAATAGAGTCCCTCGATTTCATTGATTTGTTTTCGAGTCTTTTCTGCTAATTCAATTGTCTGATCTAATAGAGCCTTGCCTTCAGTTACTAATCGCTTGCGGGCAACATCTAAAGAGGCAAGCAATAAATAAGAAGTTGACGTAGTTGTCAGCATACTTAAAATCGATTGTACACGTTTTGGCGAGACTAACCCTTCTCTTACATTTAAGATTGAACTTTGTGTCATTGAACCGCCGAGCTTATGCACACTAGTTGCGGACATGTCTGCGCCGGCTTGCATGGCTGAAAGGGGCAGTTCTTCATGAAAGTGAATATGAACACCGTGAGCTTCGTCCACTAATACAGGAACTGAGTATGAGTGAGCAATCTCAACAATTTTTTTGAGGTCAGCTGAAATCCCAAAATAAGTGGGGTTGATTACAAATACCCCTTTTGCATCCGGATGCTGTTCTAATGCTTTCTCAACTGATTCTGTCGTTATTCCATGGGAGATTCCTAATTTAGGGTCAATCTCAGGATGGATAAAAATTGGAGTAGCCCCAGAGAAAACAATCGCTGACATGACAGATTTATGAACATTTCTTGGAACGATGATTTTATCTCCAGGTCCGCAGACAGCCATGATCATTGTCATAATGGCTCCTGATGTCCCTTGGACAGAAAAAAAGGTATAATCTGCTCCAAAAGCCTCACTAGCGAGCTTTTGTGCTCTCTTAATTATTCCTCTTGGTTGATGTAAATCATCTAATGGGCTAATATTGATTAAGTCAATGGATAAAGCATTTTCACCAATGAATTCTCGAAAGTCGGGATCCATTCCAGTTCCTTTTTTATGGCCAGGTATGTGAAATTGAATCGGATTTTTTTTTGCGTGTTCAAGTAAACCAGTAAATAACGGAGTTTCATATTGAGACAACGATGTAACACCTCTTTTTAAATACTTGCAAAATTGTTTACGGGAACGCATTTCTATATCAATCAGAAACAGTCTCTGTTTATAAGCTAATTAAACAAGCTTCTATGCGTTTGACATAAAACAAAAGAATTATAGCACCTTGCTATCTCTTTGCATAGTGGTTGATGCGGAATTTTTATTTCTGAGTTCTTAGTTTATACTGATTTGTTCATAATACACAGAAAGATGATGAAATCAATACATAAAAACTGGATGTATTGGAAATAGCCATTCAAATAGCAGGAGGGTACGAAATGGAATATCATTATCCAATTGATTATGATTGGTCAACAAAAGAAATTGTGGATGTGATCCATTTTTACGAAGGGATTGAAAAAGCATACGAGCGCGGGATCAAACGGGAAGAAATCATGAAATTATATCGGAGGTTTAAAGAAATTGTTCCAGGAAAAGCGGAAGAGAAAAAATGGTTTAAAGAATTTAAAGAGGAAAGCGGCTATGATCCATATCCGATTGTTCGGGATATGAAGCAGCTGGAAGACGGAACGACTATAAAAGGATCTAGATAAATAAAACTCGCCGCCGAAGGGCGGCGTCAGATTATCGAGAAAGGGTATTTTTCTCGGCAATTCTTTATTTTGTGTAAACAAAATTACCGATTATTTAATAATTAATTGTCTCTGCTAACGGCCAGTTGATTTCCGCTTCGGGCCGGGCACTCGCTTTCCGCGGGGAGGTCCGGGAGCCTCCTCGGAGTTTTTGTGCCTGCGGGGTGTCCCGTGACCTCTCTATCCCACTTTCCACTGCAACAATATAGATTTTATAAGGCAGTGGAAATGAGTTGAGTGCCCTCCGCTCTAATCACCAGGGGCAAATCAACCTAAAAGCATTGCAACAAACCTATTCTAACCTCCAGATTTAGATAAGCGATTTAATCATAGCTTTACTTAGTGTTCCTCCCCAAAGTGACGTCTTGCAACTTTCACCTTATTTTTGATTGTAAGCTAATTTGTATAATGGCATCAGTGTAGCAAAGGTTTCCTTAGCTAATGCTACAAATTCGGTTCCGTTTTGCAAAATAGGGTTGTCTGATTCTATATGGCGCCCAATTAGGAATTCTGCTTTTTTAACATCACGGAATCTTTCCAGTGTTTGCTTTAAGCCTTTCTTTCCAAGCTCTTGAACAGAGAATGCCTCTTTTTTCATATGATCCTGCGAGATGACATAATCTTCGGGTACAATTGTTTGCACTTGTTTCAGTTTCTTTAAAAAGGTCTGGGCAATTTCTGCTTTATTCGGAAGTTCATAAATAAAGGCTAGCCATATAAAGACATGATCGTCAAAAAGCCCGATTTGGAAATGGGGATGCTGTTTATATCCGCGTTTATTATTGGCTATAGCCAGCCATGTGTCCTTTGGAGGATTTACTGTTCTTCTGGCATGTTTGGCGATATGTAAATACATTTCATTTCCAGCTAATGCGGAGAGATCATTGGTCAGGATTTCGCCAATCTCTCTGAATTTTGGCCGGATTCGACTCTCGATTGCCTCCAT
Source organism: Bacillus litorisediminis (assembly GCF_022808645.1). Lineage (GTDB taxonomy): Bacteria > Bacillota > Bacilli > Bacillales > JC228 > Bacillus_BF > Bacillus_BF litorisediminis. The sequence continues at coordinate 42,797 of NZ_JAKZKT010000023.1, forward strand.
TCTCGCCTCAAGTCCTTCAATATGAAATGTGTCAAAATCAGATTGTGTAAATCCGGTAAATGGCATAAGTCTCTAACTCCTTTTTCAGTCCTCGTAAGAAAGTACATCATCCTCCCTTATTATACTAGCAGAACAGGTATATTAACGGCAAAAAAGAAGCCTATTTTTATGATTTAGAGGATGAGGATTCTTGTCCGTTCATAGGGAAATAGTAATATTTGGGTACGAGCACAAATTAGTTGCAGGAGAAATTATTTTAACATAGAATATATAAAACTAACTGAAAATTTCGATTTTGGCTCATTTCATGATGAGAGGAGTGGCAGATATGAAGCAACTCGTACAAACGATTAAGAAAAAGGATCAGCAGCAGAAAGAAAGACTGGCGGTTTTAAAATTAGAAATGAATTATGAGTTAGCGGTCTTATACGAAGCCATGCAGGAAAAAGATGCAGATAAAATAAAGAAGTGTAAAGAAAAGCTTGAAGGGATTCGTAAAGAATTGGTTCAATTAAATGGATTATAAAAGGACGGAAAAATGAATAGCTTAATACAAAGAATAAACATAAAACAGAAAGAATAAAAAAACGGGTCTGCAGCAATAACCGAACAGATCCGTTTTTTTCGTTTTATCAGTCAGTAAGGGATATTGGCATAAGAAGGGTGCATACTTGAATAGGCTCTATTTTTTTTAGTAAGCTAAGTAAAGACGAATGAATGGTGGGGGATTAGGATGACAAACTGGACTAATATAGCTCAAGCAGCAAAAGAGTGGGTACTTGAGGCAGGGCAAAGAATTAGAGAATCTCTAGATGAAGAGCTTCTGGTTGAGACAAAATCAGATGCTAATGATCTCGTCACAAATATAGATAGAGAAACTGAAAAATATTTTATTGAAAAGATTAAAGATTACAACCCTGATTATAAAATAATGGGTGAGGAAGGCTTTGGTGACCAATTAGATTCATTGGACGGGGTAATTTGGATACTAGATCCGATTGACGGTACCATGAATTTCGTCCACCAGAAAAGAAATTTTGCGATTTCATTAGCTGTTTATGAAAATGGAGAGGGTCGTTTAGGCATCATTTATGATGTAATGGCTGACGATTTTTATCATGTATTGCCGGGAAACGGGGCTTTTTTAAATGATGTAAGGCTTAAACGATTGAATAATGTCCCTATAGAAAAAGCAATCATTGGGCTTAATGCTACTTGGATTACGCCCAACAAACGGATTGATTATCAAATCCTTTCCCCATTAGTCAAAGCTGTTAGAGGGACCCGTTCATATGGAGCAGCTGCGATTGAATTGGCCTATGTGGCAGCTGGAAGATTAGACGGTTACATAACAATGCGATTAAATCCATGGGATTACGCCGCAGGTAAGCTGTTGGTAGAAGAGGTTGGCGGAAAAACGTCGAATTTGAAAGGCGAGCCTCTTTCTTTGTTAAACCCTTCTTCCTTGTTAGTTGGGGCACCTACTGTGTATGAGAAGATTAGAGAAAATTATTTAAAAGAGTATACAGGAATATAAGATGGCAATCACTGTGATTTGTTTTTTTGATAGAAAAGAAAACTGCAAAGCGGAAAGCAAAAAAGACTGTTTTAGGATTCTAGATCCCGAAACAGTCTTTTTATTGGAATTACTGATTGGAATGTTCGTTTTTACGAAGCTTTCGTTTCGTATTAAAACCAACCCCCATTATGATAACAGTTCCAATTATACAAGCGAAGATACCTAGTGAACTTCCCTCACTTATAAATATCCCAATACCAGAAATACATAGAACTGCTAAACAAGCATATACCATAAAAATTTTATTTGCTGAAGCCACTGATTGGTCCTCTCTTTCAAAAATAAAAAATAGGATTAACCATATTGTAACGAACCTTTGTGTTTATTTCTAGTAACGTGTGATATAATGTTCTAGTTGTAAAATAAAAGACCCACATTTTTCGTAATAGTGGTAAAAATAAATGAATTGATATCACAATAGAAAGCAGGTTGACATCATGTCTATACGTAATATAGCCATTATTGCTCACGTTGACCACGGAAAAACAACATTAGTAGACCAAATGTTAAAACAATCCGGTACATTCCGTGAAAATGAGCATGTTGAAGAAAGAGCAATGGATTCGAATGATATTGAAAGAGAACGCGGGATTACAATTCTAGCCAAAAATACAGCAATCCATTATAACGGGTACAAAATTAATATTTTGGATACTCCGGGACACGCCGACTTTGGCGGAGAAGTAGAACGAATTATGAAAATGGTGGATGGCGTTCTGCTAGTTGTAGATGCCTATGAAGGCTGTATGCCGCAAACTCGATTTGTTTTGCGAAAAGCGTTGGAACAAAATCTTCAGCCAATCGTTGTTATTAATAAAATCGATAAACCTTTTGCACGGCCAGAAGAAGTTTTGGATGAAGTGATTGATTTATTTATTGAGCTTGGTGCAAACGAAGACCAGCTTGAATTTCCAGTTGTCTATGCATCCGGGATTAATGGAACATCCAGTTTAGATCCAAATAAACAAGAGGATAATATGGAACCATTATTAAATCAAATCATCGAGTCAATCCCACAGCCTCCAACAAATGAAGATGAGCCGCTGCAGCTGCAAGTTGCGCTTCTCGATTATAACGAGTATGTCGGCCGAATTGGAATTGGCAGAATATATCGCGGAAGAATTAAGACAGGACAATCTGTCACGTTAATGAAACGAGATGGGTCATCCGAATCTCATCGGATTACAAAGCTATATTCTTTCCTTGGTTTAAAGCGTTATGAAGTGGAAGAAGCAGTGGCTGGGGATATAGTAGCGATTTCCGGGATTGAGGAAGTAAATGTAGGGGAAACAGTTTGTGACAGAGAACATCCTGAAGCCCTTCCCGTTATGAAAATTGACGAACCAACCTTAAAAATGACATTCCAGGTTAATAACAGCCCGTTTGCCGGAATGGAAGGAAAGTGGGTTACAGCTCGTAAAATTGAAGAACGTCTAGAAGTCCAATTAAAGACAGATGTAAGTTTGAGAGTTGAGCCAACTGACTCACCTGATGCATGGATCGTATCTGGACGAGGTGAGCTTCATCTTTCCATTTTAATTGAAAATATGAGACGAGAAGGCTATGAACTTCTCGTATCCCGACCAGAAGTTATATTAAAAGAAATCGATGGCGTTCTCTGTGAACCTGTTGAAAGAGTTCAAATTGATGTTCCTGAAGAGTACACGGGAAGCATTATGGAATCTATCGGTGAGAGAAAAGGCGAAATGCTTGATATGTCTCACACAAGCACGGGCCAAGTCAGACTTATCTTTTTAGTTCCTTCAAGAGGATTAATCGGTTACCGTACTGAATTTTTATCTATGACAAGAGGATATGGAATAATCCATCATACCTTTGACTCGTATAAGCCCGTATTCTCAGGTCATGCGGGAGAACGCCGCCAAGGTGCCCTCGTATCAATGGAAAGAGGAAAAGCTACCCAATACAGCCTTATCGCTTTGGAAGACCGTGGAGTTATGTTTATTGAGCCAGGAACGGAAGTATATGAGGGAATGATTGTTGGAGTTAATAACAAGGACAATGATCTGAATGTAAACGTGACGAAGGCTAAGGCGCAAACGAACGTTCGTTCAGCAACAAAAGACAATACTGTAACGATGAAAAAACCTAAAATTCTTACGTTAGAAGAAGCTTTAGAATTCCTTAACGACGACGAATTCTGTGAGGTAACACCTGAATCCATTCGTTTGCGCAAAAAAATTCTTAACAAAGCAGAGAGAGAAAAACTAGCGCGTAAAAAGAAATACGAACGGGTATAAAAAGTTTAGGTGGTGTAAGCAGTGGTGGACGTAGCGGAACGACTTACCTTTTTTGCAGCTTTATACAAGGTAGATGAGAATCCAAAAGAAGGCATGTGGTGGTTATATCTAACTATCATCATTCTTAGCATTATTGTTTACAAATTGGGATTCGCTAAAAAATTGCCGCCTCTTAAATCGTTTATTATTTACGCCTTCTTAATTCTTGGCTGTACGATTTTAACGTTTTTCGGTGTTTTCTTACCTGTAGCAGAAGGATTAATCGTGGCTTCTGTCATATTAATAATATATAAAATCCGTCTGAAACAGCAGAAAAAGCAAGAAAAGGCAGATGGAATAGGTTAAGAGGTGTGCGATGAGGTCTTTACAAGAAGCCTTTTACAATTGGCTCACGATTCGAGAGGTTGCGCTCGAGCGACCTAATGATGAAGCAGCCAATGAGACAGCCGACATGTTTTACGATATCCTAAGGAATCAGTTCAGAGTTGCAGAGATTCGTGTGGAAAAAGATGAACAAAAGGTGACGGTAAACTACGTGCTAGAAGGAGAGCAAAAGCAGTTACAGCTTCCTCGCAATTATGTGGAATCTATGATCAACCAAATGAATAAAGACCCAGAAAAATACAAATAACTCGCTTTCATAAGCGAGTTATTTGTATTTAATATGGTTGAATGGCTATATCCAATCATCTTCTACTTTTTTAGGTTCATACAGTCTAAATTGACCAGATTGCTTACGAATTTCGGTTCTCTCTGTGATCCGGTGATTACAGTCATCACACAGGTATGTATGGATCGGGCGGTTTCGCAATTTTTTAGCTAAAGGAGAATCATCATCTATTGTATCTATTTTTTCACAGATAAAACACTGTACTCTCAAAATTCAGTCACCTCACGCCCTTAAGTATACCATGTGCCTTTTTTTTGTTGAAGAATATCTTTTCCAAAACTGCTAAGGGCAGCCAATATTTTACACCGCAGGAAACGAGTCATCATATGATACATAAAGGGATTATAAGAATCAAGCGTATTAAAACAGCCTCTCGTTTCTGGAGAAGGCAATGCTAAACTAAATGAAAAAAGGAGGCAGATTGCCCCCCCATCTTTTATTTCTGCTGATTTGATTGATCTCTTTGTTCTTTATTTAACTGTTGTTCTTCTGGCTGAGTAACTTGATTCTTTGGCTTTTCGGTCGCGTTTTTTGGCGTGGTTTCTTCTAAATGTTCCGGTATATCTGGCATAACACGTCCAGTAATATCAGATAACTCATTTAAAATTCCCTGAATAGGTTCACCATTTTCAATATCAGCTCTGATTTCTCTCAGTCTTTGAACAATATCAGGGTCGGCTACAACTATCGCCTGTGCACCATAAGGATCATCTTTCAGAGCTTCTAAAACAGAATACTTGACGGTGCCTACTTGCGAACGTTCCATATTTCCATCAACATTAATGCCGACAAACGCATATCCCCCTAAAACAACTGCAGTTGCATTTTCTACATTAGGAACTCTTGTCGTCAACTCAACTAAATGTGAAGCAATCTCCTGGCCAGATTTACGGTCTACATTCTCATCAAAGGTACTATTTTTGACACGAACCAAATTTTCGTTATCAGCCGCCCTATTTTCGTTGGCATTTTGATTTGCGTTACAGCTTACCAGCCAAGTTAAACAAAAAAGAAGTATACCCAATTTTTTAACCATGTCGTGTTCACCCTTTTAAACTCAAGTTTTTTCGACTTGCTACAGCTTGTCGTAAAACGATCTAACGTTGCATTGCGACATTGCAACTTTAAAAAAGCAGCTTAGCAAGACTCCTGCATTTTCTAATTAGTTTGCAAATCTTCTTCTAACTTTATGCATTAGGACATATATTTTAGCGAAGCTTCTACCCTGAATAACATCGCGAAATGCTTCTCTGACAATACTTCTTGCGACTTTGAGACGAGCTGAAGGTAATCTTCTTCGAATAACCACTGGTGCAGGAGTACAAGACCACAAACCTAAGTAAGGTGATAGAAGGCTTCACTGGCTTTGCGACGAGCTGAAGGTTAGCTTCGATAGTTGGTGAGAACAAGAAAATTTAAACGTGATCCGGGCAAACGCCCAATCGCTTTTTGAAAAAACTGAATAGCAAATACTTCTAGCAGGAGGCGGCGGTTTGAATAAAATTTATGTGTTAGATACCAATGTCTTATTGCAGGATCCGTATTCGATCTTTTCGTTTGAAGATAATGAAGTAGTAATACCAGCTGTAGTATTGGAGGAGGTCGATTCCAAAAAAAGATATATGGATGAAATTGGTAGGAATGCAAGGCAGGTATCTAAACTTATCGATAGCTTGAGGCAAAATGGGAAATTACACGAGAAAATCCCATTAGAAAATGGCGGTACACTGAGAATTGAACTAAATCACCGTTCCTTTCAGCAATTACAAGAAATATTCATAGAAAAAACCAATGATAATCGCATTTTAGCGGTAGCGAAAAATTTATCCTTGGAGGAAGAAGCCAAAGAGAATGGCAGCCCAGTCATATTAGTATCAAAAGATGCCCTGGTTAGGGTAAAGGCAGATGCAATCGGTCTATATGCAGAAGATTTTTTGAGTGATCGAGTTGTTGAGGTAGACCATATTTACCCTGGCTTTAATGAAATCTTTGTCAATGACACGATTTTAAAGAAGTTTTATGAACAAGGGGAAATACCTGTTTCGGATTTAGCCAATCCGTTTACCTGCTGCCCGCATCAATTTTTTATCATGAAGGATGTTTACGGGGGTTCTTCGTCAGCGATTGGAATGGCGGATGCGTCTGGTATTAAAATTAAAAAGCTGTCACACAAAGAAGACCATGTTTGGGGGATCAAACCGAGAAATGTCCAGCAAATCATGGCGATTGAGCTGCTTCTTCGCGATGATATTCAACTGGTCAGTATGATAGGGAAAGCTGGAACGGGCAAAACATTGTTAGCACTGGCTGCTGGTTTATGGCAAACCGAGGACTTAGGCATTTATAAAAAGCTATTAGTAGCGAGACCTATCGTACCTGTAGGCAAAGATATCGGCTATCTTCCCGGTGAGAAGCAGGAAAAGCTGCGACCTTGGATGCAGCCAATCTATGATAATCTGGAGTACTTGTTTAATACGAAAAAGCCTGGAGAATTAGATGCCATTTTAGCGGGAATGGGTTCCATTGAAGTGGAAGCTCTTACCTATATACGCGGCCGCAGCATTCCAGAGCAATTTATAATTATTGATGAAGCTCAAAACTTAACCAAGCATGAAGTCAAAACGATATTAACCAGGGTTGGGGATAGAAGTAAAATCATATTAATGGGGGATCCTGAACAAATCGATCATCCTTATTTGGATGAGTATAATAATGGCCTTACTTATGTAGTCGAAAAGTTTAAAGATCAATCCATTGCCGGCCATATTAAGCTTGTAAAAGGTGAAAGATCGAACCTTGCTAAATTAGCGGCGGAATTGCTTTAGGCAAAGCATTAAAAGGGCCCACAATTGCAGTTGTGTTATAGCAAGAACCGAGGGTTTTACTTATTGTGGGCTTTCTATTCTCTTATTGAACTCAATTCCCTCAGGTGATAGAGGTCATATGATCCGGTAGTTCACAAATAACCGCTGTTTTTGTGAACTGATCGGACATGCGATCCGTTATTTGACCAAAATCATAAAAAATAACCGGGATTTCATCAAATAACGGACCTGATGTACTCATAATTTTCTAAAACTGGCCTTTTTGTTAAATAACGGATCTTATGTCCGCCATGAAATGCTCGGGTTAATTTTGAGTAATCTATCCTTCTAAAAACCAGTTATTTAACAATAAAGGCTTTAACATTTTTGATAGGATTTTCAAAATTGGAACGGTCACCGTAAATAACATGTACTGGACCATCTTCTTTAAGCGGTTTTCCCTGGTGCGAAAATTTCAGAAGGATGTTATTGGCCTCTGCTAAGGGAAGAGCTATTTCTCCGTCTTTAGTTTCTACAATTAACTGGCTGGCATCTTTATTAGGCTCAGCATTTTCCAAGAATGGTTTAAAGGGCATCGCAAAGGTCCCATTTAAAATTTTCTCTTTTAAAAATTTCTTTTCGGATTTAATAGTAGGGGGAGAAACGGCTCCTTCCATGATTTCTTTTTCCCAGTTTTTAGATAACACTTCTGTAAAATCTTTTTCTTCTTTTGTTTCTTGTGTTGTTTCGTCCAAGTCCAATTTTCTATCATCAAAAATCCAAACGGTCGGATCTAATGTTAATGGGAAACGGACATTTCCTTTTAATTGAATGATAAAATCCATAGCTCCCAAATCCTTTCGTACAAAAATTTTTAACCTGTCAGTCTGTTGAATCAATCTTTACTTATAGGAAATTCTATGTAAAAGAATATACGTGTAAAGGGTGTTCAATTTGACGTGTCAGGTAAGCCGTGAGCTCGAACAATTAGTATTGCAGGCTAGACCATATAGTGCGCATGGGAATCTTGCTTCCTATATACCAGCATTAGAAAAAGCAAACCCTAACCATTTATCGGTGGCGATTTTCGATTTAGACGGTAATTGTATCTACGCTGGTGATTATAAACAAAAGTTCTCGCTACAAAGTATATCAAAAGTTTTAAGCTTAGCATATGTTTTGGCTCGAATTGGGGAGGAGGAAGTATTCCAAAGAGTGGGGATGGAGCCGACTGGCGATCCATTTAATTCAATCGCCAAGCTTGAAACAGTCAAGCCATCGAAGCCACTGAACCCTATGATCAATGCCGGCGCTTTAGTTGTAACGAGTTTAATTCCAGGGACAAATCCAAGGGAGCAATGGGACGGCTTCCTCGCCTTTGTCAGAACATTAACAGGTAACCAGAAAATCGATTATAGTCAAGAATTGCAAGAATCTGAATTTACTACGTCCTACCTCAATCGAGCCCTTTGTTTCTTTATGAAGCAACATGGAATCATAGTTGGTGAAGTAGAAGAGATTATGGAGCTTTATACCAAACAATGTTCTATTGAAATGAATTGCCTCGAGCTTGCCCAATTAGGGGCTGTTTTCGCAAACAATGGCCGTAATCCTGTTACAGGGGAGCAGTTGATTCCAGTGCAAATTGCACGAATTTGTAAAACATTTATGGTAACATGCGGGATGTATAATGCCTCTGGGGAATTTGCGATGAAAGTAGGTATACCGGCAAAAAGCGGTGTATCTGGAGGGATCCTTGGTGTGATTCCGAATCGCTGCGGGATCGGGGTGTTTTCGCCAGCCCTGGATGAAAAAGGGAACAGTCTGGCAGGGTGGAAACTATTAGAACTTATGAATGAAAAATATAATTTTAGTATCTTCTAAATGTTCATATCCTCCCCTTCGTTTCCCTTTTAATCCTTGCAATTTTAAAGAATTGAAGGTAAAATTTAAAGATAGAATCGGCAATTAGAGGTTGTTCAAAAAGTCCGTTAATGTTGTCAAACTTTTTGAACAAATATCTTTAATGGACGTAATTGGGGGGATCTCCGTGGCACAAGAGACAACCGTACAGCATAGTGAAAAAGCGTATGAATTGCTTAAGGCAGACGCCGATAAGATTTTTAAATTAATAAAAGTGCAAATGGATAATTTGACGATGCCACAATGCCCTCTATATGAGGAAGTATTGGATACACAAATGTTTGGACTGTCTCGAGAGATTGATTTTGCTGTCCGGCTGGGATTAGTTGATCCTAAGGATGGTAAAGAACTCTTAGATGCTTTAGAGCGACAATTGTCCGTCCTGCATGAGGCATCACAAAAGAAATAAGTTGAAAAACTCAAACAATCATATAGAGCTGTTTGAGTTTTTTTATTTTAATGATAGCAGGAAACTCACTTTTTTTATTGAAATGTAACATACATACAAAATGGTATTAGATGGGGTAGATTACATGCTAAAAAACATTATAAAGTCCTATGATTACTCGATTGTCATTGTATATATCCTGTTATGCTTTTTTGGATTGGTCATGATTTATAGTTCGAGTATTGTGTGGGCGGTACAACAGTTAGATCCTCCTAGACCAAGTGACTTTTTCTATCAAAAACAAAAATTAAATATTCTCCTCGCATTTATTGCTTTTTTTCTGGCAGCGATTTTTCCATATAAAATTTTTCAAAATAAAAAAGTTTTAGCTTTTATTATGTTAGCCACCTTGGCAAGTCTCGCTGCACTATTTTTATTTGGCCAGGTATACAATAATGCCCAAAGCTGGTTTCAGATGGGAGCCAGAAGCTTTCAGCCCTCTGAGTTTGCCAAATTAGGGATTATTATCTACCTTGCTGCTGTTTATGGAAAAAAACAATCCTATATAAATGATTTTAATAAAGGGGTTGTCCCTCCACTTTTATACTTATTATTAGTCTGCTTTCTTGTTATGGTCCAGCCTGATTTCGGAACAGCAGCCATTATCTTTATGATTGGGGCTTTTATGATTATTTGCTCTGGTATGAATGTAAAAAGCCTAGCGAAACTTTTTTTGCTTGGAGTGGTTTTTGTAATACTGGTTTCTCCCTTTATTTTAATGAAGAAAGATGAAATCTTTTCTGAAGAGCGACTTGGTAGATTTGAAGGATTCCTAGACCCTTTTTCAGATGTTCAGAACGATGGCTATCACCTTGTCAATTCCTATTATGCGATTGGACTCGGGGGTTTAACTGGAAAGGGACTTGGAGAAAGTACGCAAAAACTTGGGTACCTTCCTGAGCCTCATACTGATTTCATTATTGCGATTATCTCTGAAGAACTTGGCGTATTCGGGGTTGGGTTTGTGATCCTTTCGCTTGGTTTTATTGTTCTTCGCGGTATAAGAATCAGTACAAAATGCAGAGATCCATTCGGAAGTTTACTTGCCATAGGTATATCGAGCATGATTGGGATTCAATCTTTTATTAACCTGGGAGGCGCCTCAGGATTAATTCCGATTACAGGTGTGCCGCTTCCTTTTATCAGTTATGGGGGAAGTTCTTTGCTTTTATTATCTTTATCTTTGGGGCTACTCGTAAATGTCTCATGTTTCACGAACTACGAAAGAAGGTATAAAGAGAAAAAAGATATTCCTTCTGCCGAAGAGGTTCAAAATCAAAAGCTTTACACAATTAGCGGGAATAAGAGAGTGATTAATCGATCATAAAAATGAATGGAGTGATAGGTATGGGGAAAATTACAAAACTGCTGGTTGCAAACAGGGGTGAAATTGCCATTCGTATATTCAGGGCCTGTACGGAATTGGATATTCGGACGGTTGCCATTTATTCAAAAGAAGACACGGGATCGTATCATCGTTATAAAGCAGATGAAGCTTACTTAGTCGGGGAAGGAAAAAAGCCCATTGAAGCTTATTTAGACATAGAAGATATTATAAGAATAGCTAAGCAAAGCGGGGTAGATGCAATTCACCCTGGCTACGGATTTTTATCCGAAAATATTGAATTAGCAAAACGATGTAAAGAAGAAGGGATAACATTTGTAGGTCCTCATCCAGAGCATCTTTATATTTTTGGCGACAAAGTGAGAGCACGCGAGGCTGCCAAAAAGGCCGGTGTCCCAGTCGTTCCGGGAAGTGAAGGACCTGTTCAAAGATTGGAAGATGTCATTCAATTTACGAAGCAATATGGTTTTCCCATTATTTTAAAAGCGTCCCTTGGCGGCGGGGGCCGCGGAATGAGGGTCGTTCGTTCCCAAGAGGAAATCAGACAGGCTTTTGAACGCGCTAAATCTGAGGCGAAAGCGGCATTCGGCAACGATGAAGTATATGTTGAAAAAATGATCGAGGCTCCAAAGCATATCGAAGTTCAAATATTGGGTGACCATGAAGGGAACATTGTTCATTTATTTGAACGAGACTGTTCTGTTCAAAGACGCCATCAAAAAGTTGTTGAGGTTGCACCTTCTGTTTCGTTAAAGGAAAGTGTAAGGAATGAAATCTGTACAGCAGCTGTCGAACTTATGAAGAGTGTTGGATACATCAATGCCGGAACAGTTGAGTTTTTAGTCCAAGGAGATCAGTTTTATTTCATTGAGGTTAATCCGCGGATTCAAGTTGAACATACGATTACTGAACTAATTACCGGAATTGATATTGTTCAGTCACAAATCCTGATTGCACAAGGCTACGGTTTACATAGCTCACTTGTGGGGATTCCTCAGCAGAACCATATAAAACCAAATGGATATGCGATCCAGTCCAGAGTGACAACAGAGGACCCGCTTAATCAATTTATGCCGGATACTGGCAGAATTATTGCTTATCGCTCAGGCGGAGGCTTTGGTGTTCGATTAGATGCGGGGAACGGGTTTCAGGGTGCTGTTATAACGCCTTACTATGATTCATTATTAGTAAAGGTATCGACTTGGGCATTAACCTTTGAACAAGCAGCAAAGAAGATGGTCCGGAACCTTCAGGAATTCAGAATAAGGGGGATTAAAACCAATATTCCGTTCCTGGAAAATGTAGTAAAGCACAAAAAATTCCTTTCAGGTGAGTATACGACCCATTTCATCGACGAAACACCTGAATTGTTCAATTTTCCAATCAGCAAAGACCGCGGCACTAAGATGCTCACCTATATTGGGAATGTTACAATCAATGGGTTTCCGGGCATCGAAAAAAAGAAAAAACCAGTCTTTCCAAGAACGAGAATACCGCAAGTACCAGCAGAGCTTGCTTTTATAAACGGAACGAAGCAGATTCTCGAAGAAAAGGGAGTGGAAGGCTTAACGAAGTGGGTTAAAGATCAGAAAAAAGTATTGCTGACTGATACTACGTTTCGCGATGCCCATCAATCATTGCTTGCTACAAGAGTCCGTACTATTGATTTAAAACACATTGCTGAACCTACGGCTAAACTCTTGCCAAATTTGTTTTCAGTAGAAATGTGGGGTGGTGCAACCTTCGATGTTGCCTACAGGTTTTTAAAGGAAGACCCATGGAAAAGATTGCTTGTTTTACGTGAAAAAATGCCTAATATTTTATTCCAAATGCTCTTGAGAGCGTCAAATGCAGTAGGATATAAAAATTACCCCGATAATGTGATTCGTGAATTTGTTGAAAAGTCTGCTCAAGCAGGGATTGATGTCTTTCGAATCTTTGACAGTCTAAACTGGGTCAAAGGGATGGAAGTAGCGATTCAGGCAGTTCGTGACTCAGGAAAAGTGGCAGAAGCTGCAATCTGTTACACAGGCGATATTTTAGATCCTGCACGGGCTAAATATGATCTGAATTATTATAAACAGATGGCAAAGGAGCTTGAAAATCAAGGGGCTCATATGCTTGCAATTAAGGATATGGCTGGACTTTTAAAGCCAGAAGCAGCTTATCGCCTTATTTCTGCTTTAAAGGAAACAGTTGATATTCCAATCCATCTTCATACTCATGATACAAGCGGCAACGGTATCTTTATGTATGCACGAGCGATAGAAGCCGGTGTCGATATTGTAGATACAGCTGTATCCACAATGGCTGGTTTAACGTCTCAGCCTAGTGCCAATAGTCTTTATTACGCGCTGCAAGGAAATGAAAGACAACCGCAGCTTTCCATTGAAAATTTAGAGGCGCTATCGAATTATTGGGAAGATATTCGCAGAATGTATAAAGATTTTGAAAGCGGCATGATGGCTCCTCATCCAGATGTCTATACACATGAAATGCCAGGCGGTCAGTATAGTAACCTTCAGCAGCAGGCGAAAGCCGTTGGTTTGGGAGATCGATGGGATGAAGTCAAAGAAATGTATGGCAGAGTCAATCAATTGTTTGGGGATATTGTAAAAGTTACACCTTCCTCAAAAGTGGTAGGGGATATGGCTCTGTTCATGGTACAAAATGATCTGACAGAAAGTGATGTAATAGAGAAAGGACTTACCCTAGACTTTCCTGATTCAGTTGTAGAGCTATTTGAAGGATATCTTGGACAGCCGTATGGAGGGTTCCCTGAAGAGCTGCAAAAGGTCATTCTCAAAGGCAGAGAACCGATTACGGTACGTCCTGGAGAATTACTGGATGATGTTGATTTTAATGAAATTAGAGAAAAACTTGTTCATGAATTGGATAGAAAAGTAACAGACTTTGACGTACTCTCCTATGCACTCTACCCAAAAGTTTTTGAGGAATATAACCAAACAGTCAATCAGTTTGGAGATGTTTCGGTATTAGACACTCCAACATTCCTTTATGGAATGAGACTTGGTGAGGAAATTGAAGTCGAGATTGAAACTGGAAAGACGCTCATTGTGAAACTGGTTTCAATCGGCCAGCCGCAAGTTGATGGAACGAGAGTGGTATATTTCGAGTTAAACGGCCAGCCGCGGGAAGTTGTTATAAAAGATGAAAATATAAAAACCGCTGTTGCAGCAAGAATAAAAGCGAACCCAAAAACTGAATCTCATATTGGTGCGACAATGCCCGGAACGGTCGTTAAACTATTAGTAGAAAAGGGAGAAAAGGTCAAAAAGGGAGACCATCTTCTTATTACAGAAGCTATGAAAATGGAAACGACGGTTCAGGCGCCATTCGATGGTATTGTCCAATCGATTTATGTACAAAATGGTGATTCTATTAATACCGGAGATCTTTTGATCGAGCTAGGCAGGGAATAGAAAAAGTGCTGCTTTTTAAGCAGCACTTTTTTGTTATACTTTGAATTATATATTTTTAGCTATGAAGTATGTCTAAATTCTCAGGAATAAAGTACAACGGTCAAAGGATACCCTATTCGAGCGAGGCCACAGGACGTGCGTTTCGAGCGTGATAACGAAAGCTTGCTGTCGCCTGCGCCTCAAGACTTGGCGTGAGACAAGTTCTCTCTATTGAAGATTGATTTGCTGGCTCGTTTTTTTAGGTGAATTATAGTATTGATGACTCCTATACAGCAGAAGAATAAAGTAACTTAGCAAAGCAAACAAAAGCGAAATAAAAAGAGCATGTGCTAAGGCAAAAGCTAAATTTAGATGTGAGAAGACAACTAATGCACCAGCAGTCACCTGCAATGAAACGAGGATAAAAGCCATCATCCATCCATATTTAAGCGCTTTTTGATCATTATAGTGTTTTAAAACTAGAACCATAATATAACCAATCCAAATAAATACAATTCCTGCCAAGAAACGGTGTCCCATCTGAACCCATTCGTGAAAATTAGTCGGAAGTAATCTTGACGTATTATTTACACAAAGAGGCCAATCCGGACAAACCAGACTTGCATTCACATGACGTACGAGTGCTCCTGTATAAACTACCGCATAGGTATACAGGATAATACCTATTATATGACGCTTCATTTTGCTATCGATAAATAGAGGCTTGTCATTGAATTTTTGCCCGTCCTCGAAAACAATGAGTGTTAAAAGAAAAACGGATGCAAATGAGATAAGTGAGATTCCGAAATGAAGAGCCAATACAAAATCAGATTGTCCCCATTTTACAGCAGCAGCACCAATCAAAGCTTGCAGCACCAAAAATAAGAAGGATAATACCGATAAAAATCGGGTTTCTTTTTTGGACCCAAGATACTTCCAACTCAGGATTGAGAGTGTAAGGACAAAAATCCCTGCTAATCCTGATACAACACGATGTGCCATCTCTATCACTAACTCTGGAGTTATTTCATCAGGAATCAATTGACCATGACAGAGGGGCCATGAATCCCCACATCCATCTCCAGAATCTGTTTTTGTTACCAATGCTCCCCCTAATAAAACAAAAAGCATAGCCATAGTTGATAGGACTGCTATTACTTTTAATCCCCTACGTTGCATATTTTCAACCTTCTTTCCACGTAGGATATGATGTCTTCGGTACAAAAATTAATTCTAGTTTATATAATTGATTGTTTAAGCGGACATATGGATCCGCCGGCGGAACCGATGGCTGCTAGAAACTAGCGTGCATCAACCGCATGGCATTGTTGGTCAGCGGACATATAATCCTTTATTTTCACGAAAACCGGTATTTATCTTTATTTATCGGACATACGATCCGTTATTTGCCGAAAATCACTCGAAAATTGCCTGTTTTTGTCCTAATAACGGAAACTAGTGTCCTATATTTTGAAAGTACCGGTTTTTGGACCAAATAGCGGAACCTATGTCCGGAAGAACCTCGAAACCGCTCAACCTTTAGAGTAGAGGACATACATTCATTTATTTAATCTCTTATTTCTTAAACAAATCCTATCCTATTATACCGCCTATTTTGGAAGTAGCAAATTCGAATATAAAAAATAAGCGGGATAAATAAAGCGAATTGACTAGACGAAAGTTTCGCAAACTACTAAAGACTTGATTGGATTCATACAAAAAAATCTCTACCGAATATTATGCTAAAATAATCACGAAAAGGGGAGACTTTTCGTCGCTTGACACAAATTAGACATAATTTCAAACGAAGATTTTCACAAAATCGCAACAAAATATGATTTAATAATTGACTGTAGAGGTCATCATGACCAAATATTGAATGACTGATTTTATTTGTTTCATTGAGCTTTTTGTCTATTATGTGAATTTTATTTTTCATATCCACAAAAGGCGTTTTTCATGCAATAATTGGTATAGTATAATGAGTAAGGTTCCTATTAGAAAGATTAAGGGCATTATTATTGTTCTACTTCACCTTCTTTATAGGCGAATATTTAACCGGTATCATTGGAACGGAAAGGAGGAGAGTCATAGTGGCTAATACCAAAGTGGCATCAGAAGCGTTAAAAGATTCTGGGGATCTTACTGATACAAATGCACTAAAGGATTTCCTTGCTCTTATAAAAATTGGAATTGTAAATTCTAATTTTATAACTACCTTTGCAGGATTATGGCTTGCTCTTCATTTTCAGAATTTAGGTTTTCTTGATCAAATTGGAACCGTTATTTACACTTTGTTAGGTTCCTCATTAGTAATCGCAGGTTCTTGCAGTATTAATAATTACTATGATAGAGATATTGATCTTATCATGAGCCGTACTAAGTCCAGACCAACCGTAACAGGGAAAATCACTGGACAACAGGCACTAATTATTGGCTTGTTTTTAATAGCTGTTGGTACCGGTTTCTTATTAATGACTACTGCAACTGCGGCTTTGATTGGATTAATAGGAGCTTTTTTCTATGTTGTCCTTTATACAATGTGGTCAAAAAGACGCCATACATTAAACACCGTTGTAGGCAGTTTTTCCGGAGCGGTACCTCCGTTAATTGGGTGGGCAGCTGTTGATCCTACATTGCACATTGTGCCGATTATTTTATTTTTAATTATGTTTATTTGGCAGATTCCGCATTTTCTCGCGATTGCCATCAAACGATGTGAAGAATACCGTGCAGCAGGTATTCCAATGCTGCCTGTTGTCCATGGGTTTGATGTGACAAGAAGACAAATGAATGCGTGGGTAGCTTGTCTTTTGCCTTTACCATTTTATTTATTTTCATTAGGATGGCCATTCTTAGTCTTAGCAACTGCCCTAAATGTTGGCTGGCTAGTACTAGGGATTGCGGGCTATAAAATGGAAGATACGGTAAAATGGGCAAATCTCATGTTTATTTACTCATTAAATTATTTAACTATCTTGTTTGTTAGCATGATTATTGTTACGCTTATCTAGGCAATTCTTTCTTGTAAAAAGAATTGAATATATGAAGTATTTCTTCAAAGAGGATTTCAAAGAAAGAGGGGTTTGATTTACGCTATGAAGAAGCGGCTGCATAAATGGCGAATTATACCAGTTTTAGCCATTGTTTCTTTTCTGTTAGCGGGTTGTGGTGAACCATTCCTATCGACACTTCAGCCAGCAGGAACAGTGGCCCAATCACAGTTAGAACTAATGATTTTAAGTACGTCTATCATGGTTTTAGTGATCGTGGTTGTTACCGTCATTTTCTTAATGGTTGTGATTAAGTTCAGAAGGAAAAAAGGCGATAATGAAATACCGAAACAAGTTGAAGGTAATCACAAATTAGAAATTATTTGGACTACGATTCCTATTTTGTTACTACTTATTTTAGCTGTTCCTACCGTGGCAGCGACCTTTAATTTTGCTGATGTTTCTGGTATGGAAAAAGATGAAGAAGGAAATCGTGACGGATTACTCGTCAACGTAAGGGCGAATCTGTACTGGTGGGAATTTGAATATCCAGATTACGGGGTTATTACATCACAGGATTTAGTTGTCCCAACCGGTCAAAAAGTATATTTTAACTTAAAGTCCTCTGATGTAAAGCACTCCTTCTGGATTCCAGCGGTTGGAGGAAAGCTTGATACCAATACTGAAGTTGAAAATAAGTTTTGGCTAGAGTTTGATCCAGAAGCTGCAGATGAAGTAGCAGACAATATTTTCTATGGAAAATGTGCCGAGCTTTGCGGCCCTTCACATGCTTTTATGGATTTTAAAGTTAAAGCTCTATCCAAAGATGAATTTAATTCATGGATTACAGCGATGCAAAATTATGAAGCACCTGACTTAACGGATAACGAATTAGCGCAACAAGGCAGTGAGATTTTCGCACAAAACTGTATTCAGTGTCATGCTATTTCTCCGATTGATGAAAGACCGGAGGCAGCCCGTACTGCTCCAAACTTAGCTACGTTCGGGGACAGAGTTAGGATTGCTGGAATTCTGCCTCATGAAGAGGAGTACTTAAAAGCCTGGTTAGCGGATCCTGAAAAATTAAAGCCAGGAAATAAAATGACAAACACATATCCAGACCTAACCGAGGATCAAATTGATGCTCTAACAGAATATTTATTTAGCTTAAAAGTTCAAGAATAAAACAGTATTACCAGTTTTTTTTAGGGAGGTAAAATCGTGAGCACCATTGCACAGAAGAAAGGATTTGGCTCAACTTTATGGGAATATTTGACTACTGTCGACCATAAAAAAATTGCAATCCTTTATTTAATAGCAGGCGGTTTTTTCTTCATAGTTGGTGGGATCGAGGCATTGTTAATCCGGATCCAGTTAGCTGTTCCTGATAACGATTTTATTGCTGCAGGTACATTTAATGAAATCATGACAATGCACGGAACAACTATGATCTTTTTGGCAGCCATGCCATTATTATTCGCCTTTATGAACGCTGTTGTACCTTTGCAGATAGGAGCACGTGACGTTGCGTTCCCATTTGTAAACGCATTAGGTTTCTGGTTATTCTTCTTTGGAGGAGTATTTCTT
The DNA here is from genome assembly GCF_022808645.1 of Bacillus litorisediminis. Classification (GTDB taxonomy): domain Bacteria; phylum Bacillota; class Bacilli; order Bacillales; family JC228; genus Bacillus_BF; species Bacillus_BF litorisediminis. The sequence goes on from NZ_JAKZKT010000023.1 coordinate 61,829, forward strand.
AACCTTTCATGGTTCCTTGGAGGAGCTCCAGATGCAGGTTGGACGTCTTACGCAACATTAGCGGTTGAATCTCAAGGTAATGGAGTTGATTTTTACATTATCGGTCTGCAAATTTCAGGTTTCGGAACATTAATGGCAGGGATTAACTTCCTCGTTACCATTATTACAATGCGCGCGCCTGGTATGACGTATATGAGAATGCCGCTATTTACTTGGTCCACTTTTGTCGCATCCGCATTAATTTTATTTGCATTCCCTGCATTGACAGTCGGCATATTCTTATTGATGTTTGACCGTATGTTTGGTGCGAATTTCTTTAATGAAGCTGTTGGCGGTAACTCTATTATTTACGAGCACTTATTCTGGATTTTCGGTCACCCGGAAGTTTACATCTTGATTTTGCCATCATTCGGGATTTTCTCTGAGATTATTGCTACATTCTCAAGAAAAAGACTATTTGGATATTCATCGATGGTATTTGCGACCGTCCTAATTGGTTTCTTAGGATTCATGGTTTGGGCGCACCACATGTTCACAACTGGAATGGGTCCTGTAGCAAACTCGATCTTTGCGGTAGCAACAATGGCAATTGCCGTACCTACAGGTATCAAAATCTTTAACTGGCTGTTTACGATGTGGGGCGGAAAAATCAGCTTCACCACACCAATGCTGTACGGAGTCGCATTTATTCCTAGTTTCTTGCTTGGCGGAGTAACAGGGGTTATGTTAGCGGCAGCACCAGCCGATTATCAATATCATGATTCTTACTTTGTAGTCGCTCACTTCCACTACGTTATTGTTGGTGGGGTAGTATTTGCACTGCTTGCAGCAGCCCATTTCTACTGGCCAATCATGTTTGGTACGAAATTGAATGAACTTTTAGGAAAAATTACGTTCTGGCTATTCTTTATAGGCTTCCATTTAACGTTCTTTATCCAGCATTTCCTTGGACTGATGGGAATGCCGCGGAGAATTTTCACATTCTTGCCAGATCAAGGATTAGATACCGGAAACCTTGTCAGTTCGATTGGGGCATTATTTATGGCGGTAGCGGTTATCATCTTGCTCGTAAATATCATTATCACTTCTGTTAAAAATAAAAAGGTCGGCCGTGATGCCTGGGAAGATGGCCGTACGATGGAATGGGCTCTTCCTGCACCAGCACCTTTCTACAACTTCAAGCAGCTCCCGCTAGTACGTGGATTAGATGCTTGGTGGCTAGAAAAAATGGATGGCAAAAAAGAACTAACTCCTGCTGAACCGGTTGGAGATATTCATATGCCGAACAATTCATTCTTGCCGTTTGTTATTTCACTTGGCTTATTTATTGCCGGATTCGGTGCTCTCTATCAGGAAGATGGATACGCTTGGGGAATCCCGGTTCTCATTATTGGATTAGCCATTACGTTTGGTTCCATGTTAATTCGCTCCATTAAAGATGATCATGGCTACCATATTCACAAAGAAGATTTAGTGGATGACGATAATAAGGGGGTTAAGGCATAATGGAGGCACAAGAAAAATTCACAGTTGAAAATTGGCCTGCGTCCCCAGAAAAAGCCACCCTTGAAGGAAAAAACAAGTTTTTAGGGTTTTGGTTTTTCCTAGGGGGAGAAACAGTTCTCTTTGCTTCTCTCTTCGCAACCTATTTAGCCTTAGTAGATAGAGAGCAAGCGGCGGAATTATTTGATCCCAAGCTCGTTTTTATCATGACAATCCTGCTTTTGACAAGCTCGCTTACCAGTGTCTACGCAATGTATCATATGAAGAACTTTGCCTTTGCGAAAATGCAGCTTTGGCTCTTTATAACAGTTTTATTAGGTCTTGGCTTCTTAGGCATTGAGATTTATGAGTTTTATCATTATGTTCATGATGGCTTTGGATATACTACTAGTGCGTTCAGTTCAGCGTTTTTCACATTAACTGGATTCCATGGAGCGCACGTCACCTTCGGGCTGTCTTGGATTGTTGCCTTAATGATCCGAAATGCAAGACGCGGATTTGACTTATACACGGCTCCTAAGTTTTATGTAGCAAGTCTTTACTGGCACTTCATTGACGTCGTATGGGTGTTCATCTTTACAGTTGTATATTTAATGGGAATGGTGGGATAATTATGGCGAATCAACAATCAGAATCAGGTAATTCACGTGTTGATCTCGAGTATCGCCGTAAAAAAAATGCAGAGGATATGAAGAATCAGGTAGTAACCTTTGCACTTATGATCGTTTTTACCATCATTGCATTCCTTGCAGTTATATACGGTGATTTCTCAGGGTATTTTGTTGTACCGTTTATATTGCTTCTTGCCCTTGTGCAAGTCGCTTTTCAGCTTTACTATTTTATGCATATGAGCCACAAAGGACATGAAGCAGTAACACTCTTCATGTACTCAGGAATATTTGCTGCATTTATAACAGTATTAGCTATGCTTACTGTTGTTTGGTGGTAAAATAAAAACCTGCCCTTACGTTTAAACTGTACCCTATAGAGTAGTAACTTAAAAAAAGTCTACCTGTAGGGTACAGTTTACGTTTAGGGGCAGGTTTTTTTATGAATGATTTGAACGTTTTTTGAACAATTGCCCTTTTAAAGGCGAATCCTATTCCCTTGGATTGCAGTTACTTGTTTAAAGGCTGTATAATAAAAGGTGGGAATACACCGATTATTACGGTCACATCCCAAGAACGTGAATTTATTCTTGGGAATTTTGTGGAGGTGCACTATGTCCATTTTTAATACCTTTAGTTTTGTTACCTTATGGAGTCCTTACTTCTTCTTATTTTTAATGGTCATAACATGCCTTTATTTTTATATGATCCGAAACTTCCAAAAGAAATGGTCGAAAACAGAACCATTAAAAACTAAGGACAATGTATATTTTATCTCTGGAATGGCACTGATTTACATAACAATGGGATCGCCCTTAGATGTTATGAGCCATATTGTATTCTCTGCTCATATGATCCAAATGGCCGTTCTTTTTCTAATCGCTCCGATTTTGATAATTCGCGGAGTCCCAAGCTGGGCTTGGAGAAAACTTCTGATTGAAAATAAAATCGTTGCCCCTGTTTTCCGTTTATTCACTAAACCAATTGTGGCTCTCATTCTTTTTAATGGAATTTTTTCTTTTTATCATGTTCCATTGATTTTTGATCGGGTAAAAACGGATTTTCTTATTCATGGAATCTATATGGTGGTTCTGTTTATTTTAGCGTTCTGTATGTGGTGGCCTTTAATGAATAAGGTAGAAGAAAAAAGAAGCTTATCAGGGCTAAGAAAAATCGGTTATTTGCTTGCAGCTTCCGTACTTCTGACCCCGGCATGCGCCCTTATTATTTTCGCTGAGGAGCCGCTTTATTTAACCTATACCAACCCAACCTATTGGGCAGAAGCGATGAAGCTTTGTCTTCCAATAGGTATTTCAATCGCGGACTTAGGAATAACAGGACCCGAGATGTTTAACACTATGCCATTACGGGATGATCAGCAACTAGGCGGAGTGCTGATGAAAATTATCCAAGAAATTGTTTACGGTATTGTTTTAGCCAGTATTTTCTTTAGCTGGTACCGTCAAGAACAAGAGGCAGAAAAAGAAGAACAAGAAAAAGCAAAACTTAAACCAAACTACGCAGAGTAAATGATGGCCGTCTCCAGTGTAAGGGGACGGCTCCACCTTTGCTTTGGCTGGAATGATGGGAGTGGAAATACATGAATTTGCCTTTATTGCCTACGCTTAGTACGTCGTTTATTGTCTTAAGCGCAATCTTTGTCGCAATCGGTTGGATTCTCATTAAGCAAAGAAAAGTTGAAGCACACCAGCGGATTATGATGACCGCTGCGATATTTGCTATTTTATTTTTTATCATCTATATGAGCAGAACGATTTTTATGGGGAATACATCATTCGGCGGACCGGATAATATAGAGATTTACTATACAATTTTCTTAATCTTCCATATAACTTTGGCTACAACGGGAGCTGTACTCGGGATCATCCAATTGTACAGCGGGTATAAAGAGAATTACAAAATACATAGGAGGCTAGGGCCTATTACTAGTATCATTTGGTTCTTTACGGCCATAACAGGGGTTGTTGTGTACTTGCTTCTTTATGTTTTTTTTGCTGGAGGAGAAACGACATCCCTATTTAAAGCAATTTTAGGATTTTAAGAAGAATATGAGGATTAAAAAAGACCGGCATTCCAAGAAAGCCGGTCTTTTTTGTGTGCGCCCAGCATGGGTGCAATCTATAGGGTGAAAGTCCCGAACTGTGAAGGCAGAAGTAACAGTAGCTTAACGCAAGGGTGTCCGTGGTGACACGGAATCTGAAGGAAGCGAGCGGCAAACCTCCGGTCTGAGGAACACGAACTTCATATAAGGCTAGGTATCATTGGATGAGTTTGCATAACAAAACAAAGTCCTTTATAAATGTCAACGATAATATGTACACTTTTGCTCGTTTTAGAATGTACAATTCTGCTATTCGGACTTTGGTATTATCCCCCAGCCTTTCTGTTTCTTTTGCTGGGGGGAGGTTTTGTTAATCTAAA
>NZ_JAKZKT010000024.1 GCF_022808645.1 Bacillus litorisediminis
TTTTCTTTTTTTAAAAGAGAAAAAGCGAAGTTTATTTGTCATGCCCAAAATCTGCTTTGGTTTAGACAACTTACGTTTTAATTTCCAATTCATTTGATTTTGGTGCTTGACATATTACCACTGGGCTTTTCTAATAATAACAATGAATCGTGCCGGAACTTTATTCCTTTCTAGCTCAGTGCACGATGCGAAACTGTCATCTCGCTTTTCTTATATTATGATAGTATTTTACCAGCGAGAAGGGGATAAAACAAACAAATAGCTTACACGGGATTGCTAGAAAGCAGATTTCATGAGCAACGTGTGGTTTTGTTAAATAATGGAGGTGCTGATGGAGGAGAACTTTGTGACAGAAAAGTTTGCCCAAGCTTGGAATTGGGAGGGATCACTTTTTGGACATACAATACGTTATTTGCATAAAAAACGCTGTTTTGACGATACGATAGGACATACGATCCGTTATTTACTGGGGTGCATCCGAAATTTAAAAGAGACCTCGTTTAAGGTCTCATCACAAGGAAATTAGTTTAGTATAGGTAGTCCAAACTTTATTTACGTAGTTTTGTGTTTCAGTAAATGGGGGGATCCCATTATAACGATCGACATTGCCTGGGCCAGCATTATAAGCAGCCAGTGCTAATTGGATATTGCCGTCATATTTATCAATCATAGATTTTAAATATTTTGTTCCACCTAAAATATTTTGCATCGGATCATAAATATCAGTAACTCCGAGACTTTTAGCAGTCTGTGGCATTAATTGCATCAGTCCCTTGGCACCTGCCCTGCTGGTGGCAGATGGGTCATAATTAGACTCATGCTGAATGACTGCATGGATGAGCTGGCTCGGAACATTATATTGGTCAGCTGCTAGTTCAATAATACTTTGGATGGTTTCATTTCCGTGAGTGCTGGAGACTGGCACACTTGCGTTTGAATGAATTTGATTTAAATTGTTTATTACACTCTCTGCAGGATTTACTTCTGTTTTTTCTTTTAATGATTCAATTAATAAAGTCTGAAAAACCTGGGAGGAGTCAATCGTTGATTCTTTCCCTTGCAGTGTTTGCAAAGCTTGAATTTCCATCAATGCTTTTATATCTTGGACTTTCATTCTGTTTCCACCCTCTTTTCATGTTCCATTTGTTTTTCTTTATAAAAGCGAATCATTTTATTTTCAGCTGGATTGATTGGTATGTCGTATTGTTCTAATAAGGCTAGAAAGGATGCCTTGCCAATTTCAATATCTGTCACCTCATATTCGATTTCATAATCGACTTTCCCAAAGTATCTGCTTTTATCAAAGACTAGTAATCCTGCTTCATATGTAACCTCAGCCCGTTCCGTTTCTAATGATCCAAATAAGCGGATTTGTTCCAGTTGGAGCGGATACTTTTGAAGCTGGACATACACATCTCCTTCAGGAATCGAAGTTTTACCTTTTATGAGATCCAAAGCTACCACCGGTTCGAGGATATCAGTTGTTTCTAACAGTCCCTGACCTAAGGGTTCCTTTAACGTAAGCTCATACAGACCATTCTTTTCGCGAATTCTAAGAGCAGCTTTGTGCTGTTTCAAAATAAAATCATATGTATCAAAGTAAAAATTAACTTGTTTTTTAAAGTTTCCCTTATTAAGCTTAAATCCCTTTATTAATTTTTCAAAGTCAGCTTTAGTGAGCATATTTTTAAACTCAATTTCTATTTGTTGTGCCAACCGATTTGCCCACCCCTTTCTAAAACACTATCCTTATTGTATCTCGTTTCGTCGTAGAGAAAAAGAGATTAGGCCAAATGAAAAAATTATTGGATGCCATGTATCCCACTTTTCCCATGCCTATATACAGTATGTTAAAATAAAAGATGCTAATGAGAATTTTAAAGAAACTTCATTGGAAGTAAATAAACTTTGATAAAAAGTTGCTAGTCTAAACTCAGTATTAAGAGAGTACTGACTACATTCGTATTACATAGAATGTTTAATTGATTTTATCATGATTATATAGAAAGTTAGCCTCATTTTTGGATAATCAGTGGAGGGGAAAGCATTGAACCATTGGGATTTGTTTCTCTCACCTTACAAGCAAGCGGTTGATGAATTGAAAGTTAAATTAAAGGGAATTCGGGCACAATTCGAACAGGATTCGTCCTTGTCTCCGATTGAATTTGTAACCGGAAGGGTGAAGCCGATTGCAAGTATTCTGGATAAGGCCTTACAAAAAGGAATTCCGTTAGATCGGCTTGAAGATGAGATGCAAGATATTGCTGGTCTGAGAGTAATGTGTCAATTTGTTGATGATATAAATCGGGTCGTTAAGCTTTTAAAAATGAGAAATGATTTTGAGATTTTTGAAGAAAGAGATTATATATCACATAAAAAATCGAGCGGGTACCGCTCCTATCATGTTGTGATTAGGTATCCGGTTCAAACCATACATGGTGAAAAAAAGATATTGGTTGAAATTCAGATTCGTACACTTGCCATGAATTTTTGGGCTACTATCGAACACTCTTTGAACTATAAGTATAAAGGTCAGTTCCCGGAGGACATCAAGATACGATTACAGCGCGCAGCAGAGGCAGCCTTTTTACTGGATGAAGAGATGTCACAAATTCGCGGGGAGATTCAAGAAGCACAAGCCTTTTTTTCGAGAAAAAAGGAGAATCAGAATAAAACTGATCGTAGGGATGGATGACTTATGAAAAGATTTGCGATTACGTCCAAAGGGGACTCAAAATCAAACGTATTATCCCATAAAATTCGTACATATTTAACTGATTTTGAGCTGATCTATGATGAGGATCAGCCTGACATTGTCATTTCGGTGGGGGGAGACGGAACCCTTCTTTATGCTTTTCACCGATACAGCCGGCGCTTAGATAAAACAGCCTTTGTCGGGGTTCATACGGGACATCTGGGATTTTATGCAGACTGGACACCGGACGAATTAGAAAAGCTCGTTATTGCGATTGCGAAAACGCCATATCAAACAATTGAATATCCTCTGCTTGAGGTCATGATTCGATATCAGCATGGAGGAAAGGAAACAACTTATTTGGCATTAAATGAATCTACAGTTAAGAGCGTAGATGCCACCTTTGTGATTGACGTTGAAATTAGAGGGCAGCACTTTGAGCGCTTTAGGGGAGATGGCCTTTGTGTTTCGACTCCTTCGGGAAGTACAGCCTATAACAAAGCACTTGGAGGAGCTATCATCCACCCTTCTTTGCCGGCGATTCAAATCGCTGAAATGGCGTCTATTAATAATCGGGTATTCCGGACAATCGGGTCACCGCTTATATTGCCTTCCCATCATACTTGTGTGCTGAAGCCCGTCAACTCTCCAGATTTCCATATAACAGTTGACCACTTAACTTTATTACATAAGGATGTTAAATCGATTCAATTTAGGGTAGCAGATCAAAAAGTCCGATTTGCCAGATTTCGCCCATTTCCGTTCTGGAAACGGGTCCATGATTCCTTTATCGGTGAAGAATAAACCGTATAACTTTTCGGTTGGTTACATTTTTCCTATTTTAATTTTTACACTAAGGGAGCAGCAATATATGGCACCATTTCAGCTTAGATGGATTGTTCAAAAAAGTGAGGAAGGACAAATGCTGCGGGAATTTCTCTTTGCGAAGGAAATATCCCGCCGGACATTAACGGCTATAAAGTTCGAGGGCGGCAAGATCGAAGTCAACGGCAAAGAAGTGAATGTCAGATATATCTTAAAAGAAAATGACCTTGTCCGAATCCAGTTCCCAACTGAGATTCCGAGTGAATCTTTGATTACTAAACCTATTCCGTTAGACATTGTATATGAAGATGAAAGTGTACTAGTGATTAATAAGCCCGCCGGAATTCTGACGATTCCTTCGCGTGAGCAACCAACTCATGCGATTGCAAACGGTTTGCTTCATTACTATCAGGCAAAGCAAATCGAATCGGCTGTTCATATTGTAACAAGATTAGATCGGGACACATCAGGATTGCTTCTCGTAGCTAAGCATCGCTATATTCATTATTTACTTACTTTGCAGCAAAAAGAAAAGACAGTAAAACGAAAATATGAGGCATTAGTAGAAGGCGTTTTAGAACAGGTAAATCAAATCATAGTTGCCCCAATCGGCCGTAAAGAAAATAGTATCATTGAACGGAAAGTAACTCAAGAAGGTCAATATGCAGAAACTCAAATTTCACTAATTAAGCAGTACCAGGATTTTGCTCATATTGCAGTTCAATTAAGAACAGGCAGAACTCACCAGATTCGTGTTCACTTGTCATATATCGGTCATCCGCTTTTTGGGGATGATCTTTATGGCGGGAGTTTAAAATGGATGAAAAGACAGGCACTGCACTGTGTAGAACTTTCTTTTATCCATCCTGTTACTGGTGAGGTTAAAAAATTCCATTCAGAGCTCCCAGCTGATATGAAAGCAATACTTGACAATATAAAGGAATGAGACAGCCATAACGGACAGTCTCATTTTATTTTTTGCGCATATTTTATTCAAAGGGTCTAAATCTGTCTTCTATGTAAGGCATACTTGATTCAACATCGACAATTTCCATTTCAGGATAGCGAAGACTGCTTAATTTATTTCCAAAGACTGCTCCAGTATCAATATTGTAGGTTCGATTAATCTTACGTACTTCTTTGACGGGTGTATGACCGTAAACAATCCATGCTTTCCCGGTATAATGGGAAGCCCAGTCTCTCCGTACAGGTCTGCCGCTTTCGTCTGTCTCACCCGTGATATCACCATATAGGACAAATGTTTTGACCTTGGAGTTGTATTTGCCAATTAACGACTCTTTAATCCCTGCATGGGCTAAAATGAGATTTCCGTCATCTACTAATTGATAAAGAGGAGCTTGCTCATACAGTTCGATAAATTTTTGTTTTATCTGATTTTGCTTACTTGAATCCAATGCTTGCCATTCTGCAACGGTTGTTTCTAATCCGTGTGTGATTTGAACTTTGTTTCCTAAAAAGTAACGATAGAGCTTGTTGCAATGGTTTCCCGGTACATAAATGGCATTTTTCTTTTCACAAACAAGGGTATAGACAATTTCTACAACCTGCAGCGAATTTGGGCCTCTGTCAGTCAGGTCCCCAATGAATGCTAGTTTTCTGCCTTGTGGATGAATCGGAATTCCAGATTCCCATGTGTATTTTAATTTTTTTGTAAGCCTGACGAATTCATCGTAACAGCCGTGAATATCACCGATAATATCTATTTTCAAAGTGAACCCTCCACAAAATATTTTACAGCTAAGTCTATTTTTATGTATCATTTGGTACGTGTTTAGTATCCATGAAAACAGGGAAATGCTCCAAATAATATTCACAATATAAATGAAAAGCAGGCATCTTACAAACAATAGGTATATCATTCCCAAACCATTTTGAAAGAAATCTTTTGTAAAGTGTTTTTAATCTTTAATCCTGTTACGGTTAACATACTTCTGTTACAATATACACTTCAAGGGAGGGGAGAGTAATGACAATGAGCGAAGAGGAAAATCAAACCATCGAGCTAAAACTTCTTAAGTATCTTCGTGATAATCATGTCAAAGAATTTAGAGAAGAATTTCTTGAACTCCATCCCTATGACCAGGCCAGTTTTTTCAGCGAAATTGAGGAATCAGACAGACAGCTTTTGTATCAATACTTATCTCCAGAAGAAATGGCAGAGCTTTTTGAAAATGTGGGACTTGAAAAGGAACAAATTCAAATTTACCTTTCTGAAATGGATTCGAATTATGCGGCAGAAATGTTTTCTAATATGTATGCAGACGATGCAGTAGACGTTTTAAATGAGCTAGATAAAGAACAGGTGGCACGTTTCTTAAGAATAATGGATAAAGATGCGGCAAATGAAATTAAAGACTTGCTGCATTATGAAGAATATACGGCCGGAAGCATTATGACAACCGAGTATATTAAAATTGAAGCAAACCAGACGGTTCGTTCGGCTATGTATATTCTAAAAAAGGAAGCACCGTCTGCCGAAACCATTTATTACATCTATGTTGTTGATGCGGACGAAAAACTAGTCGGTGTGTTGTCATTGCGTGATTTAATCATTAGTGATGATGATACGATGATTTCAGACATCATGTACGAGCGGGTAGTTTCTGTCAGTGTTTCTACCGACCAAGAGGAAGCGGCCCGAATGATGAAGGATTATGATTTCCTGGCTCTGCCTGTGGTGGATGATATGGATAGATTAGTGGGAATTATAACAGTAGATGATATTATCGATGTATTAGAAGAAGAGGCATCTGAGGATTATTCAAAGTTTGCTGCAATTACAGATGTTGACATATTAGATCGAAGTCCAGTGGCAGCAGCAAAGAAAAGACTTCCTTGGCTGATTATCCTGCTTTTTTTAGGTATGATGACAGCGAGCCTGATTGGAATATTTGAAGCTACTTTAGAAAAAGTAGCAGTATTAGCAATTTTTATCCCCCTAATTGCGGGTATGGCCGGAAATTCTGGGACTCAAGCACTGGCGGTTGCAGTCAGAGGGATTTCGACAGGGGAAATTCAAAAAGAGACCGTGCAGAAGTTAATTGCAAGGGAAGCAGGTACAGGTTTCATAACTGGTCTGACTTGTGGTTTGATTGTATCGATTTTAGTTTCAATTTGGCAAAATAATATAAGTTTAGGCATACTAGTGGGCATATCGATTGCAGGCTCTTTATTTGTTGCTACTTTAGCCGGTACCTTAGTTCCCTTGATTATGCACAAATTTAAAATAGATCCTGCCGTTGCATCAGGTCCATTTATCACAACGATTAATGACCTGATCAGTATTCTTATTTATTTTAGTCTTGCTAGTATTTTAGTTCTTTAAGATCTAGAAAAAGGCGATTGTAAGAAATATCTTGGCTTGTAGCCAAGTTTTCTTTTTAAATACCTTGCTTTGATATAAGGAGGTAATAGGAATGGAACATGGAGTATCCGTTGCATCTCTTGTTATTGTAATGGTAGCAGCGTTTTTAACACCCATATTATTGCATCGTTTTAAATTATCTGTCATTCCTGTTGTGGTGGCAGAAATAATTGTAGGACTGATCATTGGTCAAAGTGGTTTTAATTTAGTAAAACCAGATGCCTGGCTCGAAACATTATCCACACTTGGATTTATATTTTTAATGTTTTTAAGCGGTCTAGAAATTGATTTCTCTGCATTTAGACAGAAAGGGAAAAAGGAAAAGCTCCCTTCAGGTAAATTAGAACCCAATGGATTTGCGGTAGCTACCTTTATATTTGTCGGAATATTTTTATTGTCTCTAGGTCTTTCTTATTTATTTGTTCTATTTGGTTTTATCGAAAACGCATTTCTGATGACACTTATTATTTCAACCATTAGTCTGGGAGTTGTCCTGCCTACATTAAAAGAAGCCAATATGACAAAAACAAGAATCGGGCAAATTATTCTTCTGGTTGCGGTAATAGCCGATTTAGCCACTATGATTTTACTCGCAGTTTTTGTTTCTATTTATGATCCGCATGGTGCGGGGAATATGTGGCTTCTCTTTATTTTATTTGGAGCCGGTGTAGTGTTGTATTTTCTGGGCAGGTTGTACAGAAAGAGCAAAATCATGGAAGGATTGGCAAAAGGAACGACACAAATTGGGACCCGTGCTATTTTTGCTTTAATCATAGTGCTGGTTGCTATTTCAGAATCTGTTGGTGCCGAAAATATTTTGGGGGCATTTGTTGCTGGTACTTTAGTTTCTTTATTATCGCCTGATCAGGATTTAATTCATAAGTTAGATTCTTTTGGCTATGGTTTTTTGATTCCGATTTTCTTTGTAATGGTTGGGGTAGAGTTAGATATTTGGGCATTATTAAGCGATCCAAAATTACTGTCTCTAATCCCTTTACTTTTAATCGCTTTATTCATCTCAAAGATTATTCCTGTTTATTTACTGAAAAACTGGTGGGATCATAAAACCGTTATTGCTTCTGGTTTTCTATTAACATCCACCCTGTCATTAGTCATTGCAGCGGCAACGATTGGTGAAAGAATGAATGTCATTACGCATGAGATGAGCGGAACTCTGATTTTAGTAGCAGTTATCAGTTCCGTCATTACACCAATAGCATTTAGAAAACTGTTTCCTAAGCATGTGGCGGCTCCTAAAAAATTAAAAGTCGCTATTGTCGGGGCTAACCAACTCACAATGCCTGTCTCAAGAGAGCTTAAATCAACTCTTTATGAACCGAGTCTATATCATACAAAACAAGACAAATCGGATAAACAAATTACAGAATCCTTATTTGAAATAACAGAAATCAAAGATTACAATGTGGAAACCATTAAAAGTGAAGGCATTTTTCATCATGATATTGTTGTATTTAGTACAGGTGACGAAGAAATTAATGAAGCTCTTTCTTTAGCGGCCAAAGAAAATGGAGTGGCACGTGTCATTGCCAGAATTGAGTCACAGGAAAAAGGTGAAAGGCTAAGGGAGCAAGGGGTAGAGGTATTCTCAGCGATTAATTCTCAAAAAGTTCTGCTCCGTGCACTCATCGAGTCGCCAAGTGTCCTTAGTATATTAACTAATGTTGAAACCTCACTTTATGAAATAAAAATGCAAAACGAACAATTTGACGGCATGACGATTCGCCGGTTTCCTTTTACTGGGGATGTTATTTTCGTCCGGATTTTTAGAGGAAATGAATCGATTATTCCCCATGGAGATACGGAGCTTCAGTTTGGCGACCGCCTTATCGTAACGGGGTCAAAGGAATATGTCGATCAATTAAAGCAAGAGCTGGAATTTTGAGATTCCGGCTCTTTTTTTATAAAAATATCTGATAGAGATTTACAAAAATTTAATATTGCCTTCATCTGATTTTATGGGACTTTACTCACTAATTATATTCTCCCTCTCTTGACGCTCAGCTTTATGTATTACCTTTGATATAAGAAATCGTCAAATAATAACCAATTTCTCTCTATTGGACATGACTATCGGTTTATTTCTTCGCTATATATAAACAATTACTCTATCTTAACAAATGATTAAGAATAGTCTGTTAACTTTATTGCTAGAGATGGCTTATTAGTAATAGTCTTCCAAAAAATATGGCTGGAGGTAGGATGATGAAATCTTCTAATTCTGAACTGAGCAGACGTGACTTTTTAAAGGTTGGCGGGATAAGTACAGTAGCATTGGCATTAGGCGCAACGGGAGTTTATTCATTTAGCGGAGCTGCAAAAGGATTCACAGCGGAACAGAATCCAACCAGCGGATTTGGCGGGTATGGTCCATTGGTCAAAGATCCAAACGGCATTCTAGATCTCCCGGAGGGTTTTCAATACCGAATCATTTCCAGAACAGGAGACAAAATGTCTAACGGCGACTTAGTCCCTGCGATGTTGGATGGAATGGCTGCTTACAAAGGAGAAAAAAATACAACCATCTTAGTACGAAATCATGAGAATAGTACCAATTCTGACTATCCTGTAAACGGAAAGAATCCATGGAGTAAAGGGGCAGCTGGTGGTACTACGACTCTAATTGTCGGAGAAAATCGAAAAGTGATTAAAGAGTACGTTTCCAGCTCAGGAACCATCCGCAACTGTGCCGGCGGTGCCAGTACTTGGGGGACTTGGCTGACTTGTGAAGAAACACGCGACATGGGACATGGCTTTGTTTTTGAAGTGAATCCGCTTGATCCTGAAAATGAAATGTCAAAAACACCGATTCGCGACATGGGGTATTTCTCTCACGAAGCATGTGCCGTGGACCCAGCAACAGGTATTTGGTATTTAACAGAGGATTCTGATCCGAGCTTTCTTTATCGCTTTACACCAAATGATCGCAGTCAGACACTAGGTTCGCTTCAAAAAGGCGGAATTCTTGAAGCAGCTGCCATCGATGAATTGCCTGCTTCATCCGCTAGTGCTTTTAACACAGGACAAAAATTTGGAATCGTATGGAAAAAAGTCAATCCTGAGCGGGCCCAACAGGATGCAAAAGATCTTGGCTGCATTCAGTTTAGCCGACTTGAAGGGGCGTTTTTCTCAGCGGGTGTGTTTTGGTTTGACGATACTAGTGCAGGGGACGGAAATCTCGGACGTGTGTATCGTTACTTCCCTTCAACTAATACTTTAGAGCTATTCTATGAGTCTACGGATAAAAATGATTTGGAAATGCCTGACAATATTGCGATGACTCCTTGGGGTGACCTTTGGATTGCAGAGGATGGCGACGGAAATGACAAAATCATTGGTATGACTCCTGATGGATATGTTTATCCGTTTGCCGAAAATCGCTTAAACGGATCTGAGTTTGCCGGGCCAACATTCTCTCCTGATGGAAATACATTCTTTGTCAATATCCAAACTCCAGGAATTACGTTTGCCATTTGGGGACCTTTCGCGCGCAGAAATGTGGCACGGCAAAGAGCGATGGGGTTTGCAGCGCCACCGGCCAATCTTGGTCCTGTTGTATCGGACAAGCTTATAGCCTTTGCGGAAGAACAAGGGATGTCAATCTTGGAAGCAGCTGCATTAGAGCGGCACGGAATGCCTATTCTGTAACAGTTAAATTTTTTTGAAAACTGGGTCATTAAAACGCTCGTAGTGAGGTGAATATGTGTGCTGCAAAACATTGGAATCCCAGGGCTTATATTAATTCTTGTTATTGCGTTAGTTATTTTTGGACCTTCCAAGCTGCCGGAAATTGGCCGTGCATTCGGAAGCACTTTAAAGGAATTCAAAAAAGCTGCTCATGATATTGTGAATGATCATGACGGGTCTAACGATGCTGAGGGAACAGAGAAGCTTAAAGGAAAAAAGAATTTGCAAGCGTTAGAAAATACACAAAGTAAGACTGGAATCTAATCAGTGAAGGATGTAAGCCAAATCAGCTTGCATCTTTCCTTTTTCCTAAAAAAATTGATTAGATTGGTTCAAACTCGGTTTCTAAAAGGAGTCCAAGTATGGATAAGACGCAAATGAATTTTTTTGATCATTTAAACGAATTGCGTAAAAGAATTATTATGACCCTGGTTGCTTTTGTTTTCTTTTTTATTTTTGCGTTTATCTATGTAAAGGAGATTTATCAATTTTTAGTAAAAGATTTGGATACTAAATTAGCAGTATTAGGACCTGCGGATATTCTCTGGATTTATATGATGATTGCGGGCGTTTTTGCAATAGCTTTTACGATTCCTGTTGCAGCCTTTCAAGTATGGCAATTTGTAAAACCCGCACTGACCGAAGAGGAGAAAAAAATTACCCTGCTGTTTATTCCAGGCTTATTTTTCCTGTTTCTTGTAGGGATAGCGTTTGGATATTTTATCTTATTCCCAATGGTACTTGCCTTCTTGCTGAACCTGGCCGGTGATCAATTTCAAACCTTTTTTACTGGGGAAAAATACTTTGCATTCATGCTAAATCTTTCATTGCCATTTGGGTTTATATTTGAAATGCCAGCAGTGGTGATGTTCTTAACAAGACTGGGGATTATTAATCCCCATAAGCTTATAAAAGCTAGAAAAATCGCCTATTTTTTACTGATGGTTGTCTCAATTATCATAACTCCGCCAGATTTTATTTCTGACATCCTTGTAATTGTACCGCTGTTGCTTCTATATGAACTAAGCATTACTTTAAGCAAATTTGTTATTCGTAAAAGAACATTGGCAGATACAACAGTCGCTACAAACTAGAAGGGAGGAACTATAGTGAGTACAGCTTTTCCAAAAATAGAAAACAAGAATGAACAAAGAGATACGGAATCGAAATGCTCGAATTGCCAATTTTGCACGTGCCTGGAAGCCTTGCATAAGACTCTGGAGCTCAAAACTCTGAATCAGGAAAAATAAGGAGGGGGAGATGACCCCCTCCTTGTTTTTATTAGATTTGTATTGTTCCCTTTGCAAATTTAATATTGTATAGTAAAATTAGTACTAGGTACTAATAACATGTAATAATAGGAGGCCGATTATGCTTTCTTTAAAAGGGAAAAATATTGTTGTAATGGGTGTAGCTAATAAACGGAGCATTGCTTGGGGTATTGCCCGTTCTCTGCATGAAGCGGGTGCTAATTTAATTTTTACATATGCAGGTGAACGCTTTGAAAAAGGGCTGAGGGAATTAGTGGAAACACTTGAAGGACAAGAGCCATTTTTAGTTCCATGTGATGTGACTGTCGATGAAGAGATCAAGACAGCCTTTGCAGCCATTCAGGAAAAAGCAGGAGTTATTCACGGAATCGCACATTGTATCGCATTTGCTAATAAAGAAGAACTTGTAGGTGAATATTTAAATACAACTCGTGATGGGTTTTTACTAGCTCATAATATAAGCTCTTATTCCTTAACTGCTGTTGCTAAAGAAGCGCGTCCAATGATGTCCGAAGGTGGCAGTATTCTCACCTTAACCTATCTCGGCGGGGAAAAAGTCGTACAAAATTACAATGTAATGGGTGTTGCCAAGGCTTCACTTGATGCAAGTGTTAAATATTTGGCCAATGATCTTGGAAAAGAGGGCATTCGTGTTAATGCTATTTCCGCAGGACCAATCCGAACACTTTCCGCTAAAGGAATTGGGGATTTTAATTCCATTCTAAAAGTAATTGAAGAAACAGCTCCGCTTCGCAGAACTACCACACCTGAGGAAGTTGGAGACACCGCTGCTTTCTTATTTAGCGATCTTTCTCGTGGAATCACCGGAGAGACTATTCACGTTGACAGTGGATACCATATTTTATAAACCCATGACACTCTTCCTTAAAAGGGAGAGTTTTTTTTTTGCAAAAAATGGACGTCCAACTAAGGTGAAGAGCATATACATAGAGGGAGATAGGGGGAGAGACAGTGGGCGTACCATCCGTATTTGACTTTTTACTTTTATCACTTGCGAGTTTTCGCTTAACAAGATTATTAGTCTTTGACAAAATTACCGAATTTATCAGGCGCCCTTTTTTTGTGGAATGGACTGAAGTCAATCAAGATGGTGTGGAAGAAACCTATATCAAGCCAAAAGAAAAAGGGCTTCAAAGCTGGATTGGTGAGCTTTTGAGCTGTTATTGGTGTATGGGTGTTTGGTCTGCACTCGGTTTATATGGTGGATTGATCGTGTATCCACCCATTTTTCAGCCTATCATCGTTGTTTTAGCAATCGCAGGGTTGGCTGCATTGATTGAAACGATCGTTCATTCCATTCAGAGGTGAATAGGCTGATATGGAGACAAGTTTGCGCAGCAACACATACTATATATCACCGATTCATAAAGGAGGTCTAAATATGTTTAAAAAAATCCAATATGCCCCTCAGCCAAAAATGATGCCGCAAGCAATCAAAAAAGATTGCGGCTGTAACAAAAAGAAAGTATTGGCGCAAAGACCGCCGTTAAAAAAATGGTAGCTATCAGTTAACTGGTAGCTGCTTTTTTTGTAAAAGCAGTTGTAATCGTTCCATTATTGGAATGGTAAATGATGTCACACAGGGACGGTAATATTTTTTTAGATATGAGCGGAAAATAAAATCTAGAAAAACGTCTATAAAGGGATGACTAATATGTATAGGACTTTGTTTTTAGGGATGCTTAGTTTAACCATTGTCTCTATAACCGGATGTGCATTTGAAGCCCCGAAAGAGCCAGATGAACAATGGTCTTTAGTAAGAACCATAGATCCTGCCCCACAAAGTATCGATTATCATTCAAGATCGATGGCTGAGAAGATCGAACATGATATTGAAAAATTGGAGGATATCTATGATGTTATGGTGATTAAAGGGAAAGATGAAACTTTAGTCGCATACAAGGTCAAGCATTTAGAAAGATTTCACATGAAAACCATTGAAAAGGATTTAGAAAAAATGCTGGAGGATCGTTATCCGGACGAAAATTTTACGTTATCAAGCGATTATAAGATCTTTTTAGAAGCGGTTAAGCTCAAAAACAAAATGAAGGATCCTTCCTTTACAGAAGAACAAGCAGAAAAAGAATTTCAAGAGCTTTTATCCTTACAAAAGGAATTAACGTAGAAAGGGATGTTTTGAGACGTGAACGGTAAAAAAGACAAAATATCTCCAAAGCAGGATCAATATAAACAATTAGAACAAAAACATGAAACGAAACGCCCTGTCCTAAAAAATTGTATTAAAGCTTTTTGGGTAGGCGGATTAATTTGTGCAATAGGACAAGCAATCAGCTACTTCTATATATATTTTTTTCCGTTTACTGAACAAACAGCGGGTAATCCGACGGTTGCGACCATGGTATTCCTTTCTATGTTACTTACCGGATTCGGGGTATACGACCGGTTAGGACAGTTTGCTGGAGCAGGCAGTGCTGTTCCCGTTACTGGATTTGGTAATGCTGTGATATCCGCATGTATTGAACATAAAACAGAAGGATATGTTCTTGGTGTAGGCGGCAATATGTTTAAATTAGCAGGGTCTGTTGTTTTATTTGGTGTTTTTAGTGCGTTTGTCGTTGCTTTGATTAAGACGATCCTGATGAGATGGGGGGTCATCTAATGCTAAAAGGTAAATACTCTTGGGTCTTTCAAAATCGTCCGGCTATTGCTGCTACAGGGGTTGTAGGAGGTCCTTTTGAAGCAAATGGACCATTGCGGGATGAATTCGATGTCTTACATACTGACTTATGGATGGAGCAGGATTCATACGAAAAAGCTCATCGGGTTTTATTAGAAGAGGCCATCGATAGTGCCTTAGGCAAGCTTAATTTAACCCCAGACCAAATTCAGTTTATGATTGCTGGGGATCTAATCAATCAAATGACACCTACTACCTTTGCCGCTAGAACCGAACAAATTCCTTATTTAGGGATTTTCGGCGCTTGTTCAACCTCTATGGAAGGGTTGGCACTTGCCAGTTTTATCATCAACAATGAGGGAGCCAATTATGTTTTGACAGGGGCTTCCAGTCATAACGCGGCAGTGGAAAAGCAGTTCCGTTATCCGACGGAATATGGGGGACAAAAGCCTCCTACCGCGCAATGGACCGTTACGGGGGCAGGTGTCGCAATTGTGACCAACAGACAAAATGTTGAAGGGCCGGCACCCGTCCTAACTTCGGCAACCATTGGAAGAGTAATTGATATGGGATTAAAGGACCCTTTTAATATGGGTGGTGCAATGGCACCTGCTGCAGCTGATACAATCATAACGCACTTAAATGATATGCAAATTGACCCTTCTTATTATGATGTGATAGTAACGGGTGATTTAGGGAGAATTGGCAATAAAACGCTTAAGGATTTATTAATCAATCAGCACGGATTAAAGATTCAGGAAGACCGTATTCAAGATTGCGGATTAAAAATTTATGGACCTGAACAGCCTGTACAGGCTGGCGCAAGCGGAGCGGCAAGTTCTGCAACAGTTATGTACGGTCACTTATTGAATGAAATGAAAAAAGGCAATTTAAAACGAATCTTGTGGGTGGCAACAGGAGCATTGTTATCACCATTATCTTATCAGCAAAAAGAATCGATTCCATGTATTGCTCATGCTGTTTCAGTTGAATATGATGATTAATCACGTTAAAGGAGGGATGCACAATGCTAGCTATGTTTTTTTGGGCATTTGTTGTGGGAGGAGCGATTTGTGTCATAGGTCAAATCATGTTGGACGTATTTAAGCTTACACCTGGTCATACACTGAGTATTCTTGTAGTAGTTGGTTCGATTTTAAGCGGCTTTGGCATTTATGAAAAATTAATTGATTTTGCTGGTGCTGGTGCAACCATTCCGATCACAAGCTTTGGTAATTCTCTAACTGCAGGGGCCATGCAGGAGGTTGATGCCCATGGAATTATTGGGGTATTAACTGGTATGTTTGAAGTGACAAGCTCAGGTATATCAGCTGCTATAGTGTTTGGTTTCATAGGGGCATTACTGTTTAAGCCAAAAGGATAAAATATAGACTGTTGTCTAGAAATAATCAAAAATTCTAGAGTATAGCCCATACACATTTGTCATCCTTTACATATGTTAAAAGTGAGTTCGACACAAAGTGAGGTGACAAATCATGCATTGGGGTGGTTACTGCGGTTACCCAGGAGCAGTCGCTGGAGCTGGTTACGGACATGGTGCCACGTTCGTGTTGATCGTCGTGTTGTTTATCTTATTGATTATCGTCGGTGCAAGCTTCTGCTAATGCGGAAAAAAGAGGTGGAGCAGCAAACAGCTGCTCCGCCTTTTTGCGATTTTTGAATGATTTATTCAGTTTTGTTCCATTGATGAAAGCACCAAATATTTTTAGCCTACATACAATAGGGTAGTGAAAAAAGGAGGCTTTCAATCGATGGATTCATTCTTTAAAAATATTGAAAAAAAGACGGGCGTTAATATGAAAGATATTTTAGAGCTTGCCAATTCTCTGCAACATGCAAATTTCAAAGATGAAAAGACAGTTCGTGCTGTCATTAAAAGAGTTTCTCAAATAGCTAATAAACCAGTATCAAAAGACTTGGAAGATAAAATCGTGGAATCGATTACTAAAGATGGGAAATCTTTAGATTTCAACACGATTTCAAATATGCTGAATAATAAAAAGAAATAATCACGACGAAGGGCAATAGGGAGAACGGAAGGACAAATTTCGGCACCCTATTGTCTGTTTTTGTTGGTAATTGACTAAAACTTTACGTTTCTAAAGGGTAGGGAAAAGGGAATATTACAAGAAGTAGTTTAAAGCAGGTTTACGAGCAATGAATAAAGGATTAGGAGTGAAGGAATATGGGATACTATTTGCCGTATCATGACTATGGTTCAGCTCAATACGTAAACAGAATCCACAGAAAAAAACAACCAAATCAACTGGTCCTTGCTCCTGTGAAAATTTCAAAAACAAAAATCGTAAAACGTGATGATCCGATGAGGTATGGTGTCAATCCAATAAACGATACAAGCATTCGTAAAAGAAAGCAAATTGCAATAACGAATGATGTACAACAAAAAATATTATTGAATATAGAAGGAAAAGGGAAGTACATTAATGAATCAATATAGTAACCTACCTGAATGAAAGGAAAAGTCGAATGGAATTTATAAGAATGACCAACCACTGTGGTTACTATCAGGCAGCAGTAAATATCGGCTATATTCACGTTGAAGATAGAGGTTTTTTGATTGATGCAGGTCTCGAAGCTGCAGCCGCAAAAAAAGTGGTCAAGCATCTGCAGGCTCATGGATTGCCGCTAACCCACCTTATGATTACCCATGCCCATTCAGATCATTTTGGAGGGGCCCGTTATTTAAAGGAAAATTTTCAGGTTAAAGTAATTGCACCGGAATTAGAAGCCGCCATCGTCGAAAATCCGGTGTTAGAGCCAATCTATTTATTTCAAGGAACGTTTCCCGTTCAGGAATTGAGAAATAAGTTCATTGAAGCGCCTCCTGTAACAGTTGACAAAAAAATTATGGCTGGACAGGAAGAACTTGATGGGGTCATATTTAAGATTCATTCCCTACCTGGACATAGCTATCAGCAAATTGGTATAGAATATGATGGAATTCTCTTTGCGGCAGATTCGTATTTTGGTGCAGAGGCTTTACATAAACATAAAATTCCATTTATTGTGAACTATAAATTGACCATGGAAAGTTTAGAGAAACTTAGCCTTCTCCATGTAAAAGGAGCCGTACCGGGACATGGGCACTATGAAGAAGAGTTTCAGAAAACAGTCCGTGCAAATATAAACTGTCATCAGCAAATAGTAAATTTAGCAGAAGAATTTATAAGGCAACAGGGGACATGCACTTTCGAGGAGATGTTTGCCTATTTATGCAGAGAAAGAAATGTGAAAATCAGTCACCTTTCTTCCTTTTTATTATTTCGTACAACAGTCGGGGCCTATATCGCCCATTTATCCGAAAGTAAGAAGGCTATTTTTGAAATTAAGGATTATCAATGGATTATACAATCAATCTAATGAAAAAAAGCTTTGCACTAATAGGTTTGGACGTGCAAAGCTTTATCTTTTTCCCATTCTGCATACAGCACATTTTTAATATCGGGGATACCCTGTTGCTTTAATTCTTTTTTTAACCAGTCTAAATCCTTAGAAATCGCATTCAGGTTGTCATAGACAGCTTCTCCATCTAATACTAACGTAATCGGCAGTCCTACCTGTTCAGAAGGAAGCGATAAGTCCTGTCGGGTTGGAGAGGCAAAGTCTGATTTTTTTAAAACACTTACGGTTCCATCTGTTTCTAAAAGGGCATATTCACACTCGCGAATAGAAAAAACATCTTTTGACCTCAATAAATGCTGGAGCTGATTGATATCTAGCCGATTTTTTTTAAGCTGATTATACACGATTTTACCTTTATGTATAATGATGGATGGTTCCCCTTCTAAAAGCTTTCGTACCCGTTTGAATTTCTGGGTAGCCATTTCTGTTGTAAAAATGAGTATACACCAACAAAAAACAGCAAAGAGGATCTCCCGAATTCCAATATCTTGATCAAACACCGCATTTCCTACCAGCTCACCTAATACTAATGCAGAGATAAAATCAAATGCAGTAATTTGTGTAATTTGAGTTTTACCTAAAATTTTAGTAAGAATAAAAAGGGCAGCGTATCCCACCACTAATTCAAAAGCTATTTTTAGGAAATCCATCAATATCCCACCTTTACAATATTATGGTGTACATCGTGACAGTTTTTTATGAAGTGAAAAGACCATAAAAAAAGGCTGTTCCTGACAAGTCTACTCATTTTTGCAAAAATGAATAAACATATGAAAGGAATGAGCCCAGATTATATTATAGGTATTTTTTCATGGTTTTATGGGGAATCCCAGCATCCATAAATTCTTCAGATACCACACCATACCCAAGTGATTCATAGAATGGAATCGCATGCGTTTGAGCATTGAGCTTTAGTGCGGAGATCTCTTGTTCTTTTGCATACTCCTCAATTTTTTTCATAATGGCTTTTCCGGCACCTTTTCCGCGTAAGGAGGAGTCGACGCAGATTCGTTCTACTTTCCCCAATCCGTCTAATACCCGAAAGCGGCCAGCACCTGCGGGTGAGCCGTTATCATAGAGGACAAAATGGGTTGCCGTATCTTCATATTGATCAATTTCTTCTTCGATTGGTACTCCCTGTTCTTCAACAAATACCTTTTTTCTGACAGAGAATGCATCTTGCAGTTCTTCAGATGTTTCAACTATCCTTACTTCCACTTATTCTTCTCTCCCTAGTCTAAATGTTTCGTATACTGTCCAAGAACCATTCTCTAATTGATATAATAAGTGGAATCGGTCGATCGTTTCTTCAAATTTCACGTCAAGCATTCTTAACGCACTGAATACATCTGAATGTTCAGCATCTGATAATTTTTGGCCGATTGTAATATGAGGAACAAAAGCATATTCAGCATTTGACCCAAAAAAGTCATTATGTAGGTCGTTATGGAGTCCAGTTAGTGTTTCATTCGGTTCACATTTTAAATAAATTACGTTATTGACAGGCTGAAAAGAACTCACTTTATTTATTTTCAAAGGAAATGGTTCATAACGATCAGAAAGCTCTTCTAATTTCTCTGAAATCTCTTTTACTTTTTCATCATCCGCTTCGAATGCCTGTTTAAGAGTCAAATGCGGCGGAATCAGTGCATAGTGAGGGTCATATCGTTTCCGGTATGAATTCGCAAAATCCTGCAGCTTTTTAGATGGGAATATTACAATACCGTATTTCATAAAAAAACCTCCCTTATTTTTACCTTTTTATAGCTGAATTACCAACTGGTAAGAAAAAGCGTTTCCGCTAGGTGTCTTCCTTCCATTATAACAAAAAACCAAAAAGTAAGATATAGCCTATACTTCTTATGTTTTGATTGCCGCTTACTTTTTAGGGAACATCTTTTGTAAGGCTCTTTTTAAATCGGGCTGCCAATATTTCCAAGTATGGTTTCCTTCAAATTCATCATAATAATGCTGGATTGCCTTAGCTTTTATTAAGTCGTGGAGTTCGCGATTCGGCTGGAGAAAATCCATGACTTCTCCATTCGTCATTTTTACTTCGGTCTCCTGTTTCCCAATCACGTGATAGATATTAATCAAATGCGTCTGATCGAAATTTTCTATGGCAGCCAATACCTTCTCATCGACATAGGGTGATTGGAGCAGCATTTTGCCAAAAATATTTGGATATTTTAGAGCGGCCATCATAGATACTGTCGCTCCAAGAGAATCCCCGCCAAGTGCCCTTCCAAAGCCTACCTGATAAGTAGGGAAATGATGGTCTATAAAAGGCACTAATTCATGAGCTAAGAACCTTATGTAGGCATTCTGTTTTTCACCGTCAGGATGATACTTTGTCCTTCTGTCATTAACATTTCGATAGGGGATTCCTACGATGATTAGATTTTCTATTTTTCCTTCAGCATATAAAAGGTCAGCAGTTCTCCCAATTCTCCCCATTTGAAAATAATCTTTTCCATCTTGTACAATGAGGACTGGATATTTATATAGGGTTGAATAGTGAGAAGGTTTATAAATTAATAAAGGAATTTCTTCTTGCAGCTCTTGGCTGAATAGAGTGTGATCTTCAATTGTTCCTTGATTTGTACCCATAGTATTGTCCTCCAGTTCAAACAGTCAATTTCAACATGAAAAGTATCATATGGTTTATATATTACTTTATTCTAGCCATTGATTGCATGGAAAATGTTTAAATTTGAAGGGGTAACTTTTTTGACTGCGGACAGAGGACATAGCTAGAATTAACGGAATGAGCAAGGCAAAAATTAGAAGATCGCGACAATAAAATTGAAGCGTTTGCAAAAGAAGAATTGATTGGTTAACAAGTATTGTAGTATAGTATTTTTATAGGGTTTTTAGAAGTGAGTTTAGTTTGTTTAAATGGATAAACTCAGGAAAAAAGAGACTTTTTTACTAGTTGAGTTTGACAGTTGCGGAGATTAATAGTTAAAATATTCGTAGCTTTACAAAATATTTAAAAGGGGGAAATCCATGTGAAAAGAAAAAAACTATTGTTATCAATAGCAATGCTACTAACTATTTCATTGTTTTTAGCTGCGTGCGGCTCTTCAGAAGGAAACGGGGGATCTGGAGATGGCGGCGGAGATTCGTCTGAAAAACCTGAATTTCTAACTATGCTAACTGGCGGTACAAGCGGAACATATTATCCGCTTGGCGGGGAAATAGCCAAAATTATTTCTGATGAAACCGGGATTAATACAACACCTAATTCTTCCAATGCTTCTGCTGACAACATGGCTGCATTGGCGGATGGCAGTGCCCAGATTGCCTTTACACAAACAGACGTTGCATCTAACGCTATTGAAGGAATAAATTCTTTTGAAGGCAATCCAATTGATAATGTTCAGGCTATTGGTTCACTTTACCCTGAAACAATCCAAATTGTCACAACCGCTGATTCCGGAATCGAATCTGTTGAAGATTTAAAAGGCAAAACCGTATCTGTAGGTGCGCCTGGCTCCGGTACTTATGTCAATGCGGAGCAAATTCTTGAAGCACACGGATTATCAATAGAAGATGATATTAATGCACAAAACCTTGATTTCGCTGAATCAACTGGCGGAATTCAAGACGGGAACATTGACGCTGCCTTTATTACGGCTGGAACACCTACTGGAGCTGTAGAAGGTCTCTCTGCAACAGTAGAAGTTAAAATCGTGCCAATTGCGGAAGATAAGATTGAAGAATTAGTCGCTGAATATCCATACTATGCAAAAGATGTTATACCAGCTGGTACGTATGGAATGGAAGGGGAAGTAACAACAGTAGCAGTTTTAGCGATGTTAGCTGTTACTGATAGTCTTTCTGAAGATGTCGTCTATGACATTACAAAAGCAATTTATGAAAATGCAGATAAAATCTCACATGCAAAAGGTGAGTTTATTAAAAAAGAATCAGCACTTAACGGAATTGGAATTGACCTGCATCCAGGTGCTGAGAAATATTTCAAAGAAGCTGGAATCTTAAAGTAAAAAAGTCTAGTTTATTTGTAAGTATTAATGGACCGGCTGTAGTCCTATTTATTAGGCTTACAGCCGGTCATTCCTTCTTTTAAAAGGGTAATTGCATTTATTGGATTATTACCCACATTTCGTCAAATATGTAGGTGGAAAATATGATGAAAAACTCAATAAGAAAAAAACTGCTCATCATTATCCTCCTCATAGCTTTCATCCTATTCTTTATCCTTGTCGTTCCTTTCCGGACAGCATTAGTTTTCTATATAGAAAATACAGAGAAAATTCAGGCCTTTCTCCCGATTAATGAAGGAGATACCTTTCAGATTATATGGAAGCATTCGATTCATTTAACCGATGTAGTAGAAAAATATAAGGTTACAGACGATCAGAAAATAAATCAGTATGAAATCGTTTACGAACATTTTGGAATAGGCATGCCCTCCAATGCGGGGGAAGGGGAAACATTTGTATATGAAGATGGGAAGTATCATATAAAAGGAATAGATACAGTTTTCCCTTCTATGAATATCCGAAATGGAAAAACAGTTTCGGAGCATCGCCTTGTATGGGGAGATAAAGATGAACATATGGTCTGGTTCAATGAATATTTTGAACCCGGAGCGTGGTTTACGGTTAAAGTTGATCAATTATCCCTTTGGCAGTACTTGAAAGGAGTGAAAATCCATGAGTGAAAACATGAATGAAATTACGAAAGAGCAACAGGAAGAACTATTGCAAAAATATGATGCAGAATCCAATACCCGCACACTGACGGGAATAGCAGCTATAATTGTATTTATTGGATTAATTGGTTTTTCTCTGTTTCAGCTATATACAGGCTATTTTGGGCAATTAGTCGCCCAAATTCAAAGAACCGTTCATTTAGGGTTTGCGTTAGCCCTCATTTTTCTATTATTTCCAGCAAGAAGAAAAGGGAACAAACGAAAGGTAGCTTGGTATGATTATCTGTTGGCATTAATTGCAATTACAGTAAGTGCCTATTGGCCATTATTCTATGAATCTCTTGTTCAGAAAGTTGGCCCAATCGATACAGCGCAAATGATTTTCGGAGGATTGGCAATCTTGCTCGTATTGGAAGCAACTAGACGTGTAGTTGGCCTGCCGATAACGATTATCGCAAGCTTATTCCTGATTTATGCAATATTTGGTCCATCGATGCCAGGCATGCTCGCACATCCTGGATTAGATTTAAACCAATTAATTAAAACGATGTTTTTTACGACTGAAGGTATATTAGGAACGCCTTTACAGGTTTCCTCAACTTATATTTTTCTATTCTTGCTGTTTGGATCCTTTCTTGTCCAGACAGGAGTCGGAAATTATTTTAATGATTTAGCAATTACAATAGCAGGGCGCCGCATTGGGGGACCAGCTAAGGTAGCGATTTTCTCAAGTGCCCTGCAAGGAACAATATCCGGAAGCTCTGTAGCAAATGTTGTGACAACAGGATCATATACAATACCATTAATGAAACGAATGGGGTACCGGAAAGAATTTGCGGGTGCGGTCGAAGCCGCTGCTTCTACAGGGGGACAAATTATGCCTCCTATTATGGGTGCCGCAGCGTTCCTGATGATAGAATTCGCTGGCGTCGGATACTGGGAAATAGCCAAGGCTGCTGCCATTCCCGCCCTTCTTTATTTCTCAGGGATTTGGATTATGACCCACTTTGAAGCAAAACGTACCGGATTATTGGGTTTATCAAAAGAGGAAATACCAAATAAAAAAGAAGTGGTCAAAAAGCTTTATCTATTACTGCCTATTTTGGCAATTATTTGGTTCCTCTATATTGGTGTCAGTATTGAGCGTACGGCATTATACGGAATTGGAATAACTATCTTAGTTAGTTTATTCAGAAAGGATACGCGAATTACTCCGGCTAAGTTTATTGCTGCATTAACAGATGGTGCCCGTACGGCATTAGGGGTTGCTGCAGCAACAGCTTGTGCGGGTATTATCGTAGGGGTAGTTACGAAAACGGGCTTAGGTCTTAAACTGGGGAATGGTCTGGTTAGCTTAGCGGCTACTTTGGCAGATAACCCGAACGTAATCCTATTCTTAACCTTATTATTTACCATGATTACATCTATTATATTAGGTATGGGTGCACCTACTACTGCCAACTATATCATTACTTCAACGATTGCTCTTCCAGCAATCTTGGCATTGAACAGTCAGCTTGAAGTGGCGATTCCTGTTCTGGCAGCCCATTTGTTTGTTTTCTATTTTGGTATTGTTGCCGATATTACACCGCCAGTTGCGTTAGCGGCGTTTGCGGCGAGCGGAATATCTGGCGGGGAACCAATTAAAACGGGGGTCAATGCATCTAAATTGGCTATCGCGGCATTCATCATTCCATATATGTTCATATACGAGCCACAATTATTGATGATTGATGCGACTATTTTACAAATATTATGGATTATATTTACTGCTATTACCGGAATGATTGCAATTGGAGCAGGATTAATTGGATTCTGGTATATGAAATTAAATTGGATAGTTAGAATTATAAGTGTTCTTACCGGTTTATTATTAATCTATCCAGAAAAATATTCAGATTTTGCTGGTTTAGGAATGTTTATCGTTCTAGTTGCGGTTCAATTAGTATTCAGCAAAAATAAAGGTTCCAATCAAAAAACATCAGTTGAAGCCTAAACAAAAAGGGCAGACTCTCGCTAAAATACAGTGAGAATCTGCCCTTTTTTATTTCAAAACAAAGAGACGTCATGTGTTTTACAAGAACCGTCCCCCTGTTTCTTCATTTATTTCCAAAGCAATTTTCGACAATCAGCTGGTTTTTGATTTTTTGCCGGTGGAGTAATGTTTGTACTTCCGTTCCATATATACGGGAAATGCAGACAGGATTTGATCAAGCTGAAAGGTACGTATTTGATCGCGAAAATAGCAATATGCTTTGACCTGTGATTCCTGAATCTCCAATATTTTTATTTTTCTTTGCGTAAGTTGTTTCTGTTTGGATTCATAGATAATTTCTACTGCCTTGCCCTCAATCATCCATTTTAAAAGTTTGTTCTGCATTTCCATCACCTCTTTGTTACTACTATATACGAACATCTGTTTGTACCGCAAGTGTAATTTACTGGGAAACCAATATTCTTATCAATCAATATGTCCCAAATGCTCTAATTCCATATATAATGAAGAAAAAAAGATACAGAAAAATGCCTAATATAGAACAATTAACAAGCCACACGGGGGATCATGATGCTGCTAAATGAAGAACTAGCCCAAAAAATCGTTGTTGAAGTACAAAAATTAATAAATGAGAGTGTTATCTTAACCGATACAGAAGGAATTATCCGGGCCAGTACAGATCCAAGCAGAATTGGGAATTTTCATGAAGGTGCGCTTTTAGCAATCCAAGAAAAAAGGGCAATTCATATGACTGAGGAAAAAGTGAAATCTTTACGAGGGGTTAGGTTCGGGATAGTTATTCCCTTATTTATCCATGGAAAGCCTCAAGGGGTAATTGGAATCACAGGGATTCCAGAGGTTGTGGCACCTTATGCACATTTATTGCAAAAGGTAACAGAGCTTTTTATCCAGGATAATGCATATCGGGAAGAACAGGAAAGATTAGCACGTGAATTGGAATTGTTTGTTTTTGATTGGCTTCATACTAAGGTTTGGGATCAGGATTTAATAGATCGGGCAGCCTTTTTCCAGATTGATATGTTTTCTTATCAGCAGGTCATTGTATTTAAATCGATACAAGAACCATTCAAAATTCTTTACTCTGATTTTAAGGAGATTACTAGGCTTTGGGGCATGTTGGAAGATGCTCTATTTATCCGCTGGGGTCAGGAAAAATTGCTGGTTTTCATCCCATCACGTACGCAAAGTATTAAAAAACAAGAGGTGGAGTCTTTAAGAAAGATTTTAAAAAGATTCACTAAAGGAGAGTTAATTGCTGGAGTTGGCCAAATTGTAAACCCTGAACAAATTCGGGTTTCCTTTCAACAAGCTGAACGTGCAAGTGCGGCAGCTGTCAATGGAAGTGAAATTGTTTTTGAACAAGATCTTCAGTTTGATATCATTCAATATGCTTTAACAGATGAGACAAAACAAGAATTTATTCGAAGAACAATTCTGCCAATTAGCAGTGATGAAATTTTATTAAAAACCTTGTGTACATGGTTTGAATGTAACTTATCTCATAAAGAAGCTGCAGAGGTACTGCATATTCATATTAATACCCTTCATTACCGATTAAAAAAAATAGAAGATCTTACAGCTTTAAATTTAAAAAATACTCATCATTTAGTGATGTTGTACATTTCATATTTATTTTTGTATGAAGACACAAAAAATAGCACGATATAAGCTGGAAATTTGTATTATTGCACATAGATTTACGGGCTTGTACAGTTTTATACTTTAATGTAAGCACTTACATTAAAGGGGTGGGGACTATATTAACGGATCAGCTGACTACTTTGTTTGAAGAAATTGTAGGAAAAGAGAATGTGCAAACATCTTCGGTGCATAGGCTCGCTTATTCCTATGATGCGACTGCACAGTTTCAGGCAATGCCAGATGCAGTGCTATCCCCTCGGAATACAAAAGAAGTATCCGAAATTGTTCGTCTTTGCCAATCTAAGAAGATTCCGATTATCCCAAGAGGATCCGGAACGAATTTAGCAGCAGGGACCGTTCCCTCATCAGGCGGGATTGTCCTTTTGTTCAAGCATATGAATAAGATCCTGGAATTAGACGAGGAAAACTTAACGGTAACGGTACAGCCAGGAGTCATTACGAAGGATTTGATTGAATATGTTGAGCAATTTGATCTTTTTTATCCCCCAGACCCAAGTTCGATGAAGATTTCAACGATTGGCGGAAATATCAATGAGAATTCTGGCGGATTAAGAGGACTTAAATATGGTGTTACACGGGATTATGTTTGCGGATTAGAGGTGGTGCTCGCAAACGGTGATATTATCCGAACAGGAGGCAAGCTCGCAAAAGATGTAGCGGGATATGATTTAACTAGTCTTTTTGTCGGTTCAGAAGGAACACTGGGAATCATAACAGAAGCGACTCTTTCACTAATCCCTAAACCTGTCTATAAAGAAACCATGCTAGCTTTCTATGATTCTTTAGAACAGGCAGCAGAAACTGTGTCCAGTATTATTGCAAATAAGATTATTCCGGCAACATTAGAATTTATGGATCAGGCAACTCTTGAAGTTATAGAAGAATTTGCAAAGATTGGTTTGCCGACAGATGTGGAAGCGGTGTTACTTATTGAGCAGGACGGCAAAGAAGAATCTGTTAAACGTGAAATGGAACAAATTGAACAAATTTGCAGAGAGAATCATGCCAGAAATGTAAGCGTTGCAAAGGATGAAAAAGAGGCAGAAAATCTTAAAACAGCACGGCGCGCTGCACTCTCGGCTCTAGCACGGAAAACGCCTACTACAATTTTAGAAGATGCCACTGTTCCCCGTTCTAAAATTGCTGAAATGGTAAGAGCCATCCGACGAATTGCAACGAAATATAATGTAACGATTTGTACTTTTGGTCATGCGGGGGATGGCAATTTGCACCCTACATGTCTAACAGATGTACGAAATAAGGAAGAAATTGAAAGAGTTGAACAAGCATTTGCGGAAATATTTCAAGCTGCTATTGAATTAGGCGGAACCATCACTGGCGAGCATGGGGTAGGTGAAATGAAGGCACCCTATCTAGAATGGAAGCTTGGAAGAGAAGGGGTTGAAGTAATGAAGAAAATTAAGGATGCACTCGATCCGACTCATATTTTCAACCCTGGAAAAGTATTTGCCAAAAGCGCAAAGAAACGGGTGGTGGTAGCAGGTGGCAATGACAGTCCTGCAGCAGAAAATCCGTCAAGGATTTAAGGAAAAGATTGAAGAAGAAAGCCTGCTGGATTGTATGCGATGCGGTTTCTGTCTGCCTGCTTGTCCGACCTATATTCAAACAGGATATGATGAAACGCATTCGCCTCGCGGCAGGATTGCTTTAATAAAAGCTGTTCGTGATGGAATGATTCAATGGGATGACGATGTGGAACATTCCCTAAATGTTTGTCTGGGCTGCCGTGCCTGTGAGCCTGCGTGTCCTGCCGGAGTTCAGTATGGTCATATTTTGGAGAATGCAAGAGAAGTCATAAATGAAGTTACGCCAAAAGGACTCCTTGAAAAAACAGTCAGAAATGTAGCATTTGGTCACTTATTTAATGATAAGTCCAAAATGAGCAAGGCAACGGGCTTACTGCGGTTCTATCAAGCTTCAGGTTTGCAAAAGGCAGCAAGAAAAATAGGGTTCTTAAATTTATTCCCCGAAACAATGCGGCAAATGGAGACAGTTCTGCCAAAGGTTCCAAAACAAAAAGAATGGAAGGATCGAGCCAGCCTTTTTCCCGCCATTGGCAAGAAGAAAGCGACAGTGGCCTTTTTTACAGGATGTTTAATGGATACGATGTTCACTGGCACCAACAATTCGACTATTTCTCTGTTGCAAAAAGCCGGCTGCGATGTGTGGATCCCAGAACAACAAGCCTGCTGCGGAGCACTTCATGCCCATAGCGGAGAAAAAAACAATGCGGCCCTACTGGCCAAACAAAATATCGAAGCGTTTGAAAGTATCGAAGCAGATTACATAGTCAATAATGCCGGCGGCTGCGGAGCCTTTTTATACGATTATCCATTTGTGTTAATGAAAGAACCTGAATGGAAAGAAAGAGCCATGGTTTTTCAAGCGAAAATAATAGATATTTCAAGTTTGCTAACAAAATTAGAATTTAATCAATTAAAGCTTAGAGCCAATTACCATATTACGGTGACTTATCAGGATTCATGTCATCTAAGAAACGTAACGAAAGTAATTGAGCAGCCAAGGCAACTGATTTGCTCCATTGAGAACGTTGATTTTATCGAGCTTGAGGGTGCAGATTCTTGTTGTGGATCGGCGGGAATTTATAACCTGATCGAAAGCAAGATGTCTATGAAAATCTTGGATGACAAAATGGAAAAGGTAAAGAAGACAAATGCAGCTGTCATTGTCACCTCAAATCCTGGCTGTCTTTTGCAAATGAAATTAGGAATTGAACGTGCAGGATTATCAGATAAAATGAGGGCTGTTCATTTAGTGGATTTCCTATCAGACTATGTCTCTGTGGAACTATAAAGAATGTTTTTTGACAAAAAGATGTAATTTGAACTATGAAATAAGATTTTAATTTCAATGAAAAAACTTTAAAATATAGAACCTTTGGATTATGATAGTATATAAACAGATGCATGAATTTTCTAACAATAAAGCCATGCTTTACCTAAAGGAGAAGGGGAAACCAGAATGAAAATTGTTTCTTGGGACAAAGAACATATAGACGATGCTATTGCCCTTTGGAATAAGGAAATAGGAAAACAGTTCCCCTTAAGAAAAGACCTATTTATACAAAATAGTCTTGAAGATGAAAATGTATGTTTTGATGGCTCCAGTATGGCTTTTGATGATAATGAAAGCGTAATAGGCTTTATCATAGTAAAAAAATGGAAGGAATCATTAAATGTTCCTATGAACCCGGAAGTAGGCTGGGTTCAGGTATTAATCGTCGATTCAAAGCATCGGAATCAAGGAATTGGTACAAAATTATTAGAAAAAGCCGAAAATCATTTAAAGAAAAGCGGGATTAAAACGCTTCATCTTGGACGGGATCCATGGCACTACTTCCCTGGAATACCAAATGATTATGAACAAGTAAAACAATGGTTTGAGAGACGTGGCTATTTATTCAAAGGTCATGAATACGATTTAATTTGCCAGTATTCTAATCATATACTCGATCCGCTTCCAGATGATAAAGCTGTGTCATTTTCCATTCTATCGCTTGAAGAAAAGGCAAATTTTCTTGAATTTCTTCATCGTTGTTTTCCGGGCAGATGGGAGTACGAAGCCATTCATTATTTTAAAAAAGGCGGTTTAGGTCGTGAATTTGTAGTAGCCAAGAAAAACGAAAGAATAATTGGCTTCTGTCGTATAAATGATGAAAAATCCCCTTTTATTGCACAAAACGTGTACTGGTCTCCTTTGTTTGAGGAAGAATTAGGCGGGATTGGACCGCTTGGTATAGATCAAAATGAACGAAAAAATGGATACGGACTTGCAATTGTGAAAGCAGCCGTCCATTTTTTGCGGCAGCGTGCTGTTAAACAAATCGTAATCGATTGGACCGGGTTAGTTGAATTTTATGAAAAACTAGGATATAAGTCTTGGAAATCTTACGCTCAATATACAAAAAGCTTGTAGTTCTGCTTAATAGGAACACAAGACAGGGAGGGGAACGGAGATGAAAAAGAAAGTACTCGACTTCTTACAAAAGGAAATTGAACTCGAATCCATACCAGGTGCTGTTATCTATGTTTCTTATCAAGGGGAAGCAATTTTGCAAGAAGCGATTGGTCATAGGACTGTGTATCCAGAAAAGCATCCAATGGAAATCAATACAGTGTTTGATCTAGCTTCTTTAACAAAAGTAGTGGCAACGCTGCCCGTTACTTTAAAATTGCTGGAAAATGGGCAAATTAGACTGGATGATCGAGTTACATACTTTCTCCCTGATTTTGGGCAAAATGGGAAGGACCAAATTACCATCAGGCATTTGCTTACCCATACATCTGGCTTGCCGGCGCATAAGGAGTATTTTCTTGAATCCTTAACAACTGGACAAATCGTAGAAAGGATTTTTCGGGAAGAATTGGCTGCGCCAATTGGTCAACAGGTTATTTATAGTGATCTTGGAATTATCACTTTATATCAAATCATTGAAAAGATAACGGGGACCCAATTTGACAAATATGTAAAACAGGAAATTTTTGAACCGCTGCAAATGACGGATACCGGCTTTAATCCAGCCTTTGAACAATGCCGATACGCAGCTACCGAGTATAGTGAAAAGCTAAAGGATTATAAAAAAGGAATTGTTCACGACGATAATACAGAAAGCATGGGAGGTATTAGCGGTCATGCAGGTTTGTTTTCCACTGTTAAGGATTTAGCCAACTTCGCAGCCATGATAGAGAATAACGGAGTATTTCAAGGAAAACGAATCATTTCAAAAGAGGCAATCGAATTATCCAGAAAAAACTTTACTCCTTTTGACAGTGAATTTCGGGGGCTTGGCTGGATTTTAAAGAGTCCGACATATTCTTCTTGTGGAGATTTCTTCTCTGAGAGATCTTATGGTCACACCGGTTTTACCGGAACAAGCCTTTGGTTTGACCCAGAGAATAAGCTGCACGTTATCTTATTGACCAATCGGGTCCATTTTGGCAGGAAGGACCCAATCTTACGGTTACGACCCCGGCTGCATAACATCATCCGTACAAGTATTTAATGTTTGTAGAATGTACTAGAAGGAGACATGATCATGGGACTTACTGATAGTCAAAAAAAAGTCGGACAATTAATGGTATTTGGATTCAAAGGTAAAAAGGCATCACCAGAGATTAAAAAATTGATACGAGAGCATCATGTCGGAGGAATTATTCTTTTTGGCAGAAACATCGGTACACCTGATGAGGTATTGAAACTGACTACCGAACTTCAGCTAGAAGCAAAAAATGCAGGCCACACTCATCCGCTCCTGATTTGTATCGATCAGGAAAATGGAGTAGTTAGGCGACTTGGTGAAGGTACAACGATTTTCCCGGGTGCTATGTTGCTAGGTGCAACTGAACATCCTGAAAATGCCTATACCATTGGGGTTTTGACAGGAAGAGAATTGAAAACTTTGGGCATTAATTGGAATTTAGCGCCCGTATTAGACGTCAATAATAATCCGAGCAACCCAGTAATTGGGGTGCGCTCTTTTGGTGAGTCTCCTGAAAAGGTCTCTTTATTTGGTCAGCAAGCCATGAAAGGTATGCAGGATGCTGGTGTCATTACAACGTTAAAGCATTTTCCTGGCCACGGAGATACTAATGTTGATTCCCATTTAGATTTGCCTGTTATTTCGCATTCTATGGAACGGCTAGAAAAAGTAGAACTGAAGCCATTTGTCGACTGTATTAATCAAGGCGCTGATACCGTCATGTCAGCCCATGTTTATTTTCCTGCGATTGAATCAGCAGAAAATGTACCAGCGACATTATCGAAAAAAGTGATTACAGGACTTTTGCGGGAAAAGCTTGGGTTTCAAGGGGTTGTAACCACCGATTGTATGGAAATGAATGCTATTTCCGAAACAATTGGTACTGCTCGCGGCGGGGTAGAGGCTCTTAAAGCAGGTGTTGACCTGATTATGGTTTCTCACCTGCACACCCGCCATTTTGAGACATTAAATGAAATTCTTAAGGCGATTGAATCAGGAGAAATTACTGAGACCACTGTTGATGCCGCTTACAATCGCGTTATGAAATTAAAGGAAAAATACTTAAGCTGGGATGAGTTAAACTTGGCTCCAAGTGAAGTTTCACCAGAAGTAGGAAGTGTGAATCATGAATTAGAAGCTCTTGAAGTCTATCGGCAAGGCGTAACCATTGTTAAAAATGAAGGAGACCTATTACCATTGCCGCTAAGAGATCATCAAGTTTTAGTCGTTTTCCCTGAAAATAACATTAGAATGCAGGTGGAAGACAAGAAATATTTAAATCTTGCTTTAGATGAAGCGATTCGTGAAATTCAGCCAGCAGCACAGTTCATGCGACTTTCGAATCCGCCAACAGATGAGGAAATTGAAGACGCGGTATTAAAAGCAAAGGAATTTGACACAGTCGTGATCGGAACTTTAACGGTACAAGATGGCGATCAGCAAGTCCGTTTAGTAGAGGCCTTACAAAAGGATGGGAATCGAGTTATTGTTATTGCGACGAGAAGTCCATACGACCTTGCCTATTTTCCAACGATACCCGCCTATATTTGTACATATGAATTTACCTACCCTGCTCTGAAAACTGCGGCGGCTGCCATATTTGGGCAAAAAAATGTAAAAGGAAAGCTGCCAGTTACATTGCCCTCCTACTCCTAATGAGCAGTAAAGAAAGGGGATTAGAGATGCCAACGGTCTCAAGCCATTATGCAGTCGGACTCATGTCGGGAACTTCTTTAGATGGGATTGATGCTGCACTTGTCAAAATTGAAAACCAAAATGGAAACATCGAGATTACACCCGTTCAGTTCTCTACCTATCCATATCCGAAGGAAATAAAGAATAAGCTATTAAAACTATGTGACCCTGAAACTTCTAGATTAGAAGACTTATCCAATATGAATTTTCTTTTGGGAGAATTATTTTCCCGAGCTGCCATACAAGTAATTGAACAAGCGGGGTTTAATAAGGAAGATATTTTACTGATTAGTTCACATGGACAAACCGTTTATCACCAGCCATCACCTGTTTCGTTCGCAGGTGAATCCATTACATCTACCTTACAAATTGGAGATATTGGTGTAATTGCTGAAAGAACAGGGATTATAACGGTAGGAGACTTTAGAACCCGGGATATGGCTGCTGGCGGGCAAGGGGCACCATTAGTTCCTTATGCGGATTATCTTTTATTTAAAGAAAAGGAATTTGGCCGTGTTTTGGT
The DNA here is from genome assembly GCF_022808645.1 of Bacillus litorisediminis. Lineage (GTDB taxonomy): Bacteria > Bacillota > Bacilli > Bacillales > JC228 > Bacillus_BF > Bacillus_BF litorisediminis. The sequence continues at coordinate 33,583 of NZ_JAKZKT010000024.1, forward strand.
GAATATTGGCGGAATTTCAAATATTACCGTACTTCCTCAAAATCCGGCACCAGAAGATGTAGTTGCCTTTGATACCGGTCCTGGCAATATGATTATAGATGCGTTTGCCAATTGGGCAACAAATGGGGCATTAAGCTATGACAAAGATGGTTCTTTGGCTGTTAAAGGAAGCATTGATCAAAAGTGGTTAAATGAACTCCTGCAGCATGAGTATTTTAAACTAGCTCCGCCAAAAAGTACTGGAAGGGAGCTGTTTGGAACTGAGTTCGCTAAAAGGCTATGGGAGCAGGCAGAGGCGAAAGGATTAAATCATGTTGATAAAATCGCTACTATAACTGAATTAACAGCCATTACAATCGTTCAAGGACTTTTGCCTTATATAGAACCCGGTTTTATTAAAGAGGTTTTAATTAGCGGGGGAGGATGTTTTAACCATACTCTTGTAAAACGAATTCGTTTTCATCTTCCAAAGGAAGTTGAAATAAATGGAACCGATGTACACGGTATGCCTTCAGATGCTAAAGAAGCAATCGTATTTGCGTTATTAGGGTACCAATGTTATTTCAAAACACCAAATAACTTGCCTTCTGCAACTGGAGCAAAACGTCCTGTTGTGATGGGGAAGATTGCTTGGTAGGAACTTGAAGGGGGGAGAGAGCTTCAATCATACAGATAATCTATAAAACTTTATTTCTATTGAAATTTTCACATTAAGGGGGAAAAAGTAATGAAAATGAAGCTTAAAACGATGAGTTTAATGCTTGTCCTTGTGTTAGGGCTAGGATTTTTAGCCGCTTGCAGCAACGAAGGCGAACAGAGTGAAGGCAATGATGAACCAGCAGAGGACTGGAAAGGTACTATCACCATTTGGGACGGTCCGCGCTGGGCTAAGCCGGATGATCCAGATGAAAACAAGTTTTTCTGGATTGAAGAAAAAATTGCAGAATTTGAAGCAGAACATGAAGGTGTCAATATTGAACTCGTTCAGGTTCCTTGGGCTGAACTTCCAGACAAATTAGGAGTCTCAATTGCTGGTCAGGCATGGCCAGATATCGCGCCAGTTGATATAAGCGGCAGTGCTGTCAGCATTGATCATATTGAGCAAGGGGTTATTGAACCGGTTGATGAGTTCTTTACTGAAGAGGAATTAGCTGACTTTTATCCAAATGCAATAGATGCATACACATTTGACGGAAAATTATATGGTATTCCAAACTCTATGACTGTCCATGCTATGCTTCTTAACCTTGATTTATTTGAAGAGCGTGGTGTAACACCGCCAGAAAACGGCGAATGGACATGGGAAGAATTTGTTGATGCAGCAGAAAAATTAACGTTCGACCGTGATGGCGATGGAACGATTGATGTGTATGGATTCTCTACCTATATCCTGCCAGGTTACTATGAAGCATGGCCATTTTTCTACATGAACGGCGGCCAGCCTTTAAGTGATGATCTTTCTGAATTTACATTTGATGAGCCAGAGGCTGTCGAAGCAATTCAAGCTCTTGCTGATCTTAAACTTGTCAATGAGGCTGCACCTGTATCAATGGGTGGAGCTGACGTAGGAGGAACATTCCAGGCTTGGGCTAACGCAGAACAACGTACTGTTGCGATGGAACCATGGGCTACTTGGGCGATTACATCCGCACAAACAGCTTATCCAACTAACTTTATGGTAGCAAATTATCCGACTGGTTCTTCAGGTGAGCCTGTAACAATAGGTGGAGTTGGCGGATGGACGATGTTCCACCAAGAAGATGAAGGCAAGAAAGCAATGGTTGCCGAATTCATGAAACACATCTCTACTACTGACGAACAATTCAGAATGGCTCAAGAATATGGTATTTTCCCTGCGCGCATCAGTGCTGCAGAAAAGAATCCATACGCGGATAATCCTGAAATGGCACGTGCACAAGAAATGTCTACACAAGTTGTGATGCTGCCAAGACATCCTGAATGGAAGAAAATTGATGAAGCAATTCAAAGTGAGTTGCAGCTAGTCTTCAATGGTGAGAAAACGGCAGAACAAGCTATGAAGGATGCCGAAGCACTTGTCCAGGACTTGTTAGAATAAAAGTTTAGTATGAACGAATTGGTAGACTTTGGCGCTGGCTAAAGTCTGCCAATTTTATGATGATTGGGGGCTTAGGCTGTGATACCCGTACAAAAAAATCTTCCAATAAAAGAATCTAAGAGTAATAGATGGGTTGAACTAAAACGAAAGACAAAAAAGACCTTAAGGGATATGAGAAAAAATTATCCCGCATACCTGTTTCTTTTGCCTAAACTTGTATTATTTACGGTATTTATTGCTATTCCAGTTGTCTGGGCTTTCCTGCTTTCCTTTCAGGAATACAAAATCTTTGGCAGTGTCTTTGTCGGACTCGACAATTATGTCAAAGTCTTTGAAAGCGAGGCTTTTGGGATCGCACTCCGAAATACCTTTATTTATACAGTTGTCACGGTTCCTTTTAACGTGATCAGTGCACTTGTGATTGCCACATTAATTCATTCATTAGGCAGAGTCGCACAAAGTTTCTTTCGTGCAGCCTTTTATCTCCCAACTGTTGCTTCTGGTGTGATTATCGCTATGGTTTGGCGCTGGATGTATAACTATGAATTCGGTCTCTTTAACTATGTGATTCGCTTGTTCGGCGGAGAACCAGTTAACTGGCTAGGGCAATCTGATAGTGCGCTATGGGCTATTATTCTCATGCAGATGTTAATTCCTTTTGGAGTTGGAATTATCTTTTATTTAGCATCAATGGGGTCCATTTCCGAATCCCTCTATGAAGCAGCAACTATTGACGGGGCTAATTCATTCCAAAAGTGGATTAGGATTACATTGCCTCTATTAAAACCATCAACTCTTTATCTGGTCCTGTTAAGTACAATTGGTTCATTCCAGGTTTTCACTCAAATTATTATGATGACGGGTGGCGGACCTGGTAATGCGACCGAGACACTGGTCCATTTAATTTACAAAACAGGATTCAGAGACTTTGAATTCGGACTTGCATCAGCACAATCTGTTGTACTGTTTGTAATTATCTTGTTCTTCTCAATCATCCAGTTCCGCGTATTGCGGCATGACGAATAGGAGGGAAACGAATGAAGTCATCTAAAGGAATAAAAAAAGTCAATAAAGCAATTGCCTACTTTCTTTTAACAATTTTTGCAATTGTTTCCCTCTTACCTTTGTATTGGGTTTTCAGTACATCCTTACAGCTGAGCAGTTATCAGGATGAAGAATTAGAACGTCAAGTTTCGTATGTGGATTCAAATCCGCCAAAAATGTATCCAATGGGAATTCCAGAGTATTTCGAACACTGGAAAAAGGCAAGAGATGCCGAAGCAAATGGAGATATGGAACAAGCCGAATATCATCGGGGGATCATGTCTCACATCATAGACAATACATTCGAAGGCTTTAAGACGCTTTTTAACAAAAACAATATGGGTTTGTGGTTTTTCAATAGTATTTATATCGCTGTAATCGTAACACTCGGTATATTATTATTTGACTCAATGGCCGGTTATGTATTGGCAAAAAAACGATTTCCAGGCAGGAATCTTATTTTTTGGGTTATTATTTCAACGATGATGATTCCCGGACAAGTTACGCTAGTTCCAATGTTTATCATGGTCCGTGAACTTAACCTCATGGATACGCACTGGGCATTGATACTTCCTGACTTATCCATGGTATTTGGTGTCTTTTTAATGCGACAATTCATGTACTCCATTCCAGATGAGTTATTAGATGCTGCCAAAATCGATGGCGCAGGCGAGTGGAGAACATTTTGGAAAATTGTAGTACCTTTAGCAAAGCCAGGGATGGCGGCACTAGGAATCTTCACCTTTATGAATGTGTGGAACTCCTTCCTCTGGCCGATTATCGTCTTAAGCGAAGCAGATCTTTACACATTACCAGTAGGATTAAAATCGCTGCAGGATGCTAACTTAGTCAGCTTTAAGCTTCTCATGAGCGGAGCTGCGATAGCTGCAATCCCAATGATTATCGTATTTATTCTATTCCAGCGTCATTTTGTGAAGGGACTGACGCTTGGCGGAGTAAAAGAATAAAATAAGGGTTTAAAAGAGACAGCTGCTCTGTAAGGCATTTTTGCCTTGCAGGGCAGTTTTTTTAGTAGGGATTTGAAAAAATTGAATGAAAGAGGAGCAGGAGTTGTCCATTAGTGATGAAGGGTGACAGGGGGCAGAAGCGCCTAACAGCGGGAGGATGAAGGACAAAAACAATGAGGAAGAGCAGCTAAAATGTCCTTTAGCGGGGTCAAGAAGGACAAAAGCAAGAGGAAGAAACGCCGAAATGTCTATCATGAGAGTTATGAAGGACAAAAGCAAGCGGAAGAGCAGCCGAAATGTCCGTCAACAGAGATATGAAGGACAAAAGCAAGAGGAAGAGCAGCCGAAATGTCCGTCAACAGAGTTATGAAGGACAAAAGCAAGAGGAAGAGCAGCCGAAATGTCCGTCAACAGAGATATGAAGGACAAAAGCAGTTAGGAAGAGCAGCTGAAATGTCCTTCAGCGGGGTTATGAAGGACAAAAGTAAGAGGAAGAGCAGCTGAAATGTCCTTTAGCGGGGTCATGAAAGACAAAAGCAAGAGGAAGAAACGCCGAAATGTCTATCATGAGAGTTATGACGGACAAAAGCAAGAGGAAGAGCAGCTGAAATGTCCATCATCAGAGATATGAAGGACAAAAGCAGTTAGGAAGAGCAACTGAATTGTCCATCATCGAGGGTTATGAAAGAGACAAAAGGAAGCCAGAAAAGCAGCCAAATTGTCCTCCCTCCAACAAGGTATCAATGACGATTTCATAAACAAAAAAAATCCTCCATATAGGATATGAAGGACGAAATCTATGAATGTAATTATCTATTAGTACCTCTATAATTGTTGATTTGAATATCAAATCGGATCCTTAAGTACTTGGTAAAGCGAATCTAACAAAGCATTTCCATAATCCTGGCTTATTTCCCAAATCATCGCTCCTCCAAGCTGTCGTTCTCGGATAAATTGTGCTTTTCTTGCGATTGACTCTTCATCATCATAAGAAATAAAAATGGATTCCGCAGCATGAAACAAATACGGTACTTGTGTCCCTTCGTCCCAATAGCGGACGGATCCATTATTCAGCAAACCATCTTGTATAATCCGCTTATAGGTAATCGATCCGCTTCCTTCAAATGGCTGACGTAATCCATTATTCTCAGTAGAAGTAACGTTGTATCGATATCCATAAAAAGGTACGCCCATCACGAGTTTATCAGCTGGAACACCAGCATCCAGGTATGCCTGAACGCCGTTTTCAACACTGTAGGTGGCTCCATTATCATCAAATAACGGGGCATTATAGTCAGCCCTTGTTTCCCATGTTCCATGAATATCATAGGTCATAATTTGCACGTAATCTAAGTACTGCTGAGAATATCCAAGCTGTGTATTTTCCGCAAAGCCCGCTGTAGCTCCTCCTGCAATGGTAAGCAGATAATGCTTCCCATCGATTTGTCCTTGTGCATCTAATTTTTGCCGTAAGGTTTCGAGTAAAAGCGGATAATTGTCACGATCTGCAGGGTTCGGGTACGTCCCAGGGCCGCCGCCGGTAACTGGGTACTCCCAGTCAAGGTCAACTCCATCAAATCCGTGCTCCACAATAAAATCTACTACACTATCAGCAAAAATTTCTCTCGATTCATGGGTCGCAGCTGCTTCTGAAAAGTTAGCTGAGCCTCCCCAGCCTCCGACCGCAATTAAGGTTTTTAAGTGCGGATATTGCACCTTAAGCTGTGTGAGTTCCGCGAAATTCTCCAGATCTTTAGCAGGGTCACTCAAGGCAATTCTCATATCGTCTCCTATTACAGCAAAAGCATAATTTAAATGAGTTAGCCTGCTCGCATCGAGATCCCTCATAATTTCATAATCTCCATAAGTGGCCCAGCCCGCTAAATATCCTACAATTCGGTTTGCAGGAGGTGTGTCGGCGGGCTCCCAGCCGGGGGAAGTTTGACCATCCCCTACATTATCAACAAGCAGGACATTGGTTACAGTTTTCGATTGTCCAGCTGAGTCATAGGCGACCGCTTTAATGATGACCTTTCCTTCAGGTGCAGAGGTTGTATCCCAATTAACCGAATAGGTACCTCCACTTTGATTAGTAGATGGGAACTTCCAATATTCTGATTCTGGAGATTCGTATGTTTTTACATAGAAATCTACCCTGTTTAAACTCTCTTTATCGGCTGAAGTTACAGATAATTGAACCGTTCCGGAGTAGCCGTTTTCACCAGGTGTTGCACCGCTCGATCCAATCGCTTCAATTGGGCTGATAGAAGGGAGCGAATTAACCTTTCCGTTTTTTGCTGCTGTTAATACTCCAATTGTGTTATCATCAACAGATTCATTATTATAAATATCTTTTGCCTTTACTCGGAATTGATAGAGTGATCCAACAGATAACTGATCAATTGTATAGGAAGTACTAGTTGTTTCGGCAATAACAGTTCCATTTTGATAAATCACGTAATTATATAATTTATCGGATACAGACGGATTCCAAGAAAGTGTCACACTAGATTTTGACCGACTAGAAACAGTCAGATTATTAGGTGAAGCAGGTGCATTTGGTTCTGAATAGTTATCTACAAAAATCTCTCTTGTCACGGTATCAACTTCCCCAGTTGAATACTCAAGCACCATTTTTAACATGTATTTACCGTCCGGAACCCATGGATCACCCGTTGGCCAAGTCCATGTATAAGGAGCAGATGAATCCGGAGCATAAGGGTAGTAGAGGGAATCCGGTTCATTTATTGCCTTAGCATAAAAGGTAACTTGATTTACAGTTTTACCATCAGCCGGTATGGCTGTCACTGACGGACTTCCCTGGACTGTGTTCCCTCCTTCTTCAGTCGTGGTTACCTCAATACGAGCAGTGCTATTTGCAAGAGATTTTGATAGAGGGGTGGCTATAGTCAAAATACTGCCAATTAAAAAGATTAGTAGTGTAATCAGAGTAAAGGTCTTTTTCAAATAGTATCTCCCCTTAATTAATGATTGCTAGATTTATTTCAGGTTGAGCAGAATTGAAGGAATGGAAAGGCTCACTCAAACAATTTAAATGCAGGTGGTTCCTTGATGAGAAAGAGGATTTTAAGTGCGGTCATAGTTAGCTAAAGACGTATCCTAATGCGCAAAATATAAATACACATATTTCATAATTTTTTTCACGATCACCTCCATACTACAGTTGAATAAAACCGCCTTCTTTAGACCAACATTTTGAATTGATATTTCAAATAAATTATAGAATATTTAAAATATTAGTCCAGATAAAATTATAAAAGATACATAAAATGGTCCCTTTTGCCTGTTCTTTTTCAATTTACATCTATTGAAAATAATCATTTTTACCTACGCTGAGTAAAGTTGGTATTATGAGAGCATTGTAAAATTTTATTTCAGAAATTTCGAAAAATATTTTGAATTATTTCCTCAACATCGTGTATAATAGATAGAAATATTTTAAAACAATAATTCAAAAATATTTATATGTTTTTAAATTATTGTTTCACAAAGGGAAAATATTTTGTATAATGGCAACATAGAGTGTGAAAGCGTTATCAAGTTTAATAGTCTGTTAGCCAATCCATATTAACAATAATAGGAGGAAATTAGTATGCATTTAGTTGCGCTTGGAGCACATTGCGGGGATGTCGAACTGCAAGTCGGTGCGATTGCACATAAGTACGCAAAAGCAGGCCATAAGGTAACATTTGTTCATTTAACTGCAGGTGAAAAAGGGAATCCGCCTGGGATTTCAGTAGAAGAATACACAAAACAAAAAATAGAGGAATCCGAAAAAGCAGCAAAAGTCTTGGGAGTTGAGACGATTACGCTAGACTATAAAGATGCCGAGCTTACCTTTAATGATGAAATTATTACCAGAGTGGCAACTTTAATGCGCAAATTAAAACCAAATCTTGTTCTGACACATTGGGAAAACAGTATTCACCCCGACCACGCAGTTTGTCCAAGAATCGTACAGGCAGCACAATTAAAAGCTGGACTTTCCGGATTTGATTTAGAAGGTCTGCCGCCTCATTATTATGGTTTTTTACATAGCGAGAACTGGGAGGATATGGAAGGGTATGTTCCTGATATTTTTGTAGATGTTTCAGACGAATTTGATACATACCTGGAAGCCATCTCGCAATATTGGTTTGTCATGAATTCAAAGTCTTTCCGATACTACGATTATTATAAAGCACTTGGAACAGTCAGGGGAGCCGTGAGCCGGGTGAAATATGCGCAAACACTAAAATACCCAACAGGCTCAAACGTTCGAAGGGGAAAAAGCATTCCGGGATTTGATCTTTAAAAAGGATAAAGGGACAGTGAGGCTGTTCAGTAAACAGTCTCCAGTCCATATTTTCACTTCGAATATTTTGATAATTCTAAATAATCATAATCAAATTTCAGATTTGGTGTAAGAAAGGGGTTGGCTAGGAAATCAATGAATGGTCAAAACAACATCAATTTAAATCAAGCACCAGTCTACGGAACAGTGGAGTTCGATCAATCTGCGCAAAGGAAAATAATCAGAAAACAAAAACTAAAAAAGATTTTTAAATATTGGCAGCTATATGTCTTACTCGGCCCGGCTCTTATTTACTTTTTAGTATTTAAATATTACCCCATGTATGGGGTGCAAATTGCTTTTAAAAACTTTCGTCCTGTAGACGGGATTTTTGGCAGTGAGTGGGTCGGATTCGATCACTTTATCCGTTTTTTTGAATCCTATTATTTCTGGGATTTGATTTGGAACACGCTTTCTATCAATCTATATCAGCTTTTACTATTTCCAGTTTCGATTATCGTGGCTTTATCTTTAAATGAACTGAGAGATGGGAAGTTTAAGAAAACGGCACAAACCATTACATATGCCCCTCATTTTATCTCAGTTGTTGTTTTTGTTGGAATGGTGATAGCCTTTTTAGATCCAGTAACAGGAATCGTGAATCATTTTATTCAATTTCTTGGCTTTGAACCAATTGACTTTATGACAAGTCCCGAATGGTTTAAAACAATCTATGTATTTTCAGGCGAGTGGCAGAACCTCGGATGGGGGGCGATTATTTACTTGGCTGCTCTTGCTGGCATAGACCCGCAGCTCCATGAAGCTGCAAAAGTGGATGGTGCCTCAAGATGGCAAAGAATCTGGCACATCAATATCCCTGGAATTATGCCAACCATTATAATTCTCTTCATCTTAAATATGGGGAGTTTTATGGCAGTTGGATTCGAAAAAATCTTATTGATGCAAAATGAATTGAATTTAGAGTCATCTCAGGTCATCCAAACCTATGTTTATGATATTGGTTTATTAAACGGACAATTTAGCTACTCTACTGCCGTTGGTTTATTTAACTCAGTCGTTAACTTTATTATTCTGATTACCTTTAACCGTCTTGCAAGAAGAACGGGGACGAGTCTATGGTAAAGGGGGCCGGCGGTATGAAAATGCATGTCAAAGCAAATAAAATTCAGCAAGCGAAATCTGATAAAATTTTCGATATTTGCAACAAACTATTAGTTTGGTTTTTTATCATCATTATTTCCTATCCATTGCTCTATATTTGCTTTGCTTCTATTAGTGATCCTAATTATGTTCATTCAGGAGAAATGTGGCTGCTGCCGAAAGATATTACCTTTGAGGGGTTCAAAAGGATATTTGCGAGTGATGATATATGGATTGGATACCGTAATACCATCTTTTACACGTTATTAGGAACTTTGATCAATCTCGCGGTCACTCTTCCTTGTGCATATGCTCTTGCCAGACAAGAACTAGTAGGCAGAGGGATCATTATGGGACTCTTAATCTTTACGATGTTCTTTGACGGAGGCTTGATTCCGACTTATTTGCTTGTGAGAGATCTTGGAATGTTTAACACAATTTGGGCGATGGTGATTCCTGGTGCTGCTTCTGTATGGAATATTATTGTGACGATGACCTTTTTTAAGGTCACGATACCGAGAGGGTTAGAGGAAGCGGCAGAGGTAGATGGGGCTTCGGTATTTAGAACGTTCTGGCAAATTGTATTGCCTTTGTCTGCACCCATCATTGCAGTTATGGCTTTGTTTTACGGAGTTGGCCACTGGAATCAATATTTTAGCGGACTGATCTACTTAACAGATCGGGATTTGTTCCCATTACAGCTTATTTTAAGAGAAATTCTGATTGAACAAGAAATAACAGCTGAGCTTATGATCCAAGGAACTAATATCGAAGCGATCGGAGAGCAGGCAAGAATTGCTGCCAGTATCAAATATGCAGTGATGATTGTTTCAGCCGCACCGCTGCTCATCTTGTATCCATTCCTGCAGCGCTTTTTCATAAAGGGAGTCATGATTGGTTCTGTTAAAGGATAAGAATCGGTATTTTTAAGGGGGTGAAGGGCTCTTTAAATTGGGGTTTAGAGGGGAAAAACATTGACAAATTTTTATTAAGGGGAGAAATAAAGGTGAAGAAAAATCGTTCTTTATTCTTAATTTTAATTCTGCTATTAGTCGCAGCAATGATTCTATCAGCTTGTAAAGCAGAAGAAAAAGAAGAGGCGCAGGAGAAAGATGAAAATTTTAATGAGACAGGCTATCCAATAGTAGACGAACCGATCACATTAGAAATGATGGGGCAAAGTTCACCGCTTCAGCCAGAGTGGGGAGCAATGGGCTTCTTCAAAGAGATGAATGAGATGACTAATATCAATTTTGAATTTAGAACTGCTACAACAGACCAATTTAAGCAACAAAAACAACTAGCTTTTACCAGTATGGAACTCCCGGATGTATTCTTTGGAGGTATGTTTACAGCAGCTGAGGAGGTAGATTATGGTTCTCAAGGACTTTTGATTCCATTGGAGGGGCTTATTGAAGACTATGCTCCGAACCTTAATTCCCTCATGCAAAAATATCCTGACCTAAAAGCTTCTATTACTGCACCAGACGGGCATATCTATACACTTCCAGGTATTGATAATTTAAGCCACTCGATGACGCCGCTGATGTGGATGAACAGCTATTGGTTAAATAACTTAGGATTAGAAAGACCAAAGACCACAGAGGAATTCTATGATTTATTAAAAGCATTCAAAAAAGGGGACGCCAACCAAAACGGTGAAGCAGATGAAATTCCTTTAACTGCTTCTAGTGTGGCGGAGCTGCGTTACTCTCTTCTGCCTGCTTTTGGTATCAATCAATCTGACGGGATTATGGAAGATAATGGCGAAGTTAAATATGCCTTTATCCAAGAAGGATACAAAGAATATCTTAAGTATCTAAACCGTTTGTACAAAGATGGACTGCTTGATCAGCAAATCTTTTCTCACACATGGGAACAATATGTCGCGAAAGGTGCGGCAAATCAAGCTGGTGTATTCCCAACTTGGCCAATCGTAATGATCGGCTTCACTGATGTGACTGAAGCTGCGAAATATCCATTACTTCCAGCTTTAACAAGTGAATTTAGCCCAGAACCGGTAGTCACACAATTTTCAGAGATTAAAAGAGGGAGAGCTGCTATAACCAGTGAAAATGAACATCCTGAAGCAACAATGCGTTGGTTAGATTATATGTATTCACAAGAAGGCTCGATTCTTGCTCGATTAGGGGTAGAAGGAGAGAACTGGGAATGGACGGATGGAGAAGGTTCATATTGGAGACTGCTTGCTCCAGAAGGGATGAACACAACCCAGGCAAATGCCCAAGATGCGCCTGGTGCAGGTACGGCTGTCCCAATGGTTATTGATAAGGAATTCTTCTTAAAAGAAGACAATCCAACGATTCACACAATTGCTGGCTGGGTTGAGGAAGAGTACCTTCCATATGCTGAAGTACCTTTCCCTCAGGTATATTTGACTCTTGAGGAACAGGAAGAAGTAAATACTTTAAAACCAGATATTGATTCTTACCTGGAGCAAATGGAAGCCAAATTTGTGTCAGGAGAAGTCGAAATAGATGCTGAATGGGATCAATATGTAGAAACTTTAAAAAGTTTAGGTGCTGACAGATTAGCTGAGATTAACCAAGCCGCTTATGACCGTTGGGCGGATGCAAAATAGAATTGAATGGCAATGTTTTCTACTATTCAGATAGTTTGTTATAATGACTGCGTGAATTAGGAATCTGCCCGGATTTTAACCCCGGGCTGTTCTTCCTATAAGAAAAATCACATTCTAAGAGGCGAACGATAAATGGGATTAGAAGGCTTAGTTTGGAAGTTTTATCATATATCTGAAGCGATTATGAAAGTGATGTATATTAATTTACTTTGGATAGCTTTTACAATAACCGGTTTAGGAGTTTTCGGGATTTTCCCTGCCACTGCAGCCATGTTCGCTGTCACAAGGAAATGGATGCTTGGCGAGAAAGATATCCCAGTTTTTCGAACCTTTTGGGATGCCTACAAATCTGAGTTTATTCAGATTAATATTCTCGGGTACGTTCTTTCTATACTCGGAATCGTTCTATATGTGGATTTACGATTTTTCCAAACATCTGATCTTTTCTTATTTCAAGCAATCTCGTTTTTATTCATTGCATTTCTTTTTATCTATTTTGTTTTACTGCTATTTATTTTTCCTGTTTTTGTACATTTCAAATATAAAACATTTGATTATATTAAATACTCATTGGTTATGGCCGTTGGCCGCCCGTTGCTCAGTATTTTGATGATGATTGGGTGTATTTTGGTGCTCTTTATTTTAAAAATAATGCCCGCTCTAATTCTTTTTGCAGGCGGAGGACTAATGAGTGTTGTCCTGATGTGGATATCAATGAAATCCTTTCCCCAAAAAAATGCTGCAGAGTCCTGAAACAACGGATATAAAATACATATTTAACCAAATAGAAATAAAAGAGAAGTGCTAGTTTACTCAATAATTGATATAAATGAAGAAGTGTAGGAGGTGGATGTATGCGGATTGGATTAGATTTATTTTTAGAAAAGCAATATAGCCAATTTAAAGGAAAAAGGATTGGACTTGTCACCAACATGACTGGGGTCAATGAAAAGCTCATTCCTTCTATTGATTTATTTCATGAGCACCCTGATATTCATTTGGCTGCTTTATATGGACCTGAACATGGCATTCGCGGAGATGCAAAGGAAGGTGAACAGGTGGAATCTTCGATTGACCCTTATACTGGAATCCCTGTTTACAGCTTGTATGGAGCTGCCAAAAAGCCCAGCAAAGAAATGCTGGACCCAGTCGATGTAATCGTATTTGACTTACAAGATATTGGATCCCGATATTACACTTTTATTTATACAATGGCTTATGTAATGGAGGCTTGTGCGGAGTATGGCAAACAATTTGTAGTATTAGACCGGCCGAACCCGATTTCGGGTGTTGCAATGGAAGGAAATCTGGTAGAGGAGGATGTGCGATCCTTTGTCGGGCTTTATCCGATCCCCAATCGCCACGGTATGACAGTTGGTGAAATCGCATTATTTTACAAACATGAGATTGGCATCAATTGTGATTTAACCGTCGTTCAGATGGAGGGCTGGGAGCGCAGCATGTACTATGATGAAACCGGTCTCTTTTGGGTTTCCCCTTCACCAAATACGACAGGATTGGATATGAGCATTCTTTATCCGGGGACGTGTCTCGTTGAAGGTACAAACCTCTCTGAGGGAAGAGGAACGACGAGACCATTCGAATATATTGGAGCCCCTTATATTGATGGATACCGGCTTGCTAAGGTTTTGAATGAGAAAACACTTCCTGGAGTATTAGCAAGGCCTGTTACCTTTAAACCAACATATCAAAAACATAAGGATCAAGTTTGTGAGGGGATCCAGCTACATGTTGTTAACCGGCATGAGCTGCACTCCCTACAGGCTGGCCTTATCCTGATTGAAACCATTGCAGACATGTATCCGAATGATTTTGAATTTTTACAGCATAGCAATGGAAACTATTTTTTTGACTTACTGGCGGGTACAAAGAAATTGCGGAGTATCGTTTTAGATTGTAAATCTAGTGAATTCCTTTTAAGCTGTCAGGAGCAGCTTGAGCAATTTCAGAAACAAAAAGCTAGTTATTTATTATATAAATAGGATGGTAGAAAATGGATAATATTTCAATATTGACAACTGAATTAAGAAATCGCAAAACCATGAACATTGATAGTATGCCTACTATTGATATTTTAAGAGTCATCAATGAAGAAGATCAAAAGGTTGCGTTAGCAGTGAACCAGGTATTGCCGCAAATAGAAAAGACCGTTGAGGCTGTTGTACAGTCCTTTCAAAAAGGCGGGAAATTATTTTATGTTGGAGCTGGAACGAGCGGAAGAATCGGGATTTTAGATGCGGTTGAATGCCCGCCAACCTACAGTACCCCTCCAGAAATGGTTCAAGCTGTGATGGCAGGCGGAACCCAGGCAATGGAAAAAGCGGCAGAGGGAGCCGAGGATCAAGAGGAACAAGGAGCTAAGGATTTAGAAGCAAGAGGACTAACAGAATTAGATGTCGTGATAGGAATTGCAGCGAGCGGCCGTACACCTTATGTGGCTGGAGCATTAAAATATGCGAGGGAGATAGGGGCAAAGGCCGTCAGTTTAACAAGTAATGAGAATTCTATTATCAGCCAGTTTGCCGATATAAAAATCGAGGTTGTCACGGGTCCAGAAGTCGTAACTGGCTCTACCAGAATGAAAGCAGCAACCGCCCATAAAATGATTTTGAATATGATTTCGACAACATCCATGATTAAGATTGGCAAAGTCTATGAAAACCTGATGGTGGATCTTCATGTTAGCAATAAAAAGCTTGCACAGCGCGCCAATAATATTGTTAGTACAATAACGGGGGTATCAATCCAAGAAGCAGAGAAAATCCTCACCCAATCTAATTATGAGGTAAAGCCTGCCATTGTCATGATCAAAACGGGTGTCAATTATGAAAAAGCAAAGGAACTGATTAAACAATCGAATGGTTTTGTAAGAGAGGCCATCCATATTAATGAATCTATTTAAGGAGCTGGAACCATTGACTACATACAGATATTATCAGTCAGGTGATGAAAAACAAATCGTAAACCTATGGAATGAATGCTTAGTAAAGGACCCTATTACTCCAAAAAGATTCAGAAATTTGGTTTTGCTGGATGCTAACTTTGATCCAAAAGGACTCCGTCTCGCCTTTGAAAATGAGAGGCTAGTAGGCTGTGTATACGCTGTTCGAAGATTGCTGCCAATGTACAGGACTGATTTGGAGCCGGAAAATGGCTGGATTCCATTTTTCTTTGTTGATAAAAGCAAAAGACAGTCTGGTGTTGGCAGACAGTTAATCAATGATGCCCTAGAATTTTTAAAAGAGGAGGGAAGAAGCTCTGTATTTTTTGCTTCTTACGCTCCAAATTATATTCTTCCAGGGATTGACGAAGAAACCTATCCTGAAGCCTACCAGTTTTTACAAAAGATGGGCTTCCAAAAACTTTATTCTCCTGTTGCGATGGACCGCAATATTGTAGGGTTCCAAATTCCTGAATCCGTACTAGAGTTGAAGAACCAGAGAATAAAAGAAGGGTACACATTCTCTCTTGCTGAGGACAAAGATTTATATGAAGTGATTACATTTGCTAATGAAAAATTTAACCCCGACTGGGGCCGGGCGATTCGGGAAGGTGTTCTGCAAGGATTGCCTTTAGAAAGAATTTTAGTGGCTCGGGATCAGGAAAAAGTAGTTGGGTTCTGTATCTACGGCGGTTATGAGGGAGTACCGGACAGGTTTGGCCCGTTTGGCGTCGACCCCGATCAGCAAGGAAAAGGATTAGGAAAAATATTATTAAATGAGTGTTTAAAGCATATGCGGGCGGAAGGTCTTCACGGAGCATGGTTCTTATGGACAGGTGAGAAAAGTGCTGCCGGCCAGCTTTACTTAAAAACGGATTTTCATATTACAAGAAGGTTCCACGTTATGAAAAAGACTATGTAAAGGCTAAATATATTTCCGAATTACCTCGTACATGGAGAACTCCATGTACGTTTTCTTTCACGCTTTAGATGGTCTAAAGAGGTAGCCGCGTTTTCTTTATGAATAAGCTCTCCCCTCCTAAAATATAATTTTAGAAGTGAAACGAAATATAGTAAAAAAACTTTTTAGGAGGTTGTGAGACAGTGAGTTGGATGGGGAAATTTTGGGTCAAAGGGGTATGTGCAATCCTATTGATTTTACTATTATCAGCCTGTTCTTCAGAAGGAACCGATGGAGACGGTGACAGTGAAAAAGTAACATTGACAATGGGAAGCTGGCGGACAGAGGACACGGCTTTGTATCAGAAGGTGATTGATAAGTTTAACGAAAAATATCCGAATATTGAGATTAAGTTTAGTCCATCAAAGAATACAGAATATAACACGATTTTAAACACAGCTTTACAAGGCGGGGAAGGACCGGATATTTTTCATTTAAGACCTTATGCACCAGGGATTCAATTAGCAGATGCAGGGTATTTAGTGCCGCTGGATGATGTGGAAGGATTAGACAAGTATCCTGAAGCTGCCTTACAGGCTTCCCGCGGTTCAGATGGAAAGCAATACGGAGTGCCGTTAAATATTAGCACGACGCAAATGTTTTACAATAAAAAAATCTTTTCAGACTTAGGATTAGAAGAACCGAAAACCTGGGATGAGTTTATCGAACTTAATGAAACCCTTTTAAGTGAAGGCATTACTCCAATTGCATTAGGTACAAAAGAGGGATGGCTGCTTTCTTTAGCTCACGGAATAATTGGGCCCGCTTTTTATGATGAGGCTTTTATCAAAAGCTTAACATCCGGGGAAAAGGATTTTACAAGTGAAGAATTTGTCGCTTCACTCGAAGCCATGGATCAGCTGAAGAAGTACTTCCCTGAAAATTATGAGGGACTTGGTATGGAGGATATTCGGACATTATTCTTTACAGAAAAGGCAGCGATGTTCCCGTTAGGAAGCTGGGAAATTGAAGTATTAAGAAGTATGAATCCAGATCTTGATTTTGGCTTCTTCCCAATGCCATCTGCAATTGGCAATGAACCAACCGTTACATCATGGGTCGATGGATCTTTTGCGATCAATGCCAACTCGGAACATGTTGAAGAGGCGAAGACATTCCTTGAGTTTTTGACAACCGAAGAATTTGGCACCCTATTTACGGAAGAATTCAAGATGATCAGCGCGATTCCTGGAATTGAATCAAATGATGAGCTTGTAAATGGATTAAGCCAGGCAGTTGAAAATATGTCGATGCCTTACTTAATACTTGTACACTTTGCCGGCGGTAATCCATCTACAAAAGTAACTTTAGAAACAGAACTCCAGGGCATGTACTTAGGGGATAAAACTCCGCAAGAGGTAGCAGAAGCGGTTCAAAAAAATGCGGAAACATGGTTTGAGCCTTTTCAATAGACGTAAGGTGGCGGTTTTATGCAAATAGAAACAAACACGCAAAAGGTGAAATCGATTTGGCCAAAGAAGTGGAAAAGGTGGAGCATCCATCTTTTCCCTCTTCCGGCTCTGTTTGTTTATGGTCTGTTCATTGTGTATCCCTTGTTAGCAGCGCTTACCTATAGTTTTTTTGATTGGAATGGGACTATACGAGGGGCATTTGTCGGTTTTAAAAATTTTATTGATTTGTTTACGTTAGAGCCATTTAGCGGGATGTTTTGGAATGCATTTGGGCATAATTTTCTTTATTTTGTTTTACAAATGATTGTTCAAAATGGGTTAGCTTTTTTGTTAGCCTTTATTATTTATAGGAAGATTCGCGGAGCAGAATTTTTCAAGATCGCTTATTTTTTGCCTAGATTATTATCGGTTATTGTCGTGGGGTTTCTATGGAAGCTTATTTTAAATCCGAACTTTGGTGCTTTAAATGTCTTATTGGGCAAGTTTGGACTAGAATCCTTGCAAAAGGCTTGGCTCGGTGATCCTGATACAGCTTTAATCGCGATTATTTTAGTTAACTGCTGGTTTGGTTTAGGCTTTGGGGTATTAATTTTTCTCGCGGGGTTTCAGTCGATTCCGAATGAATTGGTTGAGGCAGCCAAGCTCGATGGTGCGAAAGGCTTAAAAACGCTGAGGTTTATTACGATTCCTTTGATGATGCCCTCTATTATGATTATGACGGTCTTAACCTTTATCCAATCCTTTGAAGCGTTTGAGCTCGTCTATGCAATGCAAGGTTCAATGGGAGAACCTTATTACTCAACAGATACATTAGCTGTTTATTTTTACAGACTAGCCTTCAGCAGCTCTACTGGAGGTTCAACTGCAATTGGCTTGGGATCTGCATTGGCGACAGTTTTGTTTTTGTTTATTGTGGTGATTACAGTCATTTATTTAAAGTTCATGCAGAAGAAAGAAGTAGATGTATAAGGGGGGCAAGGGATGAAACATACGGTTTGGACAAAGCCTATCTATTATGTGATTGCCTTTATGGTTGCCTCGATTAGTCTTTATCCAATCATTTTAATGGTAATGTCTTCTTTTAAAACAAACGCGGAAATTTTCGAGAATCCTCTATCCTGGCCAGAATCCTTAAGTCTAGAAACATATCGGACATTACTGGACCAAATTCCATTTATGTCCTATTTTTTCAATAGTGTAATTGTTAGTGTAGGAGCTGTGATTCTTGTCCTTGTAACTGCATCTTTGGCTTCCTTTTATATTGCACGCTATCGGTATAAATGGAATAATCTCTTATTTCTCTTGTTTTTAATGGGGATGATGATTCCGATTAAACTCGGGATTGTACCTTTGTTTATATTAATGAATGACTTGCATTTAACAAATTCGCTCTGGTCGCTCATTTTTATGTACACCGCTACGGGGCTTCCTCTTTCTATCCTGATTTTAACCGGATTTTTTAAAACAATGCCTAAAGAGTTAGAAGAAGCAGCCAGGATTGATGGCGCAAGTGATATAAGAATATTGTGGAATGTGGTTTTCCCGCTAATGCGGCCTGCGTTAGGAACCGTGATGATTATTACATTTATTCAATCCTGGAATGACTTTTTCTTTCCTCTCATTTTTATTACGGAAGAAGCAAAAAAGACGATACCGGTTGGAATGCTTTCCTTGTTTGGCGAACACTCGGCTAATTGGGGGGCTTTGTTTGCTGGCTTAACGCTTTCTTCTTTACCCATGCTGATTTTATTCTTTATTGCTTCTAGACAATTTATGGAAGGTTTAACAGCTGGGGCAATTAAATAAAATAGTTGAACAATTTCCTTTCCTCCATTACATTTAATGCGGGAAAGAAAAAATATAGAAATGAAAGAGAAAGAGAGAGAATGTCCATGTCTAATATGACCGGAGGCCTTGTTATGCTAAACGAAATGCTGCCACAGCTGCCTCCTTCAGAGAAAAAAATTGCTTCCTATATTTTAGAGCATCCGCAAGAAGCTTTATCATTGACCGCTAGTGAATTAGGAAAGAGAAGTGCTACGAGCAGTGCAGCTGTTATTCGGCTCTGTAAATCCCTGGATTTGAAAGGATTGCAGGATTTAAAGCTTCGGATCGCCGGGGATTTACAGAAAAAGAAAACAGAGGGTGTTCGTGATATAGAACCGAACGAATCCCCGATTTCTATTATAGAAAAAATGACCAATAACAGTATCCAAACAATCGGGGAAACGGCAGAACTATTAAGTATTGATGAATTGACCAAAGCTGTTGAGATTCTAAAAAAAGCAAGAACGATACACTTTTTTGGATTGGGAGCCTCTCATATTATTGCACAGGATGCGCAGCAAAAGTTCTTGCGGATCAATAAATTTGCAACCGCTTTTACGGATATGCATCTGGTTGCCACATTAATCGCAAATGCCCATGAGGATGATGTGATTGTGGGAATCTCATTTTCTGGACAAACCTTTGAGGTAGCTAAAATTTTAGAACTCGCCAATCGAAAGGGTGTAAATACTATTAGTTTAACGAAATATGGAGCTTCGGTTGTCTCAGAGCAGGCCGATATTCGCTTATATACCTCGACAACCTTGGAGCCTACCTTCCGAAGCGCGGCAACTTCATCGAGGATTGCACAATTACATGTGATTGATATTCTCTTTATGTGTGTCGCTTCCCAAGCCTATGAAAAAACAGTTACATATTTAGATGAAACAAGGGAAGCAGTCGGATTTTTACGAGAAAATATTAAAACTAGAAAAAATTAATTTCGAAAAAGTGGTGGCATATGACATATGTGATTGGGATTGACGGTGGCGGAACGAAAACAAAGGCAACCTGTTTTGATTTGGAATCGGCAAAAGCCGTATATACCGCTGAAACCGGCAGGGTAAACTTTTTATTTCAGTTTGAAGAAAGTGTTAAACAAATTTCGCGGGCTATCGAAGCTTGTGTACATCATATGGAAAATGAGCTGCCCAAAAAGTTATTAATTGGTGCTGCGGGGGCAATTTCTGAGGAAGTATGCAGAAGGGCTGAACAGGAGTTTCAATCAAGATGGTGTCAGAATGTTCGTGTCATCGATGATGCCCGGCTCGCTCATACAGCCCTTCTTAAAGGACAAGATGGAATCCTGGTTATTTCCGGGACAGGCTCGATAGCGTTAGGACGAAGCAAGGGGATGGAGTGGCGTACAGGCGGCTGGGGATATTTGCTGGGGGATGAAGGCAGCGGTTATTGGGTTAGCATTAAAGCGATCCAATACGTTCTGCACCAACTTGAAATGAAGCAAAGTAATGATGGATTAACGCATGCCTTGCTGCAAAGGATTCAAGGAAATTCTGTTTCCGATATTAAAAATTTTGTATATACCTCTTCCAGACAAGAAATCGCAGGACTTTCAGAACTCATTAGTGAAGAAGCGATGAGAAATTCAGAGGCGGCCATATCCATTTTGCGAAGAGCAGGCGTTGAATTAGCTTTATTAGTGAATCGATCCTTATCTGCTGCACCCAAACCGATTCAGAGTCCGAAGATCGCTGTTTCCGGCAGTTTGCTGATGAAAAATGATATCGTATTTGAATCATTCAAACAAGTGATTGAGCGGGATTTTTCAATGAGTAGTATCATTAGAGAGAATCAGGATGTTTGCAGAGCAGTTTTATATGCAGAAATAAACGTTCATTAAGGGAGGTCGCCTCAAAAAGAGTCGACTTTTTTCTATTGATGGGGATAGGGGACAGGTTCCTTGAACCAGGAAGTCTCCCCAAATAGGACAGTGAATCCGTTTTCTGTACAAAAACAAGTAATTTTCCATTTTAAAGGACAATGGATTCGCTATTCGGGCAAAATAGGAACTAGATCCCTAGAACAGTATCGGATATTCCGTTCACTCCAATCTGAAGGTTATACTTTAACAATAAGGAATCTTTACCAATCTCACAACAGCAATAATCTAATAAATTATATTTAAATGAAAGGCAATAAAAATGGAGACTTACTTAATTGTGTTTTGGAGGGTGGAAAATGACTTTACTGGATATGCTGCTTAAAACTTTGATTACGTTCATTATCTTATATGGCTTGTGCAGGATATTAGGGAAAAAGCTAATTTCCCAAATGACTTTCTTTGATTTCGTCGCAGGTGTAACTCTTGGATCTATTTCAGCGTCTTTTCTGTTTACTAACAACATCCCTATTTATGTGGGGCTTGCTTCACTTATATTCTTTGCTTTATTATCACTCGTCCTTGATATTAGTTCTATGAAATGGCTGCGCTTTCAAAAGATTGCGAACGGAGAACCTTCGATTATTATTCAAAACGGCAAGATTCGGGAAAAGGAAATGATTCGTGCCAGACTAACGATGAATGAACTTCTGTTTCTTTTGAGAAAGAAAAACGCTTTTTATTTAGATGAAGTGGAGTTAGCTATTTTTGAAACAGATGGAACTTTATCCGTATTGAAAAAGGTTCAAAACCAGCCTGTGACTAAAATCGAATCGCAAACCCATCTTTATTCCCTTCCAAGAGGTATTACAAAAACAGTGATTAAAGATGGGAAAGTGATTCATGAGAATTTAGAACAGGCAGGTAAGGACGAAGCCTGGCTGTTATCTGTCTTAAAGGCAAATGGAATGGTGGATGTATCCCAGGTATCGATTGCGCAGGTGGATGAATTAGGAAAGGTTTATATTGATCGGAAGGATGAATGAATACTTCCGGATGGCGGGTTATATTTGTGGGCAATTTAGTAACAATTCCTGTAAAATTCCGTCTATCTTTAAAAGAGATTAAACAATAGGGGGACAATTTGTGAAAAGATTAACGGGATTTATACTTTTGATGATTGCATTGCTATTTGGATGCAGTTCTAACCAAAGTGAATCAGCTGATAGTGCCAGCATGGAAGCAGGTACAGAGGAAAGTGCTGCGGTATCTGACGGTGAGAGGGTTGCTCAAGGAGAAGACCAAAGTGCAGAGAACCAAAACAATTCAAATGGCGATACTGCAGCAGGTGAGACAACAGAACGGATGGTAATGTATAACGCCGCGTTAACCATGGCTGTAGCTGATGTTGAAGAGGCCATTTCTTTAATTGAAGATAAAACGACTCAAATGAAAGGGTATATTGTCCAATCCTCAACCTATGAACAGGATGAAAAAATATACGGATCCTTAAGTGTTCGTATTCCGAGTGAGCAGTTGCATACTTTTATGGATGAAATCGGTACGATTAGTGAAAAGGTAATCCAAAAGTCGATTGAAGGACAAGATGTGACAGAAGAATATGTCGATTTAGAATCGCGCCTCCGAGCAAAACAGGCAGTTGAGTCTAGACTATTGGATTTATTAAATCAGGCTGAAACAACAGAGGACTTACTAAAAATTTCAGAAGATTTGGGGCAGGTCCAAGCGGAAATCGAACAAATTGAAGGGAGAAAGCAATATTTAGAAAATCGTACAGAGTTTGCTCAAGTGAGCCTAAATATAGAAGATGCTTCTGTTCATGTGCCAGAAATTACAAAAGGAGAAGAACTCCAAACGGGAAGCAAAATGAAACAAGCATTTATGAATTCTATCAATTTGATTGTAAGCTTTTTTTCAGGAGTTTTAGTCTTTTTAATTGGTTATTCACCATTGCTGATTTTAATTGCGATCCCATGTATTGTTATTTGGCTGATTATAAGAAAGAAAAATAATTCAAATTCACATGAGGCATAAAAAAACCAAGAAGATATTCTTCTTCTTGGATTATTCCATTAATTCATATGTAAGGGGGCTTTCGGAAATCGAAAGCCCTTAGCCATTCTTTTAAACTGTTTCTACTAAAGAAGATTAACGAGTTCCGCCTAACTGCTGTTCAGCCATCTGAACTAGTCTTTTTGTGATCTCACCACCCACAGAACCGTTAGCACGTGAGGTAGTATCTGGACCAAGCTGAACACCAAATTCTTGGGCGATTTCGAATTTCATTTGATCAAGCGCAGCTTGTACACCAGGTACTAATAGATTGTTGTTGTTATTGCTACGTTGCCCTGCCATGTTGATCACCTCCTTATTGATATGTTGTACTGATATTAAAAAAATATGTAGAAAGTCCTAATTTTTTTTTGAAGAAAAGGAGGGTCATAACCTGCATGAAAGATGGAATAGTAAGGATGTAACGTAATTGTTTATGATGATACTCGAGATATTTTGCTCGGTAAAATCAATAACAATGGCGATAGAAATGTCAAAAATATCGATATCTTATGGAAATAAAATAACGAAACAATTGAAGTGCGTTTTCCGTAGTATAATGTATTAAGAATAAGGGCAGAAGGGGAAAAATTGTGGAAGACCAACAGAGAAGTTCAAAAGAAGGAAAGAAAGAGGTACACGATGTAGGATGTGATGGCGGATGTTCTATTTTGCATCCCAGAATTCCTGATATGGCCATTTAGGCTTTTATTCAATCTGGCAAGAGGATTATTTAAAGTGATTGGTGATATTCTAAATATCTGAATGCAGATGTATTCATCTTACTTTTCCTGTAAGGGTCATTTTTCCATCAGTTTTTTTATATGTTCCTTAGGTGACCAGCAATTAAACTTATAATGGGTCTTTGTTTCGTATCCTAATCTTTTGCATCTATAAATCATTTTTTCGCGAGCTTTAATTGCCTCAAAGTGAGTACAGGTTGCACAGCAATGAAAGTCTTTCACATTTCCACACCCCCATTGTCTAAGTTAGCTTTTAAGAATAGGATATCATAAATCACTTTAGAGTGTGGTACATATATGCAAAAAGAAACTCAACAAAGGAGTCACTATGAAACCAGCTGTATTCTTAGATCGTGATGGAGTTATTAATGAAGTATTAACCAAAAGAGTGAAGTTTGTTAACCATCCTTCCCAATTATATTTGCTGCCAGGAGTTGAGAAAGCAATCCTAGCTTTAAATCAAGCAGGCTTAAAAGTATTTGTTGTGACTAATCAGGGAGGTGTAGGACTTGGGTTTATGAAGGAAACCACCTTACATCAGGTCCACGAACGATTAGAGGAGCTGTTAGCTAAGGCGGATGCGACCATAGACGATATTGCCTATTGTCCGCATAAACCCCATGAAGGCTGTCAATGCAGGAAGCCTGAACCGGGTATGCTGTTCAATCTTGCAGACAAACACGGGATTGATCTATCGAAAAGCTATATGGTAGGCGATCGGGATGTTGACATTCTGGCTGGCAGAAGAGCGGGCTGCAGAACCATCCTCGTTGGAGAAGAGGGAACCACAGATGCAGATGCGACCTTCCCGGATTTGCTCCATGCGTCTAAATGGATTATTAAGGATTATCAATCAAATAAGGAGACCTAAAACGCTTAGATAATAAAAGTCTAGGCGTTTTACATGTTTAAAGTTATATTTTAACAGATTGTAAAACAAGTGTAAAAACCGATCCGAACCGATTGATATCTGGGTATGGGTTTGTTATGATGTCACTGTTATCGAATTTCGATATTGGATTCCGATAATAGTGGGAGGCATTTTAAAGTTGGAAGATAAAATTCTTAGAAAACTTTTTTTGGGGTTTATTCAGATTCACATTTTGCACCATGCGGAGGAGCACCCTATCTTTGGTTTGTGGATGTTACAAGAATTAAAAGAGCATGGATACAACATGAGTTCCGGAACTTTGTACCCTATCCTTCATTCGATGGAGAAGGATGGACTTCTTGTTAGAGAAGATCGAAAGGTAGAGGGGAAAATCAGAAAATACTATATAACAACAGAAAAGGGAAGTGCGGTACTCAAAGAAGCCAGGATGAAAGCCTTCGAACTATTTAAAGAAATAAAAGAATAAGGGAGAGGAGAAATCATGAGACAAAAAGGAAACTTAAAATCGTTGCTTGAAATATTAATAGTTGCAACTAGACTTGGTTTAACCTCATTTGGAGGACCTGTAGCACACCTTGGTTATTTTCATGAGGAGTATGTCCGAAGACGAAAATGGATGGACGAAAGGACATATGCCGATTTGGTGGCTTTATGCCAGTTCTTGCCTGGACCTGCAAGCAGTCAGGTAGGAATTGGAGTAGGAGTTCTTAGAGGAGGCATCCTTGGCGGTATTTTAGCTTTTATCGGCTTTACACTGCCATCTGTGCTTGCTCTAATTGTGTTTGCTCTCTTCATCCAAGGCTACAATATTGGCGATGCCGGCTGGATTCAGGGGTTAAAAATTGTAGCAGTGGCAGTTGTTGCTCATGCCATTTTGGGAATGGCGCAAAAATTAACGCCTGATCTTCAAAGGAAAACACTCGCATTAATGGCTTTGGTTATTACCTTGCTATGGCAGACAGCTTGGTCGCAAGTAAGTGTTATTGTCATTACTGGATTCATTGGTTATCTAATTTATAAACATCATGAAAAGGATGAAGGGGCTGGACTCGCCTTCCCGATCTCAAAGCGGTTTGGGATCATCTGTCTAGTATTATTCTTTGGACTATTATTGGTCCTTCCGATTGCAAGAGAGTTAACAGCAATCGATTGGATTGCTATGTTTGACAGTTTTTATCGCTCTGGATCTCTCGTATTTGGTGGCGGTCATGTTGTATTGCCTTTATTGGAAAGAGAATTTGTACCGGCAGGATGGCTAAGTGAAGAGGCATTCTTGGCTGGATATGGGGCCGCACAGGCAGTGCCAGGTCCGTTATTTACTTTTGCATCATATATTGGAGCGGTCAGCGGCGGTTGGTTTGGCGGTTTATTAGCAACAGTTGCTATCTTTTTACCAGCATTTTTATTGGTATTGGGAACATTGCCTTTTTGGAACGCATTAAGGACTAATCCAAAAATTAAGGGAGCTCTATTGGGTGTCAATGCAGCAGTTGTAGGAATTTTAATTTCAGCCTTCTATCATCCGATTTGGACTAGTTCTATTCAGACACCAATTGATTTCGCTTTAGCCGCAATCCTTTTTAGTATGTTGGTCTACTTTAAGCTGCCGCCTTGGATTGTAGTATTAACCGGTGCAGTAGGCGGAACGCTGATTGGAATGCTGTAATCATTAGTTTTGGGAATCGGTGAAATAAAAATCAGACATAATGGTACTAAAAAAGCTGTTGTCGACAATGGACAACAGCTTTGTCATACTTATGAAACTTTTTCTTCCTGGCTCTTGTTTCTCTCAACCCAATAATCTGCATTTTTAATCCCTAATTTTTCCGGATCAAAGACAGGATCAAGCCCTTGTTTCTTTTGTATTTCGTAGTCTTTCAATGCTTTTAAGGCAGGTTTCGCCAAGATTAGAATAGCAATTAAGTTAAGCCAAACCATGATTCCAAGACCAATATCTCCAAATACCCAGGCATTGCTGGCAGTTTTTACTGAACCAAAGTAAACGGCGCCGAGCATGACAATTTTTAAGGCGAACATCGCCCATTTATTAACTTTACTGCGAATCAGATAGGCAATATTTGTTTCGGCCATATAGTAATACGCCATAATTGTTGTAAAGGCGAAGAAAAATAATGACACTGCAACAAAATCTGCCCCAAAACCAGGAATAACTTCTTCAATCGCAATTTGCGTATATTCTGCACCAGGTTCTTCTACCCCTGGGATATTTTCAACAATCATCGTGCCGTCAGGAGCTTCTACATTATAGGCACCTGTAAATAAAATCATAAATGCAGTAGCTGTACAAACGAGCCAAGTATCCACATAAACAGAAAATGCTTGAACAAGTCCTTGCTTGGCAGGGTGAGACACTTCAGCAGCCCCAGCAGCATGCGGCCCTGTACCTTGACCGGCTTCGTTAGAGTAAATACCACGTTTTACCCCCCATGAGATTGCTGCACCTAAAATCCCGCCAAAGGCAGCATCTGCACCAAATGCACTTCTAAAAATTAATGCAAATACAGCTGGTACTTCGGAAATATTAAAAAGAATGATGATCAGGGAAACAAGAATATACCCGATGGCCATGAACGGCACAACTACTTGCGCTACGTTGGCTATGCGCTTAACTCCTCCAAAAATGATGAGGGCTAAAAGAAGCATTAAAGCAATTCCTGTAATCCAAGTATCAATGCCAAATGCGGTATCAATACTTGATGCAATCGCGTTTGCCTGAACGCCAGGCATGAGGAAGCTGAGAGCAACAACTGTTGCGATCGCAAAGATGACTCCATACCACTTCCACCCAATTCCTTTTTCAATGTAGTAGGCAGGTCCTCCGCGGTACTCCCCATCTTGTTTTACTTTATAAATCTGTGCTAATGTCGATTCAACATATGCTGTTGCAGCTCCTAGAAAAGCAATAGCCCACATCCAGAAAACAGCTCCATGCCCCCCGAATCCAATCGCAGTGGCTACCCCTGCGATATTTCCAGTTCCAACCCTTCCGGATAATGCAACGGCAAAAGCCTGGAAGGAAGAGATTCCGGCATCAGAGCTTTTTCCTCGAAATAACTGTCTCAGCATGTCTTTGACTAAGCGAACCTGCAGAAAACGTGTTAAAAAGGAAAATAAAATTCCGACCCCAATACAAAAGATAATCATTGGAGTGCTCCACAGGGTTTCATTCAACCAGGCAGGTGCGGTGACCGTCAGCCAATTCCAAAATTCTCCCATAGTTTTCCTCCTTTATTTGCTTGTTTGTTATGTTCAAAAATAAGGTTATAAGCCCATTATTTTTGTACTATTCCATTATACAAAAAATTCTTAATTTATGGACTACATTTTTTTTGGTAATACTGTACAGATGTACTATTAGAGGATTCTCCGTTTTTGAAAAGCTGAAACTAGCTATGGAGCTATTGCTTGATTTGTAGGGATTTGCTAAATACGTTTCGTTACTATATGAAAGATGGAAGGAAAAGAGGATTTATATGAATCGCCTCATAAAAAAGATTGCATTACTTTTGTTTATTGCGGGAGGGAGTTATTATTTATTTAATCACATCTCTAACAACAGCTGGACATTGCATTCCGTTGATTCAATTGGTAACTCCATCCCTATAAGTGCAGATAGTGACAAGGATACAAATATATTCGCAGAAAATCCGTCTAGTATTTTGGTACTTGTAAATAAGCAATACACTTTAGAGGATGATTTTCTGCCCAATGATCTTGTCATTCCGAAAGTATTATTTTCCGAAGATATAACAGATGAAGAAAAATACATAAGAAAAGAAGCGGCCCTTGCATTAGAAGAATTATTTGAAAAAGGAAAAGAACAAGGTTTTACCCTAATCGCCACATCTGGATATCGCTCGTACGAAACCCAAAAAAGATTGTATGAGGAATTTGTAAACCAACTTGGAATAGAAGCAGCCGAATACCGGGCTGCGAAGCCGGGGAATAGTGAGCATCAAACCGGTTTGGCAATGGACATCACATCTAGTGAGTTTAACTACGAAGAGTATCAAGATTTTGGAGAGACACCAAGTGGAAAGTGGGTTGCAGAAAATGCTCACCATTTCGGCTTTATTATCCGCTATCCAGAAGGGAAAGAACATATAACCGGGTATCAATACGAACCATGGCACTTGAGATTTGTCGGGGTTCAAAAAGCAACCTACATCTATAAAAATCAGCTTACCTTCGAAGAGTTTTTAGGAGAAGTTTAAAAGTGGCAAATTTAAGAAGACATGTATGTTAAAATCCTTGACATGAAGAGAGTAACACGGTAAAATAACTCATGTCTTCATTATCAACATGATTCCGTAGCTCAGTTGGGAGAGCATCACCTTGACAGGGTGGGGGTCGCTGGTTCGAGCCCAGTCGGGATCATACTAAAAAACCTTAGAGCCATAAGGGTTCTAAGGTTTTTCTATTTCTTCAAAAACTCCTTGAATTTATCAATTGTTGACGGATTGTTGACGAAATTATTTATTACTATTTGCGCTTTGAAAACACATCATCAATTTTTCGTGCTGCCTCTTGGTCAGCAGTTTGTAATGCATGACCATAAGTGTCCATTGTGATTTTGATGTTTGCATGACCAAGTCAGATATATTAAACAAAATGAGGATAGCTTTGGAAAAGCTGAAGCCCGTTTATCAGCTACACTTGTAATTGGAAGTAATTGGGAGACATAGACAAGAAGCTTCTAGTAGGGAGAGACACAACTACTGCTTCTGGATATTCCAACTATTAAAAAGTAAAATCAAATATCGTTGTTGATTTTTTATATAATAATAGTACCACTTAAATAGAAATTAATGTGAATATTGGAGATGTTTTATATCAACTAGTTGTGTGTGGTGTTCCATCAATTTTTATAGCTTTACTGATAGGATTCTATTTTAAGTCTAAAAAATGAAGCTAACTGTTTATTGCAAAATAAAAGTGCAGAGCTTTGCAAAGAAAAAATGCAGAGACCTGCACTTATTTTGTTAGGTGCATAAAAAAAGACTTGCCAGCCACCCCAAGTCCCTCTACTGTAATTGGTGTCGA
>NZ_JAKZKT010000025.1 GCF_022808645.1 Bacillus litorisediminis
CCTCCTTGTTACATAAATTTGGTTGGCGAACCAAAATTTATTGTAACACCAGGAGTGGGCTTTTTTTAATACATCGCTATAAGCTTTCCGGAACCATACGCCTAGCGTATGGTTTTCATTTATACAAAAAAACCAGTCTATTTAAAGGAATAGACTGGTTGCCAATATTTACTGTATAATCTATGATTTTATTGCAAAATGATCTAGATGGGCCAGCATATGTCTGCTTTTGATATATTCCTGTTCCCGCTTCTTTTCTACTCTCATTCTCACGTCATGCTTTTGGCAATAAACCTCATAGCCAATTCCATGAGCTTGAAACATCGCCTTTTCCATTTCAGCAGTAACCCTTAATTGAAGAGCTTGGATAATGAATCAATCCTTTCATTTTTTCAAATACGGATATCATCTTATCATGGGGAAGTGTTGCCGACAATTTTGAAATAACGGCAAATTCTTTCCTATTCAGCCATCAGTCGGAATGTAGGAAGGTGACCTCCCGGATTCATACATTTCTCCTTAATTCCTCCATTTAAAAGGCAGACCATATAAAAAGCCCCTAATTTATAGGAGCTTAATGCATTTGCTGACCAAGTTCTTTGATGGCTTCCTGCACAAGGGTAACTCCTTGGCTTAAAGCAGCACCGCCGCCAAACGCAGCGGTAACACCAATTACCTCTAAAATTTCTTCCTCGGAACACCCCTGATCCAGACAGCCCTTTGTATGGTAAATAATACAATATTCATCTTGTGAATAAAGACTAATTCCCAGTGCAATCAGCTGCTTTTGCTTTTGGCTTAGAGTTCCTTCCTGAAAACACGTTTGTGTAAATTCATGAAACCGATGAACAAGATCAGGCATTTTTTCGGTATAAGCTCCCAGCCCAACCTTATATGCGTAAAGTGAATCTGTAACTGAGTTTCTTGTTTGATTTTGTTCCAATTGCTTCACTCCGTTCGGGGTAAGATTTCATAGGTAGTATGGAGCAGGCGGATATATAATATACGCTTAAGGGATTTTGTTCTTAGGTTTCCTATGTAAAAGACTATACTCTGCCTTCCACATATTTTGTCAACCTTATGATGGACATTTCCGCCATGATTTTATCCGTTTTTGTCCTTCATTCACCCTTACATGAAAGGACCCTGCACCTCCGCATGAAAAAATCCCGCATCTGCAAAGACAGATACGGGATTTCACATCCATTATTCACCGGATACCGGCACAACGGCACCGCTATATTCTTCTAAAATAAAGTTTTGAATTTCTTCAGAACGAAGAACCTCAACTAATGTTTGAATTGCTTCTGAGTTTTCATCACCCTTGCGAACAGCGATTACATTTACATATGGAGAATCTTTATCTTCAAGGGCAATCGCATCTTCCAATGGATTAAGTCCATTATCAATTGCGTAGTTAGAGTTAATCAAAACTGCGTCCCCTTCACCTTCTTCATACAATTGTGGAAGTAATGCTGCTTCATAATCATATTCAAACTGAAGATTCTTTGGGTTTTCGACTATATCTTTGATCTCTGCTTTAGTTTTATCTACATTTTCATCTAGCTTGATAAGACCTTCTTGTTCCAGCATAGTTAGAATTCTGCCGTGGTCTGGAATAGAGTTACTCATGATTATCACAGCACCTTCTGGCAGATCTTGAAGGCTGTCATATTTTTTAGAATAAACGCCAATCGGCTCAATATGAATTCCGCCTGCATTTACGAATTCATAGCCATGTTCAGCAATCTGTGCTTCTAAATAAGGTATGTGCTGGAAGTAGTTTGCATCCAATGTTCCATTATCTAAATCCTGGTTTGGAAAAATATAATCGGTATATTCTTCAATTTGAAGCTCAATTCCTTTTTCAGCAAGAATCGGTTTCGCTTGCTCCAAAATAACCGCGTGAGGTACGTTAGACGCCCCAACTACCAATGTTGCTTTTTCTTCTG
The DNA here is from genome assembly GCF_022808645.1 of Bacillus litorisediminis. Classification (GTDB taxonomy): domain Bacteria; phylum Bacillota; class Bacilli; order Bacillales; family JC228; genus Bacillus_BF; species Bacillus_BF litorisediminis. Next base: position 1,953 of record NZ_JAKZKT010000025.1, read on the forward strand.
CTGCATCATTATTTGCATCTCCATTGCCTTCTGCACCTTCGTTTTCATTGTTTGCCGTACCGCAAGCTGCCAAGACAAGAGCAAAAGCCAAAATTAGTATGAGTGAAAACCATTTTTTCATTTCTGTCTCTCCTTATCTTTTGTCTAAAATTTTTGTTATAAAATCTCCAATAAATTGGAGGACAAACACAATAATTAATACTAGAATCGTGGCTACTAAAGTCACGTCTTCCCGGCTTCTTTGGAACCCATCTAAATAGGCTAATGTTCCAAGCCCTCCAGCGCCAATAACCCCTGCCATCGCTGTATACCCTACTAGAGCTATCGCAGTGACAGTAATTCCTGAAACTAATGCCGGCATCGACTCTGGAAGCAGCACCTTCCAAATAATTGTGGAGGTTCTCGCCCCCATGGCACGGGCTGCTTCTATAACGCCTTTATCAATTTCGCGAAAGGCAATTTCGACCATCCTCGCATAAAATGGTGCCGATCCAATGATGAGAGCCGGAAGTGCACCGTTGGGTCCGCGAACAGTCCCCATTAAAAGTTTTGTAAAACCTAGTAATAACACAATCAATATGATGAAAGGGATCGATCTAAATATGTTAACAAATCCGGATGTCACCACATGAATCAGCCGGTTTTCCCATAGATTTCCTTTAGATGTTAAAAATAACAATAACCCAAGCAAAATTCCGAATATAAAGGTAAATACAACAGATATTCCTGTCATATATAACGTTTCTTCTGTCGCAACCCACATATTCTCCCAGTCTACATTAGGGAACCATGTGCTAAGCATTTGTTAACACCTCCGTCCCTACCTGTTCTTTCTCTAAAAAGTTTAGGACCTGTGCGATATCGTGGTCAGTCCCGTTTAAATGGATAAATAACGATCCATAGGAACCATGTTGCGTGTGCGAAATTTTCCCCTGCAGGATATTAACGGTAACCGGAAAATCGCGAATAATAGAGGTGATGACCGGTTTCTCGGCACTTTCACCGACAAAGGACAGCTTCACAATTTTTCCCTCGGGATATTGCTTAATTAAATGCTCAATCGTTTCAAGCGCTTCTTCAGGTTCAGTTACCTGCTGGACAAATCGCTTAGTTACCGGCTGCTGAGGATTTTTGAACACATCTAATACAGAACCAATTTCAACCACCCTACCCGCTTCCATTACCGCAACGCGGTGGCAAATTTTTTGAATCACATGCATCTCATGTGTAATCAAAACAATCGTTAGCCCTAGTTTTTCATTTATATCAACTAGTAATTCAAGGATGGAATCGGTTGTCTGCGGGTCGAGTGCCGAAGTGGCTTCATCACATAAAAGCACTTTCGGATTATTCGCCAGTGCTCTTGCAATTCCGACTCTTTGTTTTTGGCCGCCGCTTAGCTGAGAAGGGTAGGCTTTCTCCCTGCCTTCGAGTCCTACAAGCTTAATGAGTTCATTGACTTTGGCGGTCCTTTCTTTTTTTGGAATACCTGCGATTTCTAATGGAAAAGCTATATTATCAAAAACGGTTCTTGACCATAGTAAATTGAAGTGTTGAAAGATCATTCCGATCTTCTGTCTGGCCAGGCGTAAGTCCTTCCCTTTGATGGATGAGATGGTTTTATCGCCTACTTGAATCTCTCCGCGGGTAGGTTTTTCCAAACCATTCAGCATTCGAATAAGTGTACTTTTACCGGCACCGCTATAGCCAATCACACCGAAAATCTCACCATCTTTAATGTCGATATTTACATCGTTTACTGCCGTAATCGTGCCATGTTTCGATTTAAAAAACTTGGATACCTTTTGAATCGAGATCAATTCAGCTCACCCTCCCTTTTCCTTAGTATTCGTATAAATTTAATCAGTTTAGCAGTCAGATGGAAGAGTACTTTTTTCCAATTTGACCCCACTGCTGTTTACTAAAAAAGCCTTTCTGCACATAAATGAGCAGAAAGGCTTTTACATATGATGTAAACTTCCTTCCTCTCATCTCTCAAAGCATCTTGCTTTGCGTGAATTGGCACCATTTCAATACACTCATTGACGGTTGCCGGGTTTCATTGGGCACTTCCCTCCACCTCTCTCGATAAGAGAAAACAGCTGATTATTCAATTTTTCATTATCTTAAAAAGAATACGAGAGTTATAGTATCACGGTGTTTTTCACATGTCAAATAAAAAATTGCAAAAAACCTATGACTTATTTAACCAACAAAGAGATTCTAATAACAGAACTGTCCGATACTTTCCTTTAATACTGATTTCTTTCTGTTTATATAAGTTTTGAAGCATTTCCGTTCCTGCCAGAAGCTTTTGAATCGATTGAGGATTTCCGCGTAATGCTACATCCGGTTCTATCTCTGATTCTATTTTTTTGCATTGGTCCTTGGCAAGGACAAAGCTTATTTTCTCTTCATCCCATTCAATAGAGACAAACGTTTGATATGGAGGAATGAGCAAATGTAAATCAGTTCGGTCTTCTAACCGGTCCAGCCATGATAAAACTTTCTCTTTCATTTGAATACTCCCCCTTTTACGAACTTATATATGTACATTAAGTTTTCTGTTATAAGGGAGAAATATCCTTTTGTAAACGTTCGACAACTTACCCCGCTGTATTACTAACTTCGACTTTTTGCGTATTGGCAAGGCGTTCAAAAAAGGAACTTCTAAGCATGAAAAAGAAATAAAAGGAACCGACCACATACAATACAGCTGTTATTGAGAATACTGCCGCATATCCCCAATAAGAACCGTATTGCATAACGATTCCGGTAGAAACAGGACCCATGACAGCCCAGCCTAAATTGAAGACCATTTGGTTGACTGAGTTAGCCAGCCCTTTCATCTCGTTATCTACCTTTCCCATTACAAGGGATGCCTGAATCGGATTCCCTGCATTCATAAGGGCCTGGCGAAATAAAAAGGCCACCCCGGCAACCCATAAGTGCTGAGTATAAGCTGTTATCAACAAAAACGGAAGGGATAAGAGCTGAAGATAGAAAACCGCTTTGATTTCCCCTACCTTTTTTACAAAAAATGGGCCTATAAACATGGCAATGGCCGTTGCAGCCTGCCCTCCAGATATAATAAGTCCTACAATCGAAGGACTAGCTTGGAATCGATCGGCAAAATACAAATTTAGATACGGAATTACCAGGCCAGCTCCAAATCCAATTAATAGCTGAGAAAAAGCAAAAATAGCTATTAGAATTAAACTATTTTTCTTTTCCTTCCAAGTTTGGATCGAGGGCATTCTTTTATCTGATTTATTTTTCTTGATTTTTGCAGTTTCTTTTAATAGAAAAAGAGGAATGACACTTACAAGAAAAATGATACTGCCCAATAGAAGAGTCCAGCGGATCGCCAATAATTCTGACATGAATAGAGAAAGAAAGTCTGTAAGCCCTCCGCCTATCAGATAGCCAATAACATTCGAAGCGGTCATAACCGCAAAGTGAAAGCTAAATAAATGGACCCGTTCTTGAGATGTCGAGTTTTCAGCTAACCAAGGAACAACTGAAACCTGAAAAAAGGCCATGAACCCTCCCGTCAAAAAAGCAAACAGAAGCAACAACGTCTCCATTTCAAGAAGTCCCCGAAACAGTAAGGAAACGGCAGCCATAAGGGAGCCAACGATCATAACCTTTTTCCTGCTTGTACGGTCACTAATAATCCCAGCCGGTATTAATACCACTGCTGTAGCTAGAGAAGTCAATGCAATCACTTGTCCATTTACCTGCTCATTAAGCCCTAGCTCGCGAATATAAAAATTATAAATAACCATAAAGATGCCCATTCCAATATTTGAAAGAATATTAGCGGCTTGGGCAAGCTTTACGTTTCGATGATATGCTTTATATTGACGGACCCATTCGTTCATAAATGCCATTAGAAATTTCGCCTTTCGAATTATTAATCTCTACCTTATCATAAGAACTCCGGAAGATTATGTAAATGGGAAAATCAACATTTTAGGAAATTTCACTTTTCTGAATACATAAAGAATAGCGACCATAGCTGGTCGGATATAAACCGATTTGAACGGTTCCACCTATGACCGGGTTTTGCCAATAAAAAAACCGGTGTTTTCACCGGTCTTTTCTTTGAAAGGCTTTAATTTTTTCATAAAGGTAAGGAACATTTTGAAATGCATACAGCTTTTGCTGGATTGTGCCGTTTTTTAAAAATAATAAACAGGGCACACTTTCAATTTTCGCAGACTCTGCGACTTCAGGTATATAATTGATATCCGTCTTTCCAATTGGAAGGTCTTGCTCCATTTCTTCCACAACAGCCAGCATTTTTTCGGAAACATGACACGTTCCGCACATTGGTGTATAGAGAAAGAGCAAATATGAATCAGTATGATTGATTTTAGATAGGGCTTCTTCTCTATTGAGTGATTGCATGTATAAACATCCTTTTGCCAAAATTGGCCACTTTGATCCCAATTGTCAAATCGGAATAAATCTGGCGTCGACATCGATATTAGCACTTAATAAAATGGATGCCAAATGATACGTTGGTGCATTTGCCACTTCCCGATACATTTTGTCGATATATAAATGACGGGCTTCTGGGAATTCTCGTTTAAACAAACCTCGTAATTTTTCACCGGCTGTATCTGCATCGACTAAAATGTATACCTCTTTGTCATAAAGAGAATCCACTAATTCATCTAAACGTGTCAGACTTAAGGTTCCATTCGTACAAATAATGTCAAGCGGTTCTCTAATGATCGATTCAACCTTTCGTTTATCCGACGTCCCTTCTACGATTAAGACTTTGTTCGGCTCTTCCTCCCACATGACCATCACCTTTTTACGTTAACTTAGTAAAGCTTCTTTCTCTTATTATACATAGGATTATATCGAGGTTGCCTGTATTTTTCTTAAATTTTATAAAGAAAACTCGCCGATTGGCAAGCAGTAAGGCGAAGCGTGGTGCATAGTTGCACCGTTCACGCTCGAAACGCCACGCCCTAATGTATCGCTTGACTTATGTCACCTGCCCGTCGTACTTTATTCCTAATAATTTTAACTGCGTCGAATTTACGTCTTTGCAAAAATTTTATGCTTTCTTACATTACAAAAAAACTAAACACTCTCTTTATTAGAAAACAAAAGGAAAGCTATCGTACAGCTTTCCTTAACACCATCCGCCTTCTTGGTCACAGTCTGTATATTTTGCACCAGGCTCGGCAACTGATGTATAGTTTTGATAAATTTTTTGATTTTCCACTTTATAATGAGAAGCAAGCTCAAATGTTGCCTGATCGCTTGGAACCTTCATCGTCCCAATTTTCTCATTTTCTAAATAAAGATCGATATGATCTCCATGCAGCTTTCCTATCACCTGGTCTGTAATATCTCTTTTTGCAGATTGTAAACTCACTTGACTCCCACCTTTCTATTCTTAGTATGGCAAAGATGAAAGGTCCCATTCAGGAGAAGGATTTTCTTGTTTGGAATATTAAAAAGCACTTGAATCAAAGTTCAAGTGCCTGAGATTATTAATCTTCTTTAATCATTTCCTCGTATTGCTCAGCTGTCATCAGCTCTTCTACTTCAGAAGGATTAGATAGTTCAACAACGATCATCCACGCTTTTTCATATGGTGATTCATTGACGAACTCAGGGCTGTCACTAAGTTCTTCATTGACTTCTACCACTTTGCCTGAGATAGGAGCATAAAGTTCCGAAACTGTTTTAACAGACTCAACACTTCCGAACGGATCGTTGGCAGTAATTTCATCGCCAACCTCTGGAAGCTCTACGAAAACAATGTCTCCAAGCTCAGATTGAGCAAAATCAGTAATCCCAATTCTTACTTTATCCCCTTCAAGTTTTACCCACTCATGCTCTTTTGTATAACGAAGATCTTTTGGCGTACTCACGGTTCTACCTCCAAATATGTATTGTTTAACGTTATCATGACACAGATATGCTAAAAAAAGCAAGATGTCCTTTATTTTTTCCAAACTTGTTCGAACTGATCTTCTTTAAAGCCTACTGTCACTTTCTCGCCATCCGTTACAATTGGGCGCTTCAATAGCATGCCATCAGAGGCTAATAGTTCAAACTGCTCATCTTCTGACATTACCTTCAGCTTATCTTTAATTCCCAACTCTTTATATTTCATCCCGCTCGTGTTAAAGAACTTCTTTAACTCTAATCCGCTTTTCTGGTACAGTTCCTTTATTTTTTCCTTAGAAGGCGTATCTTCCACAATATCAACATAGTTGTATGGAATATTATGTGCCTCTAGCCACTTGACTGCATTTCGGCACGTCCCGCACTTCGGATACCCATAAAAAGTTAATGCCATTTTCATCACCTCATAAAGTAAGCTTGTACAACAATAGCTTACCACAAATAAAACAAGAAACAGAGGAAGAAACAGAGGGACGGTTCTTCTGTTTCAATGTTAAAAAGTGAAAAGCCGCCTCATTCCCGAAGGGGCGGCTTCCAATCAGAGGTAAATAGTCAGACGGTTCTCCCGTCATACATCAAATTACATACTTTTCTTCCGCAATCAATTTTTCTGAGGCTTCCCGTTTCTTTTGGATTACATTGATTGGTGTATGTCTTGTGAATTTTCTTAAAGCCGAAAGCATCATCCTTAAAGTATCTCCTGATTCGATCGCGATTAGAGATTCCTTTGCATGCTGTTCAATTTCGTTAAAGGCTTCTTGGCAGAAAATTTGCGTATACAGAAGTTTTTGCTTTGCTTTGTCAAGACCCTCTTTGTTAATTGCTTTTTCCGTACGCAATAGAGAAGATTCCATTGCATATACATTAGACACAATATCCGCAATATTCACTAATACTTCTTGCTCTTTTTCCAACGCCGGACCGAATTTTTGTGCAGCCAGCCCTGCAATCATAAGTGCAATTTTCTTTGCGTTTTTCACAAGATATTTTTCTTGCGCTAGCGGCTCATCACCTGGCTCCTCTGGCATTAGCATCATTAGCTCCTCTTGAAGCGCCTGTGCTTTTTGCAGCAATGGCAGTTCTCCCTTCATCGCCTTGCGCAAATACGTGCCCGGAACAAGAAGACGGTTAATTTCGTTCGTTCCTTCAAAAATCCGATTAATACGGGAATCACGGTAAGCTCTTTCAATTTCATACTCGCTCATAAAACCGTACCCGCCGTGGAGCTGTACCCCTTCGTCTACAATATAGTCTAATGTTTCCGTACCAAATACCTTATTTAATGAGCATTCAATTGCATATTCTGCAATAGACTTCGCAACCTCTTTACCATCTTTAATTTGTTCTTCGGTTAGCTGGCTCATCCGGTCTTCAAATAATCCGACAGTGCGGTATACAGAAGATTCTGCTGCATAAAGTTTTGAAGCCATCGTGGCTAATTTTTCTTTAGTTAAGTTAAAGCCTGAAATCGGTGTTTTAAATTGCTTCCGCTGATTCACATATTGAATGGTGATTTCCAATGCTCGTTTCGAGCCACCTACTGTACCGACACCTAACTTATAGCGGCCAATATTTAAAATATTAAAGGCAATCACATGGCCTCTGCCCACTTCACCCAAAAGATTTTCTACCGGTACTTGGGCATCTTGTAGAATCAGTGTTCTTGTTGAAGAACTTTTGATCCCCATTTTCTTTTCTTCAGGACCCGTTGATACACCTGGAAACTCCCTTTCAACAATAAAAGCTGAAAAGTGCTCGCCATCGACTTTTGCATATACGACAAAAACATCAGCAAACGCAGAGTTTGTAATCCATTGCTTTTCTCCATTTAAAATATAATGAGTTCCCGCTTCGTTTAATTTAGCGGTCGTTTTTGCGCCAAGGGCATCTGAACCGGACCCAGGCTCTGTTAAAGCATACGCAGCTAACTTTTCTCCAGTAGCTAAAGCAGGAAGATACTTTTGTTTTTGCTCCTCCGTTCCAAATAAAACGATGGGAAGAGATCCAATTCCCACATGTGCACCATGTGACACAGAGAAGCCCCCCGCTTTTGCCATTTTTTCCGCAATCAAAGCAGAGCTGACTTTATCTAACCCTAATCCGCCATACTCCTCTGGAACATCTGCACCTAATAATCCCAGTTCTCCTGCTTGTTTCAGTAATTTGACAGAACGGTCAAACTCATGCTTCTCTAGATATTCAACTTGAGGCATAACCTCATTATTTACAAAGTCCTCGGTTGTTTTGGCAATCATTTTATGTTCTTCGGTAAAATCCTCTGGTGTAAAAATTTGATCTGCGCGAAACTCATCTAAAATAAAACTTCCGCCTTTTACCACCGCATCCATTTGCTTCGCCATGTAAAATTCTCCCCTCATTTAAACATAATTGTTTTTTAAGAATTCAAACTTTATATGAACCCATACCCCTGCAAGTTCAACCTTCAAAATCCTAAACCCAGATCTTACTCCTACTGTACTAGCTCAAATATCCCGGCAGCTCCCATTCCGCCGCCCATACACATGGTAACCATACCGAATTGGACTTGACGCCGCTTCATTTCATGGATCAAGGTAAGTGTTAATTTCGCACCTGTACATCCAAGCGGGTGACCTAAGGCAATGGCCCCGCCATTTACATTGACAATGTCTTCATCCATGCCAAGTTCACGAATAACCTGGATCGACTGAGAAGCAAAGGCTTCATTTAATTCGATTAAACCAATATCGCTCAAGCCTAATCCGGCTATTTTTAAAGCTTTCGGAACCGCTTCAACGGGCCCGATGCCCATTAAATCCGGCCGAACACCAGCAACTGCATAGGAACGAAAACGAGCCAACGGCTTGAGTCCTAATGAATCAGCTTTTTCACGATCCATAATCATCACCGCAGCTGCTCCATCACTGGTTTGTGAAGAATTTCCCGCTGTCACTGAACCCTGGGCCGCGAACGCTGGCTTAAGCTTGGCTAAAACTTCTGCAGTAGTGTCTGGGCGAACCCCTTCATCCACCTCAAACCTGATTTGTTTTTCTTCGAGTTTGTGTTGATTTGTTACACGTCTAATGGTGACATCAACAGGAACAATTTCATCATTGAATTTTCCTGATGCAATCGCGGCTGCTGCCCTCCTGTGACTTCTGACGGCAAACGCATCTTGGTCCTCTCTTGAAACGCCATAATGACGTGCGACCTCTTCAGCTGTATGTCCCATGCTCATATAATATTCCGGCGCTTCTTCAGCAAGTCTTGCATTGGGCCGTGTTACATGGCCCATCATCGGAACAAGACTCATAGATTCAGCACCGCCGGCTATAATCGTGTCCGAAGATCCTAGCATTATCCTTTCCGCCCCATAAGCAATTGCTTGCAGTCCTGATGAACAGTAGCGATTTATGGTGATCGCCGGAACCTGATATGGCAGTCCCGCTAATGCTCCGATATTTCGAGCCATATTTAATCCTTGTTCTGCTTCAGGAATCGCGCAGCCAAAGATTAGATCATCGATATTTCCTTCATAATTGCCCGCTCTTTTTAACGTTTCTTTCACAACCAGTGCACCTAAATCATCTGGCCGGACATGGGCAAGAGTCCCTTTCTTCGCTTTTCCGACGGGTGTTCTCGCACCAGCAACGATGACCGCTTCTCTCATGTCTTCCTCCCCCTTTTATGTTAATTGCGTAATGGTTTTCCTTTTAACAGCATGTGCTGCATCCGTGCTTGTGTTTTCGGATGTGAGATTAAACTTATGAAAGCTTCACGCTCTAGATTGAGTAAGTATTCTTCGTCTACTTCTGTGCCGAACGGAACCTTGCCCCCAGCAATAACATAGGCTAATCTTTTTGCAATCAATAGGTCATGGTCGGAAATATACCTTGACTTATGCATAGCCTGAGCTCCTAATAAAAGTGTGGCATAACCAGTCTCTCCAACCACTGGTATTTTCCTTTTAACTCTTGGTTTATAGCCTTTGGCATCCATAGCAAGAACAGCTTGCTTTGCATCATAGATGAGGTGATCCGGATTTACGCTTACTCCATCAGACGGACTTAGGAAATTGTTTTCACGAGCCTCTTCTGCAGAGGTTGACACCTTTGCCATTGCGATGGTTTCGAATACTTTGTTTGCCACCTTTTGCAGGTCAAACTCGACTCCATTTGGAATTCCCTGCAAGTGTTTGATATAGAGCTCTTTCGTTCCGCCTCCGCCAGGAATCAGGCCGACCCCTACTTCAACGAGACCCATATACGTTTCCATTGATGCTTGAATATGATCAGCCGGCAATGATACTTCTGCACCGCCGCCTAACGCCATATTAAACGGCGCTGCTACAACTGGTTTACGTGAATACTTAATCCTCATCATGGCTTGCTGGAATTTGCGGACAACCATATCTAATTCAAAGAGGTTATCATCTTGTGCTTCCATCAGCATTAATGCAATATTAGCCCCGACACAGAAATTTTTGCCCTGGTTTCCAATAATGAGACCTTTGTAATTTTTTTCGACTTCATCAATGGCGTAATGAATCATTTCCATAATATCAAGGCCAATTGCATTGCTTTTTGAGTGAAATTCAAGTAAAGCTACGCCATCACCCAAATCAATTAAACTGGCACCCGTGTTCTTTTTAATAACACCATGCTTTATTTTCCATTGTTTTAAATTGATTTCCTTTGGGTTTGTCTTTACTGTTTGATAACCTTCTCCGTCGTAGTAGAAAAGATCGCCATTCTCTTCTTTATAAAAAGAGGTATGACCCTGTTGGAGCATATTTTCAACCCAGCTAGGTATTTGTTTACCTTGTTGTTTCATTATGGAAATCGATTTTTCAACACCAATGGCATCCCATGTTTCAAAGGGTCCCAGCTCCCAGCCGAATCCCCATTTCATCGCCCGGTCTATTTCCACAATCGTGTCTGCAATCTCTCCCAGTAATTCTGCAGAATATAGCAAAACTGGAGTTAAGATATTCCAGAGGAGTTCAGATGCCCGGTCATTTCCATACACAAGTGTTTTTAATTTGTTAGCTGTTCCTTTTTGTTGTTTTGCCATTTCAACTGCTGGAGATTGAAGTGATTTTCTCTCCTCGTATTCAAACGTGACCGGATTCAGTTCAAGGATCTCCTTGCCTTTTTTCAAATAAAACCCCTGTCCTGCTTTTGCACCGGTCCAGCCTTTTTGAACCATTTCCTTCAAAAAGGCCGGAACTTCAAAAACTTGTTTTTCTTCTCCTGATACTTGTTCATAAATGTTGTTGGCAACGTGAACAAATGTATCGAGTCCGACTACATCTAAAGTTCTGAATGTTGCACTTTTAGGTCTTCCAATTAAAGGTCCTGTTATCGAGTCAACCTCCCCAACTGAAAACTGTCTTTTTTGCATTTCTAAGAGGGTAATATGGAGACCATAAGTCCCGATTCGGTTCGCGATAAAATTAGGTGTATCCTTTGCTATTACAACTCCTTTTCCTAGCACATCCTCGCCAAACTGCTTCATAAAAGAAACCACGTCAGTATCCGTCGCTTTAGTTGGAATCACTTCTAATAGCTTTAAGTAGCGAGGCGGATTAAAAAAGTGAGTACCTAAAAAGTTCTTTCTAAAATCATCCGAACGCCCTTCGGACATTGCTTCAACGGAGATACCCGATGTATTGGAACTAACGATGCTTCCAGGTTTACGATATTGATCAACGGTTGCAAACACTTGTTTTTTAACAGCCAGATTTTCAACGACGACTTCGATAATCCAATCAGCCTCACGAAGTTTTTCCAAGTCATCTTCAAGGTTAGCCGGCTCAATTAAAGCTAAACTCTTTTTTGAGGTGAGAGGAGCTGGTTTTGTCGTGACTAATTTCTCAATAGCAGTCCGCGGAATCCGGTTGCGGACTTCCGGATGCTCCAATGTAAACCCTTTCTTTTTTTCGTTCTCTAATAGCTCTTTAGGGACCATATCAAACAAAGTAACGGGTATTCCGATGTTTGCCAGGTGTGCTGCGATTCCGGATCCCATTACACCAGAGCCTATAACGGCGGCCTTTTTAATTTGCTTCATTGAATCTTTTCCTCCTTCACCATAGGTACTTAATAGATTCCCTCGTACTACAAACATATTCGACAAAGCATGAGACACATGATTAATTGCTGACACATTTTTTGAATGAATGTTCATTCATTTTTGCTTCAAAAAAAATAAATTGCTTTCTTTTCTATTACTATATAAAATTTTTAATCTACCTGCAATATAATTATCAAAAATTTTAGAAATCGGCATTTCAAATATTCCCCCCCATTTAGGCAACACTATCCTCTAGGAGGTGATGATGGTGGCAAGGCTAAAAAAGAATCCATCCAAAAGAGGGGTAAGTGCAGCTAGTGTTAAAGGAAACGCTGGTCCTACTGTAGAAAATGACGGTGGCGGAAAAGTAAACAGCCAAAACAATCAATATAGAAAGCCTTAACTGACTTCAATGCAGAACGGGAAAAATGTACAAAAATAAAGCGCTTGGCATACATAAAAGCCAAGCGCAATTTGTCTTATTTTTTAAACATCCCTTTTAACACAAACGCCACATTGGCAGGTCGTTCAGCAAGTCTTCTCATAAAATATCCGAACCAGTCTGTACCGAATGGAACATAAACACGCATTTTATATCCCTCTTTTACGAGTTCAAGTTGTTTTTCCGGGCGAATGCCATAAAGCATTTGAAATTCAAATTGATCAAGAGGAATTTGATGCTCTTTCACAAATTTTTTTGTGAAATCAATGATCGCATCATCATGAGTCGCTATTGCCGTATAATGGCCGTTTAACAAATGAATCTGAATTAATTTTTTATAGTTTTCATCCACATCTTTTTTTTCAGGAAATGCGACTTCATCGGATTCTTTGTACGCACCCTTCACTAAGCGGAGATTCGGCTCATATGCATCTAAATCATGGAGGTCAGATTCGGTCCGGTATAAATATGCCTGCAAGACAGTACCTACATTGTTCACCTGGGTCTTTAACTGTTTAAATAGCATTAACGTTTTTTCACAACGAGAATAGTCTTCCATATCAATCGTTACAAACACTCCGTACTTACCAGCTTCCTCTAAAATTTTTTGCATATTATTTAAGACGATTTCATCCGAAATATCTAAACCTAATGAAGTTAATTTTAACGAAAGCTGAGCATCCAGTTTTTCCTCGCCGATTGCTTTGATGGTCTTAATCGTTTGCTCAGCCATTTGATTTGCTTCACTTTCGTTATCAACAAATTCGCCTAAATAGTCAACTGTTGCCAGTAAACCGCTTTCATTTAAGTCTTTAATAACCTGGACTGCTCTTTCGATTGTTTCTCCTGCCACAAATCGGCTGGCGCCAAACCGCAATCCATATTTTCTGGCTAGCTTTGTTAATGACTTATTCTTCGCTATAAAAAGAAAAAAATTTCTCATAACCCTTTCCATCCGATTTGCCCCCTGTGGCCAAGCATTGTATTTATTCTCTATCTATTTAACCTTTCGTTTTTTCGTTATTTACAAATATTTTATCATTTCGCTTATTATTTGAATATATCTTTTATTCAAAATATTTAATCGCAAAATTTTACTTGTAAATAAAAAGTCACTCCTGCTTACAAGGAATGACCTGAAGACTTATTCGATTGGCTCCTTAATTGATCATTTTTCTCTTTAATGGAAAGGCTAATTTGTTTGATTTCTTGCTTTGCATCTGGGTACATTTGGTTCCAATGTTTAGCTAGTGCCGGCATCGTCTTGGCAACTTGCGAATACAACGCCCACTTTACCACATCATCAACCATTTTCTTATCATTTTTACCAGTTAGAAGTTCTGTATATTTTTGTAAGAGAGATTCAAATTTCTCTTCAAATTCTGAGTTCACACTTTAGCCTCCTTTTTCATCTGACTTTTCAGAAGCTTGCATTTAACTGGGCAAGTTTTACAGTGTGCACTCTCACTATCCTTCAAAAGCATGTATGAATAGCAACAGGTTTTCCTGATCCGAATCATCGCATCGTATTCTTCTATTCTAACCTTTTCCGAATTAAACGATGTAAGCGGGTTTTTTTTATAGGCACCAAATACAGCACCTTCTGCTTGCTGAAAAATATATTGATAGTCAGAGTAAGCCTGTTCGCTTACATCAGGTTCTTCTTCCATGAGCAGTTCATACATCCAAAAGAGATATACACTCATATTTTCCCATAACACTATTTTAGAAACTTTGGTTTCTTGGTGCAGAATCGTGATAACCTTGTATATATGATTTCTAAATAATTCAGTAAAAGCTTCTTTCCGGTATAATTCTCTAGAATCAGCAGGGAATGTTTTTATATGAATGGACTCGAATCGGAATTCAGGCAGCCAGATCCCATTTTTTTCAGCATCTTCAATATAGATGTGCTTTGGATCAATCATCAGAATTTTATCCCATTTTGTAAAAGCATAAAGGTAAATGACCGGTAAAAAGGCATACCGTTTCATTAGAATTGATGCAGTGACTAAAAAATTGGGAGCTTCAATTCGTTCTTTTATTTTCTTCAAAATGGGCCTTATTGTATGTTCGTTCATGATATCTTCTGCAGAAAAGCGAAGATCCACTTGCTTGGGTTCTGGAATTAGCCTGAAACGGCTTAATTCTTCAAGTTCTTCTTCAGTTAGCCTGTTGTCTAGCATTGACAATTCCTGCCTTTTTAAGGATCTGTCTACCTCTTCCATACGGAATACAGAGTGGTGTGCCAAATAGTGGATCCCGCATTACTTCACAATCCATATGAAATACTTCTTTAACCAGTTGATCTGTAATTACAGCCTCCGGTTTTCCCTGGGCGTACACTTTTTTATCTTTAATAGCGACTATATTGTGGGCATAGCGGCATGCCAGATTCAAATCATGTAAAACCATCACAATCGTTCGCTGTTCTTTTTCATTTAATTCAAATAAAAGGTCCAGCACCTCAATTTGATGGGTCATATCTAAGTACGTCGTCGGTTCGTCCAGCAAAATTGTATCCGTGTCCTGAGCCAAGGTCATCGCAATCCAGGCACGCTGTCTTTGACCGCCAGAAAGAGAATCAACTGGGCGATCCTTTAGATCAACCATTCCCGTTGCTTGAAGTGCATGCATGACCTTTTCCTCATCTTCCCCAGTCCATTGCTTTAACCACGTCTGATGAGGGTAACGGCCTTGTTTCACCAATTGCAAAACGGTTAAGCCTTCCGGCGGAACTGGAGATTGCGGCAGGATCGCCATTTGTTTTGCTACCTCTTTTGTAGACATTTTTGCAATAGCTTCCCCCTGGAGCAGAACAATCCCCTTTCTTGGCTTAAGAAGCCGGGCAATTGACCGGAGAAGAGTCGATTTTCCACACCCATTGCCTCCAATAAAAACAGTAATTTCACCCTTAGGAATGGTTAAATCTAAGGATTCAATAATAATAGATTCACCATAACCAAGTGTTAATGATTGAGTTTCTATTGAATATGTCATAGCCCTGCTCCTTTACCAATTAATAAATGCCTCAGGTTATCGGTTTCTTGTTTTATACAACAAATAAATAAAATATGGTGCTCCAATTCCAGCGGTGAATACTCCCGCAGGAATCTCTAGAGGTGAAAACAACGTACGGCCAATTAAGTCAGCGACCATAACTAAAATTGCACCAAGAATGGCAGACACGGGAATAAGCGCCCCGAATGAAGAGCCGACCAATCTTCGAGCCATATGTGGTGCCATCAATCCAACAAACCCGATTCCGCCTGCAAAAGCAACGGCACCACCGACTAAAGCTGTACTGATGATCAGCAAAATAAACCTTTGTTTTTGTACCCTTCCCCCTGCAGCAATAGCCAAATCATCACCAAGCTCTTGAAGATTTAATGTGCGGCTGGCTGCCAGTGAGAGAATGAGTAAAACAATAGTCCACGGTGCAAGCATCGTCACATCTGACCATTTCGAACCATGGACGGTTCCAGTAATCCATATATTTGCCTGACTCGCCTGATATATCGGCCCCAAAATCATAAATAAAGTCGTTAGCGCCTGCATCAGCATCGAGATCCCAATCCCAATCAATACGAGCCGGATGGGAGAAACTCCATTTTTCCAGGCAAGAAAATAACCTAAGAAGGCAACGATACATGCCCCGATAAATGCAGCCAGCGGCATCCAGGAAATACTGACAGTTAAAACATTGTTATCGTTTGTGAAAATAGCCAAAAACGCAACAACTGCTACAGAAGCACCACCGGTGACGCCAATTATGTCTGGAGAAGCTAAAGGATTCCGAATGATCCCTTGGAGAATAGCACCTGATACAGCTAATCCAATTCCTACCAAAAGAGCAATCAGGATTCTTGGTAAACGGAAATCCAAAACCACTAATTGCTCCATTTTGTTTCCTCCGCCAAAAATGACAGATAGAACGGTAAACGGACTGACAGGGTAATCCCCTAATCCTACACTTAAAAGAAATACAAGAAGGGCTGCTGCTAACAAAATCAAAGTTACAAGCAGTGATCTTTTTTCTAATAGGAAAGAAATTTTGCCTTGAAATAAACGGAAGTTAAAAAATCCTTTCATCAGCCATTAAACCCCTTTCTTGCCAAATACACAAAAAATGGGGTCCCAATAATAGCTGTCATAACACCTACAGGAACTTCTTGCGGCATGATGATATATCTCGCTCCAATGTCAGCTGCCAATAATAATGAGGCTCCGAGAAAAGCACTATAAGGAAGTACCCAGCGATGGTCGATACCTACGATTGCTCGCGCAAAATGAGGAATTACCATTCCGATAAAGCCAATAGGACCGGCAATCGCTACTGAACCGCCTGCTAACAAAATGATAATGAAGGCAGCCGACATTTTTAATAATCCTGTTTTTAATCCAAGGCCTTTTGCCACATCTTCTCCCATTGCAAAGACATTCATCTTGTTAGCAATAATCATGGATAATACCCAGCCAACTGATAAATACGGAAGTACATTTACGAGATATTCGAGTTTTCTCCCTTGAACTGAACCAGCCAGCCAAAATAAAACCTGCTCAAGTGCAGCTTCATTTAAGACGAGCAATCCTTGTGTAAAAGAAGCAAACATCGCTGCCATTGCAGCTCCCGCTAATGTAAGCTTCATTGGTGTCAGACCCTCTCGCCCAATTGAACCAATCAGGTACACACCAATAGCAGCAGCTGCCGCTCCTAAAAAGGCAATCCAAGTAAAAGCTTGTAAACTAGTAACAGAAAATACCGTCAGCGCTACAACGATCGCAAACCCGGCACCAGCATTTACTCCAAAAATTTCTGGAGATGCCAATGGATTTTTTGTTAGGGTTTGCATAAACACGCCAGCAATAGCCAGACTTGCCCCAACAACTGCTGCAATGATGGCTCTTGGTAACCGGATAGTTGTTAAAACTAAATGTTCAGTGGAACCATCAAACCCAAAAAAAGCATCAACAGCCATGCCCCAGCCGGTATCCGTGTAACCATAAACGATACTTGCACTAATAAGAAATACAGTAATGGTAAAGATTATAAGTAAACCAAGCCATTTTTGCCTGTTATTTGTTAATTGCATCATTAAGTTACCTGCCGAATCAACCATTTCGTAAAGCTTTCTATCTTATCTTTAAGTCTATTGAAAATCATTCTCGTTGTCAATGAGTTTGAAAATCATTTTCAATTAGTTCTTGACACGGGCATGCTTCCCATATAATATCAAAATTGAAAAGCAATTGATAATCATTATCATTTAATTTTATTACATAGGGGGCTTATTTAATGAAAGCATTTCGCAACTTATTTGTTCTTATGGTATTAGCTGTCTTCGCACTGTCGGCTTGCGGGACAGATGATACTGAGGAAAACGCGAATCAAGATAAAGAAACTGAGAAGAACACCGGTTATACAGTAGAGCATTCAATGGGAGTTGCCGAAATTCCTGATACTCCAGAAAAAATTGTTGTATTAACGAATGAGGGAACTGAAGCTTTACTGGCAATGGGTATCAAACCAGTCGGTGCTGTCCAATCATGGTTAGGTGATCCATGGTACGAACACATCGCGGAAGACATGGAAGGTGTCGAAGTCGTTGGAACTGAAAGCGAAGTAAATCTAGAAGCTGTCGCTGCATTAGAGCCTGATCTTATTCTTGGAACGAAACTCCGCCAGGAAGAAATCTATGAGCAATTAAATGCGATTGCACCTACTGTCCTTTCAGAGACCTTGCGTGGAAACTGGCAGGAAAACTTTAAACTGTATGCTGAAGCAGTCAATCAGACTGAGAAAGGACAACAAGTATTGGACGAATATAACCAACGGATTGAGGACTTACGTGCACAGCTTGGAGAACAGCTAAATAAAAAGATTTCCGTTGTCCGCTTTATGGCTGGGGACGTCCGAATTTATCATAAAGACTCATTTTCTGGTGTAATCTTTGATCAGCTTGGCTTTGCACGAGCTGAAGGACAAGATGTAAACGACTTTGCTGAAACGAACGTTACGAAAGAAAGAATACCTGCAATGGATGGAGATGTATTATTCTATTTCACCTATGAAACCGGTGATGGTGAAGCAACTAAGCTTGAAGAGGAATGGGTCAATGACCCGCTTTTCCAGCAGTTACATGCAGTTAAAAGCGGAAACGCCCATCGTGTAAGTGATGCTGTTTGGAACACAGCCGGCGGTGTCATTGCTGCAAATCTGGTGTTAGATGAAATCGAGCAGATTTTTCTGCAGTAATTTAAAGGAAACCCACAAAGATCATCCATGATTTTTGTGGGTTTCTTTTTGGGTTGAAGTAACAATTTATATTCAGAGATAGACTTTTGAGATATTTCCTCCTCCTCCCTCTTTAGCATTTTTATCCCTTTTTATTTCCCATAATTTTATTTGAATTGGTCATACTATCCTCATATAGGTGAAAATTCCCGATTTGGGGTGGCACAATGAGAGGCTGGTTGAGCTGGTACAAGGATTTAAAGAAGAAGAATAATGACAAAAAACAAAATGGGGACCTTAAGAAGAATGTGTCTCTTGAACAACAGAATTCGCAAAATCAATCACAAAAGCAAGCAAAGTCTGTTTTTGAATTATCAAATGATTATAAAGAAATCATTTATCCAAATAAAGCAACAGGAGAAGAATTTGTCGTTTCATACTATATGTCTTTATCAGAATCTAAAATAATCGAACAATTCATTCTCCCAAAGCTATTAGAGCACGGTTTTGAAAAACTAGAGGATCTTCCTACTATCCTCTCCATTCCAGGAATTGAAATCTCTGATTTTTCCTGCCGAGAAGAACATCTTTTAAGAGGGTCTGTTGAAATCAGAATACGCGGGGATGAAAAGAAAGCTGCCTATTTACAAGCTAATAAAAATATAGGAAGGAACATCGCTGCACCTGAGGTTGAATTCAGTGTAATTGGACCAAAAGAAGCATTTGTAGAATCTTACGTTCAAAATATCAACCTTTTAAGGAAAAGGCTTCCAATCAAAGAGCTAGTTATAATTGAAAAAACAATAGGTTATTATTCAAAAACAAAGGTAGGCGTGGCCTATATTAAAGGCCTAGCCAATGAAGAAAACGTAAATACTGTTATTCAGAGGCTGGATAACATGGAATATGATAATATTCCTGACAGCAGCTTTATTGAACAAATTATAACGGATCAACATAATTCACCTTTTCCATTAGCACTAGATACAGAAAGGCCAGACCGTGCCGCATCTGTGTTAACAGAAGGAAAAATCGTCATCATTTCTGATGGCTCTCCGCATGTGCTGATTGCACCGACGACATTAATTGAGTTTTTTAGTTCGTTCGATGATTATTTAACCAATTGGATGCTGGCATCTTTTTTCCGGGTTATCCGGTTGTTCTCGGTTGCCTTCTCCATTTTTATTACACCAATATATGTTGCGGCTCTCACCTATCACTATGAATTAATACCTGGTGATTTAATGGGGACACTTGTGGCTTCGAGACAGGTTGTTCCATTGCCGCCCTTTTTTGAGGCGCTCTTTCTTGAACTAGTTATTGAGCTCCTAAGAGAGGCAGGAGCACGACTGCCAACAAAAGTTGGTCAGACAATTGGGATCGTTGGCGGGATCGTTATTGGAACAGCGTCCGTTGAAGCTGGTTTGACGAGTAATGTATTGCTGATTCTGATCGCTCTTGCGGCTTTAGCATCGTTCACAACCCCTGTCTATAAAATCGGTAATGCAATTCGTGTTCTGCGCTTTCCTTTTCTCTTGTTTGCAGAACTATGGGGAATATTAGGGATTGTATATTGTTTCGCGTGGCTGATGGCTTACACTCTTAATCTAACTTCACTAGGCCGTCCTTTTTTAGAACCGCTCTTTCCGCCTAGATTAACTGATTTTCGAGATGCTATTTTTCGTCTTCCTTTTAGAAGACAAACCCGAAGACCCATGTTTACTCGCACAAAGCAACCAAACAAAATTATCCCTAAGGATCTAAAAAAGGATATTGACGAATAATCTGTGCAGCAAGATTGGAGGGATCAAAATGAATCCGACAACTATACCAGAGACAAGAAAGGTATCCTATTATCTCATCTATTTTCTTATCATTTCGATGCAAATCGGTATCGGTGTATTAGGATTCCAAAGAATTGTTGCGGAGCCGGCTGGCCACGACGCATGGATCTCAGTCCTTGTATCAGGCCTTAGCATTCATATCGTTTTATTCCTCCAATTTAAAATTTTAGAAAACGGGGGCGGAGATATTGTACAAGCCCATCGGCTTGCATTTGGCAAGTGGATTGGGAATATATTCAGCTTTCTGTTTGCTCTTTATTTTACTATGTTGGCTGTTACCGTTCTGCGAACCTACTTAGAAGTCGTTCAGGTTTGGATGTTTGCGGAATTGGATTTATTTTGGATAACCCTCGCTGTTTTGCTTCTTGTTTATTATATTGTTTCAAGTGGATTTCGAACAATTACGGGAGTTGCTTTTTTCGGAACAGTCTTACCCTCTTATCTTGTTTTTACATTTGCTTTTATTTTTCCTTTTTCCGACTTTAAAAATTTGCTGCCTATCTTTGATACAACCATAAAAAATTTAGCTCAGTCCGCTCTAAATATGTCATTAACGTATATTGGGTACGAGACCTTACTTATGTTCTATCCATTTATCAAAGACCCAAAGAAAGCAAAAAAATGGGCTCATCTTGGAGTATTGACTGTCACGATTTTTTATACCATTGTTACGGCTCTTACCTTTACCTTTTTTAGTAAAAATCAATTAAAGGAAACCGTTTGGGCCACACTCTCCATCTGGAAAATTGCTGAATTGCCCTTTATTGAAAGAATTGAGTATATCGGAATCGGAAACTGGATATTAATCATACTTCCTAACATTTGTATTGCCCTTTGGTGCGGAAGCCGGATTATTAGACAGGTTACACATCTTCGACAGAGAAGAAGTTTATTTATTCTTTCCGCATTAGTACTGGCCGCCGTTTCTTATATAGATAAGAGAGAACATATTAATAATCTAAATGACTGGATGGGGAAGGCCGGTTTTTTTCTGAACTATGTATATGTCCCAATTTTGCTTGTTATCTTACTGATCATGCGAAAGGTGAGATCGAAAAATGATCCGAACAAACAGCAAAACTAGACTGTTTCTTTGCCTTCTCGTTTCACTTATTTTAGTATCTGGCTGTGTAGAAGAAGAAGTTATCGATGAAATCAATATTGTAACCGGATTAGGGTATGATCTTACAGAAAACGGCAAGATTAAAGGGACCGCCCTTTATCCATCCTATAAGCCAGAAGGGACAGTAGAAAATGTAACTATTTCCGCTACCAATGATATTGCACGAAAAGTAATTATAGAAATGCAGCGCAAATCCCCTAATCCATTAGTGTTCGGCAGCCTTGAAATCGTTATATTCAGCAAAGATTTTTCAAA
Organism: Bacillus litorisediminis; assembly: GCF_022808645.1. GTDB lineage: Bacteria > Bacillota > Bacilli > Bacillales > JC228 > Bacillus_BF > Bacillus_BF litorisediminis. Next base: position 23,843 of record NZ_JAKZKT010000025.1, read on the forward strand.
GGAAAAGGGTGTATTTAGAATTGTTGACTCTCTTCAGCGAGACCCGAGTGTTGGGGCACGCTTATTTTTAGTTGTCAGTGATGGAAGTGCCGGGGAAATTTTGAGTGAACAGTTAGGTGGAGAAGGAACGGGAGAATATCTGTCTAGCCTGATTAGACATAATATCGAAACTCGAGATCTTCCTCAAACAAATTTACATTTATTTGCATATTTATACCACCAACAAGGGCGTGATCCTTATTTGCCTATGTTGAAAAGAATCGGTGAAAAAGATATTGCCATTAGCGGTGTCGCTGTATTTAAAGGCGATAAAATTATTTATGAAGTTCCAGAAGACAAAATGCTATTTTTTAAACTGCTAGTTGACAGATACAGCCAAGGGTCGTTATCAGGCAGAGACAAGGATGAGAAACAGGAGTCGACATTAAAAATTGTGGACTCACATACCAAATATATTATTGAGAAAAACAACGAGAGGGTTAATAAAATCCGCATTCAAATAAAAATTGAAGCGATCGTTCAAGAATATACAGGAAAAAGACTAACAGGAAAAGAAATAGAACAAATTGAAACAGATTTTTCGAACGACATCAAAGAAGGATGTGAAGAATTGCTTAGAACCTTTCAAGAATTAAAAGTGGATCCAGTTGGAATTGGAGCAGAGGTTAGACATGATATATATAAATTTGATCAAGAAGAATGGGAAGCCCGTTATCCTAATCTTGAAATAACAGTGGAGCCAGACGTTACAATTTCTGAATCAGGTGTCGTGGAATAATCAAATACGAGGTTGTCTGTGAAGGTCTTCCTCCACCCGGCAACCTCGGCTTTTTTAGTGCTGTTTATTTTTCTTTAGCCAATCCTGCAGATCTTCTTTTAACTCTGAGGGCAGTTCAGTTGTAGTAACTCTGTGAAAAAGGTTAAATATCGGCTTTTGATGATAAATCCGCAAACGATTTTCTTCATGCCCAGACCAGGTCCATGACTTTAAATTTGTCACTGGTATATTAACTCCATAAATTAAAATGCCCTTTTCCCTAACTTCCAAGACATTAGAAAACATCGTATAGGATGCTAGCGAAACACCCACCATAATGAGCCCAAAGGCGACTAACTCCCAGCTTCCCGTTGAAATCAGAAGATAGAAAATCGTGTAAATCGAAATGGGAGTATAAAAATAAAGGAACACTTGTCCTATTTTATATTGAAAAGAATCTGTACTTCTGATTTGTTTGATTCCTTTTCCAGCACGGGCACCCTTTGGGAAAATTTTAACCCCAAGCTTCTTCCGCTGAAAAGGATGAATAATTAAAACCATATTCCAGATGACAATCACTGCTAAAATCAGTGTGATAATCAATTGCAATCCATACATGCAACAAACCTCCAGCCTCTGTATGTTCCCTATTATACACGAGATTAAAGGCGATATCAGTTTTTTTCATGGGAATGGAGCTGAGCTATAAATCCCTGGCCAGTTTCCAGATACGATTTTAAGCTCTTAAGCGATAGAGCCCAATTTTGTTTATGCCACTCCATAACCCGAAGCCATTCGGAACCCTCCCCCCATCCGCTATGTGAGACAATAATCGTCGTTTGATTCGAAAGTTCTTTTAAACATACTGCCACAACAGTTGTTGAGGCCTCTCCAATAAGGCCGGCTATTTCGGGAATTTTCCACTGAAAGACAAGACGGTGGGTTGGCTGAATCGATAATATTTTGCAATTTTGTTCAGACCTGTCCCTTTCCTGTTCAGGGTCATAGCTTACATCATATTTTCCGCCTTCTTCAGCTACTATTACAGCTTTAGGAACAAACCATTTCATGACTTCTTCACTGATTGTCCAAGCCTGCCAGACAATATCTTTACTTGCTTCAACGATTATATGCTCTTTAAGAATTCGCACAATTCGAAAACCTCCTATATGATAGGATAATTTTACCATAGTTTTAGTATTTAAATGTACTGAATATCTTCTATTTTTCAATTTTTTGAATAATAGATAAACTCAAAAATTCGCTATAGAAAACTTGGCTATCGCCAAGCCTTTATGGCGCAGGCGATTGCCTGGTTACACTTATCACGATCAAATCGCCACTTCCTAATGTATCGCTAGACTTGGCCATCCTGACCGTTGTGTATTCCTAAAAATTTTAACTGCGTCGAATTTAACTTCTATGCTAAAATTTTATACTTAAAGTGCATGAAAAAAAGCATGGAATTCTCCATGCTTTGCGAAGACTTATTGTATAGCTTCTTCTATTTGCTTTGTCATTTCCGCAACAGAAACGAGGCCACCGCCAGAAAGGTACCAATAATCCGGGTCTAAGTAGATAATATGATTATTTTGGTATGCTTTAGTCATTTTGACGAGTTCATTTTCAACTACTTGCTTAGCGGAGGATTCCCCGCCGACAACAGCACCACGATCGATTACAAAGAGATAGTCAGGATCTTTCTCTACAATATATTCAAACGAAATGCTTTGACCATGTGTTGAAGACTCAATACTTTCATCTACAGGTGTAATCCCAAATACATCATGTATTAAACCAAATCTTGAACCTTGTCCGTAAGCACTTACTTTCCCATCATTGGCCAAAATAATAAGGGCATTTCCTCCCATTGCTGCTGCCTTTTCATTTAAAACTTGAATAGACTTATCGATTTCAGCTAATTTTTCTTCTGCAACATCTTCTTTACCAAAGATTTCTGCAAGTAAATTGACATTTTCTTTAAAAGAATCCATATAGTTTTGTGTATCAATTTCCAGATAAATTGTTGGAGCAATTTCACTTAACTGTTCGTATAAAGCGGATTGTCTACCCGAAATGATAATAAGGTCAGGTGCAATTTCATCTATTTTTTCAAAATCAGGTTCCTTTAAGCTACCTACGTTCTCATATTGATCATCTTCATATTTGGACAGGTAAGCTGGGATATTTTCTTTTGGAATCCCTGTGACTTCTACCTCAAATGTGTCTAATGTATCTAAAACACCAAAATCAAATACGACTACTTTTTCAGGATTTTTAGGAACAACCGTTTCCCCTAATTTATGTGCAACCGTAATTTCTTCTTTACTTTCTGTCTCAGAACCTGAAGTTGAGCTCGCATCAGAATTACATCCTGCTAAAACAAAAGCAAGGAAGATTGCCAGCAAAATGAAAATTGATTTTTTCCTCAATCTCGTCACCCTCTATAATTATTATTTTATGTAATTTATTGATAATCATTATCAATGATAATATTAAATGATAATGATTATCACTGTCAATACATTTTTAAATTATAAAAAAAAAGCCCACCTGCTAAGATGGGCTTACAATCAAAATTAAAACTGGTTTCTATTTTCATTTTGATTTTGATTTTGTGTTAGATTCTGGTTTAAACTTTTATTTGGGTTTTGATTTCCCAAAACCTCTGGCATAAATTCTTTTGCCATTTCAGCTATTGCCGCATTGTTTCCTCTGTTACCAGCATAGTTTCTGGTACGCTGCATCAAATTTTGAATTGGCTCTCTTACATTCCTATTTCGGCTGGCAACAACTCCAAGTGCCGTACCGAGGCCTAATAAAGAAATAAGAGTCCAACCCCTTCTATTGTTTCTTCGTCTTTGGAACCGATTGATCAGCTGTGGGGCTTGTCTTCCAAATCTCATTATTTGACGCATCCACCTTGCATTGTTCATCTTTATACCCCCCATTTATTAACGAAAGGTGAAAATTGTCCACCTCTCACTATAATAGGATGTTTCGAACAGGAGGATTTCATAACAGAAAGAAATGCCAGTTAACGATTAGTTAAGAATTGTTAAACACTTGGGAAATTTCTTTTTCTGCAAAATGTTCATTTACTTTTTCTAATTCTTTATGCTCATTGACTGAATCTCCGGCATAGCGGTCTACTGTATTATATGGATGAGCTGAATCCAGGTCAGTTCGAATTCCGTACTCTTCAACTTCTTTATAAGTTAAATTGTTATTTTTTTCTTTTTTCATTTTTGCATCACCTCACATATAGGGTCTGCCTATCAGTGAATTTTCATGCTGCGTTATCTGAAAAAATTAGTCGTCATCCCCAGTTATCCTTATTGCCGGCGTATTATTATAGATATAGGTCGGCGGGAAATCTTGCTCTGGATGCTCATCATTTCGGTAAAAAGACTCCTGTATTTTCCTATTTGTTACATTGGCATCATTGATTTGGCTTTTAGTACCTTCATGCAGCTGTGTATCCTCCAGAATCTCATTTATTCTTATGTTAGCTTCTGTAGCATCTTGATCGATTCTTTTATTCATCGTAAACCTCCAGAACTTTAAAGTGTATATCTTCACCTTTATTATTCAAATTAAAGTTGAAAAATATGATGAATTCTGGAGTTATCTGCAATGCCCACTCATACTACTTTGATATTTTAATTTGGTCGACCAGCTTTTCGGCCGCCCTTCTATAAAAGTTGCTCAAATTTACGAAGGATGCGATCAGCAAAAACTGTTTTAAGTAATCGGAATCGGAATCGCCGAGACTTTCCACTTCTTTAACGACTTCATGGAGTGAATCTTCTACACTCGATTCAAACCGCTTGCTATTCTGCTTCGTTAAATAAAGGTAACTATTGTAAACTTTGGCTAGATCAAAATTTTCATGAACAATTTTGTGATTCATTAACTCGAGGGTTGTTTTAATATCGTTAATTGAAAGAGCCCCTTTTAATTGATAGATCAAGCTAATCAGGAGAATATGCTCCCTGGAATATTTTTTATTCTTAATAGGAAAAAATAACTTTCCTTTTGCATAATTGTTGATCATCGTCTTTGTTAACACCTTTTCATCTTCGTTTCTTTTTGAAGATTCAAAATGAGTTTCAAACAGTTGAATGACCTGATCCATATATAAATCAATGGTAGGGATATCGTCTGCTGCAATATGATTATCCAGATGTAAATCTTTAATTATTTTCTTCATATTTTCCATGACTAAACCTCTTTTATACTATTTTTTCCATTATACGGCATGTTTCATTGCACGTAAAGCTTGACCACATGTTGTAATGGGTATATGATAGTATGTAGTAATTAAAACTACATGATTGGGGTGTATAAATGAATGCTTACATTCGGGAACCGATCAATGGCCTAACCCATTTATTCGGTGCCATCTTGTCTTTTATTGGTTTACTGGCCATGGTGATTAAAGTGTCTGTCACTTCTGCTGCTCCCCTTTCGCTTGCAGCAGTCATTATTTTTGGCATTAGTATGATTCTTTTGTATTCAGCTTCTGCAACTTACCATATGGTAGTAGCAAGGGAACATGTGATTGCATTTCTAAGAAGAATTGACCACTCGATGATTTACGTTCTCATCGCGGGAACTTATACACCCTTTTGTTTAATTAGCATGAATGGTGTAACTGGCTGGATATTGTTTATTATTATTAACTCTCTAGCTTTAATGGGTATGCTTTATAAGCTAATATGGTTTCAAATGCCCAGATGGGTATCTACGGTTTTATATATTTTAATGGGATGGCTGGTCGTTTTCTTTGTTTCGCCCTTGTCAGAGGTGTTGACAGCAAACGGGATGATGCTGCTTATTAGCGGCGGGGTCTTTTATACCATTGGCGGTGTTATATATGGAGCTAAACCAAAATTCTTGGAATTTAAACACTTAGGCTTCCATGAGATTTTTCATATTTTTATTCTGTTAGGAAGCTTGTGTCACTTCCTCTGCGTGTTTTTCTATGTATTATAAAGGTTAAAAAGCGGATTACAAATCAGGTAATCCGCTTTTTATTTTTATTTTTTTGATACCCAGGACACGATAAACTCTGCTTCTCCTGAAAGATCATACTGGCTAATTCCAAATGGTAAGATAAAATGGCTCCCCTTTTCAATCGGAATTGTTTTTCCATCAACTGTGATTTCTCCGCTTCCTTGAATGACACTGACCTGTAAAAAGTCCTGCTCTAATGGAAAAGAGGTTTTGCCTTGAAGCGTCCAATGATCCACCGTAAAGTATTTCTCTTTCACTAGCGTTTTCTTCGTAATTCCTTCTAGAACTTCTTCTTTTTGTTCGGTTACTGCGGGCTGGTGCGGAACTGTTGTCACCTCTTTAGCTTTATCCAAATGCAATTCCCGTTTCTGCCCTTTTGCATCAGTCCGGTCGTAATCATAGACGCGATATGTAATATCAGAGCTCTGCTGTGTTTCTAAAATTACAATACCTTTGCCAATCGCATGAATGGTTCCGCTTGGAACATAAATAAAGTCTCCGGCTTTTACATGCTCATATTTTAATAATTGGTCCCATTTACCGTTATCCATCATTTGCTCGAGTTCCTCACGGGACCCGGCGTTGTGGCCTAATACTAATTTGGCCTCAGGTTCGGCACTTAAGACATACCAGCATTCCGTTTTTCCATAAGGCTGTCCTTCAACCTCACGGGCATACTGATCATCAGGATGAACCTGAACAGAGAGGTCATCGTTTGCATCTAATATTTTCACAAGGAGCGGATATTCTTCTTCATTGCCCTCGTCCTTGTTAAATAATTCTCCATGCTGTTCCCAAGCATCTTTTAATGTTTTTCCTGAAAGAGGACCATTTGTAATTTCACTGGGTCCATTCGGGTGAGCTGAAATAACCCAAGCCTCCCCTGTTTGTTCGTAGGGGATGTCATAATGAAATTGCGTTTTTAATTTTTGTCCTCCCCAAATTCGCTCCTGAAACACAGGTTTTAAAAATATTGGTTCTTTATACATGAACTAACCTCCATATACATAAAAAAATCTTAGACTTTTCCTAGTCATCATTTTGCCCTACATAAATTGTACCATCATTGATTTTTCTAACCAAAAAAATACTTCAGGTTAGGTTACAATAAAAATACTTCAAATATAGTAAAGTGGGTGCTAACCATGGAAACGATCCCTTTATATATGCTGCATGATTTACATAGGATTCCAGTCTTCCCCCTTCCGAAAGGGTTTCATTATCGATTTTTATGCGAGCCGGATGACGACTTGAATTGGGCTAGAATTGTTACAGCAACAGGTGAATTCAATAACGAGCAAGCTGCCTTAAATCGTTTTAATCAAGAATTTAGACCCTATTATAATGAAGCACAAAAAAGAATTTTATTTTTGGAAACTGCAGCTGGACAAAGTATCGGAACCGCAACTGCATGGTTTGGCGATTGGAATAATGAAAAATTGGGGCGACTTCATTGGATTGAAATCATCCCGGAATATCAGGGCCAAAAACTCGGAAAGCCATTAATTACCGAAGCCATGCATATACTTGCACGCTATCATCATAAGGCCTATTTAAAAACACAGACCTCGAGTTTAGCTGCGATTCATCTCTATAAAAAATTAGGCTGGGAACCTGCGATTGTAAGTAAAGAAGATCAAGCTGCATGGAACCATTTGAACAGACTGATGTAAAAAAGAGAGCAGGGCGCTCTCTTTTTTATACTTTAAGAAAGTATAAGTGCAACTAGGCAAGTGCCTAAAGGCTTGGCGCTAGCCAAGTTTTCTTTATACTTTAAGAAAGTATAAGTGCAACTAGGCAAGTGCCTAAAGGCTTGGCGCTAGCCAAGTTTTCTTTACTGAATTGTATCTAACAGCTGATATGCTTCCTCTTTGGTGGTTACATGTAATAACTGCTCTCTAAATTGGTCATCCATGAGACGGCGGGAAAGCATCTGGAGAATTTTCAAGTGTGCGTCTCCTGCACTTTCCTCAGGAACAGCTATCATAAAGATCAGCTTGGCATCGGTTCCGTCTAAGCTCTTCCAATCAACACCATCCCGCTTAATGCCAAAGACAACAGCAGGGCGTTTTACAGCCGCTGATTTACCATGCGGAATCGCAATATTCATCCCGATTCCAGTTGAGCTTTGCTTTTCCCGGGCAAGAATCGCTTCTTTAAACTTCTCCGTAGAGCTAATGATGTTTTCATTCGCTAATTTCTGAATCATTTCATCGATTATTTCTTCCTGCGATGTACCTTCTAAGTTCGGTTCAATTAAGTTTAGGTTGGTAATGTCGGTTAATTTATGAATTTCTCCATTAGGTGCTGCCTGCTCGGTTTGTTCTGTTGCAAGACTGGTATTCTCTGGTTTAGATTCCTTATCATCGATATATACATCTTCTTTATAGACATCCTTTTTCAGCAAGTTCACCAGAAGGGCGGTGACAATCGCACCAATAATGGCTGCAACAAAGAACATAAGCACATTATCTACTGCCCCTAGAACCGCAACGATAGGTCCGCCATGGGCTACACGGTCCCCAACATCAAAAAGCATTGCAATCACGGAACCTACCATTGAACCAACCATAATACTCGGTATAACACGAAGAGGATCTTGTGCGGCAAACGGTATTGCTCCCTCTGTAATTCCGAATAATCCCATTGTAAAAGAAGCCTTCCCCGCTTCTCTTTCAGCAGGAAGATATTTTCTTCTGCTTAAAAATGTTGCAAGGCCCATTCCGATTGGAGGAATACAGATTGCTACTGCGATTGGTCCCATGATTTCATAGTTTCCTTCAGCAATCATAGCTGCTCCAAATAAAAAGGCAACTTTGTTAAATGGTCCGCCCATATCAACCGCAATCATGGCACCTAAAATCATCGCCAATACAATCTCACTTGCTCCTTGCATGCCGGCTAACCAGTTGGTTAACGCTTCAAACACACCAGCTACTGGTGCTCCAATCAAGAAAATAAATACTGACCCGACAATCAATGTGGATATGATTGGAATAAAAATAATCGGCATTACACTTTGAACAGCTCTTGGCACATTGATTTTTTTAATGGCCAGGGTAACATAACCAGCTAAAAATCCAGCGATAATTCCGCCGATAAAGCCTGCACCCGCTTCACTTCCATAAAAGCTTCCATTAGCTGCGATAAACCCGCCAATCATACCAGGCGCAAGTCCAGGACGGTCTGCGATACTGTAGGAGATAAATCCAGCAAGAATCGGTACCATAAACGAGAAGGAAGCAGCACCAATTCTTTCGATACTCTTCCAGGCAGAATCTTCCGGTATCACGATTCCGCCAGGGGTCTGTTCACCGCCGATAGCCAGTGCTATTGCAATTAATAATCCCCCAACGACAATGAATGGAATCATATAAGATACTCCATTCATTAAATGTTTATAAATCTGGTTTTCGTCTTTTACTTTAGTTTTGGATGCATCGGTTGTTTTTTCTCCTGCTTTATAAACAGGAACCTCCCCGCTTGTCGCTTTTTGAATCAATTCTTTTGGCCGGCGAATCCCGTCTTGCACCCCGGTTACAAGCAGTTTTTTCCCGACAAAGCGTTCCTTGGACACTTCCTTATCGCTTGCAATAATAATAGCTTCCGCTTCCTCAATATCTCTTGCAGTCAGCTCATTCTCAACTCCGATGGAACCTTGGGTTTCGACTTTTATATCAATACCCAACTCTTGTGCTGCTTTTTGCAAATTTTCTGCTGCCATATACGTATGAGCAATTCCAACCGGACATGCAGTTACTGCCAATACTTTCTTTCCCATCATGCTTCACCTCATTCTATGATGTAATCGTCGCTCTCTCCTTAATATATCCAGCTTGTCCGCTGATTAATTTTTACGTTGAGATAAACTTAGATAATATGTAGGGAGAAAGAACAAATATTATATTAGCAAAACTTTATGAGAAATTGTCACCTAATCTTTTTTACACAGTATTCTGTAAAATAAGGCATACTTATTGATAAAGCTGCGCTAAATCATTATAATGATAAAGGCATACTGGTTCGTTACTTAAGAATCGTGTCCCAGTAGCTCAGCAAAGCGTAAACATCCTTGTGTTACATCCATGTAGCTTTGTTCCGACGCATCCACCTCCTCGAATGATCTCGCAGAGGAAGGAACAGGATTTTCACTTTAAAACTTTAATGAGAACGTGTCCCAGTAGCTCAGCAGGATAGAGCGACAGCCTCCTAAGCTGTAGGTCGTGAGTTCGAATCTCGCCTGGGACGTAGCAGAATAAAGCCGGCAATCTCTTTTGTATCAAGGGATTGGCGGCTTTTTTTAGATGCATATGTCCTCATTTTAAGTCAAATAATTGAAATGGAGTCGGTTTGGGGTCGAAAGTGGATTTTCGTCATGTTCTCATTGCTGGAATTATTAGTATGAACCCAAACCAGTCTGATTAAGCGACTCCCACCATGTCAAGTTGAACAACGCATAATTAGACAGTGTGATTAACATAGAAAAAACCTTGTAAAATAAGATTCTTCACCTTGTTAAAAACCTCCTTTTCCAATCAATAAAGTCACCAGGACAGCATTTATTCTCCATAATAGTTGCATCTCCTATAGAACATAATATTTGTAGAGGTGATTGTATTGGAAAAGGAAAATATTAAACTGACTTCTTCTGAAATAGGAACATTGTGGGGTCAATATGTAAACGGAACAATGACAGATGTGGTCAATAGGTACATGCTATCCATCATTGAGGACAAGTCTATAAAATCTATTTTTGAAAAAGCCATTCAAACTTTTGAAAGACAAAAGAAGCAAATAGTAACATTTATTGAGAACGATGGTTTTCCAGTTCCAATTGGATTCACTGATACAGATTTCAATAAAGGTACTAAACGATTATTTACTGACATATTTTGTCTAAATTACTTGCACGTTATGACTTTACATGGATTATTAGGTCACATAACCTCGTTAGGAGTCTCTGTTAGGAAAGATTTACGTGATTTTTACGATTCTTGCGATAATGACGGTAAAGAGATGTATCATAGCACTATAGAATTGTTACTAGAGAAAGGTAGCTTTCAAAGAGATCCCTTTTTTTATCCATCCGCAAACCCAGAGTATATTTCTAGTGAAGATTTTGTTGACGGTTATTTTGGAAAAGGTAGACGTTTATCTGCAACAGAGGTCATTAGTATATCCTTCAACCTTAAGAAAAGTATTATGGCTAAAACTCTTTCAATAGCATTTAGTCAGGTTGCAAATTCAAGAGAAGTAAGAAAATTTTTTACAGATTCAGAAAAAACGGCAGACAAACAAATACAAGCATTCTCAAAAATTATGCATGCAGATAATTTACCTGTTCCCCGATCATGGGAGACTGAAATTACTACATCAACCGATTCTCCTTTTTCCGACAGGTTAATGTTGTATCATATTGGATTCTTGTTTCAAGCAGCACAAGCTTACCATGGATCTGGTTTAGCAGCGGCTATGAGAACTGACCTAGTAACCACTTATGAAGGGATTATCCTAAAAAATTTGATGGTAACAAAGAAGTGGTTTGATCTAATGGTCAAGAATAAATGGTTAGAACAGCCCCCTCTTGCTCCTAACAGAAAGGAACTTGCAAAGGAAATATAATTAACAATACCCATCCCTCCTTACGATGGGTATTGTTTTTTTATAAATCCTAATATAAATACTAATTATTATTTTTTGCTTATTGAAGTTTTAGATTCTAAAAAAAAATTTATGCACAAAGTCATTGTTTATTTTGTAAAATCCAATCTTAAACATCTAATTCATCCAGTACTTTTGCTATTTGAGCCCGTGTAACAGATTCATTGGGTCTCATCATTCCATCTGGATCATCGCAACCATAGCACCTGTTTGTTAGATTTTTCGCAGTGTTTCCTCTGTTCAATGCCCTGTAATATCATCTTTTTTAGATACAGGTTCCCTGTTGACTCACAGACCTATTGTTGCAGCCTTTAGATTTACATTGATCTCAAAATATAAAGATAAAAAGCCCCTCTTTCAAAATGAGAAGGGCTTTCTGTGCTGTTGCAGAAGCAAAATAAAGGATTTCCTATTTTTTAAATCGATGCTGACATTATTTCACACGAAGAACTTGTCCTACATAAATCGTATAATTATCGTCCAGATTGTTCCATTCCTTAATTTGATCGATTGTGCTTCCATAGGTTCTGCTTAGTGAATATACGGTATCTCCCTCAACAACGGTGTGATACACATAAGTCGTTTTCTTTGGAATATTAAAGGCTCTAGCCAAGCCATTTACATGGCCGCGTGCAATTCTTTCAATATAGGATGATTGTTTTAATTTATTGGCATCAGTAGCATTGTCAATGAATCCGTTCTCTGTTAAAAGGGCTGGCATATAGGTTTCTCGTAAAACATGGAAATTCGCTTCTTTTTTCCCTCTATTATAAAAATCAACTTGTTTTAAAATCTCTTCATGAATTATATCCTGATACGCTGTAGTCGGTGCTCCTACATTCGGGTAAATAAAACTTTCAAATCCCGTGCCTCCGCCTGCATTAATATGAATAGAAAGATAATAATCAGCCCCCCATGAATTGGCTGCATCTGTTCTCTGTGTCAAACTAACCGTTTGGTCCCCGGTACGACTCATTAAAATGGATATATTGTTGTATTCGGCTGCTAAGATATCTCGTACTCTTGTAGCGATTTGCAAGGTAAGGTTTTTCTCTTGGAGGCCATTTCCTACTGCACCGGTATCAGAACCGCCATGTCCCGGATCAATAAATATCTTTACCACCTAGTATCACCTCTGCTTTTTACTATTATTTTTATGCCAATTCTTAAAAATGGCTTGTACGAAAGCATGAGGTTCTACTAATATCGCTCCTTTTTTTAAAAAAATAATATAAATGTGTAATAATAACCGCTTCTACGATAGAATTTTTTCGGGATGGTCCTTTTTATCAACTGGTTTTATTTTTTATCAGCGAATTTGAACTGTTTATCATCAAATTTTAATCTATTATCAACGGATTTGCAGTTGTTATCTGCGAATTTGCACAATTTATCAACAAATGTATCTTATATCAACGAATTCTTGCTGTTTTTCAACGAATATTTATCCGATATCAACGATTATGCAGCGCTTATCAACAAATCTGCGCCTTGAAGCTATATAATTCCTTTGAACCCCGTTCCCGGAGCCCACCTGCGCATCTAATCCTTTTTTACTTTCATATATAATTCATCATACTTTTGTGCTAATTCAAAGTCTAAGTCCGTCAACCCTTTTGCGTGCCAAGAAGTAATTTTTACAGTAATTAATTTGTAATCAATCGAGATGAAAGGATGGTGATTGGCTTCTTCCGACAAGTTGGCGATCTGCTGGACGAATTCAATTCCGTTCAAATAGTCTTTAAAACGATACTTCCTTTCAATCCATTTTTCATCGGTCAGCTTCCAATTTGGATTCTCAGCCAATCTTGCTTCGATTGCGGATTGACTTAGCTTTTCCATGAGCCTCTTCCCCCTTTAAACGGCGATTTCCCCTCTATTTTACCACTTTATTACTGCTTATTTTAAATAACTCAACTTTAGGATATCTGGGATCGGCTGCTCCATTGAACGTTCCATCTGCTTTTTGCTTTTCTGAGCGGATTTACTTTCCGCTTCGTCTGAAAATAAGTCCAACTTGGATTGTTGGAGTTGAAAACTAACCAATTTTCATTGATTTGCTGGTACTTCAGTGCGGCATGGGGGCTGTTCCGATGAAAAACAGTATACCAGTCCTGAAGTGGATCTTGGTTCCGTTAAACGTGCAAAATCAATTTTAAATGCAGATAAATAAGGCAAATAGCGGAACCTGACCTCCAAACGAGGATTTTATCATAAATAACAAGGATTCATAATGTAATCAAGGCGGATCCTCATTCCGCTATTTAAATGAAAAACCGTTTATCAAAGGCCGAAGCGGATCCTCGTTCCGTTAAAGCTGCAAAATCAATCAAAAATGCAGGTAAAAAAGGCAAATAGCGGAATCAGAGTCCGCTAACTATTGAAAAATGCCCGTTTTACCGCAAATAGCGGAACCAGGGTCCGGGTGCACTCCTGCCCCAGTCATAAAAGGAAAAGGACAACTCAATTATTGAATCGCCCTTTGGGTTTTTTCTTGAAGATATAAGACGGTTTCTTTATCAGATTTAGTTGGCAGTGCGAAAGATTGCTTGTAGGTTTCAGGGCCTTTCCCAGTGATGATAATCCAGTCATCTTTTTTTCCCATTTTTATGGCTGTTTTAATCGCGATTGTTCGGTCTGGAATAACTAAGTCCTTGTTCTCAGCGTAGTCACGATGAAGAGTATGAAGGGTTGCGATCATTTCATCCGAAGCTTCCGAATTCAAATCGTCCATCGTCAAAATTGAAATATCGCTCATTCCCGACGAAACTTTAACCATTTCGTCTCTTTTGCTTTTATCTCGTCCGCCGCGAAAGCCAAAAATATGGAAAATTCTCTTTGCGCCACATTGCTTGGCTGTTTGAAGCGCATAAAAAATAGCATCCGCTGTATGGGCGTAATCAATCACCATAGTTGGGCCATCTTCGTCTTTATAAATTTCAAATCTTCCCGGTACTCCCGAAAAATGCTGCAGTACCGGAAGAATATCTTCCCGTTTAATTGACATTCTTCTCGCAACTGCATAAGCAATGGCCGCATTATATAAGTTATGAAGACCCGGTAGCGGGATTTCTACATTGACGTGTTCATCGTTTTCTAATAGGGTTATCGAAGAGCTTGAAGCTGAATGATAGTCGTAAATTTGTAAATCAGTGTAAGCAGCCGTCCCAATTAAATAAGTACTTACCCTTTTCTCTAGCAGATTTTTGTACAATCGCTCTCCCCATTCATTATCTCCATTAATAATCGCAAGACCCGAATGCTTTAATTTATCAAAAAGCATGGATTTTGCACGAAAATACTCTTCCATGGTTTCATGAAAATCAAGATGTTCGTGGTATAGGTTCGTGAAAATGCAGTAATCAAATTGAATTCCTTCGAGGCGGTATTGAGCTAAACCGTGTGAAGACACTTCTACTATAACGACCTGGTCAGTGCTTTTAGCAAGCAATGAGTTCAACTCAACTGTTCCTGGTGTCGTATTGCTAGACTCAATCGCTTCTCCATTGATTAAATATTGTATCGTTCCAATTACTGAACAGGAAATTCCATTTTCCTCCAATATCTGTCTCAACAGATAACTGGTTGTCGTTTTCCCGTTCGTCCCCGTAATCCCAATCATAATTTTTTGGCTGCTGGGGTCCTTGTAAAATAACTTAGCGACCGTACCTAATACTTTGCGGCTATTATTTACTTGGATATATGGAATTGCGAAAGAATCTATTTTTTTCTCGCCTATAATCGCTGAAGCTCCCTTCTGGACTGCTTCCTCGATATATTCGTGTCCATCAGAGCTGTAGCCTTTTATAGCTATAAATAGATATCCTTTTTTTATATCCTTAGAATTATCGGTTATACCGGTTATCTCTAAATCGTGAATGTTGGATAAAGAAATAATGTCGTTGCCTAATTCAGCTATAAGATTGTAAAGAAACATACATTTTTACTCCTTAATTTCATCTCTGCTGTCACCTCTTACATAGAGTAAAAATATTAATGATTGGCGGAATTAAAAATCTTGCAGACAAACATTAATAATATTATCTTTATCTTCCCGTTTTATATGCGCAGTAAACATTGGAACATAACCAAGCTTTCATCTATTCATTTTTGATATATGTAATAGGCACAAATATAAAAAAGAGCATCTTTCGAAACAAAAAAGACGCTCTTATTATCAGACTAATCCACATCAAAAATACCCATATTCAAATGGCAGCTGCAGCACTCCATCTATTACTTGGCCCAAGGCATTTAGATCAAGACTTCCGAAATAAATTCGAATTAGTTCATGTCCATCATCGATCCTCTTATAACCATAGCCTAATAATTGATCCAAGGGCTGTTTAATAAACACTGTTTTGTTATTTATCTCCCCATTCTGCGCCCCACTTCTTCATTTCTTTTAAGACCTTGTGAAAGGCTATTCCTTTTTCTGTCAGTTCATATTCAACAGTAACGGGTACAGTTGGAAATACCGTCCGGGTAACGATGTTGTTTTTTTCTAAATGCTTTAAAGTAGTAGTTAATGCATTAGGACTTATGCCATTAATGGCCCTTAGGAGCTCGTTAAAACGTCTTTTGTCTACATATAATTCTTTCAAAACCAAAAAAGACCATTTATTTCCTATTATATTTAAAGCTTTTTCAATGGTACAAGGAATAGCTTCCATTAGGTAACACTCTCCTTATATGGTTACAAATAGTAAGTTAATTAAATAAAAATAACTATATTAAAATTAAATCACTACTTCAAATAATAAATTAATACCTATAAAATGACAATGTAAACGGGCTCTGCATAATCTTAGGAAAATGGTAAATAAGAGGGGTGCGTTTGTGAAACCTTAATTCTGAGGGAGGCTGTATCGTAAAAACTTTCGGTTGTGATTATCCGTCTAAACTTATTCTTGGAAAAATGTATTGATTTTTGATAATGTAAAGAACCGTAATATAAAATAAATTGAAAAGGAGACATGAAAAATGAACTTTGTGACACTAAACAACGGTTTGAAAATGCCACAGCTGGGCTTTGGCGTTTGGCAAGTTCCTAATGAGCAGGCAGCTGAAGCTGTTGCCAACGCACTGGAAGCAGGCTACAGATCGATCGACACAGCGATGATCTATAAAAATGAAGAAGGCGTTGGTAAAGCTATTAAGGAATCCGGTATTCCTCGTGAAGAGTTATTTATCACGACTAAAGTCTGGAACAGCGACCAAGGATATGACAATACATTGCGAGCATTTGAGGCTAGTCTAGAAAGATTAGGTCTTGATTATTTAGACTTATATTTGATTCATTGGCCAACTCCTGAATTTGATACATATGTGGAAACATATAAAGCGTTAGAAAAGCTTTATCATGATGGACGTGTGAAAGCAATCGGCGTTTGTAACTTTGAAATTGAACATTTGGAACGGATTTTAAAAGAATGTGAAATCACTCCTGTATTAAACCAGATCGAGTGCCATCCTTACCTGGCTCAAAATGAGTTAAAAGAATACTGCGCTAAACACAATATTTTTGTAGAAGCGTGGAGTCCTCTTGAACAGGGTGGCGAAGTGCTGAAAGATGAAGTAGTTCGAAATATTGCAGAGTCACATGGGAAAACGCCTGCGCAAGTAGTACTTCGCTGGCATTTGCAAAATAATACAATCGTAATACCTAAATCTGTTACGCCATCAAGAATCAAAGAAAACATTGATGTATTTGATTTTGAATTAACAAAAGATGAAGTTGAAAAAATCAATGAACTCAATCGTAACAGACGCAAAGGCCCTCATCCAAACGAGATGCACACCCGTTAAGTCTGGCATTCGTAAAAACAAAGAACTGTAGATACGTATTGTCTACAGTTCTTTTGGTTTTCTATTTTTAAAGTACGTTGACCTATGTTTTTGAAGAATAGGCATTTACAGGTGCTTAATTGCTTCTGTAATAGGGGTTTCGCCTGACACAAGATCAAATGATTTATTAAATGCATTCTCTGCATTAATAACTGCCAGGATTGTTTTAGCCACATCCTCTCTCGGAATGAATCCTCCTTCAAGGTTTTCTGCTGCTCTAACCTTGCCAGTACCGGGTTCATTCAGAAGTCCGCCTGGGCGGATGATTGTGTAAATTAAATTACTTTGAATGAGCATTCTATCTGCATAGTGTTTAGCAACATAATATGGCTTGATCTTCTGATTCCAGTTATTGCGGTTGTGAGCCTGAATGGCACTGACCATAATAAATCGTTTTACACCTGCTTTTTCAGCCGCTTCCATCATTTTTACAGCTCCATCAAGATCAATGAGCAATGTTTTATCATAGCCCGTCTGCCCGCCTGAGCCTGCTGTGAAGACAACAACATCACAGCCTTTAGCAGCTTCTTCAAGCTGCTCCACGGTTCCTTCAAGGTTACCTAATATCGCTTCAACACCGAAGTGTTCAAACTGCTTTACCTGCTCTTCAGTTCGCACTAACGTTCTAACATTGTACTCACCGCTTTCTTTCAAAAGCCTCACCAGTTGTTTTCCAATTTGCCCGTTTGCTCCGACAACTAACACCTTCAAAGTGAAAACCCCTTTCTAAAAACTTATTTGCTATTATTTCATAGGACGTTTTCTATTGCAATTTAGTCTTAACCATTGAGGATGTAAGCGTCTATCCATTGCGTAAAGCATCCGCAAATCTTCTTATACCTTCGTGAATATTATTCTCATTTTCTCTGGCAAATGTAAAACGAACACATCCCTTGTTAGAACCCATCGTCGACCCAGATACATAAATAACCCCTCTTTTGTTTGCCAGGAGGAAAGGTACCATCAGCAATTCCTTTTTCAATAAATTCAGCAAGTTGTTTATAAATAGCCTTTTTCGCTTGTCGATCAGGTTTCCAGTCCATCTATTTACATTTCTTACTATAATTATTAATTTACTTCAGATATCACAATGGTTATGCAAGTATTATGATAACAACCCCTAATGCAATTATAGCCACTAATATAAAAACAACATAAATTAGAGTTAAATTTGTTGTGTTTCTTTTTGCAGAACCGCTATAGTTAGAATCGGCTTTCCCAGCGACCAATAGTGTTGAAACAAGAGAAAACAATCCGATAATAATAACTAAGATCATTAATATCTTCATGATACACCCCGCAAAAATTATATTCGTCCAGATTAGATTTACTATATCTCTTTGTAATGCGATGAATTTGAGGCTATCCCAAATAAACTTATTATAGAGGAGAATATATTATTTAGCAACATCCACTTTTCCGTGTTTTTAACCATCCAATCTTTTTAACTTCCGCTCCTCTTATTTCAAAAATGATGTTCTTTGTCATTACTTTTGAATTAGGTCTATATACCTTATTTGCTTACAGACCAATTTAGGTCCTTGAGGTTTCTTTAGTCCTACCTTAACAATAAAAATGAAAGGCGGTGGTGATTAATAGAGTTGACCTGAGGGAAAATAAAAGAATTGAAAAGATTTTTGGATGAAGGGAATTTACGCTTACATTTTCATTTGTACTTTTGTTTTACCTCTTACATCCTCGCATATCCGGCATCATCTGCATATTGTCGCAAACGGCAAGTACTATAGTAAGCCCAGTAGTCTCGGTTCACCAATTTTACACATGATGTCTTCACACCTGCCTTTTTCCATCGAGATATAGCTTAATATGCAAGGCTGTTTCTATAGTTGTGGACCTCTGCGAAGCAGCCTCCTTTACTTCCACATGGGATTGCTGAATTCAATAGAATTTTACTGTAGCATCTATAAATGATTTGGAAGGTGAAAAAATTGAAAAAAGTCTCTAATTTTCTTATTTTGATTATCTTGTTCACAGCTTGTATTAGCGTGACAAAAGATAATCTTGTCGAAGCTGAAGAAGGCAATGTGCAAGAAATAGGAACGGCACTTAATGCTGTATCCATACCTGCTGCCGGATATGGAAAAGGTCCAAACGGAGAAGACTGGGTCTATGCCGTTGCCAATGGGTCTCCTGCAGTTTTCAATATCTTAGACGCCAAAACTGGTGAACGTGTTAATAGTTTTCCGCTTGAGGGAGCAAGCGGTGCCTGGGGTGTTACGGTAGACCCAGAAGGAAATGTATATGTAGGAACTTATTCGAATGCATCCCTTTACAGATATGTACCTGGCGCAGATCATATTGAAAATCTGGGGAAACCAATTCCAGGCGAATC
This sequence comes from Bacillus litorisediminis, assembly GCF_022808645.1. Lineage (GTDB taxonomy): Bacteria > Bacillota > Bacilli > Bacillales > JC228 > Bacillus_BF > Bacillus_BF litorisediminis. Next base: position 43,480 of record NZ_JAKZKT010000025.1, read on the forward strand.
CTATATATGGCGTATAAAATCAGATGAAGAAGGACGTATTTATGGCGGAACCTTCCCAAGCGGAAAAGTATTCCAATTTTATCCAAACACTGACGGGTTTCGTGATTATGGACAAATCGTTGAAGGACAGCAATACGCTAGAAGCATTGATATTTATAAGGACAAGGCTTATGTCGGATTAGGTACAAATGGTGCCAATCTAGTAGAGTTAGATCTCGTAACAGGCGAAAGAACGGAGATTGAATTACCTGAACAATATGCCAGCGCGACCAATGTTTATGACATTAATATCATTCGAAATAAAATGTTTGCACGAGTGACAGGAGGTTCTACAGGAAATACCATCCTTGTCTATGACTTAAAAACGATGGAAATAATCGATGAAATTGCAGGTGCAAATGGATTAGACGTATCATATCCAGGTTCCGGTAATTTGGTTTATTTCATAAAGAACGAAGAGTTGTATTCCTATGATTTGAATTCGTTAACGTTAACACCAACTGGGTTTGACAATTTATTTTCAGCAAGGGGATTTGGCTGGATTGAGATGAATAGCAATGATTTTCCTGGCAAAACATTAGTCAGCATTGCTTGGGACGGGAAAATACGCCTATATAATCCAATCACAGCCAATTATCAAACCATACAAGGACAAGTAAGCGGGCAGCCCGTCGCTATTCAATCCCTTACACAGGGGCCAAATGGAAATATTTTTATTGGCGGCTATTTATCAGGCGGACTGGCAGAGTATAATTATTCGGCTAACCAATTAACTGAATACAAAGGTATTGGACAAATAGAAGGAATGGTCACACATCAAAACCGTTTATATATGGGTGTATATCCTGGCGGATTTATTTATTCCTATGACCCAAGTCAAACCTACGAATTTGGAAAGAATCCGGTTGAACATTTCAGCCTAAGACCCGAGGGGCAAGATCGGCCATTTGCGCTAGTTTCAACAGGGGAAAAAATTGCAATCGGAACGGTTCCTGATTACGGAAAACTTGGAGGAGCACTAACCATATTTGACCCTGAATTAAATGATTACACGGTTTATCAAAATATTGTACAAAATCAAAGTGTCGTTTCCCTAGCTTATAAGGATGGGCTGGTATATGGAGGTACATCAGTCTGGGGCGGTCTCGGAATTGCTCCAACCGAACAAGAAGCGAAACTATTTATCTTTGATATGGAAAACGAAGAAAAACTTTTAGAAACTGTACCTGTTCCCGGAGAAAAAGCCATTACAGCTTTAACCTTTGATGAGGAAGGATTTTTATGGGGTCTGACCTCAGGAATCTTGTTTAAATACGATACGGTAACAAACCAAATTATCCAAACAGTGGAGCTGTATTCCAGGGACTGGGTTTCTACTGGTCATTTATGGAGAGAAGGATTCTTAACGTTTGATGAGGATGGGTACCTATATGGTTCAACACGCGGAAAATTGTTTAGAGTAAATCCAGATACGTTAGAGCATGAAACATTAGTAGAAAACGCAAATCTATTTGCAGAAGATGCAGCCGGAAACTTCTATTTTGCTAGAGGACATAAGCTTTATCAGTATTTGAGATAGGTTAAAACTTAGGGTCCAGATAAATTTCCCAACCAATCAAAAAGACCAGCTAAAATCTTAGCTGGTCTAAATCACCTATGTATGGTGGAGACGGTGGGACGTGCAATTCCATGCTTTCGCCATGGCACTGACTATATCTTGAACCTGATGATACGATCAGGTCCTCCGGCGTCTTATACAAAGTGTAAATTTACCTAATTCTAGGCAGAACTTTGTATCCTAGTACTACCCCAATCAAGTGGCAGCCTATAAGTCGATACACGGCTGTTGGATTACTCCACATACCGCTCGGCATTGCCTTATCGCATTTCGCGACTTAGGTTTCACCGATAAAGCCGGATTATCACTTGTGTGTTACCACACAAGGCGACTATTTACTAATCGAACCCACGTCCAAAGATATCGCCACTTAAGCGTCTACGAGCGTAGTCGGCATATTTCCGTTTCGCTACTTCTTATGCCTGCCGACAGGCGTCCGAGTAGCTAGTCTGTAAATCTCTTCCCTCATCCTCAGACGGCAGAATCAGGCGTATCCCACTCTAATGAACCCCAGTTCTCCACATGGGCGATGGAGAGTGGAGCAAGCTTAGGCTACTTACGCAGCAAAAGCTAAGTTGTTGTTTTGTTTGCCAGTTATATTTAACTTGACGTTGATGACGAGGACGATCCCCCCGGCTCGCAACTCAAGCTCGACTACCCCTGTCGAATCCGTAGCGTCCCCATATAAAATAGAGAAGTACAGGAATCCCGAGCAAACAGTTGCGTCATCTCTTTCGATGACAATATCTATTATAACATGCTTACATAATTACGCAAATGGTGGTTATTGACAGTCTTACCTTTGTCTTTCCTTAAAAGCACGCTCTATATCGCGCTTCGCTTCTTTACGTTTTAAGTCCTCGCGTTTATCGTAATTCTTTTTACCTTTCGCTAAACCTAACAATATTTTCGCATAGCCGTTTTTAATATAAAGCTTAACCGGAACCAAGGAATAGCCTTTTTCCTTTGTTTCACCGATCAGTTTACTAATTTCCTTTTTATGAAGCAGCAATTTACGGGTTCGCAAAGGATCGTGATTATACCGGTTTCCTTGCTCATAGGGGCTGATATGCATATTGAACAAAAAGACTTCCCCATTTTGGATTCTCGCAAAAGAATCCTTGAGGTTGACTCTCCCCGCACGGATCGACTTAATTTCGGTTCCTTGCAATACAATGCCTACTTCGTATGTTTCTTCTATAAAGTAATCATGATATGCTTTTTTATTCTGAGCAATCACTTTCCCTTGACCTTTTGGCATAAACGATTTCCTCCTCCAGCGTTACTATATTGTATCAAAAGGAGGAGTTGTACTCAATGATAAACAGTCACATTGTAGGAGGGATATAAAGATTTAAGAATGTAAAGACAGACAGGTTTCCGATATCCACTAAAAAGTGGGAAAAGATCGGCCATCGCAGGCTGCCAATTCTATAATAAGCATAGGACCATACAATTGACATAATCAACAGCGAAGCAAACAGCATATAACTGCGGTTAGCGATAGAAAAAATTCCCCAGAGTAACGGATGACTTACAATAAATAAAACGGTTGAATAAAGAATTTTGGTATGTATGGATGCGAAAGGAAGTTTATCTAACAGTAATCCACGCCAAAAGCCTTCTTCAAAAAACGGATTAACCAGTGCAAACAAAAGCCAGAATACCGTTACCGCGATTGACTCGCGAAGAAGACCCATATTTGTAAAAAGGATTGTTAACGGAAAAAGCCCCGCCAAAACGGTTCCAGCTTTCCATCCTGCGTGGCCACGAGCCTTAGAGAGCCACTTGGACCGTTCTTTCTTTGTCGTAAAAAAGTAAATAAATGCAAACATACTTCCCCAATAAAAAATGGCTACCGGAATCCACGCCCATTCCTGAATAAAGGTAGAAAAGATAAAAGAACTGCATGAACTGATTAAGACTACGATTACCGGTGCCCAGATTACAAGCTGACTATTTTTGATTTGTCCATCCATATATATCTCCTCTAAAATCGACAAATTTTTACTCATTTTTAAGTATAGCAAAGAGTAGATTGGAATGATTCTATTATTACGTAAATTTTAAGTTAAAAACAGGCTTTGACAAGCTGTATCAAAGGACCAATATTGATTGTTTGCTTAAAAATGGACACTGATATGCGGCATCATGGACCCATATTGGCTTGTGTGTTTAAAAACGGGCTCTAATAAGCAGCATCATGAACCAAAATTGAATTGTCTGCTTAAAAACGGGTACTGACAATATACTATAAAAAACAGCCTCTTCCTCTGAAGAGACTGTTATCTTCTTTTTTTCTTCTTAGTCCGCGCCGATTTAGGCACATTTTCGAAGTGCTTGCGCTTTTTCTTCGGTTTTCTTGTCGACCATTCGCCGCCATTTTCTCCTTTTGAAGATCCGCCATTTCTTGCCTCGGTAGCTTTCCTCTTAGGTTTGCCGGCATTCGCCCTCACAACTGTTGCTGCTGTTTTTCGTTCGCGTTTTCGCTCCTGCTTCATCCCGACAATTTCAAAATCAATCGATTGTTCATCTTTATCTACATTAATAACTTTTACAGTGATTTCATCCCCGATTTGATAAACCTTACCGGTTCTTTCCCCGATCATAGCATACTGACGCTGATCAAAACGGTAGTAATCGTCGGTCATATCACTAACATGAACTAATCCTTCAATCGTATTCGGAAGCTCGACAAACATACCAAAGTTGGTTACAGAGCTGATAATCCCTTCAAACTCTTCTCCAATTTTATCAAGCATATATTCTGCCTTCTTGAGAGAATCTGTATCTCTTTCAGCATCGACGGCTCTTCTTTCCATTTCAGAAGCATGCTTCGCAATCTCATCAAGCCGTGCCGCCCATTTAGCTTGGGTCGCCTCATCCATTTTTCCATCAATCAAATATTCCCGAATAAGTCGATGGACAATTAAGTCAGGATAGCGCCGAATCGGAGAGGTAAAGTGTGTATAAAAGTCAGTAGACAATCCAAAATGACCTAAACTTTCCGCGTCATATTTTGCCTGCTGCATGGAGCGCAGCATAACGGTGGATACAACCATTTCCTCTGGACGGCCCGCCACTGCTTCTAATATTTCTTGCAGGGCACGTGGATGAACTGAATTGGCTGTCCCTCTGACGACTAACCCAAAATTAGTGATAAACTCAAAGAAGCGATGAAGCTTCTCTTCTTTTGGATCTTCGTGAATCCGATACATAAACGGTACATCTAGCCAGTGAAAATGTTCAGCAATCGTTTCGTTTGCAGCTAGCATAAATTCTTCAATTAACCGCTCGGCCACCGAGCGCTCACGCAATACTACATCGGTTGGCTTCCCGTCTTCGTCAACTAAAACCTTGGCTTCTTTAAAATCAAAATCGATTGCACCGCGAGTCATCCGCTTATTCCGAAGAATCTCTGCCAGCTTTTCCATTTCCTCAAACATTGGAACCAATGCTTCATAGTTTTTGCGGGTTTCTTCATCTTTGTCCACTAAGATTTTATTAACATCCGCATAGGTCATTCTTTCCGTTGTTTTAATGACACTTTCAAAGATTTCATGCTTGACAACATGTCCAGATGAATCAATTTCCATTTCGCATGAAAGGGTAAAACGATTCACTTTTGGATTCAGTGAACAGATACCATTCGATAAACGGTGCGGAATCATTGGAATCACACGGTCTACCAAGTAAACACTAGTTCCCCGTTCAAACGCTTCACGGTCAATCGGAGACCCTTCTTTTACATAATGGCTAACATCCGCGATATGAACCCCTAATTTATAATTTCCGTTTTCTAATTTGGTAACAGTGACTGCATCATCTAAGTCTTTCGCATCTGCTCCATCAATTGTCACAATCATTTGATCACGGAGATCCCGTCTCTTGCCAATATCCGTTTCCTGAATTTCGTCAGGGATTTCCTCCGCTTGCTGGAGCACTTCATCCGGGAATTGAGTAGGGATCCCATGTTTATGAATAATTGATAAAATATCTACACCCGGATCATTTTTATGGCCAAGGATCTGAATGATTTCACCCTCAGCACTTTGTCTTCCCTCAGGATAAGCTGTAATTTTTACAACGACCTTATGCCCATCAACTGCCCCCATTGAGGCACCTTTCGGGATAAAAATATCGGTTGTAATTTTCTTATTGTCTGGGATGACAAATCCGAAATGTTTGCTGTCTGAATAAGTTCCGACAACTTCTTGAATACCCCGCTCAATTATTTTTACGATTGTTCCCTCTCGGCGATTGTCACCGCTTTGCTCATGAGTGACCCGAACCAGCACGGTATCTCCATGCATCGCTTGGTTTAATTCGGATGGAGGAATAAAGATATCATCCATTCCCTCTTCTTCGGGAGTGACAAAACCAAACCCTTTTTCATGGGCAATGAACTTTCCTCTTAAAAGATTCATCTTTTCCGGAATGCCATAACGGTTTGTCCGGGTTCGGACTATGTACCCCTTCTCTTCCATCAGAACCAGCGTTTTAACAAGTTCCTTAAACGAATCCGAATCTTCCATTTGTAAAAGCTCTTCTAATTCCTGAACCGTTAAAGGCTTATACGCCTCTTCTTTCATTATGGTTAATATTTGATCAACTAAGGGATGCTGTTCATTCAAATAAATCCCTCCTTCTTGTGTTTAAACAGTCCAATCTAGCTCCTCTAAAAACGCATAAATATCTTCATGGAGCTGCTCTTTTTCTTGATCTAATGTAATAACATGTCCTGAATACTCATACCATTTCATTTTCTTTTGCGGTGATTCCGCCTCATTATATATAATATTTGCACTATCCGGGTTAATCATGTTGTCATGTCTTGCCTGTACCACAAATAAAGGAGCATATGTAAGATCAACATGATCTCTGACATCTTGTATCAAACCTTGCAGTTCTTTCAGTGTTTTCATCGGCGTTTTTTTGAAATCTTCCATTTCTTTTTCAATAACTTCCTCAGACTTTCCCTCAAACCGCTTATATTCTCTAGCATAGTTAAGGACACCTTCGTACATCACGACTTCGTCTTTTAAATACATCGGGGCACACATTGGAATAATACCCTTCACAGGCACAGTATAACCAAGTTTAAGGGAGAACACCCCTCCCAATGATAATCCCGCTACCGCAATTTCCTCATAACCAAGCGATTTTAAATGGTCATACCCCATCATTACGTCCTTCCACCAATCTTTCGGACCTGTATGGACTAATTCTTCAGGTGGAACACCATGTCCTTTATATTGAGGGGCGTGAGACGTGTAACCCTTTTTCTCTAAAAAACGCCCAAGCATGCGAACATCAGCTGAACTGCCTGTAAAGCCATGCAGCAATAGGACTGCTCGCTTTCCTGCCTCGAACGTAAATGGTTTTGGTGGTTTCACTTTCATATGCAGAATCTCCTTTTTTCATACTATGTATAGTTTTATCAGATAGGAGGGCCGTCATCCAGTATTTTGGGTTGGAAGCCGAAGCTAGTACGTTTGGCAGCGAAAGATGCAGGTATATATTTATATGGCTGTTGAATTCCGTTATCGGTTCGCTGAGTTCGGTCACCTGTCCCCTTGTGTTCGGTCACCGGTTCCTTGAGTTCGGTTATCTGCCCCTGTGTTCGGTTACCGGTTCTCTGAGTTTTGTCATCCGCCCCCTATGTTCGGTTACCGGTTCCTTGAGTTCTGTCATCCGCCCCCTGTGTTCGGTTACCGGTTCCTTGAGTTCGCTTATCTGCCCCTGTGTTCGGTTACCGGTTCGCTGAGTTCGGTTATCTGCCCCTGTGTTCGGTTACCGATTCTCTGAGTTCGGTTAAATCTCCTCTGAGTTCGGTTATTTTTCCCAGAGTTCTTTAATCCGCTCCTGAATTCAGTTATTTTTCATCCTACAGCCGTTATTTCTCCCAATTTTGGCTGATCTAATAAATTCCCCTAAATTTCCAAACCCCATATGATTTCCGATATTTTTTCCTCTGTAAGTTCCTATATCAAACGGCCTTAAGCACGAAAAAACCTGACCGCATCGGTCAGGTAAACATGTACTTATAGTTGGAAGTAAGATACTAAAATCGTAAGCACAAACAATAATACAGATAAAACAACCGTAATTCGGTGTAAAACTAAATCAATCCCACGCGCCTTTTGTTTTCCAAAAAGCTGTTCAGCACCGCCGGAGATGGCACCTGAAAGACCTGCGCTTTTACCGGATTGTAACAACACGACTGCAATTAAAGCAATACAGTTAATAACTAATAATGTAACCAAGAATGCATGCATCCTTGCCCACCTCCTAATACGAACATACAGTATCTTTAATGTACCATAAATTTTCAGGTGACACAATAAAAATTAAGGCAAGCGTAATCCATCCATACATTATACCTGCTTCAATAGCTATCTAAACATATTCACTCTTCTCAAGCTTAAATGTTTGTTACTTCACAAAATTATTTGTTACTATTTTTATACAATTTAAAAGAGGAGATGATGGAAATTGACTAAGTTAGCAAGGCTCGGAAAAACGGATTTACTTGTGAATCCAATCGGTTTGGGCACGAATGCGGTTGGTGGCCATAATTTGTATCCAAACCTTGATGAAGAGACAGGAAAAGAATTGGTCAGAACTGCTTTGCATCATGGAGTAAATTTTTTAGACACTGCTTTTATCTATGGACCGAAACGGTCAGAAGAGTTAATAGGAGAGGTTTTAAAAGAAAGAAATCGCTCTGAAGTGATAGTAGCAACTAAAGGATCTCATAAATTTGCCGGGGATAAAGTTGTTCACGACAACTCTCCTGCATTCTTAAAACAACAGGTAGAAAATAGTTTAAAACGACTGCAAACCGATTACATAGATTTGTACTATATTCATTTCCCGGACCAGGACACGCCAAAGGATGAAGCAGTCGGAGCCTTAAAGCAGCTGAAGGATGAGGGCAAAATAAGAGCAATTGGGGTTTCCAATTTTTCCATTGATCAATTAAAGGAAGCAAATAAAGATGGATATGTAGATGTCTATCAGGGAGAATATAATCTTCTAAACCGGAGTGCTGAAAAAGACCTGCTCCCTTACACAGCTGAGCACAACATTAGTTTTATTCCCTATTTCCCATTAGTATCAGGTTTACTTGCAGGAAAATACACAAAAGATACAGTATTTAACGATCTGCGGGCACGAAATCCTCATTTTCAAGGGGAAGCGTTTGTGCGAAATCTAGAAAAGGTCGATCAGCTCCGCCCGATTGCTGAAGCGAAGAATACTGATGTCGCGCATGTTGTTCTGGCATGGTATTTAACGAGAGATTCAATTGATGCTCTGATTCCGGGTGCGAAAAAACCGGAGCAAGTCTTAAGTAACTTAAAAACTCTTGAGGTACAGTTAACACAAGCAGAAATCGATGAAATTGACCGGTTATTTTCATAAACTTAAGAGAACCAATCAACGGGGTCTAAAATACTGCATCCTTTAAGGACACTAGATCCGATATTAGTGAAAAAAAAAGCAGATTTCTAAATTTATAGGACACTTCTTCCGTTATATCCCTAAATCACCCCATTTGTTGCTGTTTATAGTCAAATAATGGATTATATGTCCTTTGTGTTCAGTAAATAGCGGTTTTTAATGAAATAACGGATTCTATATCTGCCAAAACAAATCTCAGGGGCCAGCACATGGACACCTCGATATTCGCTGTAAAAAAATGGTTGATCCTTAATTAGGACCAACCATTTTATTTTCTTATCTTAAATTATAGAATGCTTTGATTCCTAAATATTGTGCTGTTTCATCCAATGTATCTTCAATACGAAGCAATTGGTTGTATTTCGCAACACGGTCTGTACGGGATGGTGCACCCGTTTTAATTTGTCCCGCATTTGTTGCAACAGCGATGTCTGCAATCGTGCTGTCTTCTGTTTCACCAGAGCGGTGGGAGATAACCGCAGTATATCCAGCGCGTTTAGCCATTTCAATTGCATCAAAAGTTTCTGTTAATGTACCAATTTGGTTGACTTTAATTAAGATTGAGTTTCCAACACCCTGCTCGATTCCCTGAGCCAGCTTCTTCGTATTCGTAACAAACAAATCGTCACCGACTAATTGAACACGATCACCAATACGTTCGGTTAACAGCTTATGACCAGCCCAGTCATTTTCGTCTAAACCATCTTCAATAGATATGATCGGATATTTAGAAACCAGCTCTTCATACCAGGCAACCATTTCTTCAGAAGTTTTGACAACCCCTTCACCGGCAAGGTGATATTTTCCGTCTTCTTTGCTGTAAAGTTCAGATGAAGCAACGTCCATTGCTAATTTTACTTGTTCACCTGGTTTATAACCGGCTTTTTCAATGGCTTCAATGATCGTTTGTAACGCTTCTTCATTGGATTTAAGGTTTGGAGCAAATCCGCCTTCATCTCCAACAGCAGTGTTTAAGCCTTTGGCTTTTAAAACGGATTTTAAGCTATGGAAAATTTCTGCACCCATGCGAAGTGCTTCACTGAAGCTTTCAGCACCAACGGGCATAACCATAAATTCTTGAATGTCTACGTTGTTGTCTGCGTGAGCACCGCCATTTAGGATGTTCATCATTGGAACTGGAAGCTGCTTCGCATTGAATCCGCCAAGATATTGATACAGTTCAACACCAAGATAATCTGCAGCAGCGCGAGCGCATGCCATGGATACACCTAATATCGCATTAGCGCCTAGTTTTCCTTTGTTTTCAGTTCCATCTAATTCAATGAGGGCTTTGTCAATTGCCACTTGGTTTAACACGTTAAAGCCTTCTAATTCAGGAGCGATCACTTCATTTACATTTTGAACCGCTTGAAGAACTCCTTTCCCTAGATAACGGCTTTTATCACCGTCACGAAGCTCAACCGCTTCATATTCACCAGTAGAAGCACCGCTTGGAACGAGTGCGCGGCCAAAAGCTCCAGAATCTGTATACACTTCTACTTCAACAGTTGGATTTCCACGAGAATCAAGTACTTCACGAGCATAAATGTCTGCAATAAATGGCATTAGAATCTCTCCTTATTTTGATTGAATTAATGTTTTTCCTGTCATTTCTTTTGGCTGTTCGACCTGTAATAAATCTAGCATAGTTGGTGCTAAATCACCTAATATTCCGCCATCGCGTAGGGTAATTCCTTTCTTGGTAACAATGACTGGCACAGGATTGGTAGTATGTGCCGTCATCGGCGTCCCTTCTGGTGTGATGACTTCATCTGCATTACCGTGGTCTGCCGTAATGATGGCCGTTCCGCCTTTACTTAAAATTAAATCAACCACTTTGCCTAAGCATTCATCTACTGCTTCCACTGCTTTAATGGTCGGCTCAAGCATTCCGGAATGCCCTACCATGTCGGGATTGGCAAAGTTTAGGATAATGGCATCAAATTTATCCTGATTAATCTCATTTAGCAATGCTTCCGTTACTTCATAGGCACTCATCTCAGGCTTTAAATCATAAGTGGCTACCTTCGGACTATTTATAAGTATTCTTTCTTCTCCTGGGAACTCATTTTCCCGGCCGCCGCTCATAAAGAAGGTAACATGCGGGTATTTTTCAGTCTCAGCAATTCGCAACTGGGTTAAGTTATTTTGGGAAAGCACTTCCCCTAAGGTGTTATCCATGCTGACTGGTTTAAAGGCCACATAGCCGTCAACCGTTTCACTAAAATGAGTTAAGCACACAAAGTATAGGTTTTTTGGATGTTTTGGCCCTCGATCAAAAGAACGGAAATCTTGATTGGTAAAGGTATTTGAAATTTGAATCGCCCTGTCAGGACGGAAGTTATAGAAGATTACCGCATCATTGTCTTTAATCGTAGCTACGGGCTCGCCATTTTCCTTTACAATTACTGATGGTATTACAAATTCATCATAGATTTCATTTTTGTAGGAATCATCGACACATGCGATAGGGTCTGTGTAGGTTGGACCTTCGCCGTAAACCATCGCCCTGTAGGATTTTTCAACACGTTCCCAGCGTTGATCACGGTCCATGGAATAGTATCTTCCGGCAATCGTTGCAAATTGGCCAACCCCGTATTCCCTGATTTTTTCTTGGGTTTGTTCAATAAACGTTTTGGCTGTTTGCGGACCTACGTCACGGCCGTCTAATATGCCATGAATATATACATTTTCAACACCTTGATCTGCTGCTAGCTTAAGAAGTGCGAATAGGTGATTGATATGGCTATGTACCCCTCCGCTAGACAATAAACCAAAGATGTGAAGATTGGTACCCTTTTCTTTCACATGCTGGATGGCACCAAGGAAGGTTTCATTTTTGGCAAACTCTCCTTCTCTGATGGCGACATTAACCCTCGTTAGACTTTGATAGACAATTCTCCCGGCCCCGATATTTAAATGACCTACTTCCGAGTTTCCCATTTGTCCTTCTGGCAAGCCTACTGCTTCACCGCTTGCTTTTAGTGTATTATGAGGGAACTCATTCCAATAGCGGTCAAAATTGGGCTTTTTGGCTTGAGCAACTGCATTCCCTTTCGTTTCCTCACGCAAGCCAAATCCATCTAAGATAATTAAAGCAACTGGAGCTTGTTTACTCATTAGAACCTGCCTCCAGTAACTGCAGGAAGGATTGGGCTTCCAGACTTGCACCGCCAACTAATGCCCCGTCAATATCTGACATGCTCATTAGCTCTTTGATGTTAGCGGGTTTTACACTGCCGCCATATTGGATTCGAACAGCTTCTGCAACATCATTTGAAAATTGATTGGCAATTGTTGTTCGAATATGGGCACATACCTCGTTCGCATCTTCTGCCGTGGACGTTTTGCCTGTCCCAATTGCCCAGATTGGTTCATACGCAATAACAGTTTCCTTTACCTGATCGCCCGTTAACCCTTCTAAGGCTTGTTTGACCTGAGAAGCTACAAGATCTTTAGTTTCACCATTTTCACGCTGTTCCAGCGTTTCACCGACACAAATGATTGGTGTGAGTCCGTGTTTAAAAGCGGCGAGAGCCTTTTTATTGACGCTTTCGTCAGTTTCATTAAACATTTCACGGCGTTCAGAGTGACCGATAATAACATACTGAACACCAAGATCCTTTAGCGCGACTGGGCTTATTTCGCCTGTAAAAGCTCCCTGATCCTCAAAGTGCATGTTTTGTGCGCCTACTTTAAGATTAGTGTCCTTTGCAAGCTCTGCTAATTGTCCTAAAAATAGTGCAGGTGCACAAACGACTGAATCAACAACATCTGAATCAGGAATTAAACTTTTGACTTCGTTAAAAAAGCTCAGAGCTTCAGGTAAGGTTTTATGCATCTTCCAGTTTCCTGCGATGATGGGTTTGCGCATATCAACCATCCTCTCCTATTTATTGTTAAGTGCTACGACTCCAGGAAGTTCTTTTCCTTCCATAAATTCTAGTGAAGCACCACCGCCAGTAGAAATATGAGACATTTGCTCGGCGAGGTTAAACTTTTCTACAGCTGCTGCTGAGTCTCCGCCGCCAATAATAGTTGTTGTATCCTTCGCATTGGCAAGAGCTTGAGCTACAGCCTTCGTGCCATTGGCAAATAAATCAAGTTCAAATACACCCATTGGTCCATTCCAAATCACAAGCTTCGAATCCTCTACTACGTTTTTATAAAGCTCGCGCGTTTTAGGTCCAATATCGAGTGCTTCCCAATCAGCTGGGATTTCCTCAATCGACACTTCTTTTGTGTTAGCATTATTAGAAAAATCATCAGCTACAATGACATCGACTGGCAGAACAAAGTTCACACCATTTTTCTCTGCCTTTTCCATAAAGGATTTGGCTAGGTCGATTTTGTCTTCCTCTAAGAGAGATTTTCCAATTTCATATCCCTTTGCTTTAATAAACGTATAAGCCAAACCGCCGCCAATAATAAGGTTATCCACCTTATCCAGGAGATGATCAATGACTCCGATTTTATCTTTAACCTTTGCACCGCCAATAATCGCAGTAAACGGACGATCAGGATTTTCAAGGGCTTTTCCAAGAATCTCAATTTCTTTTTCCATTAAAAATCCTGCTACCGCTGGCAGGTGATGGGCAATTCCTTCGGTTGAGGCATGAGCACGGTGAGCTGCACCAAAAGCATCATTGACATATACATCAGCCATTTCGGCAAAAGCCTTTGCCAGTGCCGGATCATTTTTTTCTTCGCCTTTTTCAAAACGGACATTTTCCAATAATAGAACATCGCCCGCTGATAAGCTTTCAACTAATGCTTGTGCGGAAGGTCCCACAACATCATCCGCTTTCTTCACTTCTTTTCCGATCAGCTCAGATAAGCGTTCAGCTACAGGTGTCAGGCGCAGCTCTTCAACCACTTCTCCCTTCGGCCGACCAAGGTGACTGGCCAAAATTACTTTTGCGCCCTGCTCTTTTAAATATTGAATAGTAGGAAGAGCCGCTTGTATTCTCGTTTCATCGGTAATCTTCCCATCCTTCAGCGGGACATTAAAATCAACGCGGCAAAAGACGCGTTTTCCTTTAACATCAATATCTTTTAGGGTCTTTTTATTCATAGGCAGTGACCTCCATCGTGGCAAATTTTTCATTCCTATTTTAACTGATTCTTTATGTAAAGAGGAAATTTTCATAAAGAAAACTTGGCTAGTGCCCAGCTTTTATGCGCAGGCACTTGCCTATTTGCACTTATACTTTCTTAGAGTGCAAGAAAAAAGAGCAAAGGGACCAGGCCCCTGCTCCCTTCCATTCTCTCTTATAATCCTTGTTTCCCAATATAATCAGCTAGGTCAACGACACGGTTAGAGTAACCAGTTTCATTATCGTACCAAGAAATGACTTTCACCATATTATCTTCTAATACCATAGTAGATAAGGCATCAATGGTTGAAGATGCTTTGCTGCCATTATAATCTCTTGAAACAAGCGGCTCTTCAGAGTACGCTAAAATTCCTTTTAGCTCTCCTTCCGCTGCTTCTTTTAGAGCTGCGTTTACTTCATCAGCTGTTACTGTTTTTTCTAATTCAGCCACAAGGTCAACCACAGAAACGTTAGGTGTAGGAACACGCATTGCCATTCCGTTTAATTTACCTTTTAACTCAGGTAAAACAAGTGCAACTGCTTTTGCAGCTCCAGTTGTAGTTGGAATGATAGATTCTGCTGCTGCACGAGCACGGCGATAATCTTTGTGCGGTAAATCTAAAATTTGCTGATCGTTTGTATAGGCGTGAACAGTTGTCATCATTCCGCGCTTAATTCCAAATTTTTCGTTCAATACTTTAGCGAAAGGAGCTAAGCAGTTTGTTGTACATGATGCATTTGAAATAACGTGATGATTAGCCGGATCATATTTATCTTCGTTAACACCCATAACAATGGTAATATCTTCTTCGTTTGCCGGAGCTGAAATAATAACCTTCTTAGCTCCTGCTTCTAAGTGTTTAGCAGCATCTGCACGTTTTGTAAAACGTCCTGTAGACTCTACGACTACCTCAACGCCTAGGTCGCCCCAGCCAAGCTGAGCAGGGTCACGTTCAGCTAATACTTTAACACGGTGTCCTCCAACTACAAGATAATCACCATCAACTGATACAGTTTGCGGAAGAGTTCCGTGAACAGAATCATATTGAAGCAAATGAGCCAACATATTGGCATCAGTTAAATCATTAACTGCTACAACCTCTACATTTGGATTCTCAAGAGCTGCACGAAAAACATTTCGTCCGATACGGCCAAAACCGTTAATACCTACTTTTACTGCCATGAATAGTTCCTCCTTTTTTTAAAAAACAGCTTGTATATAAGGGGTGACTTTTAAATGACCCTTATTTCTTTATAGTTCGTATGCACATGCTTCATCCGTAATTAATATCGTTGAGGATGGCGCCTGATTCATATAGGCACGAATCGCTTTGGCCTTTGACGCACCGCCCGCAACTGCAATTACATTTGGGATGTTCTCTAAATCTTCTAATTGAATTCCAATAGTCTGTACCTTGTGAACAACTTCACCATGTTCATTAAAATAATATCCAAAAGCCTCTCCAACAGCTTTCCCATTTAAGATTTTATTAAAATCTTCTTCTGGAGTTTTTCTTCTTTTCGCCATTGTGACCGCGTCTCCAATTCCATGGAGAACGATATTTGCCCTTTGAATTAAGGATAAAACCTCACTGACTTGTGGTTCATTTACCATTTTTTCATATACATCAGGGCTTAGCTGATCCGGTACATAAAGCACCTTATATTTCGCTTCGGCTTTTTGAGCCATCATTGAGCAAATCGTGTTTGCCTGATTTTGTATATCTTCACCGATTCCCCCGCGAGCCGGAACAAAAAGAATGTCTTTATCAGTAAACTCGGGAGTGATCATTTCGGCTACTTTGGCCATGGTCGTACCACCAGTCACAGCGATGATATTTTTTCCCAAAAGGTGGTCGTTCATACAATTTGCACAGGTTCTTCCCAACTCATTTTTTATCCAAGGTGACTCATCACTATTTCCGGGTACAATAATCACATCTTGGATTTTCCAGCGTTCTCGGATTTTTTGTTTGAGACGGTCAATTCCCGAAACTTCTTCCATCATCAAATTTAAATCCCGAATCACTTCGGTACCGCTCGATGTGATTAACATGCCGCTGGTTGTCACTTCTATCAGCCCTTGCTTTTTCAGCAAATCGACTTCAGACCGCAATACACGTTCTGTCAGTCCAAGACTTTGAGCTAAACTTCTTCTGCCGACCGGCTGCATCCGATTTATGTACTTCAGAATGTGATATCGTCTCTCAATAGTCGGCATTAAATCAGGCAAAAGCTTTTGCATGGTGTGAAGCTGATTTGTCATTCGTTCACCTCATAACGACAAGTGGTCAAAAAATGTCCCGCATAGACATATTATGTCCCACTGACTCCAAAAAAAATCACCCCTTGTGACAGTTTCATTTTAACAGGGGGACATGTTGAATGCAACTATTTCAGTTTATTTTTCAGAAATTAGGCTTTCTCTAAGACTCACGTAATCAATTTGTCCATACTGAACCTCAACGCCATCAATCTTGATCACAGGAATTTTCAATCCATATTCTTCAACCAAGTAATCGTCTGATTCAATATCAATTTCTTCTATGTTAAATGGGATCTCTTCCTGTAAAAGCTCTAAAATTGTTTTTGCATCTCGGCAAAGTCCACATCTCTCTCTTGTATAAAACTGAACGGTCTTCACGTAGGATTGTCCCTTTCTCTCTATATGAATTTTTTTCGTTTTATCGAAGGCAGAATGCCAAGCTGATCCCGGTATTTTGCGACCGTTCTCCTTGAAATCGCAACAGATTGGCAGCCTAACTGGTCAGCAATTTGCTGATCAGATAACGGATTTAGTTTATCCTCTTTTTCCACGATTTGCAAAATCATTTGCTTCACTTTTTCAGCACTTAGTTCTTCATTCTGGTCAGAAAGCCTTGCAGAAAATAAAGATTTTAAGTGAATCGTTCCATGTGGGGTCTGGATATACTTTTCTCTCACTGCCCGGCTCACAGTCGATTCATGGATATTCAACTCTTCTGCAATTTCCCGCATCGTAAGCGGCTGAATTGACGAACGGCCGTTTTTTAAGAAGGCCTCTTGTCTTTTTAAAATAGCTAATATAATCCTCTTAAGATTCGATTTCCGTGATTCCATGCTTTTTACTAACCATCGAAAATCAGATAGGTTTCTTTTTAAATAGTCCTGAACCGAGGAGTCACGATTTTCAATTAATCTTTGATAATAGTTGATTTCCAACTGCACCTTTGGCAGATGATCCTCAACAAATCGAATCGTCCAGTCGCCATTTTCCATTGTTACGACACAGTCTGGCGTTACATAATCCGAAATCCCTTTGCCAAAGCGGCTGCCTGGTTTCGGATCGAGTGTTGCTATTTTGTCTGCCAGCTCCTGAATCTCTCCGATGGGGATATTTAGCTTTTGGCTGATTGAGGACCACTTCTTGTGAGCAAATAATTCAAAATGAGTTTCAATCAGTTCTATTTCATGAGAAGCGAATCCTCGCTTTTTCATTTGCAGCACTATGCATTCCTGGAGGTTTCGTGCACCAACGCCGGCAGGTTCCAAACCTTGCAGGATTGATAAGTAATAATCCCATTCCTCTACTCTCATAGATGGGTAAGTTTCCAAAACATCATTATATGAAATAGTTAGATAACCATTCTCGTCTAAACAATGAATAAGATAAACCACTCTGCTTTTAACAATTGGAGATAGCTTCTGATACGAAAGCTGCTGAATGAGGGAATCAGCTAATGAAGTTTCAGAACAGCAAATTTGTTCAATCCAAGTTTTTGAATCCTTACTGAATGTGTTTTTTTTCGGAGAAATGAGTTTAATCAAAGGGTTTTCAAGGGCTTTTTCTTCTAAAAATTCAATCAGCTCTTGGGAAGAAAATTGAAGCAGTTCGATGGCTTGTCGTAACTCGTGTGTCATCGCTAGTTTTACAGATTGTGTTTGAACGAGATTAGACTTGATCATGGATTTCCGCCTCCCTTTTTATATTATACATGACATTCATGTAAGCGCATACAAAAATAAATAGTAATGCTGTAAAACGTTAAATGAATAGGGGCTTTCTTGTTACTGAATTTTATTTCAGAAAAGCCAAGTGTATGAATGATCAGACTTATTTAGTGAGTTAAAGGAATCCATATTTCGATGAAAGTGGAAGTTTCTATAAACTACAATAAGATGGATGAAAGAAAAGGAGGAAAACATACAATGATAGGTCAAAGTTGTAAAACCCAAGAAATCAAACCAAAAATTTTGTATTATGGAACACCAGTGATTCTGTTAAATACGCTGAATGAGGACGGTACGGTCAATATAAGTCCCATATCATCCTCCTTTGCGTTAGGAGATCATATCATTTTGGGATTAGGTTTAGGAGGAAAAGCAATTGAGAATCTTGAGAGACATCCAGAATGTGTCATCAATATTCCCAATCCGGACCTTTGGGAGAACGTTGAGCGACTCGCCCCTTTTACTGGAAAAAACCCTGTCCCCGACTACAAAAAAGAGCACGGCTTTTTATTTCAAAAGGATAAGTATCTCACAAGCGGGTTATCTCCTATTGAATCAATATCTGTAAAACCATCCAGAATTCAGGAGTGTCCTTTGCAGATTGAAGCAAAGGTTCAGCATATTCGAACTCCAGAGTATTCATCAATTTTTGCAATTGTTGAAACTCAAGCTCTCCATGTACATGCTCATGAGGACATTATTCTGAGTGAAAATTATGTGGATCCGAGGAAGTGGAGTCCGCTCATCTATAACTTTCGGCACTATTTTAGTTTAGGGAAAGAACTTGGTAAGACATTTCGTGCCGAGACACTATAAAATGGTGTTAGCTTCAATTAAATAAAAAAGGAACAGCACTCTGCTTCGGGTTTTCGAAATCAGCAGCTGTACATTGTGACTCTATCTTTATTTTATCAAGATTAATAATGGGTATTTGAATTACAAGAATAAGTTCTTTTAGAATATGCCCTTTTTTCTGTCTTAATTTCCACGAATCAATCAGAAAATTTGTCCATACAACGATTTTCTTAGTGAATATATATAAAGTAGCTAAACGGAAAAGGAGTGAAGTGCTGTGGGATTGTTTTCAGGATTTAGAAAAGGTAATGGAAACGGTGATTCTGAAGCTGATAGCCGTGCAAGAGCAGATGCTGATTTGAACTTCGAAAGTGATATTGACAACGAATTAGATAACGAAAATGAAAGCAGAAACCGCAACAATAACCGAAATGTTAATATCGCTAAAGTGAAAGACAGCGGAAACTCTGATTTAGATATTCGGATCAATGTTGATGCAAGAACAGTTGCGCGCGTACGCACACGTGCTGAAGCAGATCAGGATCAAGAACAAAGTCAAGATCAGGATTTTGATGTGGATATTGAAAATTAAAAAATGGTGGTGGGTCGGTGTACAAGCCCACCTCGGAAGTGGCTGCTATGGCAGCATTCCCTATAAGCTGTTATCTTGCAAGCACAAATGACATTTGTTCAAATGCTTGGTGGTGCATTGCTTTTAGGCTCAACATTTGTTAGCTAAAATCAATCAATCAAATTTTCAAAGCGATTATAGATAAAACCAACTAAATAACGTACAAAACAGTGGGAATCATTCGTTTCCCACTGTTTTGTATTTTAGAGTGTTTTTAGATTAAAAGTCTAATTCTTATGGATTTTACAATATTATTTTCTATATCCCTTTTAAAAACTTCCCTTGAGTCGAGTAGAAGAGAACCTCTCTACCTCTCGGTAGATTGTATTCTCCCCCCTCACAGAACCGTGCTTGCGCTACTCACGCACACGGCTCCTCCTAGTTATCATTCACAAAATGTAGCTTAGCTCTT
>NZ_JAKZKT010000026.1 GCF_022808645.1 Bacillus litorisediminis
CATATACACGTAACTCCATTTCTTTTGTCTTGTTTCTAGACAATTCAAGTATAAAAGAATTGGATGTCTACGTGTTTTTTTATGAATAAAAAGTTGTGTTCAAACCCCAACAAATATTATAGAGCCTAAAAAAATAGAGGCTGAATCAGGTTATATCATTACTGCTTCAGCCTCTGAATTACTATACTAGCTTATGCTTCCTCTCCAATATTGTCCTGATTTTCGTAGTCTTGCTCATCATCATGTGCTTTTTCTTCTTCCTTTTCTACCTTTGCAACAGTTGCAACGTGATCCTGTTGTTCATCAAGTCTAATCAAACGGACTCCTTGCGTATTACGCCCCATTGTGGAAATATCATTAATTGCCATACGGATTAGCACACCATTCGCTGTAATAATCATCAAATCTTCTTCGCCGGTTACAGCTTTCATGCTAACTAATTCTCCATTTTTCTCTGTAATATTGCAGGTTTTAATTCCTTTTCCTCCACGGCCTTGAATTCGATATTCTGTCGCTGGGGTTCGTTTTCCATATCCATTTCTGGTGACAATAAGAATTTCAGAATTTTCTTCCAAAATCTCCATTCCTATTACTTCATCATCGTCATCTAGTGTAATACCTTTAACCCCTGAAGCTGTACGGCCCATTGAACGGACATCTGTTTCAGGAAAGCGGATAAGCATTCCTTTTTTAGTGCCAATAATGATTTCTTTCGTGCCATCAGTTAGACGGACAGAGATAAGTTCATCCTCTTCACGTAGTGATACAGCAATTAATCCAGAAGTACGAATATTAGCAAATGATGAAAGCGGTGAACGTTTAGAAATTCCGTGTTTCGTTGTAAAGAACAGATACCAATCATCGACAAATTCTTCTACTGGAATAATCGCATTAACCCATTCATCTTTATCTACTTCAAGAAGATTGATGATCGGCAAGCCTTTTGCAGTCCTGCTGAACTCAGGGATTTCATAACCCTTGGCACGATAAACCTTCCCTTTATTCGTAAAGAATAGGATGGTGTCATGTGTAGAAGTGGTTAATAAATGTTCGACAAAATCATCTTCATTTGTACCCATTCCTTGAACACCGCGTCCTCCGCGTTTTTGAGAGCGATACGTAGATATTGGAAGACGTTTAATATAGCCATTATGAGTTAATGTAATGACGATGTTTTCTCTTGGAATTAAATCCTCGTCTTCAATATTTTCTACACCGCTGATTGTGATTTCAGTGCGTCTCTCATCGTTAAAACGCTCTTTAATCTCTGTAAGCTCTTCACGAATAATTTCTAATACTTTTTCTTCATCAGCTAAAATCGCCTTTAATTCTGCAATTAATTTGACTAATTCAGTATATTCTTCTTCAATCTTGTTTCTTTCAAGTCCTGTTAAACGCTGCAAACGCATATCTAAAATAGCTTGAGCTTGTTTTTCAGATAGATTGAATTGATTCATTAACCCTTCCCGTGCAATATCTGTTGTTTCAGAAGCACGAATAAGAGCAATAATTTCATCGATATGGTCTAATGCAATTCGCAAGCCTTCCAGAATATGGGCTCTTGCTTCTGCTTTTTTAAGATCAAATTCGGTCCGTCTCCGAATCACAATTTTTTGATGTTGAAGATAGTGGCTTAGAGCCTGCTTAAGGTTTAATACCTTAGGCTGCCCGTCTACAAGAGCAAGCATATTGATACCAAAGCTTGTTTGCAAGGCAGTATGTTTATAGAGGTTATTGAGCAATACGTTCGCATTGGCATCCTTGCGAACCTCAATGACAATCCTCATTCCATTACGGTCCGACTCATCACGTAAATCTGTAATTCCGTCAATTTTTTTATCGCGTGCAAGCTCTGCAATTTTTTCAATGAGCCTTGCTTTATTCACCTGATATGGAATTTCATTTACGATAATCGTTTGTTTCCCATTTGCCTTTTCTTCAATTTCTACTTTAGCCCTGATCGTAATAGAACCTTTACCTGTTTCATAAGCTTTTCTGATCCCGCTTCTTCCTAAAATCAGTCCGCCTGTAGGAAAATCAGGACCAGGGATGTAATCCATAAGCTCTTGAATCGTAATGTCCGGATCCTTACTCAAAGCTAGTACACCATCAATGACCTCACCGAGCTGATGAGGAGGAATATTGGTAGCCATTCCTACAGCGATTCCGGATGTTCCATTCACTAAAAGATTAGGAAATCGTGATGGAAGTACAGCAGGTTCCTTTTC
The DNA here is from genome assembly GCF_022808645.1 of Bacillus litorisediminis. Lineage (GTDB taxonomy): Bacteria > Bacillota > Bacilli > Bacillales > JC228 > Bacillus_BF > Bacillus_BF litorisediminis. The sequence continues at coordinate 2,229 of NZ_JAKZKT010000026.1, forward strand.
GGAACCATCGTAGTTATCTTGATAATCGATGGTGTCCTTTTGGATATCACGAAGCAGCTCCATTGAGATTTTAGACATTCTTGCTTCGGTATAACGCATCGCAGCAGCAGAATCTCCATCAACTGAACCGAAGTTGCCATGACCGTCTACTAGCATGTAACGATAGTTAAAATCCTGTGCCATCCGTACCATTGTGTCATAAACAGCTGAGTCACCGTGAGGGTGGTACTTACCGATAACTTCCCCAACGATACGCGCCGATTTTTTGAATGGTTTATCGGCTCTCATTCCTAAGTCATGCATTGCATATAAAATTCTGCGATGTACTGGCTTTAAACCATCCCTTACATCTGGAAGAGCACGAGAAACAATAACACTCATCGCATAATCAAGGAAAGATGAGCGCATTTCCTGACTTATATTTACTTCCATTACATTTGAATTTGGCATTTCAGCCATAAGGAAAACCTCCTTAAAATCAAACCCTAGATATCATTACAAAGGTTATAAAAAACTATGAAAAGCAGGATAGGTTTGAATATCTATCCTGCCTGTTCTAGGCGATTCGCTTTCTTCTAAATATCTAAATTCTTTACATAAACAGCGTTTTCTTCAATGAATTGGCGTCTTGGTTCTACACGGTCACCCATTAATATTTCAAAGGTTTCATCCGCTTCAATCGCATCTTCTAAGCTGACTTGAAGCAGTGTCCGATTAGCTGGATCCATCGTGGTTTCCCAAAGTTGCTCAGGGTTCATTTCTCCAAGTCCTTTATAACGCTGAATTTCCGGTTTCGTATTTTCAGGAAGCTGTGATAATAACTGATCGAGCTGACGATCATTGTAGACGTATTCAACCCTTTTTCCTATCTCGACTTTATAGAGAGGCGGCTGAGCAATATAAATGTATCCTGCTTCTATAATTTGTCTCATATAACGGTAGAAGAAGGTAAGAAGAAGCGTCCGGATGTGGGCTCCATCTACGTCTGCATCTGTCATAATTACAATTTTATGATAACGTGCTTTTGTAATATCAAAATCCTCGCCAATTCCAGTACCTAATGCAGTAATGATTGTCCTAATCTCGTTATTGGAGAGAATTTTATCTAAACGAGCCTTTTCTACGTTTATAATTTTTCCTCTTAAGGGAAGAATAGCTTGGAAATGACGATCTCTTCCTTGTTTGGCCGAACCCCCTGCTGAGTCACCCTCAACGACATAAAGCTCACTGATTGAAGGATCTTTCGAAGTACAGTCGGCTAGTTTTCCAGGCAAACTGGATACTTCTAAGGCACTTTTTCTTCTTGTTAATTCACGTGCCTTTTTTGCAGCCAAACGGGCACGGGAAGCCATTAAACCTTTTTCTACGATTTTTCGTGCAACTGCAGGATTTTCTAATAGGAATTTTTCAAATCCTTCTGAAAAAATAGCATCAGTAATAGCTCGAACCTCAGAATTACCTAATTTTGTCTTGGTTTGCCCTTCGAACTGGGGATCAGGATGTTTAATGGAGACAATAGCAGTTAATCCTTCACGAACATCTTCTCCTGTCAGATTATCGTCCTGTTCCTTAAAAAGTTTATTTTTACGGGCGTAATCATTAATAACTCTCGTTAATGCTGTTTTAAAGCCAGATTCGTGGGTTCCGCCTTCATACGTATGAATATTATTGGCGAACGAATAAATATTGCTTGTGAAGCCATCATTATATTGCAGGGAGATCTCGATAGAAATGCCTTCTTTTTCTCCCTCCATATAAATTGGTTCTTCATGAATAACTTCCCTTGTCCGGTTTAAATGTTCTACATATGATTTTATTCCGCCTTCATAATGGAACTCTTTTCTTTTATCTGTGCGTTTATCCTCAATGTTGATTTTAATTCCTCGATTAAGGAATGCGAGCTCTCGAACACGAGTTAGTAAGGTTTCATAGTCATATTCAGTTGTTTCAGTAAAGATTTCAGGATCCGGCTTAAAATGTGTAATTGTACCTGTTTTATCGGTTTCTCCGATTACCTTTACATCCTCAACAGGAACTCCCTTATGATATTGTTGATAATAAACTTGGCCTTCTCTGTGGACGGTTACCTCAAGCATAGTAGAAAGGGCATTTACAACGGATGCCCCTACACCGTGTAATCCTCCGGAAACCTTATAGCCTCCGCCGCCAAACTTCCCGCCTGCATGGAGAACGGTCATAATAACTTCTAAGGCAGGTCTTCCCATTTTTTCATGGATTCCTACAGGTATACCTCGTCCATTATCGGTTACAGTAATACTGTTATCTTTTTCAATAATAACATTTATTTCAGAACAATAACCGGCCAATGCTTCATCAATACTGTTATCAACAATTTCCCATACTAAATGATGTAAACCTTTAACGCTAGTGGACCCAATATACATCCCAGGTCTTTTTCGAACAGCTTCAAGTCCTTCTAAGACTTGTATCTGATCGGCATCATACACTTGTTCTTCACTCATTTTTGGTTCCATTGTCATCCTGACCACCTGCTATTTCTATCCCAATTCGTAACGACTATAGGCTCTTGAGTTTACATCTTTTTTTCAATGTTTGGGAAGAAAAGGGGGATTGGTAAATAAAATCTTTTGTTATAACAAAGGATTTTATGACCCCTTTCGATAGCCTGTGAATTTTGTCGTTGTTATTTGTTATAAATTCCATGATAAAGTCTGACGATGATTCATCAATAATGGCAACGATATCATCAGTTCGGACAACCATTTCTTCACCCACATGTAAATACATAGTGCACCTCAGACTAATTCCTGCTTAAAGTACCTGATTCTACATACCAAATAGTCGCATCATCTAAAACTTGATGATCAATTCCTTCTGTACTTGTCGTTGTAACAAAGGTTTGGACCTTACCTTGTATCGTATTTAAGAGATGAGATTGCCGATGATCATCCAATTCTGATAAAACATCGTCTAAAAGAAGAATGGGATATTCACCTATTTCTTTATTAATTAATTCAATCTCAGCAAGTTTAACAGATAAGGCTGTAGTTCTTTGTTGTCCTTGGGAACCATATGTTTGAACATTTTTATCATTTACATAAAATTCCAAATCATCTCGATGCGGCCCTGCTAAGGTCACGCCACGCTCCCATTCGCTATCTCTTATTTTAGCAAATTTTTCTTGTAATCCCTCTATTATTTTCGACAATTGTTCATTTTCTGATACATGTACAGAAGGGCGATACCGAAGTGTTAAATTCTCTTTCCCGCTCGTTATACCTGAATGGATGGGACGCGCCCAGCTCTCTAAGAGGCGAATAAATTCAAACCGTTTTTGAATGATTTGGGCCGCCAATGCAATTAGCTGTTCCGTAAATACATCCAACATCATGTTATCTTTTGACTTTGAAAGCTTTTGCATTTTTAAAAAGTGATTTCGCTGTGAAAGTGACTTTTGATATTGACTGAGCGTGTGCAAATAAACAGGAGAAACTTGTCCAATCTCCATGTCAATAAAGCGCCTTCTGATTTGCGGATTCCCTTTTACTATATTTAGATCTTCGGGGGCAAACATAACTACGTTCATATGCCCCACATAACGGCTAAGTTTTGATTGTTCAATGTGATTAACTTTAGCTTTTTTTCCCTTTTTTGAAATTACAAGCTTCATAGGCAAAGAAGCATGTTTTTTTTGTATACTACCTTCTATTTTAGCATAATCTTGTTCCCAGCGGATTAATTCTCTATCTTGCGAAGTACGGTGGGACTTAGCCATGGCCAATACATATATGGATTCCATCACATTCGTTTTACCCTGTGCATTTTCGCCTTTTATGACATGGATTTTATCATCGAAATTGACCTCAAGATGCTCGTAATTCCTATAATTTTTTAAAATCAGTTCTTTAATGTACATCTTGAGTCTTCCTTTATCCTATAATTTTGAAGTCCCCCACATCTGGGATCTCGATTTTATCTCCAGGCTTTAATTTTCTGCCTCTGCGCTGCTCTTTTTCTCCGTTTACCCTAACTTCATTTTCCTCTAAAAACCATTTAGCTAAGCCACCTGATCCAATCACATCAATCATTTTTAAAAATTGGCCTAATGTTACATATTCAGTCTCAATTTGAACAGATTTCAAAAATAATCGCCCCTTTTCCTGTGGATAACATATATTTCGTGCCAGATTAATTCCACGATCAGGCGTTTTTATTTCAGGTTAAACATTCTGTGAAACCCTAACCTGCAAATAATCGTTCTACCTCGATTTTGCCCCTTTGCAGTCATTTTATAATTCGGCTAAACAAAAAAGGAGCCGACCTGGTTCAAAGCACCTTTAAGCACATATTCCATGTTTACATAAGCAAACAATTTACATTCTGTGTTTATTGGCCTTAGAACTGATCGGTCAGCCCAAGTGATCATCAAAATGTTCGAACAGGAAGGATTAACTGGAGAATGAAATCATTATCAATTGAACGAATGACGAACGGTCTCATGGCTCCAGTAAAACTAATCTTTATTTCGGTTGAATCAATAGCTTTTAATGCATCCATTAAATATTTTCCGCTAAAGGATATTTTCAATTCTTCACCTATAATCGATTGAGTTTTTACAATTTCAACGACTCGTCCTATTTCTGGTGAATCAGAAGAAATTTCTATAGAATCATTTCCAATGATAGAAAATTTAACAACATTATTTCTTCCTTCTCTTGCCAATAAAGAAGCCCGGTCTATTGCTTGAAGGAACTCTTTTGCATTCAAAATAACATCTGTCTTACTTTCGTTTGGAATTAATCTTGATGTATCCGGATAATTTCCTTCTAATAATCTAGAAAAGAATAATAAATTTTTTGTTTTAAATAGAATTTGATTTTGCGTCAGTACCATTTCAATTGGATCCTGACTATCATCCAAAATTTTATTTAATTCATTTAAGCTTTTTCCTGGAATCACAACACTATGAGAATGATTTAATTCGCTTTCCAGCGGTGCTTTTCTCCAGGCCAGTCTATGGCTGTCAGTAGCCACACAAGTCAATTCATTATTTTCAATTCTCCAATGAACGCCGGTTAAGATAGGTCTTGTTTCAGATGTTGAAACAGCAAATACAGTTTGCCGAATTATTGCTTTTAATAGATCAGTCGGCAATTTGTAGACTTCTTCTTCTTCAATTTGCGGCAATCGAGGATATTCTTCCGCATCTAATCCATTAATAGAGAATTCTGCATTCCCTGATTTTATAAAGGTTTGCAAGTTATCTTTAACTTCAATCATGACCGTATCTTCTGGCAATTTGCGAATAATATCATTAAAAAATCTTGCCTGAAGAACAATACTTCCTGTTCTCTCAATTTCTACGATTATCTGTTCATCTTCTACTTTAGGTATAATCGTTTCAATCGATATATCTGAGTCGCTGCCTGTTAATGTAACGCCTTCCTCTGTAACCAACAGTTTGACACCTGTCAAAATAGGTATGGTGGTTCTAGAAGAAACAGCCTTCATTACATCCTGTAAGCTTTCAACAAGCCGGTCCCTCTGAATCGTAAATTTCATGGTTTTCGATCCTCCATTTTATTGGACATTGTGCCTTTTTCATTAGTAAAAAATATTTGGATACTGAACTTTTATAATTGGCGATTCCGCTTTTCTCTATCATCTCACATTTTTTTCCTTTATGAAATTAAAAATGTCAAATGACATGTCTATTATTTATTCTTTTTTAATAAAAATATAGTAATAATAGTACTAGGTGCTGTGGATTTGTGGATAAGTTCATTTTATGAAAGGAAACACAGCCTATCCACATGTGGACAGACTGTGTATATTCTATGTCCGGTTATTCACAGTACACACATCTATATTTTTAGCATTTGTTTGATTTGTTTGATCTGCTGCTGTAATTGAGGATCGGAATCTAGCATTTTTGAGATTTTTTCATGAGCATGAATAACGGTTGTATGATCTCTTCCGCCAAATTCCTCGCCAATTTTAGGCAATGAGAAATCCGTGAGTTCTCTTGATAAATACATGGCAATCTGTCTTGGAAAAGCAATTGATTGGGTCCGTTTTTTAGCTTTAAAATCTTCAAGTTTTACATTGAACTGTTCTCCAACAACCCGCTGGATGTCAAGAATCGTTATTACTTTTGGCTTCGAGCTTGGAATGATATCCTTAAGTGCTTCAGCAGCTAAATCTGCATTTATATCTTTATTGATTAAAGACGAATAGGCAACAACCCGTATTAACGCCCCTTCAAGTTCACGGATGTTCGAGTCAATTTGATTCGCAATATAGAGCATAACTTCATTTGGAATATCCAGACCTTCTGCTTTTGCCTTTTTTCTTAAAATGGCAATCCTGGTTTCCAGATCAGGGGGTGTAATGTCGGTAATTAATCCCCATTCAAACCTTGAACGCAGCCGTTCCTCTAAAGTTGGAATTTCTTTAGGCGGCCGGTCACTTGAAATAATAATTTGCTTACTTTCTTCGTGCAGTGTGTTAAACGTATGGAAAAACTCTTCTTGTGTTGATTCTTTCCCCGCTAAAAACTGAATATCATCAATTAATAGTACATCCACATTTCGATATTTATTTCGAAAATCAACCGCTTTGTTGTCCCGAATCGCATTAATAAATTCATTTGTAAATTTTTCAGAAGATAAATAGACAACCTTCGCTTTTGGATTATGTTCAATCACATAGTGACCGATTGAATGCATTAAGTGCGTTTTTCCTAATCCTACACCCCCATAAATAAACAATGGGTTATATGCCTTTGCCGGAGCTTCAGCTACAGCAAGTGAAGCGGCATGGGCAAATCGGTTACCAGATCCAATAACGAATGTATCAAACGTATATTTGGGATTTAGCATACTTTGCGGAATGTCAGCAGGCTCTTCCACTGCTTCAATCCTCTTTGAAGGAAGAATGACATCAAAATCATCCTCTTGTTTACTCTGAGGAATGATAAATTTTACTTCAAGCTTTTCACCTGTGAGTTCAAAAAGGATGTTTGATACGAGTTGACTGTAATGACCCTCAAGCCAATCGCGGGCAAACTCATTTGGTGCTACCACATCGAGGGTATTTTCTTTTAATGAATGAGCTTTTGTCGATTTTAGCCACGTTTCATAGCTTGGCTTACTGATTTTCTTTTTGACACTCTCCAGTACTTTTTCCCACAGGTCATCTAAATTTTTCAAAAATCAAACCCTCCTTTGCCCGCAACCTTCTCTTTTTCGTCACGAGTTATGTAAAGATTGCTCTTTACAACAAAACATACGTTTCTAGCAATCTTTGAAGCTAGAAACGGCTTCAGAATAGATACACTCTTTACGAGTCTTTATCCGAAGCCTTTAAAATAATGATTTAATTATAAAAATGAGTGCTTAGTAAAATGTGGATAAAAATATAATAAGGAAAAAAAGAGACTTTTCGACATTACGCACGATTTGTGGACAACTTTTATTCAGAGGTTGGGGAAAACTATCCACATACTATCCACAGTTTGTGGATAAATCGATTATCCACAACACTTTATCCTCAAGTAAAACAAGATTATCATATCAAATTGTGCTATGATTCGCAATGCATTTCTTGCATTATCCACAAGAAAAACAATTTGTGAGTATCTTTTTTCCACAAGAAGATAATTTGTGCAAAAAATGTCGGGAACCTGTGCAGATAATGAAAAATTTGTCAAATATTATCCACAGCTTTAAATGACTTGGATTTTGCTGTTCTATAACAGAAATATTGTTAAATTTAATGAAATTCAAATGTATTTCTATAAATTTGCTGTAAAGAAGGAGCCTTGACATCATCAAGCCAGATACTTATAATGAGAAAGAATGTCTTTAAAGCAGCAAATTGTTATTCCTCAGAGGAGGTGTCATACATGAAAAGAACATACCAACCTAATAAACGTAAAAGAAGCAAAGTACATGGCTTCCGTCAGCGTATGAGCACAGCTAACGGCCGTAAAGTATTAGCTCGCCGTCGCCGCAGAGGAAGAAAAGTACTTTCTGCATAAGCCACTGAATAGGATCAGTGGTCTTTTTTTTACATAGATAAAGCGAAATGCTCTTTTGCTCCGCTGTTTTTGGACTTTAGGCTGTAAAGAGTACATAGAAGCTTTTGACTGATATTTTGTGATTTTGGAAATCCTTCTGATTAGTAGAAAGAATTTATAGTAAGTCAGGTGTTTTCATGAAAAAAGAGTTAAGAGTCAAAAAAAATGAAGATTTCCAAGTTATTTTCAAAAAAGGAAAATCTGTTGCAAATCGGCAATTTGTTGTTTATAGCTTAAAAAAAGAGGAACAACCCTATTTTAGGATTGGAATTTCTGTAAGCAAAAAGATAGGAAACGCAGTAAAACGAAACTATATTAAACGATGTATCCGTAAATTTTTTCAGGATTATGCACAAGATATTCGCGCTGGATATGATTATGTAATTATAGCTAGGAAACCAACTTCCGACATGGATTACCACCAAATGGAGAATAGCCTCACACATGTTTTGCGTCTTGGTAAAATAGTAAATGTACAACTTTCCGCAACCAAAAAAAAATAATCCATATCTCTATCATATTTTGACTTAATTTATAGAAGGTATTTTCTATTTTTCCTAGAACTATATTAAAGCTGGAATGCATATAAGGAATAATGGTACAATACCTTTTGAATGTTTAGATTTTTTAAATGGATACAACTGAAGCAGTTTAGTTAGGAGGCAATACGCTTGAAAAAACGCATGGGGTTATTACTCAGCTTAATCGTCCTAGTGATGCTATTATCTGGGTGTACCGAAATTAATCAGGATATCACGAGTGAAAGTGAAGGCATTTGGAATGAATATTTTGTCTATCCGCTTTCTTGGCTCATTATTTACACTTCTAACCTGGTAGGAGAAAATTATGGATTAGGTTTAATCATTGTTACATTATTAATTCGTTTTGCGATCTTGCCATTAATGATTAAGCAGACAAAAAATACAAAAGCAATGCAGGCACTTCAGCCAGAGATGGAAGAACTTCGTAAAAAGTACAGTTCTAAAGACCAGGCAACTCAGCAAAAGCTTCAGCAAGAAATGATGCAGCTTTTCCAAAAGCACAATGTGAACCCGCTTGCAGGATGTTTTCCTTTATTAATTCAAATGCCAATCCTAATTGCTTTCTATCATGCGATCATGAGAACACCTGAAATCGGTGAGCATAATTTCTTATGGTTTGACTTAGGGGCAAGAGATCCGTATTTTATCCTGCCTTTAATCGCAGGTGCAACAACCTTCCTGCAGCAAAAGATAATGATGGCTGGAGCAGCAAATACACAGCCGCAAATGCAAATGATGCTTTGGCTTATGCCAATTATGATCATTATTTTTGCAGTATCACTGCCATCCGCTTTATCTCTATACTGGGTTGTGGGAAATATCTTTATGATTATTCAAACTTTAGTTATTAAAGGACCAGATCTCAAAACTAGGGCTGAGACTGGGAAAGCAGGGGGAAGTAAATAAGTGAAACAAACTACGGCTACAGGGCAATCGGTTGAAGAAGCGGTTCAATCAGCTTTGGCTGAGTTAAACATCACGATGGATAAAGCTGAAATTACCGTGATTGATGAAGGGAAAAAGGGACTTTTAGGAATTTTTGGGACAAGACCGGCAGTCGTTAAGGTAAAGATAAAAGTGGATCCCATTCAAGATTCAATCAATTATTTAAAAGCAGTTACTGAAAAAATGGGAGTTCAAGTAGACATTGAGGTATCTCAAAATGGCAGAAATTTAGAACTAACCATGAATAGTGATAAATCTGGGCTTTTAATTGGAAAAAGGGGACAAACCCTTAACGCGCTGCAATATTTAACCCAGTTAGTGGCTAACCATTCTTCAGAACAGTACGTAACGGTTATTTTAGATACTGAAAACTACCGGGAAAAGAGGAACCAGACGTTAGTTCAATTAGCTGAACGTTTAGCATACAAAGCTATTCAAACAAAAAAAGAAGTTGTTTTGGAACCAATGCCTTCATATGAGAGAAAGGTGATTCATACCGCTCTCTCCAATAACACAAAGGTGCGGACATTTTCTAGCGGTACCGAACCAAATCGACATATTGTAATTGCACCTGAGCTGTAGCTTCTAAGTAATAGACTCCTAAACCATTATGGTTTAGGAGTTTTTTTTCTTATTTTGGAATAATATAGTTTATCTATTATTTTCTCTAGGTATTTTTTGAAATAAAATATAAAAATTTTTATAAAAGAAAACGAAGCACAATGTAATAAAAAACGAGGTAGCATTTAATTGTTATTCACATGTGGATAAGATAAAATAACGAGTGGAAGTTTTGAGTGTTGTGGATAAATATGACTACAATTTTATGCACAAAAATGATAAAATTGGAATTTAAGGCTTTGTTTGTGAATAAAAGGGTAACCTTATAATAGATGAGTGAAAAACAAAGTGAAAAGGGGTGATAAAATGGAATTTGATACAATTGCTGCGATATCGACACCAATGGGAGAGGGAGCAATTGCTATTGTACGTTTAAGCGGGGACCAAGCTGTTGAAATTGCAAACAAGCTCTTTATCCCAAAGGGGAAGAAGAGATTAAAGGAACTTGCTTCACACACGATTCATTATGGTCATATACAAGAGCCAAAAACAGGTGAAATTATAGAGGAAGTAATGGTATCTCTAATGAGAGCCCCTAAAACCTTTACACGTGAAGATGTAGTAGAAATTAACTGTCATGGGGGACTTGTATCGGTTAATCGTATTTTGCAGCTGGTGTTAAAACATGGGGCTCGGCTGGCTGAACCAGGGGAATTTACAAAACGGGCTTTTTTAAATGGACGAATTGATTTATCTCAGGCTGAAGCGGTTATGGATTTAATACGGGCAAAAACTGACAAAGCAATGAATGTAGCCCTTAAACAAATGGAAGGTCGGCTGTCAAAGCTGATTCAACGTTTGAGACAGGATATTTTAGAAACCTTAGCTCATGTGGAGGTTAACATTGATTATCCAGAATATGATGATGTTGAAGAAATGACTCATCGTGTTCTTTTAGATAAGGCGAAATCGGTTAAAAGTGAAATTGAAAAAATACTGCAAACAGCAGGGCAAGGGAAAATTTTAAGAGAAGGGATTTCAACGGTTATAATAGGAAGACCTAATGTTGGTAAATCTTCACTCTTAAATAGCCTTGTTCATGAGAATAAGGCAATAGTAACCGATATACCAGGAACTACACGTGATGTGATCGAAGAATATGTAAATATAAGAGGGATTCCGTTAAGACTGGTTGATACTGCAGGAATTCGTGAAACCGAGGATATTGTTGAAAGAATTGGGGTTGAACGCTCTAGACAAGTATTGAAAGAAGCAGATTTAATTTTGCTGGTGTTAAATTATTCAGAGGATTTAAGTGAAGAGGATCTCAATCTCTTTAAGGCAATTGAAGGGATGGACGCGATCATTATTGTGAATAAAACCGATCTTCCTCAAAAAATCGACTTAAATAAAGTTAAAAAAATGGCTAATAACCAGCCCGTTATCACGACCTCTTTATTAAAAGAGGAAGGGGTCGATCAATTAGAGGAAGCGATCGCCTCTTTATTCTTTGAAGGGGGATTAGAAGCGGGGGATATCACCTACGTATCCAATAGCCGGCATATTGCCCTGTTAAATCAAGCTTTACAAGCGGTTGAGGATGCAATCGAAAGTGTCGAAAGTGGTATCCCAATTGATATGGTCCAAATTGATATGACCCGGGCATGGGAACTGCTGGGGGAAATCATTGGTGACGCTGTTCACGAAAGCTTAATTGATCAATTATTTTCACAATTTTGTCTTGGGAAATAAGAAAAGCGAAGCGAGGCAACTTTCAATCACATCATGAAGAACATCTATGAGATACTTTATAATGCCTTGCACCGAGCTGATGGTAAACTCCTTCGATTTTGCTTTGTTCTCAGTTGCATCCTATTAAGACCATTATTGAAGAAGACTTTACTCACTGTGCTCTGGCACTAGACAGTTATCAAAGTTCAGAGTTTATACTTTTATGATATAAGAAAGATTTTGATTGTAGAGGAGGCTTATTGCATGCAGCAATATGATGCTGGAAACTATGATGTTATCGTTATAGGAGCAGGGCATGCGGGTTGTGAAGCAGGCTTAGCATCAGCGAGACTTGGTGCTAAAACACTTATGATCACCATTAATTTAGATATGGTTGCTTTTATGCCATGTAATCCCTCTGTTGGCGGTCCGGCAAAAGGAATTGTGGTTCGTGAGATTGATGCGCTAGGCGGAGAAATGGCTAAAAATATAGATAAAACTCATATTCAAATGAGAATGTTAAATACAGGCAAAGGCCCTGCAGTACGGGCGTTAAGGGCTCAGGCTGATAAATTTTCTTATCAGCATGAAATGAAAAAAACTTTAGAAGATACACCGAATCTCACCCTGATTCAGGGAATGGTTGAGCGATTAATTGTGGAAGACGGAGAATGCCGTGGCGTTATTACTAAAACAGGTGCCACCTATCGTTCAAAAACAGTCGTTATTACAACAGGCACCTTCTTAAGAGGAGAGATTATTCTTGGTGAGCTTAAATATTCAAGCGGTCCAAATAATCAGCAGCCATCCATTAAGCTTTCTGAGCATTTGGAAGAGCTAGGCTTTGAATTAGTTCGATTTAAGACCGGAACTCCGCCTAGAGTAAACAGTCATACAATTGATTATTCTAAAACGGAAATTCAGCCTGGTGACGATGAGCCAAGAGCCTTTTCTTATGAAACGACAAAGTATATAACAGATCAGCTGCCATGCTGGCTAACCTATACCAATGATCAAACACATCAAATTATTGATGCGAACCTTCATCGTTCTCCGATGTATTCAGGCATGATAAAAGGAACGGGACCACGTTATTGTCCGTCTATTGAGGATAAAGTTGTTCGCTTTCATGATAAGCCAAGACATCAAATCTTCTTAGAGCCAGAAGGTCGTAATACGCACGAAGTGTATGTACAGGGTCTCTCAACTAGTCTGCCTGAAGATGTTCAAGCCAAAATCCTAAGAACGATTCCGGGCTTAGAAAATGTCCAAATGATGAGAGCAGGATATGCAATTGAGTATGATGCAATTGTTCCAACTCAATTATGGCCGACGCTAGAAACGAAAAAAGTAAAAAGTCTCTACACTGCTGGACAAATCAATGGAACATCCGGATATGAAGAAGCAGCAGGACAAGGCATAATGGCAGGAATAAATGCGGCACGGAGAGCACTTGGCAAAGAAGAGCTTATTTTAAGCCGTTCTGATGCTTATATTGGGGTTCTGATTGATGATTTAGTTACAAAAGGAACCAATGAGCCTTATCGCCTCTTAACTTCAAGAGCGGAATATCGCCTGCTTTTACGCCATGACAATGCCGATTTGAGATTAACCGAAATAGGCTATAATATTGGTTTAATCAGTGAAGAAAGATATCAAAGATTCATGAAGAAAAAAGCTGAGATTGAGGCCGAGAAAGAACGGTTACAGTCCATTATGATCAAACCAAATGCGAAGACACAAGAATTAATCAGAAGTGTCGGCGGAAGTGAACTAAAAGATGGAATTCGTGCAATTGACCTGCTTAAGAGACCGGAAATTTCGTATACCCATATTCATCAATTAGCACCTGCTGAAGTGGAATTAGATCAGGAAGTAACAGAGCAGGTGGAAATTCAGGTGAAATATCAAGGTTATATTGAAAAATCATTGCAGCAAGTGGAAAGATTAAAGAAAATGGAGAATAAGAAAATCCCGGTTGATATCGATTACGATGCAATTAATGGATTAGCAACAGAAGCCCGGCAAAAATTAAAGCAAGTTCGTCCTTTGTCGATTGCTCAAGCATCCAGGATTTCAGGGGTGAACCCAGCCGATATCTCCATTCTTCTAGTCTATATCGAACAAGGTAAAATTGCGAAGGTATCCAATCAATAAATAGTTTCTTCAGGAAAGCAGAACAAAGTTAAATGTCACATAACATTAATTTGTATATAGCTATTCTGCTTTCCTTATACATATTGATGTGAAAACTACAAGATACAGTTTATCACAGTGAAACAGCTAATTTTAGAGAATATGCCTTGCCCAAAAAGGAAGTGGCTTTATGAACGAATCGGAATTTCATGATCTTTTAGTGGAAAAAGGGATTTCCTTAACACAAACTCAAATCAATCAGTTTAAGCTTTATTATGAACTGCTGATTGATTGGAATGAAAAGATTAATTTAACTGCTATCACAGAGCGTAATGAAGTATATGAAAAACATTTTTATGATTCTATTTCTGCAGCTTTTTACTCACCTATTGAAAATATTCAATCTTTATGTGATGTAGGAGCGGGTGCAGGATTTCCAAGTATCCCATTAAAAATATGTTTTCCCCATTTACATGTAACGATTGTTGATTCTCTTAATAAAAGAATCTCCTTTTTAGAGGAGCTTGTTTCGAGGTTGAAGCTAGAAAATGTCCAGCTTTTTCACGCAAGAGCAGAAGAATTTGGCAGACAACCTGAACATCGTGAGCAATACGATGCAGTAACGGCCAGAGCAGTTGCAAGAATGTCTGTTTTAAGTGAATTATGTTTGCCGCTTGTCAAACTGGACGGATTATTTATTGCGTTAAAAGGTTCTCTTGGAAATGAAGAGTGGACAGCTGGCAAAAAAGCAGTTTCTATTTTAGGAGGAAAACTTGTTGATCAAGTTTCATTTAATCTCCCTTACGAAGAACATAAACGTACGATATACTTAATTAAGAAGGTAAAACCGACTCCAAAAAAATACCCGCGCAAACCCGGGATGCCGAATAAGCAGCCACTGGAGTAAAATGTTTCACGTGAAACATTTGTAATACCTTTGTAGAAAATGTCCAAAAAAGCAGGAACTTATCAGCTGGACAGAGAATAGTTAACGAGGGAGTTTCTTAAAGGTGGTGTAGGAGATGAAAAGTCCATTTTCACGTTTTTTCGGGGTTGTTGAGAAGGAAACAGAAGAAGCTGAAGTGAAATGGGAAGATCATGAGGTGGACATGGAAAAGGTCGAGAAAATTCCCATTTCTAACATTGTTCCAAACCGATATCAGCCTCGAACTGTATTTGACGATGAAAAAATAGAAGAACTTGCAAGAACGATTCATACTCATGGCATAATTCAACCAATTGTTGTTAGACATGCTGAAGATGGGCTATATGAAATCATTGCAGGAGAAAGAAGATTTAGAGCTGTTCAATTATTGGAATGGGAGACAATTCCTGCAATTATAAAAAATTTTAACGACACGGAAACAGCATCAGTAGCTTTAATTGAAAATCTCCAACGTGAAGAGCTATCACCCATTGAGGAAGCAATTGCTTATGGGAAACTCTTAGAATTACATAACTTAACTCAAGAGGCTTTAGCTCAACGCTTAGGAAAGGGACAATCAACGGTAGCCAATAAACTCCGCTTATTAAAACTGCCGGAAGAAGTACAAGCTGCCCTATTAAATAAGCAAATTACGGAACGTCATGCTCGTGCTCTTATTCCTTTAAAGGATCCGAAGAAACAAGTGATGCTGCTGCAGGAAATTATTGAAAAGCAATTAAATGTGAAGCAAACAGAAGATCGGGTCGTTAAATTATTAGATAAAAATCAGGAAAAGCCAAAGATGAAAAGAAAGGCTTTTAGCAAGGATATGAGAATTGCCGTCAATACAATTCGTCAATCTCTATCAATGGTCCATGACAGCGGGATTCACTTAGATTCAAAAGAAGAAGAATTTGATGATTTTTATCAGTTTACCATTCGAATACCAAAGAAATAATACATTTTTACTATTCTTTAATGGGTGGGAAGGACAATAAACCTTCTCACTTTTTTTGTTATTTCTGATTAATAGAGAGAAAAAATGCATCTTACTCGATAATCCTATTCTGGTTTTATAAAAAGGTTAATAGATTTGAATGATGAATTTGCAGACAGTTTTCTTCTATTTTTCTTAGCCTTTCTGATTTTTCGTGATACAATAGAGTACATGATGATAGAATTGTAAGTTGAAGGTAGGTGACATCGTGGGCAAGATCATTGCGATTGCCAACCAAAAAGGCGGAGTTGGAAAAACAACAACGTGTGTAAATCTTGGGGCATGTTTAGCATACATAGGAAAAAAGGTTTTGCTCGTCGACGTCGATCCCCAGGGGAATGCAACAAGTGGGGTTGGTATCGATAAAGCAGATGTCGAACATTGTGTGTACGATATTTTAGTCGAGGATACAGATGCGGAAAAAGTCATACAAGCAACAAAAGTGGAAAATCTTTATGCAATTCCAGCAACGATTCAGCTGGCAGGTGCAGAAATAGAGCTTGTTCCAACAATTTCCCGCGAAGTTCGCCTTAAAAGAGCATTAGAAAATCTTAAGGAAGAATATGACTTTATCATTATTGACTGTCCTCCATCTTTAGGTCTTCTTACACTTAATGCACTAACAGCCTCAGATGCAGTGTTAATTCCGGTTCAATGTGAATACTACGCACTTGAGGGACTGAGTCAATTGTTAAACACTGTTCGACTTGTACAGAAGCATTTAAATAACCAGTTAATGATTGAAGGAGTACTTTTAACCATGCTTGATGCCAGAACCAATCTTGGTATTCAAGTCATTGAAGAAGTGAAAAAATACTTCCAAGAAAAAGTCTTTCAAACTATTATTCCGAGAAATATACGGTTAAGTGAAGCACCAAGCCACGGAGAGCCTATTATTTTATATGATCCTAAGTCCAGAGGAGCAGAAGTATATTTAGATTTGGCAAAGGAAGTGGTGGCGAATGGCTAAAGGACTCGGTAAAGGAATTAATGCACTATTTTCAAATTTAGAAGTAGGAAATGAGGAAACTGTTCAGGAAGTTAAAATAAGCGATATTCGTCCTAATCCCTACCAGCCTCGAAAGCTATTTAAACCAGAAGCAATTGAGGAGCTAAAGGAATCGATTTTAGAACATGGTGTTCTCCAGCCAATTATTTTAAGAAAAAGTATTAAAGGGTATGAAATTGTAGTTGGAGAAAGACGGTACCGGGCTGCAAAAGAAGCAAAGCTTAAAGTCATTCCAGCTGTTATACGGGATCTTTCCGAAAAACAGATGATGGAATTAGCAGTGCTTGAAAACTTGCAACGTGAAGATCTGACTCCAATTGAAGAAGCACAAGCTTACCAAAAGCTCATTGAAAAGTTAAATATGACCCAGGAACAGCTAGCGAAGCGGCTAGGGAAAAGCAGACCGCATATTGCCAATCATGTTCGTTTACTATCGCTACCGCCTGAAATTCAAGGACACATCACAGATGGAAAGATCTCTATGGGACATGGCAGAGCCTTACTGGGTTTAAGGAATAAAGACCTTATGAAACAAGTTGTCGAAAAAGTTATAAAGGAACAACTCAATGTACGTCAACTTGAAGAATTAATTGTAAGATTGAATGATAATGTTTCACGTGAAACAAAACCTAAACCTAAAAAGGATATTTTTGTAAAAGAGCAAGAAGAGATTCTTCGCGAACGGTTTGGAACAACGGTAAACATTGTTCAGACAAAGAAAAAGGGGAAAATTGAGATAGAGTTTTTCTCTAAAGAGGACCTCCAGCGGATTCTCGATTTACTAGATAAATAGAAAAAATTTTAACCATCGTGATGATGGTTCTTTTTTTATGAGTCAAAAAAGTATAAGATTTTAACGTTGAGAAAAAACATCTGCCCATTAAACAAGTAGTTGGAGAAAGCAATTTCTTAGTGCAGAGTTTTAAAATGCACTGAAAATGAAAGACATCATGAATGTAAGGTTCATAGTCGACTATCTTTTATAGGTTTAGTTGGATGGGTTTCTTGCATTCTAGCGGGGAAAGGTTCTGGGTTGTGAATGAAATGGTACTTTTAGGCACTATTGTTAATGGAATAACGATTATTTTAGGTACTGTCATTGGGAAATTTTTATCTAAGATTCCCGATAGAATGAAAAACACAGTCATTCATGGGATTGGTCTTGCTGTAACTGTTCTCGGTATCCAAATGGCACTAAAAACTGAACAATTTTTATTCGTGATTTTAAGTCTTGTTCTTGGTGCTGTAATCGGTGAATGGATCGATTTAGATGACAAGTTAAACAAATGCGGACAATGGCTGGAAAAGAAAATGGGGAAAATAGGGAGTGGCCAAATATCCCAAGGGTTTGTTACAGCAACCTTAATATTTGTAATTGGAGCTATGGCCGTTTTAGGAGCTTTAGACAGCGGTATCAAAAATGATCATGATATTTTAATTACGAAAGCCATTATTGATGGATTTACTGCTCTCATTTTAACAACTACTCTCGGAATTGGAGTGATTTTTTCCTTCATTCCGGTTGTTCTCTATCAGGGAACCATTGCATTGCTTGCAGCCAAAATTGTAGCACTTGTACCAGAGTCTCTTTTAGATCAAATGATTGTCGAGCTGACGGCAACCGGTGGTGTTATGATAATGGCTATCGGTTTGAATTTAGCTGGAATTACAAAAATCCGAGTGGCAAATCTGCTGCCAGGGATTTTAGTTGTACTCGTTTTAGTAGCTCTTGTATTTAATCTTCAAAGCTTTTTTAATTAGGGAATAGAAAAAAGAAAAGAGTAAGGACTGTACAAAAAATACCGGGCTAAAAAGCCCGGTTTTCTTAACAATTTATATAGAATTTTCCTGATCTACATCTAATTGCAAGTATTCTTCAATCTGTATTTTTCGATTTAGGTGAAGACCAGCTTGATATATACCCTCTGCCATGGTTTTAGCCATTTTTAAAACAAGATTTAATCGGGTATTTTGTAAAACGAAAAACTCCATGAACCCACTTACATTGACTATGCCAGTCATGTGGGCATCTCCTACTTGCGGGAGATCTTTATTGACCCCTGCTCCTGGCTTGACAGGACCTTCACCAAGAATAATATGCCCAACACTCTTGATCCGTCCTAAACATGCATCAATTCCGATTATAAACGGATTATTGTGTTTTTCTTCAATCATTTTCAGTTTATCGACCAAATTCACAGCATGAATCGGGTCATCCAATGTACCGTAAATCGAAAAAGGTAAGTTTCCTTTTTCAGACAATAGTGTGCCGACAAAAGGTCCTAAGGAATCTCCTGTTGATCGGTCTGTACCAATACAAACAAAAACAATGGGTCGAGCCGCAGCAGGAAGTAATTGTTGAATATGTGAAGCCAAAGCTTGAACTGCATGTTCATCATCATAGGGAATTCTAACAGTTCCGCCAGATCGTTCAAAAAAATAGGGCTTAAATTTCATAGGTCCTTCTCCTTCTGAATGGTAGTAACAGTATACGGAGAAATCACCAAATGTATACATAAACACCATTAGTTTGTCTACGTATCTTCAATTAAATAATGCACATATCTCTTTTAAAACGATATGTATCTTGCTAAAATAGGGATACTTATTTTATAAGGTTGTAAGTTTTTAAACGAGGTGAAAATGTGATTTACATAGAAAAATTTCTTCAGTCTATCCAGGAAAAATTATTGAATGAACAAACTTGGATTGAAGTAGGTCAAGATGCAATCAAAATAATCCTGATTTTGGTTTTGGCAGCCATTTTCGTAAAAATTGCAAAATCAAGTATTGCTAAAATCTTTGTTGTTCGTTCAAAGGCACCGCTTCGAATTTCGGAGCGAAGAGAAGCCACCTTGCTGAAGCTCATGCAAAATGTTACAACGTATATCGTTTATTTTTTAGCCATCATGATGATTTTAGATATGTTTATGGATATAAGGACCATTATCGCGGGAGCTGGGATTGTCGGACTAGCAGTAGGTTTTGGGGCACAAAGCTTAGTAAAAGATATTATCTCCGGATTTTTTATCATTTTTGAGGATCAGTTTTCTGTTGGAGATTATGTACGAATAAACCAGGCCGAAGGTACAGTTGAGGAAATCGGATTACGGATTACAAAGATTAAAAGCTGGACAGGAGAGCTTCATATTTTCCCGAATGGATCGATTGTAGAAGTTACTAATTTTTCAATCCATAATAGTTTAGCGATTGTAGATATCAGTATAGCTTATGAAGGCGATATACAGGAAGCTGAAAAGGTCATTACTGAATTCCTTGAAACTCTTCCAGAGCGATATCCTGATATGGTAAAAACCCCTGAATTATTAGGTGTACAAATGTTAGGTGCGTCTGAGGTTGTCTTGCGTGTCATAGCAGAAACAAAACCAATGAAGCATATGCCGATTGCCAGAGCTCTCCGAAAAGAGCTTAAAACCTGTTTAGATGCACATGGCATTGAAATACCGTTTCCACGCATGGTGATGTATACACGGAATGAAAAGCAAAATGAAGTCATATAAAAAGGAAGTGAATCATTTTGGAAACGAAAGATTTTGACTTAAATGATGTTGTTGAGATGAAAAAGTCACATCCGTGCGGTACAAATCGGTGGAAAATCATCAGAGTCGGAATGGATATCCGAATAAAATGCGAAGGCTGTAATCATAGTGTCCTCATGCCACGCAGAGAATTTGTGAAAAAAGTAAAGAAGATTTTGGAGAAACACGAAAAAGAAGCATAGAAAGTGATGCTTCTTTTTTTCTAGAGCTGTTTTTTTAAAAACTAAAAAAGGATGGGTTTGCCATGTATATTCAATTGCCGAAGGAACAGAAGGATCAAATTATAGAGGAAATTCAAAGATTTTTTCTTCAGGAAAAAGGAGATGATTTAGGGATTATAGCTGCTGAAAATATCTTTTCTTTTTTTATGGAAGAGCTGGGTCCCATTCTTTACAATCAAGGAGTTAAGGATGCGAAAAAATTGATAATACAACATCTTCTAAATATAGAGGATGATATTGCTTCTCTAGAGAGGCCCATGAGGAGAAATCGTTAGTATTCTAGGGTGGATGGATAACTGGAATGATCCGGTCACTTGTCTTTTCCTCTATTAGTCTCTATAATTGGTAAAGGTTTAAATATTAAGGCTGTATACGCAAAACATTGTTATTATTAAATATATTTTTTAAACAATAGTGGAATGGAGCGGAAGACACTTGAGTCCTCATAAAATGCATTCGCATTTTCTTCGTGCGATGCTTATGGCTGCCGAAGCCTTCCTTGTCCTGCGGGAAGAAGAGGTGAAACTCTAGACCCCCTAAAGGCAAAGCTGAGGAGGCTCGACTTCCTCCCCGGGGAATCTTGTGTCTGGAGCGCAATGGAACGGACATCTTTACCATTATTAAAACAACAAAGTATAAACAGCTAATGTTAAAATCCAGCTGAAATATTGATAGATATATTTTATTTGAGGAGTGACGAGGATGGCCCTGACAGCCGGTATCGTGGGCTTGCCGAATGTGGGTAAGTCTACATTATTTAATGCAATAACACAAGCTGGTGCAGAATCAGCAAATTATCCGTTTTGTACGATAGACCCAAACGTTGGAATTGTAGAAGTTCCAGATGAACGTCTTGAAAAACTGACCGAATTAATTGTCCCAAAGAAAACGGTTCCTACTACATTTGAATTTACAGATATAGCCGGAATTGTAAAAGGGGCAAGTAAGGGTGAAGGATTAGGGAACAAGTTCCTCTCTCACATTCGCCAAGTGGATGCGATATGTCATGTTGTTCGTTGCTTTGCGGACGATAACATTACTCACGTTTCTGGAAAAGTTGATCCAATCTCTGACATCGAAACGATTAATTTAGAGTTAATTTTAGCTGATTTAGAGTCTGTAGATAAACGAATTGAACGCGTCGGTAAAATGGCGAAACAGAAGGATAAAGATGCTCTAGCTGAACATGAGATCCTTTTGAAGCTAAAAGAAGCTTTTGAAAACGAAAAGCCTGCTAGAACCGTAGAGTTTACTGATGAACAAATGAAAATTGTTAAAGGTTTGCATCTTCTAACCATTAAACCTGTCCTTTATGTTGCAAATGTCGGGGAGGATGATGTGTCAGATCCTTCTTCAAATGAATATGTTCAAAAAGTAAGAAAGTTTGCTGAAGAAGATAACGCCGAAGTCATAGTAGTATGTGCTAAAATCGAAGCAGAAATAGCCGAGCTTGAAGGGGAAGAAAAGAAAATGTTCCTGGCTGAGCTAGGTATTGAACAATCTGGTTTGGATCAGCTGATTAAGGCTGCCTACAGCTTGCTTGGACTAGCTACGTACTTTACTGCGGGTGTTCAGGAAGTAAGAGCCTGGACTTTCCGAAAAGGAATGAAAGCTCCACAATGTGCGGGTATAATCCACTCTGATTTTGAGAGAGGATTTATTCGGGCAGAAACTGTTTCTTATGATGATTTAATGGCAGCAGGATCTATGAATGCTGCTAAAGAAGCAGGAAAAGTTCGGCTCGAAGGTAAAGATTATGAAGTGAAAGACGGGGACATCATCCATTTCCGTTTTAATGTGTAAATAAAAATCAAAAGATAAGAAGCGAGCAGATCTCCCTTCTTATCTTTTTTATTTGACTGATTAAATAATCAGCAACTATATGGACGATACATTAGCATTATGAAGGAGTTTTATTGCTTTTCCTATATGAACATGGTATAATTTCAACTTGTGAGTAATGAATGCATTGCTCCTTGCTCTTTTTAGAAAGAGCCGTTAGACCAAAAGGAGGTGACTGTGAGATGAGAAAGTACGAAATTATGTACATCATCCGCCCAAACATTGAAGATGAAGGTAAAAAAGCATTGGTTGAGCGTTTCAACACTATTTTAACTGATAATGGTGCTGAAGTTCTTGAAGCAAAAGAATGGGGTAAGCGTCGTTTAGCATATGAAATTAACGACTTCCGCGATGGTTACTACCAACTTTTAAAAGTTAATGCTGGTACTGAAGCTGTTAACGAATTCGATCGTTTAGCTCGTATCAACGATGATATCCTTCGTCATATCGTAGTTAAAGAAGAAGATTAATAATAATTAGATTTCATAAAAATGTTTCACGTGAAACATTTTTATAGGTAGAGGAGTTGTTCTGATGTTGAACCGTGTCGTCCTCGTTGGCAGACTTACAAAAGATCCAGATCTTCGTTACACGCCAAGTGGTGTTCCTGTAGCGACTTTTACTCTTGCCGTTAATCGTACCTTTACGAATCAGCAAGGAGAAAGAGAAGCAGACTTTATTAATATCGTTGTTTGGAGAAAACCTGCAGAAAACGTAGCTAACTTTTTGAAAAAAGGCAGCTTAGCTGGTGTAGATGGACGGATCCAAACAAGGAGCTATGAAGGCCAAGATGGCCGAAGAGTGTATGTTACTGAAGTTGTAGCAGAGAGTGTTCAATTCCTTGAACCAAGAAATGCATCGCAAGACCGCGCGGGAAGCGGATTCTCTGGTGGTCAAAGAGAACGGGATTTCGGTTACAATCAGAACCAACCACAACGTAATTATCAGGATAATAACCAATTTTCTCGTCTGGATGACGATCCGTTTGCTGACAATGGTGAACCAATTGACATCTCAGATGATGATTTACCATTCTAATTACGACGTTAAAATATATTTCATTTTAAATGTAAGGGAGGGTATAAAATGGCAGGACGTAAAGGTGGACGTGCGAAGAGACGTAAAGTGTGTTATTTCACAGCTAACAATATTACACACATCGACTACAAAGATGTAGATCTTCTTAAAAAATTCATTTCAGAACGCGGTAAAATTCTTCCACGTCGTGTAACAGGTACAAGTGCGAAGTACCAACGCAAATTGACAGTAGCAATTAAACGTGCTCGTCAAATGGCTCTTCTTCCTTATGTAAGTGGAGAATAAGGGTAATAAACAGCAGCTAGGTTTTTTCCTGGCTGTTTTTTTATGCTCAATAATCCTTGCTTCCCCGAAAAATCATTTATAAAGCTGATAAGGTCTGAAAGTTGAATGTTGTTTTTTTGTCTTTTACAATATAGGTAGTTTTGTTTCTACATTGATTGGGGGAACACTTGTGAATAATACACGAAGACTAACAGAAGGTGCTGTTCTGTTAGCGATTTTCTCGGTTCTATTACTGACTTTTTTGTATGTACCTTATATATCAGTAGTTTCTATGTTTTTTTTGCCATTACCGTTTATCATTTTTACAGTTAAATTTGGGTTTAAAAATAGTGCCGTATTTGGGGTGGCATCCCTTTTCATTTCCTTTATAATTGGATCTTTGTTAGCTATTCCAGTTACTCTTCTTTATGGTTCACTAGGAATGGTAGTAGGTTATGCAATCAGAGAGAAAAAAGGCCGCTTCTTTTTATACATATCGTCTACTCTAACTGTGAGTATTGGATTGCTTCTTCAATACATAGTATCGATCCTATTTTTGGATGTAAATGTAATAGAAGAAACATTTGAGGTAACCAAACAGTCGTTTATCAGGTCTATGGAAATACTTCAAGCATTTGGTCAACAGGTACCTGCTGAATTTACCGAAGAAAATATTGTTACGGTATTTGACATGCTCAAGACATTATTTCCTTCTCTCTTAGTTGTGTCCTCATTTATTGCTGTTTATTTAATCCTGCTGGTATGTGGTACTATATTAAAAAGATTTAAAATGCCACTTCCGGAAAGAATCCCTTTTCGGGAATGGAAATTACCGAGAAGTCTCATTTGGTATTATGTGGGAGTGACGTTAATCAGCTTCTTTGTACCCTTTGAAACAGGTACATTTACCAATATGGCCATTGTTAATCTGGTATTCATGCTTCAGGTTTTATTCACTATTCAGGGATTATCTTTTGTCTTCTTTTTTGCATATAATAAAAGAATAGCAAAAGCCGTTCCTGTCATTGTGGCTATTTTTGCTATGCTTACCCCAATAGGACTTTTACTGATAAGATTATTAGGTATAATTGACATAGGCTTTGATTTAAGACAGCGGGTGAATCAGTCAAAATCTTGATGATCCTATTGAAAGAATAGGAGCTGAAAACAAATGTCTTCACATTTAAAAAAGGGTCTGTTAAAAGCCCCTTTATATGCACTGGTAGTATTAACAGTGTGTTTATTAGCCGTATTAGCCTACTTTCAATGGATTGTAGCCTTAATTGGTTTTGTATTATTTGGCGGCGTATTCTTTTTTCTTCTTTACCGGGAAGATACTCGTGAACAGGAGATTGAACAATATATTTCAACCCTTTCTCACCGGGTGAAAAAGGTAGGGGAAGAGGCATTATTAGAAATGCCAATCGGAATTATGCTTATTAATGATGAGTATATCATTGAATGGGCAAATCCCTATCTGACTTCTAGTTTTGATGAGGAAAGTTTAATTGGCCGTTCCATTTATGATTTAGCAGATGACCTGGTTCCTATTATTAAACAGGAAATCGAATCGGAAAATATTACATTGCATGACCGTAAATTCCGGGTTGTATTTAAACCTGAAGAACGGTTATTATACTTTTTTGATATAACAGAGCAATGGGAAATTGAAAAACGATATAAAGAGGAACAACCCGTAATTTCTATCATATTTCTAGATAATTATGATGAAATGACACAGGGTATGGATGATCAAACCAAAAGCAGTTTAAATAGCCAGGTTACATCGATATTAAACAAATGGGCTAATGATTATGGGATATACTTAAAAAGGGTATCATCAGATCGCTTTATTGCGCTTTATCATGAAAAAGTGTTGCATAAATTGGAAGCGGATAAATTTAGTATATTGGACGTTGTTCGTGAAATAACCTCTAAACAAAATGTCCCACTTACCTTAAGTATAGGGGTCGGTGTAGGTGTCTCATCCCTGATAGAGTTAGGGAGTCTTGCCCAATCCAGCCTCGACTTAAGCCTAGGCCGCGGAGGGGATCAGGTTGCGATAAAACTTCCTGGCGGAAAAGTTAAATTTTACGGTGGTAAAACTAATCCGATGGAGAAACGGACAAGAGTTCGGGCCCGTGTTATCGCTCATGCATTACGAGAGCTGATTGTGGGAAGTGATAATGTCATTATAATGGGTCACAAACGCCCTGATATGGACGCAATTGGATCAGCAATAGGAATATTAAAAATAGTTGAAATCAATGAAAAGACTGGATATGTGGTTGTGAATCAGCAGGATATGGATACGAGCGTGAGCCGCTTAATGAAGGAAGTCAAACTAAAAGAGGACTTATTTTCCCGTTTTATCTCGCCAGAAAGGGCAATGGAACTTGCTACTGAAAATTCCTTGCTGGTCATTGTAGATACACATAAACCATCTATGGTTATTTCAGACAAATTATTGCAAATGATCGATCATATTGTTGTGATCGATCACCATCGCCGGGGAGAAGAATTTGTTCACGATCCTTTACTCGTATACATGGAGCCTTATGCGTCCTCGACAGCAGAATTAGTAACAGAACTTTTAGAATACCAGCCAATGCATAAACGGATTGCAATGCTTGAAGCAACAGCGTTACTTGCTGGTATAATAGTAGACACAAAAAGTTTTACTTTGCGAACGGGGTCAAGAACATTCGATGCCGCTTCTTATTTACGATCACTTGGGGCAGATACCGTTCTTGTTCAGCGCTTTCTTAAGGAAGATATTCAAACATATATCAAAAGAGCTAAACTTATCGAGCATGTTGAGTTCTATAAGGAAGGGATCGCCGTAGCGAAGGGGCCGGAAAACGAGTTTTTTGACCAAATCCTTATTGCAAAAGCAGCTGATACGCTTCTTACTATGGACCAGGTAACCGCATCCTTTGTCATTGCCTACCGCCAAGAAGGAATGGTCAGCATTAGTGCCCGTTCACTGGGAGATGTTAATGTTCAAGTCATTTTAGAACGATTAGGCGGCGGAGGGCATTTATCAAATGCAGCTACACAAATTTCCGATGTAACCATTGAAGAAGCACTTAACCAATTATACGAAGCAATAGATGATTATAAGCAAGGGGGAAGTAAAGAATGAAAGTAATCTTTCTAAAAGACGTTAAAGGGAAAGGAAAAAAAGGAGAAGTCAAAAATGTGGCAGACGGGTATGCCCAAAACTTTTTAATAAAGCAAGGACTTGCTGTTGAAGCTAATAAGAGCAATATTAGCCAGCTCGAGGCCCAAAAGAAAAAAGAGGAAAAAATGGCCAAGGAAGAGCTTCAGGAAGCCCAGGCTCTAAAGTTAAAAATTGAAAAATTAACAGTTGAATTATCGGCAAAAGCTGGTGAAGGCGGGAGACTATTTGGTTCCATTACAAGCAAACAGATTGCGGATGAATTGAAAAAGAAACATGACTTAAAAATAGATAAAAGAAAAATAGAACTTCCAGATGGAATCCGTTCGTTAGGCTATACGAAGGTTCCAGTTAAACTTCATACGGAAGTCACTGCTACATTAAATGTACATGTTAAAGAAGAAAACTAATTTTGCCAACAACTAAATCAAGAGAAACATGATAAAATAAAAAATGTGATCGTTCAGCCGGTCACATTTTTTTAGTGTTTACCTCGAGTTAACAATGAATTAATGATGGAGCTTGAGGCACTAGACAAAAATCCTTAGCCAAAAGAACAGATATCTATTAATATAGTAAGTAAGACAACGAGTGAATGGAAGGGGGCATACTCTCATGAATGAATGGTTTCAGGATCGAATTCCTCCTCAAAATATTGAAGCGGAACAAGCCGTGTTGGGTGCCATCTTTCTTGAACCCTCATCCATTACGGTGGCTTCTGAAATATTAGAACCAGAAGATTTTTATCGTAGTGCTCATGAAAAAATCTTTTACCATATGTTAAAGCTCAACGATTCAGGTGAAGCAGTAGACCTGATCACAGTAACAGAACAGCTTCAGGCAGCCAAGCAGCTTGAGGATATTGGCGGAGTTTCTTACTTAAGTGAACTTGCCGCAAGTGTACCAACGGCAGCGAATATTGATTACTATGCAAAAATAGTAGCGGAAAAGTCATTGTTGCGCAGATTAATTAAGACCGCTACGTCAATTGCACAAGATGGGTATGCCCGCGAAGATGAAGTGGATGAGCTTTTAACAGAAGCTGAAAAGAAAATAATGGAGGTTTCTCAACGAAATAATTCGGGAACCTTTCAAGATATAAAAGATGTATTAGTTAAAACATACGACCAGATTGAAGTTCTTCATAATCGTAAAGGCGATATCACTGGAATTCCCACAGGCTTTGCCGAGTTAGACCGAATGACTGCAGGATTTCAGAAAAATGATCTGATTATTGTTGCAGCACGTCCTTCAGTCGGGAAAACTGCCTTTGCTTTAAACATTGCCCAAAACGTAGCAACTAAAACAAGTGAAAATGTAGCCATCTTTAGTTTAGAAATGGGCGCAGAACAGCTAGTCATGCGGATGCTTTGTGCGGAGGGGAATATTGACGCACAGCGCTTGCGGACCGGATCGCTGACCGATGATGATTGGCGTAAACTAACAATGGCAATGGGAAGTCTTTCAAGAGCGGGAATTTATATTGACGATACACCTGGTATCCGAATTAATGAAATTAGAGCGAAATGCCGGCGCTTAAAACAAGAGCATGGTCTCGGAATGATCTTAATTGATTATCTGCAATTAATTCAGGGGAGTGGTAATTCAAGAGAAAACAGACAGCAGGAGGTATCTGAGATTTCCCGTTCCTTAAAAGGGATAGCCCGTGAGCTTCAGGTACCCGTTATTGCATTATCACAGTTATCCCGTGGAGTCGAACAAAGACAAGATAAACGGCCAATGATGTCGGATATCCGTGAATCGGGATCTATTGAGCAGGATGCAGATATCGTTGCCTTTTTATACCGGGATGACTATTATGATAAAGAATCGGAGAATAAAAACATTATAGAAATTATTATTGCGAAACAAAGAAATGGTCCGGTTGGAACAGTTCAACTCGCTTTTGTGAAGGAATATAATAAATTTGTTAATTTAGAAAGAAGATATGATGACGCAGCTGTCCCAGCTGGATAATCATTTCGCCCCTCCTAATAGCAGGCTGGGGCTTTTATATTTTATAAAATGGCTGGCTATAGAATGGATTAAACAAAAAATGGCAAACTAAGTGAAAATAAGCAATCCATCAATCACGAAATTACGAACAAAAATATTAATATAGTGTGAAATGTTCGTGATTTCATTGACTCCTTCTATTGAAATTGATACACTTAAACAGTCAAAAAAACCAATTGTTGCTGGAGGTGCTCCAATGTCTTCCGTAGTTGTTGTCGGTACACAGTGGGGAGATGAAGGGAAAGGAAAAATTACAGACTTCCTTTCTGAAAATGCAGAGGTAATAGCACGTTATCAAGGCGGAAATAATGCAGGACATACGATCCGTTTTAATGGTACTACGTATAAGCTTCACTTAATTCCATCTGGAATCTTTTATAAAGAGAAAATTTGTGTAATCGGAAATGGTATGGTAGTAGATCCGAAAGCATTAGTCAAAGAGCTTGCCTATTTACATGAACAAGGTGTTACAACTGATAATTTACGAATCTCTAACCGTGCTCATGTTATTCTTCCTTATCATTTAAAGCTCGATGAGGTAGAAGAGGAAAGAAAAGGGGCCAATAAAATTGGAACGACGAAAAAAGGGATTGGCCCAGCTTATATGGATAAAGCTGCAAGGATTGGCATCCGAATTGCCGATTTATTAGATAAAGACGAATTTAAACAAAAACTTAGCCATAATTTAAATGAAAAGAATCGACTTTTAGAAAAATTTTATGAGGTTGAGGGCTTTCAATTAGAAGATATTTTAGATGAGTATTACGAATATGGCCAACAAATTAAACAATATGTTTGTGATACGTCTGTTGTACTCAATGATGCACTCGATGCAGGTAAGCGTGTCCTATTTGAAGGTGCACAAGGAGTCATGCTTGATATTGACCAAGGAACTTACCCATTTGTAACGTCATCCAACCCAGTAGCTGGAGGAGTAACGATTGGATCAGGTGTAGGACCAACAAAAATTGACCACGTCGTTGGCGTATCAAAGGCATATACAACGAGGGTAGGAGACGGTCCGTTCCCGACCGAATTGAAAAATGAAATCGGGGACCAAATCCGTGAAGTCGGAAGGGAATATGGCACAACAACAGGAAGACCGCGCCGAGTAGGATGGTTTGATAGTGTAGTTGTTCGCCATGCGCGGAGAGTGAGCGGGATTACAGATCTTTCTTTAAACTCAATTGATGTTTTAACAGGTATTGAAACTTTAAAAATTTGTGTGGCTTATAAGTATAAAGGCGAAATTATCAATGAGTTCCCTGCCAGTCTTAAGATCTTGGCTGAATGTGAACCCGTTTATGAAGAGCTGCCTGGCTGGAAAGAGGATATTACAGGCTGTAAAACACTTGATGATCTTCCTGTTAATGCAAGACACTATATTGAAAGAGTATCTCAGCTGACAGGGATACCGATTTCTATCTTCTCTGTAGGACCAGATCGCGCCCAAACAAATGTAGTAAGAAGTGTATACAGATAATATGGAGTATATATTGTATGATGTACAGGAGACCGCTGTGTGCAGCGGTCTCTGCCATTTTCAAGACACCTGAATCGAAAAACAGTTCAATCATAAATGTTGAATAACCTTCATACATTGTAAATTAGCATGGAATCTTTCTGCATAAAACGTCGTGTTTTGTCGAATATAGCGGTTAGTGCATTAATACTAGTCCAATATTTTAATAGAGTAGGAAAAAAATAGCATTTACGATTCCATTTTAAGTAAAAAATGGAGTTATGTTGTCAATTATAATACAGTTTTATTACATATTTGGGTCAATTCTTCCCTTTTCCTCATTTTATGGTAGAGTATAAAAGTGTGAATTTATAAGACTATTTTGTAAATAGGACTTTGTCACTATGTGGAAACGAGAGACCTTCTATCACATGAGGGGGATTAAATTATGGCTCATTGGAGACATTTATTGTCGAAATGGAAAGAACCAGTGCAGAAAAAATCGAATTTTCTTGTGAAGGGTACAGTAATCTCTACACTGGCTGTTTCAAGCTTAACATTAGGCTCAGTTAAAGCTAAAACTGAAGAAGAAGCAGGGCTTTCCACTGTTTACCACGTATATGTTGGAAACGAAAGAATCGGCGTGGTAACTAGTAAAGAAGAAATTGAAAAATGGATTAAATCAGAGCTTGATAAAGCAAAAGAAGAATATCAGGGACTTGAATTTACCCTGGAAGAGCAAATTTCATATGTCCCAGAGCAAGTATTTCAAATTGCTACTCAAGACGACTCTGTTATCAATACATTAGAGGATCAAGTACAGGTTCAAGCAGAGGCATTTGCCATTACAGTAAATGGAGAACCCGTTACATATGTAGAAAGTGCTGAACTTGCAAAGCAAATTTTAGATTCTATAAAACAAGCATATGTGTCAAAAGAGGAGCTTGCCCAATTATCTGCAAGCAAAGATGCAGCAGCTGAAACAGCAAGTCCTTCAAAAAATAACGATACTAAGCTTTTAGACGTGCGTTTTACAGAAGAAGTTGCAGTTTCAGAAGAAAAAGTTGCACCTAATGAAATTTTAACCGTTGACGAAGCGTTAAAGCTCTTGCAAAAGGGAACCCTTGAAGAAAAGAAGTATCAGGTTCAAACCGGTGATGTGCTGGGCACAATCGCCGCTAAGCATGACTTAACACTTGCTCAACTGTTAAAGCTTAATCCTGGCCTTGAAGAAGATTCAGTTCTTCAGATTGGTGAGGAATTAAATGTTACAGTATATGAACCAATCATTGATGTCGTTGTGGAATATGAAAAGTATCATGAAGAAGAAATTCCATATGAAACGAAAGTCATTGAAGACGACACAATGTTTAAAGGCGAACAAACAGTCAAACAGGAAGGTCAGTCAGGTGTTGAAGCTGTTACTTACTTAATCCGGGAAGTAAACGGCATAAGAGATGGAAAATCTGTTCTAGACTCAAAGGTTCTCTCTAAGCCAGTAGAAGAAATTATTGTAAAAGGTACGAAAGTAGTACCATCAAGAGGAACTGGTGATTTTATCTGGCCGGCGGTAGGCGGATATATCTCAAGTACCATGGGGTATCGCTGGGGGAAAATGCATCAGGGAATTGATATCGCACGTCCATCCGATCGTACCATTAAGGCTGCGGACAATGGAGTTGTTGTCGAGGCTGGCTGGGACAGCGGTTACGGAAATAAAATAGTAATTGACCACAATAATGGTTACCGTACTGTTTATGCTCATCTGTCATCAATTGGTGTTAGTGTCGGTCAAACCGTACCTCAGGGTTCCAAGATTGGTGTAATGGGTTCAACAGGAAACTCTACAGGTGTTCATCTTCATTTTGAAATCCATAAAAATGGCAAGCTTGTAGATCCATTAAACTATTTTTAATTTTACAAAGCAGATAACGTGCTCTCAGCAAAGGCTGAGAGCTTTTCTATTACGGATTATGATACACGAATCTATGAA
Source organism: Bacillus litorisediminis (assembly GCF_022808645.1). Lineage (GTDB taxonomy): Bacteria > Bacillota > Bacilli > Bacillales > JC228 > Bacillus_BF > Bacillus_BF litorisediminis. The sequence continues at coordinate 34,714 of NZ_JAKZKT010000026.1, forward strand.
ACTATGAACTCAAAAATAAAAGAAAAAAATCACGACCGTAGATAAATTTGGTACATGACCCTTCACTTTTTAAAGGATAATAAACAGTAATAATCGAATTATTTAGTCTAGGCATTTCTTTCCTTGAAAAGAAAAAGGTTTACAGATGAAACAAACCAAAATCCGTGATAAAGTAAAAAATAAAAGCTTAAATACGAAGAATCCAATAAAGATTCTCTTTGAAAGGAGAATAAGCATGGAAAAGAAAATACTAGTTGTTGACGATGAAAAACCCATTGCAGATATTTTACAGTTTAACCTAAAAAAAGAAGGCTATGAGGTCTATTGTGCCTACGATGGCAATGAAGCCCTTAAATTAGTTGAAGAAGTAATGCCAGATTTAATATTATTAGACATTATGCTTCCTGGAAAAGATGGTATGGAAGTTTGCAGAGAAATTCGTAAGAAACATGAAATTCCAATTATCATGCTGACAGCAAAAGACTCCGAAATTGATAAAGTCCTCGGTCTAGAGCTTGGAGCGGATGATTATGTGACAAAGCCTTTTAGTACCAGAGAGCTGATTGCCAGAGTCAAAGCCAATATAAGAAGACAACAGCATGTGGCGAGCCAGACAGATGAGCAGGATGAAAATAGAGAGATTGAAGTCGGGGTCCTTACCATTCATCCTGATGCCTATGTTGTTTCAAAACGCGGGGAAACGATTGAATTAACTCATCGTGAGTTTGAATTGCTGCATTATTTAGCGAAGCATATTGGACAAGTTATGACACGTGAACATTTGCTCCAAACTGTATGGGGCTATGATTATTATGGAGATGTCAGAACAGTCGATGTTACGGTTCGAAGATTACGGGAAAAAATCGAGGATAACCCAAGTCACCCAACATGGATTGTAACAAGACGAGGTGTTGGTTATTACTTGCGAAACCCAGATCAGGAGTAATCCGTTTTTATGAAAAAGGTTAGTTTTTTTCAGTCGATACACCTAAAATTTGTGCTGGTTTATGTTCTTCTTATATTAATCGCTATGCAAATTATAGGTGTATACTTTTCAAGGCAGTTAGAAAATCAATTCATTGAGAACTTTCAGAACTCTATTACGGATCGGATGAATCTTCTCTCATATAGTATCGAGGAAGCAATAGCAAAGATTCGGGATGATGAAGATCCCAAATTAGAGGTTGAAGTTAGTGGAATTTTAAGGGGTTATTCCGGCGGAGATATATTAGAAGTACGGGTTATTGATATCAATAAGCGGATTATCGGTACTTCCGAAACAGACAATCAAAACGTCGTTGGGCAAATAACGACAGATAAAGACATACTACAATCAATGGCCTTTGACGTAGTTCAGAAAGCCATATATCGAGACGGCGATACGGGAAACCGAATATGGAAAATTGTCCAGCCCATTAGGATCGAAGGAGAAGTAAGAGGCGCAATTTATTTAAAAGCTGATATTGAGTCCGTATTTGATCAATTGCAGGAAATAAATGATATCTTTGCAAATGCTACAGTGATTGCTTTGTCGATTTCGGTTATTTTAGGAATATTATTGGCCCAAGCGATTTCACGGCCGATTACTGATATGAGAAGACAAGCCCTTGCGATGGCAAAGGGTAATTTTTCAAGGAAGGTTAAGGTTTATGGCCTGGATGAAATTGGACAATTGGCATTAACCTTTAATAACCTGACGAAACGGCTTCAGGAAGCACAAGCAACAACTGAGGGGGAGAGACGGAAGCTTGCCTCTGTTCTTGCTTATATGACTGATGGTGTGATCGCGACTGATCGCAGGGGAAGAATTATCTTGATTAATGAATCTGCGATAGGGCTGTTAAATGTTTCACGTGAAACAGCACTTTCTCAGCAAATAACTACTTTGCTAGGTATTGAAGAGAAGTACACGTTTGAAGATCTGATTAATGAGCAGGAATCAGTTATTCTAGATTATAGCACACCTCACAAACCATATATCTTAAGAGCTAATTTTTCGGTTATCCAAAAGGATTCTGGAATAGTTAATGGTTTAATTGCAGTATTACATGATATTACTGAACAAGAAAAAATTGAAATGGAACGGCGTGAGTTTGTCGCTAATGTTTCTCATGAGCTGCGAACACCATTAACCTCAATGAGAAGTTATTTAGAGGCTTTATCGGATGGGGCGTGGAAGGATGAAGAAATTGCTCCGCGCTTTTTAGAGGTTACACAAACTGAAACTGAGCGCATGATTCGGCTTGTCAATGATCTGCTCCAATTATCGAAAATGGATAGCAAAGACTATCGTTTTCAAAAAGAGATTGTGGATTTCACTATCTTCTTTAATCGTATCATTGACCGGTTTGATATTATTAAAGAACAGCATGTTACCTTTACGAGAGAGCTTCCTTCTAAAACGATATTTGTAGAAATAGATGAAGACAAAATGACACAGGTCCTTGATAATGTTATTTCAAATGCATTAAAGTACTCGCCTGAAGGCGGAAATATTACTTTTAAACTGGAAGAAGGCTCTGATGAGATTCAAATTAGTGTATCAGACGAAGGGGTCGGAATTCCTAAGGATCAAATCAATAAGATCTTTCACCGCTTCTATCGGGTAGATAAGGCAAGATCAAGAAAATTTGGAGGAACAGGACTTGGACTAGCCATTGCAAAGGAAATGGTAGAGGCTCATGGAGGGAAAATATGGGCTGAAAGTAAGGATGAAGTTGGAACTACGATCTTTATTACATTACCTTATGAGCATACTGATGAGGATGATTGGGCATGAAAAATTTAGAAACAATCAAATCAATAGTCTTAACCATTCTTGTCGTTATTAGTCTTGTTCTTACTTATTTTCAATGGATTTATCAGCCAGGTAATGAGGAAAAAGACCTTGATAATTTAGTAGAACCCGTTAAGATCGCGGAGGAACGCGCCCTAGATGAAGTGATTGTCCCTACCCAAGTCCTATTTCACCGCAGTGGAGAAACATATGGAACAGGGAATATCAGCAATATAACAGATATGTATAGCGATATCAAAAAGTGGGACTTTTCCGAAATTGTGGAATACAATCCAGGGGATAACTTTCTTAATCTGGTTCATGGAAATGGCCGTGTAGAATTCATTTTTGATAGTGATGTTTCATTGCAATTATTTAGCCGTATTCAAGGATTTTCTGAAGATAACGTACCAGATAGAATCTTCGACCGAATGGTTCTTGATATGGGGAACTATGACGGAAACAATTTGACTGTCTATTTTGTTAAATACTTCGGCAAAGAGAGAAAAGTTTATAAAACTAATGCCAGTGGAGCCGCTATCAAGCAATTCCAGGATAACTACTACTATCAAAACCCGGAAGGATTTTATGCCTATAAGTATTATGATGTAGACGAATTGCATCGGGTATACTATCCTATCAACGAAAATAGAGATGTTACAATCTACGGATATAATGTTTTGACTAACGAAGTAGAAACCGATCTTTTTAGAGATGCTCTTTTCAGCCAACCTGACAATGTTTCAAGAACGTGGATAGACGGGGGGCGAGAATATAAGGATAGTTCTAGTTTAATGAGGGTGGATAACTCTAGAAATGAGCTGTTTTATGTTAATCCAGCGAACAAACCAGACACTATTATTTCTGAATCGGATATACATCAGAGACAAAACGGGACGGAGACTACTGGTTCGGAAACCAATATACATGAGAGAAGTATTGAATACATTAATAATCATGCTGGCTGGACTGATCAATATATTTATACCAGCTGGGTTGAAAATAAAATATCTTTTATGCTGTATTATCAGGGCTATCCGGTTTACAGTGAGGACATAAAAACCACTATTGATATAATTTGGGGAGAAAAAGGTATATATAAGTACAATCGTCCTGATTTTGATATAAAAATTCGCTTAGGGGATGAAACAGAGAAGAATGAACCAACTGTAACAGAATTGCCCTCCGGCGATTATGTGATTGAAACACTTCTTCAGCAACAACTGGATCCGAAAGACCTCCAAGCTTTAAGAATTGGGTATAAATTAGTCCAGGAATCGAAAGGTTCTGTAATTACACTTAAACCGACATGGCTCTATTTATATGCTGGGAATTGGTTATCAATCACTTTTGGTAATCAAGGAGGGGATAAGATTGGACTGGAGTAGAATAAAAAATATTTTTATTATAGCCTTCTTGATTCTCGATATTTTCCTGCTATTTTGGCTTAAAGAAAAACAAGATAGTGAGAATTTTCCTTTAATGACAGAGGCAACCTTTGAAGAAAAGTTGGAAGCGGCTGATATAGTTGTGGAAAATCTACCAACAGATGTGGGGAAAAATCAGTTTTTAATTAACGCCACAGCTAAGAAATTTTCTGAAGAAGAATTAAATTTACTTACTATGAAAAATCAGGATGTTGAAGTAAAAGACGAAAACCAACAGGTTGTAGAAAAGGACGGAATTGAAATCATTTCAAGGCTAGAGAAACCGATTCAGCTTAATTTTGAAGTGACTTCAGATAATATGAAGCCAATATTAGAGTCAACTGTCTTGTATGGGGATCAATATAGGTTTTGGAATTACAATCAGGATAAGCGGCAGATTATATATTACCAAACTTATAAAGATTTTACCTTATATAACAATAAGAGTGGAAGAATTACATTTTATTTAAACGAAAAAAATGAAATTACCAGCTATGTACAAACGATGTTTAACACGGAGTTTGATGCATATGGAGAACAAGAAATTCTTCAACCGATGCAAGCATTAGAAATTCTCTATTCAAACAGTATGATTAAACAAGGCAGTACAGTCAATAATATTGAACTTGGTTATTATACGCTTGTTCAGTTGACTTCACAGGTTTTGGCACCGACTTGGTATTTTCAGGTAAATGGAGAGGAAAACTATTTCGTTAATGCGACTGAGGAAGGAAGTATTATTGAAATGGACGATCCAAAAACGATAACGGAGTGACAAAAATGTCTTTGTTTTTTAGTGTTTTAGCTAGCGGCAGCAAGGGGAATGCCGCCTATATAGAAACAGACCAGCATCGCTTTTTGGTTGATGCAGGGGTGAGCGGAAGACAGATGGAGGACTTATTCAAACAAATTGATCGAAGTCCTAAAGACTTATCAGGGATTCTCGTGACACATGAACACTCCGATCATATTAAAGGTTTGGGAGTGCTGGCGCGAAAGTACCAGCTTCCCATATATGCCAATGAAAAAACGTGGCAGGCCATGGAAGGGCAAATTGGCGAAATTTCAGTAGACCAAAAGAATATTTTTCGCATGGAGGCAGTTCATTCCTTTGGCAGTTTAGATATTCAATCTTTTGGTGTTTCCCATGATGCGGCAGAACCGATGTTTTATGTATTTCATTACAAAGAAAAGAAACTCGCGATTATCACCGACACAGGTTATGTGAGTGAACGGATGAAGAGTATTATTCATAATGCGGATGCATACATATTCGAAAGTAATCATGATGTGCATATGTTAAGAATGGGAAGATATCCATGGAGCGTCAAACGCAGAATTTTAAGTGATGTTGGCCATGTCTCAAACGAAGACGCAGCCATTGCTATGAGTGAAGTACTTGGAGATCGGACTAAGCGTATATACCTTGCTCATTTAAGTCAGGATAACAACATGAAAGAGCTGGCCAGAATGTCAGTCTCACAAACCTTACAAAGCAAGGGAATCCTAGTCGGAGAAGGCTTTGAACTATATGATACGGATCCAAAAACTGCTACTTCACTAGTAGCTGTATAAAAAATTGGGAAAGAAGCTATACGTAGTTTCGTTCCCTTTTTTTCGGTTATAACATTAAAATAAAGGTTTTTAGCCATGCTTTAAAACCTTTGTTTGTTTTATAACGTACTATAATATAGATAGGAGCTTTTCTTTGATGGATTGTATAAAAAATACGGGAGCAGCGGAATAATAGGTAGGATAAGTAGAATAAAGACCTTTCTGTACATATCAGTAAAGACAAAAGTGCATGTTAACTCTAGTTTTTACCCTAATAAGAAAAACAATTGGTATGCGAAAGGATGATGTTGGTTTGGGTTACTATGATCAAGACTACGAACAGCCACCTAAAAATCAGAAGGGAAATAAAGGATATTTGCTTTCTAGCCTAGTCGGTATTGTACTAGGTGCATTATTAGTGATTATTGCTGTACCTGCCCTTATTAATTATAACGTTCTCCCGTATGATACAGAGAATCAAACCGAAAATGGCGCTGGTGATGAAAGAGAAGCCCCTATTCAACAAAATGTATCGGTCGATGTTACGACACAGGTAACACAAGCTGTAGAGAAGGCACAGGGTGCTGTTGTTAGTGTCACTAATATTCAGGCCAATAATTTTTGGAACCAGCAAGCAGAAGCTGGAACTGGATCTGGCGTTGTGTATAAGAAAGCAGGAGATGTAGCGTATATTGTAACAAATCACCATGTGGTAGAAGGTGCAAATCAAGTTGAAATTACTTTAACGGATGGAACAAAGGTACCTGCTGAGATTAGGGGTACGGACATATGGACTGATTTGGCTGTATTAGAAATCGAAGCCGAACATGTAACAACAGTTGCTGAGTTTGGCGATTCTGACGCACTGACAACCGGAGAACCCGTGATTGCAATTGGAAGTCCCCTAGGCATGCAATTCTCCGGTTCTGTTACACAAGGAATTATTTCAGGATTAGAAAGAGCAATCCCGATTGATATCGACCAAAACGGAACCGTTGATTGGCAAGCAGAGGTTCTCCAAACCGATGCGGCCATTAATCCTGGTAACTCAGGAGGAGCCCTTGTCAACATTAATGGCCAGGTAGTCGGGATTAATTCAATGAAAATTGCCCAAGAGGCTGTAGAAGGGATTGGTCTAGCTATTCCGATCAATGATGCGATACCGATTATTGAAGACTTAGAGCGATTTGGGGAAGTGCAGCGACCTTCAATGGGAATCACCATTGGGGGAGATGTAAGTTCTGTCTCCACTTATCATCAAAGAGAGACACTCCTATTACCGGAGGATGTAACAGAAGGCGTTTTTATTGCCGATGTGGTACCTAATTCCCCTGCAGCTCTTGCTGGGTTACAAGAGCTTGATGTAATTGTCGCGTTAGACGGAGAACCGGTTAATAACATCATTGAGTTGAGAAGATATTTATATACTGAAAAAGAAGTCGGGGACCAAATGGAGGTCACCTTCTATAGAAATGGTGAGAAACAGGAAGCGGTACTTAAATTGGCTAGCGGCAGTATTTAATTTTATGAAAGGTGTGGATAAAATAGATTCCACACCTTTTTTATATTTGTGGAAAAGTTTACGTAATCGGTTATCATAGTAAAAGAGATAAATTTGTGGAAAACTGTATTGTCTAATTGACAGAAGAACCACAAATACTAATCAATATAAAGAGCAGAATGTACATTATTGAAGTGAGGGTAAAAGTGATGAAATCATTGATTTACTGCTGTTTAGAGCATGTTGATCTGGCATTAGAAGATGTGGTAGACGAAACGGGAGAGCCGCCGATTTTAAACAAGGTTGAAGGAGAAAATGAACTATCAACAGGCTGTGAATATTGTCAAAATCAAGCGATATATGTGGTAGGGAACACTCATTCTGACACAATATGTGGACAATAAATGTGTATATGTGGATAACTTCTGTGGATATCTTGTTCGTAAAGTGAGGAAAACCTGTGAATATCACGATTTTGTCGGTCGGAAAATTAAAGGAAAAGTACCTAAAGCTTGGGATTGAGGAATATGTCAAACGCCTGTCGAGCTATGCAAAAGTTGAAATTGTCGAAGTTCCGGATGAGAAGGCGCCAGAAAATTTAAGTCCAAAGGAAGAGGAAATGGTTAAATTTAAAGAGGGAGAACGGCTCTTGGCAAAAGTTAAAGATGAAGATTATGTCATTGCGTTGGCAATCGAAGCGCAGATGCCCTCTTCAGAAAAACTTGCAGCCAAACTGGATCAGCTTGCTACATATGGAAAAAGTAAAATCTCCTTTATTATAGGCGGATCATTAGGATTAAGCAGCGAAGTTATGCAGCGTGCAGATGAGGCGATATCCTTTTCTCGTATGACATTTCCTCACCAGCTGATGCGGTTAATATTGGTAGAACAGATTTACCGAGCATTTCGGATTATTAGGGGTGAACCGTATCATAAGTAGATCTAGTTATTTACCCTTTGCAAATAAGTGATTGGAAGATATAGGATAGATAGAGGATGTTATCAAGAGGAGATGTAGAAACATGAACGCGCTAACCTTAGTTGAAGAAACCAGAGCAGGTGTAGTTGAAAATGTTCATACTGGTATGATTTGCGGGGTAAATGAAAAATTAGAAACGATATACTATACAGGGGATTCTGCCCACTACACGTATTTTCGGTCTGCAGCCAAGCCAATCCAAGCGCTGCTAGTATTTTTATCAAATTGTATAACGAAATATGGACTGACGAATGAGGAGGCCGCTTTGTTTACAGCTTCTCACCGGGGAGAATCCTATCATATCGCTGCCCTTGAATCGATGTTACAGAAATTACCTGTCAGTGAAGATGAATTATTTTGTCCATATTCTTATCCCTTAAATGTCAAGCCAAAGGAAGAAATGCTTCGAAAACATATGGAGAAAAGAAGGCTGTACCATAACTGTGCGGGAAAACATATGGGGTTTGTGACGGTTTGCCGTGAATATGGATTCCCAGTCGAAGGATATTGGAAGGTGGATCATCCGCTTCAGCAACAAATAGTAAAATTTCTTTCGGAGCTGGCGGAATTGCCTATTTCTGAGGTTAAGATTGGAATAGATGGTTGTGGTGTCCCTGTTTTTGCCATTCCATTAAAAAATATGGCACTGACGTATTTAAAATTAGCATGTCCAGATTTGATTAAAGATCCATTATTGCAAGAAGCTGTGATGCAAATGACTAGTGTCATGAATGAACATCCCCGTATGGTTGCTTCAGAGAACTTTATTTGTTCCGTCCTGCTTCAGGATCAAAATATCGTAGCAAAAGGCGGAGCGCAAGGGGTATATTGCTTCGGTTTGAAGAAAGAAAGAACGGGCTTTGCTTTAAAAGTGTTAAATGGATCAGAGGATGTCTGGCCTGTAATTGTAGCTGGTATTCTTGAGCAAATTGGCTATGAAAACAAACAAACGATTGCTAGTTTAAGAGCTTTAAAACCATCCATTATACGGAATGATGCAGGGGCGGATGTTGGGAAGATTAACGAAAAGTTTATATTAACTGGAACGCAAAATACGGCTTCAGAAAAATAGCGGTTTTGATACATTAAGGTTTAGAGGCTGAACATAATTTTGTAAGGTGGATGTTTATGCTTAAAGAAGTCTGTGTGGAGAATTTTACGATCATTCCCGATGTGATTGCAAGGGGGGCAGGCCGTATTGAGCTTTGTGACAATCTTGCTGTCGGGGGTACAACGGTAAGTCACGGTGTTGCTAAAAAGACTATTGAATATTGCCACAGTAAAAATATTAAGATTATGGCCATGATAAGGCCTAGAGGTGGCAATTTTATTTATAGTCATGAAGAAATCGAAATGATGAAGTATGATCTCGTCCATCTAAAACAGTTAGGTACGGATGGAGTAGTGCTGGGCTGTTTAAATAATACGGGTTGGATTGATGAGATGGCCATGCTCACCCTATTAGAATTGGCAAATGGACTAGAGGTCACCTTTCACATGGGGTTTGATCAAATAAAACCTGAGTATCAGCTTAAAGCGATTGATTGGCTTGCAGAACACAATGTAGATCGAATCTTAACCCATGGAGGCCCGATAGATTCCTCAATTGAGCATAACCTGCCCAGATTGAAGGAATATATAGACTATGCGGCGGGCAGAATCATTATCCTTCCTGGTGGTGGAATTACTGATAAAAACCTACAATCTGTCGCCAATGCATTAAATATAAACGAAGCTCACGGGACAAAAATAGTTGGCTAAAACACTAGAGCCCAGTTGTATTGTCCTTCACTCCACTTTTTACCAGATAGTAGCTTTTAACTATCAAAAAATAAAAAATTTGATAAACTATTATTAGGTTATAATTAATACAGAAATGGTGTGAAATTATGTGGCTCCTTGGGCTGATGGTACGAAACCAGGAGCGCTAACATCATTTCTGCAAATCTTAAGAGATAAGGTTGATAAAAATGAGTAACAGACATACTACAACAGACGTTATCTTAATCGGTGCCGGAATCATGAGTGCGACTTTGGGGGCACTGCTGAAAGAGTTAGTGCCGGAATGGAAAATTACAGTGTTTGAGAAGCTCGAAAACGCAGGAGAGGAAAGCTCTAACGAATGGAATAATGCAGGAACGGGGCATTCTGCACTGTGCGAGCTTAACTACACTCCCGAAAAATCGGACGGATCCATAGATATTAGCAAAGCTATAAAAATTAACGAACAGTTTCAGATTTCAAAACAGTTTTGGTCTTATCTTGTAAACAGCAATCTCATACGTAATCCTCAGGACTTTATCATGCCATTGCCCCATATCAGTTTAGTGCAAGGAGAAAAAAATGTAACGTTCTTGAAAAAACGTTTTGAAGCGCTGTCAAATAATCCATTGTTTCAAGGCATGGAATTTTCCGATGATCCGGAAAAATTAAAGGAATGGATTCCGCTTATTATGGAAGGCCGTACATCGAAGGAACCGATAGCGGCAACAAAAATTGACTCCGGAACCGATGTCAACTTTGGCGCTTTAACACGCATGTTGTTTGACCACTTAAAGAGTCAAAACGTCGAAATTAACTACAAACATTTGGTAAAGGATATTAAACGTACTACCGACAACTCGTGGAAATTAAAAGTGCTTGACATGGATAGCGGTAAAATCGAATACCATACTGCAAAATTCGTCTTTATCGGCGGTGGTGGCGGAAGTCTGCCTTTACTGCAAAAAACAGGTATTCCTGAAAGTAAACATATCGGGGGATTCCCGGTAAGCGGACTATTCCTGGTATGTAACAATCCGGAGGTTGTAGAGCAGCATCATGCAAAAGTATACGGCAAAGCTGCAGTTGGTGCACCTCCAATGTCTGTGCCGCATCTAGATACACGATATATCGACAACAAAAAATCATTGCTATTTGGACCGTATGCCGGCTTCTCTCCAAAATTCTTAAAAACTGGTTCAAATATGGATTTATTAGGTTCTGTAAAACCGAATAATGTCTTCACTATGTTAGCAGCAGGTGCAAAAAACATTCCATTAACAAAATATCTGATTGGGCAACTTATGTTATCAAAAGAACAACGTATTGAAGAGTTACGAAAATTTGTTCCGACCGCTAAAGGTGAAGATTGGGATATTGTAGTGGCGGGGCAACGTGTACAAGTTATTAAAGATACTGACAGCGGCGGCAAAGGAACGCTTCAATTTGGTACGGAAGTTGTTAGTAGCTCGGATGGCTCGATTGCTGCATTGCTTGGTGCTTCTCCAGGTGCTTCTACTGCCGTCCACGTCATGCTTGAAGTAATTAGAAAATGCTTCCCGCAACATCTGAAAGCCTGGGAACCGAAAATAAAAGAAATGATTCCATCATATGGCATGTCATTAATGGAAAATCCAGAGCTTATCCGCGAAATTCATACTTCAACTGAGAAGGCGCTGGGCTTAGCAGATCAAAAGGATAAAAAACAAGTAAATCTTGCATAACCGAAGTAGTAGATGTCATAGAATTCAACGGTTCTATCGGAATACTGATAGAACCTTTTTGTTCCGCCCCGCTGTAGTTTCAATACCTGGATTAATGAGTTACAAGAAACCTCATGGTTCTGCTTTATAACAAGATTACTCTATCGCGTAGTGCATTCAATATTGATAGTTTACCTTTTTTATAATGTTTAAATATCAGGCAGATTTCATTTTTGATAGTATAATGAAAGCGGTACATATTATGTTGAGAAGGAAACATTGCCTTCAATAAGATTTGCTATCGTTGCATTGCAATAAAATCTATTAATCGTGGTAATCGATTACAACAAGAGCTTGCTTCGGCAGTTTAAATCAATAAAATATTCAAAAGATTTGACATCTTATAGTAAACTAGTAATAAGAATAAGTGTGTTAACTATGTATCTGTCTTTTAGGATGATGCCATATTAGAGGCAGGACCTTGGGCAGAGATGGCAAAAATTTTAATATAATGAATGGCTAAAAGGAGAGACACAATGGCTTACAATAATTTAGTAGCTCGAGTTGAATTAAAAAATGTTTCGTTTGGTGAAGTCGCTTCTGTAATAGGAAAAGCAGGGGGAGATATCATATCCATTGATGTGATTAGTTCAAGCGGGGAATCTTCTGTGCGTGACATCACAATTGCAGTTAGGGACATAGAGGAGGAACAGGTTCTTGATCGTCTGAAAGCAACCCCAGGTGTTAAAATCATTAATGTATCTGATCGAACATTCCTTGCGCATTTGGGTGGAAAAATTTCGACTAAAACAAAGATACCAATCAAAAATAGAGATGATTTATCAAGGGTTTATACTCCAGGCGTTGCCCGTGTTTGTTCCGCTATTTATGAAGATCCGCGGAAAGCTTACTCTCTCACGATTAAAAGGAATACTGTTGCCGTTATCTCAGATGGGAGTGCGGTACTCGGTCTTGGAAATATAGGTCCACTCGCATCGGCTCCAGTTATGGAAGGGAAAGCGATGTTATTTAAGCAATTAGCGGATGTCGATGCCTTTCCAATTTGTTTGGATACGCAGGATACAGAGGAGATTATTCAAACCATAAAAAATATCGCGCCTATTTTTGGCGGGATTAATTTAGAAGATATTAGTTCCCCGCGTTGTTTCGAAATTGAAAAGCGTTTGAGTGAAGAATTGGATATTCCAGTGTTTCATGATGATCAGCATGGAACCGCAGTGGTTGTCATTGCAGGTCTTTTAAATGCTTTAAAAGTAGTGGGCAAAAAAATTGAAAACGTTCGTGTGGTTGTGAATGGAATCGGAGCAGCTGGTGTTGCCATTTGTAAAATGCTTATCAATGCGGGAGTAAAACGTCTTGTTCCTGTGGACGTAGATGGGGCAATCATAAATGGCGGAACCTATCCTCATCCAATGTGGCAATGGCTCGCAGAACAAGATCAAGTGGAAAAACAAGAAGGGACATTAAGAGACGTTATTAAAGATGCTGATGTCTTTATTGGCGTATCCAGAGGCGGGGTTTTGTCGGCTGAAGACGTTCGGAAAATGGCTGAAGATCCAATCGTTTTTGCGATGGCTAACCCTAACCCTGAGATTTCTCCAGAAGAAGCTCTTGAACATGTTAGAGTATTTGCAACAGGACGCAGTGACTACCCAAACCAAATTAATAACGTTCTAGCGTTCCCTGGCATTTATCGTGGAGCTCTCGATTGTCGGGCAACTCATATTAATGAGCCAATGAAGCTTGCTGCAGCTCGGGCCATTGCTGCTGTGGTTACCGATAAAGAATTAAATGAGCAGTATATTATTCCGAGTATTTTCAACGAGCAGGTTGTTTCAAAAGTACGTTATGCTGTGATACAAACAGCTATTTTAACAGGGGTAGCCCGTCGGATCCCAAAGGATTTTAGATAGAAGGTTATCTTATTCTTACTGTTTATTCAATCCCTTAATATTGTTTTATTTAGCCCTAATTTCTTCGAAGGAATTAGGGTTTTCATTTATGAATTAAGTATTTTCGCCGTTTCACCTGATACGGTGACCGTACCCATAAGTAAATGAGGTTTTTTCTATAATCCTTGTCTGATTTCGATCTTAATATAGGCTCAAAATATAATAAAATCAGCTCCGAAACCTCGGAGCTGATTAACTAGTTTCCTTTAGTTAGTCTATAATTGCCCAATATGCCAGTTTTACATTGTAATCTGGATCAAAAACAAATGGAGCATCTTTTCCTACTCCGTCATTGTACTGTTCCGCGCGGTCGTCCAGCCATGTATGGTTATCAGCAACGCCCCAGAATGTTACATTACTAATTTTATCATCTAATCTTTCGTATAATTCAAATAATGCATTGTAACGATCTGCCTGGGCTTGGAATTTCTCTTCTCGAATATCAGCATATGTCGGATATGCCGGTCTAGGCGGCCAACCATAAAGGCTAACATCAAGCTCAGTAATTTGATTATCTAACCCAAGACTTGCAAACAAATTAATAGAATCCTCGGTCTCCTGTAAAGTAGGCCAACCGATTTGGATGTGAGACTGATGCCCAACTCCATCAATTGGAACACCCTGCTCCAATAATTCTTTAACTAGGTTATATAAGTAAGTTCTTTTCGGTTCTACTTCAGTATTGTAATCATTGATATAAAGCTTAGCGTTCTCTCCTGCATATTTTCTGGCTGTCTCAAAAGCAACTTTTATGTAGTCAGTGCCAGTAATTTTATACCATGGGGATTCACGTAAACCTTTGCCATTCGGTGCATATTCATCGATTACTTCATTCACAACATCCCAAGAGTCTATATCATCTTTATAGCGTTGCACAATTGTTTTAATATGTTTTTCTAAACGTTTTAATAAAAGCTGTTTGTTCTTCTCGCGTTGTTTTGGATCTGTCTCATCGGCCATTGGTTTTCCATTCTTATCAAGGAAGAACCATTCTGGTACTTGGCTATGCCAGACGAGGGTATGGAAACGTAAGTCCATATCATTTTCCTTTGCAAACTTAACAATTTTATCTGCCTGTTCAAAGTTAAATTTACCTTCTTCTGGTTGAATATTTATAGGCTTCATGACATTCTCTGCAACAATACTGTTATAATGGTGCTTTAGCACTTCCGCGTCCTTGCCTTCTAATTGATAGGGCTCAACGGCTGCACCGATTGTGAAAGAATCTTCATATCTTTCATCCAATGGTTTTACCTCTAATGCACTTTTCGGTTCATTTGTGGCAGCTGCACTATTTATTCCAACAGGTAGTAATAAGACTATAGCCACCCCTGAAATAAAAGATTTACGTACATTGTTTAGCATGTTTCAATCTCCTTTTTAAAAATTGTTTTTTGAAGGTTTTTATAAAGGACTTTAACTAAGCTTTCATTTTATAGTTCCCTGGCCAGGAGAAAGAAAGGGCTTTCAATTTGTTGCGAAAAAATGATCAAGCCGCAGTCCTTGCTTGTGGTAATTATAACATCGAGAACTTAGTTTATCTACTAAATAAACTAAGTATTCGAACTATTTTATTAATTTGGTAAAATTGTAGCAGTAAAAAATAACTAAAAATGAAGTTTAAAAGCTAAAATATTCTAGTGATTTTGGACCAGGGGAGCGGTCGTTCTAAATACTCAGCAAAAGGAGCCGACCTTATCTTTGAATAACTGGCCAAGATAAAGGTTCTGTATTTAATGGAACAGCAAATTTCGATGGTATACGACAATGACAATAATCTGTACGTGTAATAGTACCTATTTTTCATGGTGTGATTTATTTTAATAGTTTACGATTGGTCAGTTTTGCCTATGCAATATGATAAAAATTATTAGACATGCTTAAATCTCAATAAAATCTTATAACCGAATACCTGCCTGTCTGCTATAAAACACAAATATATACGTCTATTTTCATATATTTCATTACTCGAAATATGTCTAAAGAATAGACAGAATACTCTATTAATTCTGTCAAATATAACTTATATAATGATAGTTACCTATTGAAAATTAATAGAAGGCGGAGGGATATTTAATGAGTTTGAAAAAGAAAGTTTTATCGGTTTCTTTATCTGGCTTAATGGCGCTGGGGATATTCACTAATGTTACTATTCCGGCCAGTGCAGTTGGAAATGGTCCAGAACCTGGCCATGGTTCGATTCAAACTTCGATTCTGCATACGTATGAAAGCATGGTAGACTACCTTAAAACAGAAGATGCAAAGCAAGAAGCAATGGAGCTTGAAGTGATTGGCCAAACTGTAAAAGGACGAGATATTTATCTAGCAAAATACATATCCAATCCAGAAAATCCAACTATTCTATTTTTAACTCAACAGCATGGAAATGAACAGCTTACTACGGAAGGAGCTCTAGAATTTATTAAACACTTAGGTACTAATAAAACAAAAGGTGTTTTAGAAAATGTAAATGTGCTAGTGCTTCCAATGCTGAATGCAGACGGTGCAATGGGAGATGTTAATTTTTCGCTGGATAATTACTTAGCAGACGGAGAACGCCATCTTACACGTTACAATGCAAATGAAGTTGACTTAAACCGTGAACATGATAAAGCGATTGAGGATATGGAAGTTGAAGTTAGAGCATTGCACGAAAATGTATTTGCAAAATACGATATTGATTACATGATTGATTTACACCATCAAGGAGCAATGAATCAAACGGAAGGTGAACTAGTTTCTGGATCCATCCTTTATCCAACCAATTCCCAAGTAAAACCAGAAGTTTTAGAAGGCTCAAAAAAGCTTGGGGCTATAGTATATGGCGCACTTGAAAATACGGGTTGGGGCCACATAGGTAAATATAATGGCGGGAATGGTGCAAATATTGGACGAAATGGTGCTGCCCTCCGTTATGATATCTCAACACTTCTTTTTGAAATGCGCGGAATGTCTGATCACTATATCGAATCATACGCGCTAGGTCAAAAAAGTAATGGCTATTTAATTAAGCAAACGATTTTAACATTAGATGCGGCAGTAAGAGCCATTGCAGATGGATCAATTGAAACAGCTGATACAAGCTTCTGGGATACTCTTCCGACACAAACAACAAGACCCAATGAAGAAGATGATAGTGAATAAAAATATGTAAGTATATCCGTGATAAAGGAAAGTCGCTCAACTGCAATTAAAATAGTGAGCGACTTTCGAAATTAAAAGATATACTTTGAGAAATGTAGATTAAATGTGTCATTAATTTCTGATTAGATAATCGAATGCTCCTAAGGCAGCAGTAGCGCCTGTTCCCATTGAAATTATGATTTGCTTATAGGCGCTATCTGTACAGTCACCTGCAGCAAACACGCCAGGGATGTTGGTAGCTCCGTGCTTGTCTACGATAATTTCACCGAACCGATTGCGTTCAACTGTTTCACCTAGCCAATCGGTATTGGGAACAAGACCGATCTGAACAAATACACCCTGCAATTCAATGTGATGTTCTTCTCCTGTTTCACGATCAATGTAAGAAATGCCGTCTACTTTGTCAGTACCGGTAATTTCTTTTGTTTGGGCGTTCTTTAAAACCGTTACATTAGGAAGGCTATAAAGACGCTCTTGCAAAACAGCATCAGCTTTCAGTTCTGGCATGAATTCAAGAACGGTTACATGCTTTACAATACCTGCCAGATCAATAGCAGCTTCAATGCCTGAATTACCGCCGCCAATAACAGCTACGTGTTTTCCTTCAAATAATGGTCCATCACAGTGTGGGCAGTATGCTACGCCTTTGTTTTTGAATTCTGCTTCGCCCGGGACACCAATATTGCGCCAACGGGCACCCGTTGAAATAATTACGGTCTTGCTCTTTAGAACAGCACCGTTTTCGAGTTCGATTTCAATGAATTCCTTCTTCTCTAATCGTCTGGCACGCTGCAAATTCATTACATCAATGTCATACTCTTTGACATGTTCTTCAAGACTTGCGGCGAGCTTAGGGCCTTCTGTATATTTCATACTGATAAAGTTCTCAATGCCCAAGGTATCCATGACCTGACCGCCAAAACGTTCAGCCACAATACCTGTACGGATGCCTTTGCGTGCTGCATAGATGGCTGCACTTGCACCTGCTGGTCCGCCACCAATAACTAGTACATCATATGGATCCTTGTTAGCAAGCTCTGATGCATCTGGTCCGTTTCCCATCTTGGAAAGAATCTCTTGAAGTGTCATCCGGCCGCTGCCAAAGGGTTCACCATTCAGAAAAACGGTCGGTACAGCCATAATGTCTTTACTCTCTACTTCTTCTTTAAAAGCTGCACCATCGATCATGGTATGTGTGATAGTAGGATTAAGTATGCTCATTATGTTTAGTGCCTGTACAACATCAGGGCAGTTGTGGCAGGTCAGACTGATATATGATTCAAAGTGATATTCACCCTTTAAGCTTTTAATTTGGTCAATAACACTCTGATCAACCTTGGGAGCTCTTCCGCTAACCTGGAGTAAAGCCAATACGAATGAAGTAAATTCATGTCCCAAAGGAATCCCGGCAAAAGTTACCCCAGTGTCTTCGCCGACACGGTTCACACTAAAGCTCGGAGTTCTTTCTAATTGAGTTTTCTCTATCTTAATTTTCGATGACATAGTGGCTAATTCATCCACCAAATCTAACATGTCTCTAGATGTGTCATCCGATCCCGCACTAACTTTGAGTAGCACATTGCCCTCCATCAGTTCAAGATATTGGGCTAATTGTGCTTTTATATCTGCATCTAGTATCATGGATAATCGTAACTCCTTAAATCTTTCCTACAAGATCTAGGCTTGGCTTAAGTGTTTGGGCACCTTCCTGCCATTTAGCTGGGCAAACTTCACCAGGATTGTTGCGAACATATTGAGCTGCCTTAATCTTATTAATAAGAATGCTAGCATCGCGACCGATGCCATCTGCATTAATTTCAACAGCTTGAATAATCCCGTCTGGATCGATAATAAATGTACCGCGGGCAGCAAGGCCTTCTTCTTCATTAAGTACTTCAAAGTTTCTAGAGAGTGTTTGTGAAGGGTCGCCAATCATAATATATTCAATCTTGCCGATCGTTTCTGAATGATCATGCCATGCTTTGTGAGTAAAATGAGTATCTGTTGAAACTGAGTACACTTCGACCCCAAGTTCTTTTAAAGTCGCATAATGATTTTGCAAATCTTCTAGTTCAGTTGGGCATACGAATGTAAAGTCTGCAGGATAAAAGCAAACTACACTCCACTTGCCTTTAAAGTTTTCTTCAGTAACCTCAATAAATTCGCCATTATGGTAAGCATTTGCTTTGAATGGTTTTACTTCTGTTCCAATTAGTAACATAGCTACATTCCTCCTAAGATGTATTTTGTGGATTTAATTGGCATGCTGAAGACTAGAATTATTATCAATAATAATTCTAATTCAATATGCAATGTTATATAGAAATAGTTTTCTTGTCAATAACAGCAGACAATTTCCATGTATCATAGTCTCCATTATGTCCTGTTTAATTCCGATTTAAAACTTTATGCGATTGATATAAAAAAACCAGATTCCTATTTAGGAATCTGGCTTTTACTTTTTAAAAGATATCCTTATGTTTCAAAACAGTAGCAAAAAAATATTCATTCAGCTGAACTTTTAAGCTAGTCTCATCTTAAAGTCCTGATAGCCAAATTCACGTACGACCTGACAATCGCCATTTTTATCCTGAATGGCGATGGCTGGTAAAGGCATGCCGTTAAACGTGGTATTTTTCACCATTGTGTAGATCGCCATATCACCAAAAACTAAACGATCCCCGCTTTTTAAAGGCTGGTCAAAGGAATAATCCCCAATTACATCGCCTGCAAGACAGGTTTGACCGCCTAGTCTGTAAGTATATGGCTTCTCTCCAGGTTCGCCTGAGCCAAATAAAGGAGGGCGATAAGGCATTTCTAATACGTCAGGCATATGACAGGTTGCAGAAGTGTCAAGAATAGCAATATCGATGCCATTTTTTACAGTATCCAGTACCGATACAACTAGATATCCTGCATTAAGAGCAACCGCTTCTCCCGGCTCAAGATATACTTCAAGACCGTATTTATCCTGCATTCTCTTAATACATTCCTCAAGCAATGGAATGTTATAGTCTTCCCTCGTGATGTGATGACCGCCGCCAAAGTTAATCCATTCCATTTGTGATAGCCAGGGTCCAAATTTTTCTTCTACGGCATTCAGTGTTGTTTCTAAATCGTCAGAGTTTTGCTGGCAAAGTGTGTGGAAATGCAGCCCTGACACGCCTTCAAGCAAATCAGGACGAAAATGTTCCAGTGTTACACCGAATCGAGAGCCAGGTGAACATGGATCATAGATGGCATGTCCCACCTGTGTGGAGCATTCGGGATTAATGCGCAAGCCTACTTTTTTACCGGCTTTAAGCACCTTATCCTTGAATTTTTCCACCTGTGAGAAAGAATTAAAGATGATATGATCACAGATCGAAATAATTTCATCAATTTCATCTTCCCGATAGGCTGGGGCAAAGACATGATTTTCTTTGCCCATTGCCTCGTAGCCCAGACGAGCTTCGTATAAACCGCTGGCTGTAGTCCCACTTAAATACTTTCCAATAAGAGGATACAGCGTATACATGGAAAAAGCTTTTTGTGCTAAAACAATCTTGCACCCTGTCCGTTCCATAACTCCATTAAGAATTTTTAAATTTTTCTCCAGAAGACCTTCATCAACTACATAACATGGTGTTGGTAATTCTTCAAATCTCATCTTAACGAACGAGCTCCGGTTCTTTAACTTTTATAGGTTCGTTATCAACAAGCTCTGGATTAAAATCTTCTTTCCAAGGGAGTCCCCATTTATTCAATGCTTCCATGAATGGATCTGGATCAAATTCTTCAATATTGTATACGCCTGGTTTATTCCATTTTCCAGTTAAGATCATCATCGCGCCAATCATAGCAGGAACACCTGTTGTGTAAGATACTGCCTGAGAACCGACTTCTCTGTAGCATTCTTCATGATCACAAACATTGTACACGTAGTACGTTTTATCTTTTCCATCTTTTTTACCTTTGAAGATACAGCCAATGTTCGTTTTACCCTTTGTACGCGGTCCAAGAGAAGCTGGATCTGGCAGTACAGCTTTCAAGAACTGAAGCGGAATGATTTGTTTTCCTTCGAATTCAATTGGTGCAATTGAAGTCATACCTACATTTTCAAGACATTTTAGGTGAGTAAGGTAGCTTTCGCCAAATGTCATAAAGAAACGAATCCGTTTAATTCCTGGAATGTTTACTGCAAGAGATTCCAGTTCTTCGTGGTACAGCAAATACATGTCTCTTTCGCCAACTTCAGGGAAGTTATATACACGTTTGATTTCCATCGGTTTCGTTTCGATCCATTCTCCGTTTTCCCAATATCTGCCGTTCGCAGAAACCTCACGAATATTGATTTCAGGATTAAAATTCGTTGCGAAAGGATAGCCGTGATCTCCAGCATTACAATCAAGAATATCGATATATTCAATTTCATCGAAATGATGTTTGAGAGCATACGCAGAAAATACACCCGTTACACCTGGGTCGAAGCCGCTGCCTAAAAGCGCCGTAATCCCAGCCTTTTCAAAACGTTCGCGGTATTCCCATTGCCATTTGTATTCAAATTTTGCTGTATCTTCTGGCTCATAGTTTGCAGTATCCAGATAGTGTGTTTTAGTTGCAAGACAAGCCTCCATAATCGTTAAATCCTGATATGGTAAAGCTAAGTTCATCACAATGTCTGGTTTGAACTCTTCAATTAAAGCAATTAGTTCTTCTACATTATTAGCATCAACTTGAGCAGTTGAAATTTTCGTTTTGCCGCCATCTAGCTTAGCTTTTAAGTCATCACATTTTGATTTTGTACGGCTTGCGATGCAAATTTCTTCAAACACCTCAGGATTTTGGACACATTTGTGAATGGCAACAGAGGCCACACCACCGCAACCAATAATAAGTGCTTTTCCCATTTTCTCATCTCCTAATCTGATAGATTTTTAAGTTAATAAATAAAGAGCAAGAGTACAAACTTGAAGAAACAAAAAAAGCAAGTGCAAAACGCATAACCGCGCACACACTTGCTTTAGATATAATCCGAAATATTAAAAAGCATATGGATTCCATGACTAAAGTCATAGGACATAAGGATAGAAAGCTCTTTAATATCCAAAATATACCAATATGATCAGAGTCTATATAGCAAATAATTACTTTTACCACTCTTATTGACCGTTTCACAAGTTGATGTGCATATGCACTGGTTGTAAAGTAACCAACTTATAAAATTTGAGCTTTTAACTCAATCAATAAGGCAACTAAAAGTTGCCAATCGGCATTTGACCCGGCTGTCCGTATGGCCTTAACTTCCGAAAAAGTGGTCAAAATTATCTGCTTGGAAAGACCCAAATATTTTTGAATAAAAGCTTTCCAATTACATGCTTCTTTAGATTAACAACATATAAGAAAAATATCAATAGGAAAGTTAAAAAAATATCATACAATTTTTACAAAATTTCCGCATTTTTTTATTTATTGCTTAAAATTACTCCACATTTAATGAGAATCCTCTAATTGACGGGTTTGTCCGTTATTAGATTGTGTTCTCGCTCAGCCCACTTCATTTGAAATAATATCTTCTTTTAATAAAGTATCAATGGCTTCTGTGTTGTGCATACAAGGCATGGTTTTGCAAGACGATTTGCTGCTTTTGTTTGAGTTCTGGATATGTGAGGAAAGGCTGCTCCGTTACTTTTTGCAAATGAGATAAGTTCTTGTTCATAATGATTGATTCTTTCTTTAGGTACTGTTTTGGAAATAAACAAGTTCTGCTTCACTTTATTGATTTCAGCAATCGCTGTTTTCATAGATTTTAAATTTCCTATTCAGGAATCGGATAAACCTATTATGATCTACCTTAAACACCAGTATTTATATTTTTTAAACTAAAAATGGGATTCTTTTAACTGCAAAAATTGATAACGGTGTAGAGAACTTTTACAATAATAGATGAAATGAAATCAAAATAAAAAGGTGAGATGATGGCAAAATCAATTACAGAAAAGCTAAGCCTGCAAAAATATAAAAATGTAGCAGTTCTTAATCTCCCAGATGGCGCTGATTATTTAGAAGAATTAAATGATTATGATACGAAATTATCCGGCAGTTCGTATGATCTGATTTTTGCTTTTGTCTTAGATATGAAGTGTTTAAAAGAGCTAGTAGATCAGATTATTGAAAAAGATATTTTGAATAAAAACGGCTATATCTATTTGGCTTATCCGAAAAAGGGCAATAAGGTATATCCAACATATATTCATCGCGATGAATTATTGGATGGACTGGGAGCAGATGAAACTGGGTATATTGGCTCAAGTAATATAAAATTTGCCCGGATGGTAGGATTAGATGATGTATTTACGGTGGTGGGCCTTAAAGAGGATGCAAAAGGCAAAAATCAGACTTCTGCTAAAGCCAGTCAATGCGTGGATGATTATATCGATCTGATACCGCAGATTGAGAAAGATTTGGAAGACACTCCAGAACTGCTGGATTTCTACCAGTCCCTTACTCCAGGCTATCGTAAAGACTGGGCGCGATTTGTCTATAGTGCCAAACAAGAAGCAACTAAGGTGAAACGGCGTGAGGAAATGAAAAAGATTCTTGCTGCTGGATTTAAGAGCAGGGATCATTATATTAGAGATAATAAATAATATAAGAGGAGTTTCTTATCTGAGAAACTCCTTTTTTCAATTATATAAATGGGTTATAGAACCTGCTGCCGTCATAAAACGTAATGAATAGGGAGCCAATCAAGATTATAACGAAAAGGCAGATAGCGGCATAATCACAGGTTTGAAAGGGCTTTGCACTATACCATGTCCTTTTTTTATGTTTTCCAAAGCCACGGAGATCCATGGCGTTACTTACGACTTCAATCCGGTCCAAGCTTGAAAAAATTAAAGGAGTAATGATAGATGCTGCGTTTTTAATCCGTTTGGACAGCTTAGCTTTTTTAGACATATCAATACCTCGTGCCTGCTGAGATAATGATATAGTGCGATATTCCCTTTGAATATCAGGTATATAGCGCAGAGCTAAAGCCACTGCATAGGATATGCGATAGCTGATGCCAATTCGATTTAGTGATGAAGCAAATTCACTTGGATGTGTTGTGACGATAAATAAAAGAGCAACAGGGATGACAACAAAATATTTAAGAGAAATATTGAGCAAATAAAATAATTGTTCTGCTGTTAAAGCGAAGTGGCCAGAACCTAGAAGAATGTGTTCCGTACCATAGATCTCCACCCCCTGTTGAGGAGAGAAAAGATAAATTGCTATATTATTAAAGAGCATAAAGATTAAAATAAAGACTAGCACAAAAGAAACTTCCTTTATTTTTGTCCTAGATAATTTGAAAATGATATGGCTCCATCCAAAAAGAAAAAGCAGAACTCGTGTATCATAGGTTAACATGGCTGCAAAAGTCCAGATGATAAAACAAAGTAATTTAGTAGCCCCTGTTAACTGGTGAATGGGAGATTTTCGCTCAATATATGATAACATTTCTACTGCCATTGCTTTCTTGCCTCCCGATCGTAATCAATAAACCGTTGGACAAATTCAGTTGGATCATCTATCCCCGCAAGTTTTGCCAGTTCAAATAATGAGGTTTCTTTAAGGTTTGCCTGTTTTATGAGAGGATGGTTAGCTAGAATCTGAGTAGGCATGTCGTCTCCAAGTATAGTCCCATTGCCGATCACAATCGTTCGAGTGGTATATTCAAGCATTAGGTGCATATCATGAGTGATCATTAAAATCGTAATACCTTGTTTATTCAACTCTACTAAAAACTCCATTACCTCTGTATAATGCCGAAAATCCTGCCCTGCAGTCGGTTCATCTAATATAATGATATCAGGCTCGAGAACGAGAATAGAGGCAATAGTTACCCGCTTTTTCTGGCCAAAGCTTAATGCGGAAATGGGCCAATTGCGATAGGGAAATAGTCCGCAAATTTTTAATGTTTTTTCAACCTGCTCCGATATTTTGTCTTCTGAAAATCCTCTTGCTACAAGACCAAGAGCGACCTCATCATATATTTTATGCTTAGATATCATATGGTTTGGATTTTGCATCACCATGCCAATCCGAAGTGAGCGGTCACTAATTGTGTCATTGGACAGATCTTTCCCTTCGAAAAGAATCCGCCCTGTCGTGGGTTTTTCAAAGCCGCAAATGAGCTTCATTAAAGTTGACTTGCCTGCCCCGTTTTTGCCAACTATACTCACCATTTCCCCTTTATTGATAGAAAAGGATACATTATGTAAAATTTCATTTCCTGCGTCATAGCGAAATGAAATATTTTCAAGCTCTAATAAAGGGGTAGAACGTCGGGATGGCTGGTGAAGCGGCTTGGATTGAAACCATTTTTTGACTTGATCTTTCCAGCCATTCAAATTCAGATTGCTGATATGCTCAGGATTCATAGCAGGTGATACTTCACACCCAGCATATTTTAAAGCCTTTATGTATAAGGGTTCTCGTAAATTAGTTGCTTCTAATACATTTGAAGATAATAGCTCAGCAGGAGAAGAATCACTGACTATTCTGCCTTTATCGATAACAATAATCCGATCAACACTGCGATGTAGTACATCCTCCAAACGATGTTCAATAATGATAATGGTTTTATTGGTTTCTTTATGAATCCGGTCAATCAGCTCAATTGCATATTTTCCCGTAGCCGGATCAAGATTGGCAAGAGGCTCATCAAATAATAAAATATCTACTGCATCAACCATCACGCCTGCTAATGCAACTCTTTGCTTTTGCCCTCCTGACAAATGAAAAAGTGAGGAAGAGAGATGATCATCGACCTCTACCAGTTTCGCAATCTTTTCAACTCTTTTTTTCATAGCCTCTTGTGGTATACAATCGTTCTCCATCGAAAATGCAATATCCTCGCTTACTGTAAGTCCGATGAACTGACTATCCGGGTCTTGTAAAATAGTACCTACAGCTTTCGAGCGGGTAAATAAATCCTGTTTCAGTCCATTTTCAGATTTCATATATAGCTCACCGTCAAACTCTCCTTCATAGGAATGAGGGATTAACCCATTTATACAATGAGCAAGCGTACTTTTTCCTGATCCAGATGGGCCAATAATTAAAATCTTTTCACCTTGATAGATTGCAAGATTAATATCCAGTAAGGTAGGTTTCACCTGACTGCGGTATTTAAAAGTAAAATTCTTAAAATTTATAATAGGTATCCTCATTATGTTTCCCATCATTTCCCTACTAAAGCTTTTTGCTTTTATTTTACAACTCTTAGAATTTAATTGCGAAGGCTTCTTTCATGATAAAAGCCGGAAACATGTGTTTCCGGCTGCATAAAATTAAGCATCAATGTCTAAGCTATCTGACCTACTTCTTGTTTTTGCATAGGCAATTAATAGAAGTGTTCCGATAACACCGACGGTCACCATATTAGATACCCCTGCTACTAATCCCTGAACAAAAACTTTATTAGCTGGTTCCGCATAAATTAGTATATCCAGTACGGGTGCAACTAAGAACCAGCCAACGGCTTGCGCAATTACTTGGACAATATTAAAAGTAATAATTTGTTTGGTTCCCATTACGCCACTTTGAACATTGACATTTCTTGAGGCTAAACCAAATAAAAGTCCAACAACGCCAGAGACAATAACCCAGCTCCACCAAATAGACCCCCACATGATTGCATCTTTTAAGGCATGACCTATAAATCCAATGAGTGCACCAGCGATTGGGCCAAAAATGACTGACATAAGTGCTAAAAATGCATAGGACGTTTCGATATTCGTATTGGGAATACCTGAAGGAATAGAAGCAAAACGTCCAAGGATTAAGAAGACAGCGGTACCAATCCCAATCGCTACAATGGTTTTTGTAGAAAGTGCTTTGTTTGGCATAATCATTTTCTCCTTTTCTTATTCATATATGATCTTTGGCGCTTTTCTAAGCGAAATACGCCAATTTGATCCTGTTCCAATACTATAGTTTTTTGCAAATGAACCTTGGTTGATGGCAATCGCTAGGTTGTCTAAAGAGTTTATGTAAACCAATGGCTCCCCAATGCATAAATCCGCAAAAGAACGACCATAGGTCATGAAATTTTTGTAAATCCTCTTCGAATCGTGTTGAATTAAAACTTCAACTGAGTCTCCATATTCCATTCCTAATTGAAGAAATAACTCTCGGCTGATGTTAGTCCAGACATTTCCGAAACGAACATCAAGCACATCTATCATTCCGGTAAGGGCACCGTTTAAAAATCTAGCTTCAAAGAGCGGTAATAAAACAATTGAATCAACTGAATAAGCTGGCCCTACTTCTTCAAATGAAATCGTATTAGATGCAAGTCTAGCCCCTGTATACGCATAGATATCTCGCCCATGAAATGTATGGGATGCCCCTGAACGGGGCAGTCTGTTTTTTTGTTCATCAATAATTCTTGCTTCAACGATTCCGATACTATGATGTATATGGGTAAGAGTCCCGTTATCAGGTGTAACAATAAAGTGATTAGATGCGGTCTTTACAACAACACTTTTTCGGTCACTCCCAACACCTGGATCTACGACTGAAACAAATACCGTATTTTCTGGCCAATAAGGAATGGTTTGCAATAAGCGATACGAAGCTTCCCAAATATTGTATGGGGGAATATCATGCGTTAAATCAAATAGAGGCACGGAAGGATCCACCGTTTGCGCCACTCCATACATGGCACTGACTGCCCCATCACTCAAGCCAAAATCTGATTGCAGTACCAATGCATTACTCACCTTATACTCCCCTTTCATCTATTCATAATAAAAAAATGATAAAAATATGTTTTTCATTCCTTTTATTTTGACTACCGCAAACATAAAAAACGTCCCTATCTATTATTAGATAAGGACGTAAGATTATTTACGCGGTACCACCTTATTTTACCGTTTGCTCACACAAACAGCCTCTGCAAGTACAGAATATTACATTCTTATACTGTGGTTTCGATAACGGGTACCAAGTCCCGCCGCAACCTACTTGATATCCAAAGATACGTTCAGTAACGAAGCTTAAAGGCCATTTTCAAATCTGTATTTTTGCTTCTTTTCAGCACCCGAAGCTCTCTGTGGAAAAATTACTAGATTCTACTTTCCTTATCATTGCTTTAACTTATTAACGATTACATTATTGGAAAATATGCCTGAATCCGTAGCGAAATCCTTTATAAACTTGCTCATAATGCCTGATATAATAAGGTTATCAGCTATTTTTGACTGATTAATTTTTTTCACCAGGCAGGTGTTCAAATTGGTTAAGTTTATATTAG